>NZ_JBCEBN010000002.1:0-565901 GCF_049472575.1 Frondihabitans sp. 4ASC-45 | reverse complement strand
CCCCCSCCCACTTCGTCTGGGAAGTGCCGAGACCTCTGCCTGCGGTTCTTCAGACTGCTTGGCAGTAGAGATAGGTCATTCGACTCGCGGTGGTTTATTCCGGAGTGCGCGTGCCTTCTTGTATCGACCAAAGCCGAGGGCCATACAGATTGACGAGGGAACAACGAGTGCGTTCCCCAGAAAGTGGCTGAAGCCTGCAAAGACGGCGAAGCTTGCGTAGTAGCCGACCATCGAGAGTGCCCAGAACAGAATGGCCGTTTGCACGAGCCGTTCTCGAGACACCGCACGTTGCCTCACTTGGGGGCCGAGGTCCGGCACTGGATGACACTTCCGCCCCGCACGTCGTACCAGTACAGGGTTCTGTTTCGCGAGCACACCCCGGTCCTGTGAATGTAAGTGACTGCGAGTCCCACCTTGCGTTCCTTTCTCGGCGCCCAGTTCGCACCACCTCTCGAACTATTCCGAACATCTACGTCTATTCAAATATCAAGTTGGCACAGCTCGCTTAGGGGCTAGTCGCACGCGGAAGGGGTTATACCCCGAGGGCGCGTTCGTGGAATCGAGTAGTGCGCCTGGGTGTCTGATCGTGCCCTCTTGATGCATGGTGCCTCGGTTCGTCGACGGGGTGCCCTTGGCGGTCGCGCAGGCCGTGATCGTGGAAGCCCCTCATTGCGGTCCGGTTGAAACATATTGGATTCTAGATTCCCGACAAGGTCTACGCTTAGTCTGTGTCGAAATCCAACACCAGCTCGCTCTCGCGGCGCACACTCCTGACGACCGCGCTGGGTGCTTCGATCGCGGGTGCCCTCGCGCCGGCGTCGCCCTCACAGGCCGCGACGAGGCAACCGAGCCCCGAGCGACGGTTCTTCTACCTCGCTTCAACCGGCGACAACAGCGCCGACGGGCGCACACCCGCAACAGCCTGGCGGTCTCTCAACCGGTTGGGCACAGCTCTCTACACGGGCGCCGTAACTCGGGGCGACAGCGTCCTGTTTCGGCGTGGTGACACGTTCTACGGGCACATCGAGCACATCCCCGCCCTCGAATCGACGGCGGAGACGCCCGCCCCGCTCGTCCTCGACGCCTACGGCGAGGGCGACCGCCCGGTGATCTGCGGATACAAGATCTGCGACGACCCCACCCAGTGGAAGCCGGTCGGCGACGGCCTCTGGAGCCTCGACCTCACCCTGCGCTCCGGCGCATACACGGGCAACGTCGATTCGCAGAACGTCGACGTCGGCTTCGTAAAGGTCGACGGGATGATCCATGGCCAGAAACGCTGGAGCAGATCCGAGCTCGTCAACGACTGGGATTTCGTCTCGAACGCCAATCCGTTCGTCATCCGGTCGCAAGAAAACCCGTCGCTACACGGGCGGCGGGTCGAGATGGCGGTCGGCGAGCATCTCATTGCATCTCAGAGCGGAATGGCCGTCTCCGGTCTGGAATTGCGCGGTGGCGGAGCTCACGGGGTCCGCACGCCGTCCGGAGGAGTCCACAACCTCCACCTCAGTGATCTGGTAATCACCGAGATCGGCGGTGGGGAGCTGTTCGGCTCACCGGGGGCTCGCTTCGGCAACGGCATCGAGATAGGCATCGGAGCCTCGGGCGTTCTGGTCGAGAACTGCTCCGTGAGCCAGTGCTACGACGTCGCGTTCACCTGTCAAGGGCCGCAGACGCCGACCGCGCGGGGATGGCGTGACGTGGTGTTCCGCGGCAACACGGCCGTCGACAACACGCAGTCTTTCGAGGTGTGGTCGAGCGGCACCGACCGGGGCCCGGGCTCCGGCTTCGTCGATTGCGCCTTCGTCGACAACGTCTGCTCGAACGCCGGCGGTGGGTGGGGTGCGCGCGTCCGCCCCGACAACGTCGGTAAGAGCACCCACCTGCTCTTCTACGGAATGGAGCTCCCGTCACCCATCGACATCTCGGGCAACACCTTTCGTTACGCGGCTCAGAACTACGCGTACTTCCGTGCCGGCATACCGCCAGAGCTCCGACTCGATCGCAACACCATCGAACTGGACCCGACCACTCCGCTGCAGTTCGGCAAGCCCTTCACCGTCGCGACGGCCGCCGAATGGACGGCCGCCGCGGGGGTAGAGCGGAACAGCAGGTTTACTGCTCGGTGACTACTTCGCCTCCCACCACGGCGCGATGACGGCGCGCGCGAGGGTGTGCGAGAAGAGGTTGAAGCCGAGGAACGCCGGCGATGCGGTGTCGTCGATGCCGAGGGTCTCGACGTCGACGGCGTGCACGGCGATGAAGTAGCGGTGCGGGCCGTGCCCGGCTGGCGGTGCGGCGCCGAGGAAGTGCGCGAGACCACCGTCGTTCTTCAGCTGGAAGGCACCGTCGGGTAGCCCGGAGCCCTCGGCATCGCCCGCTCCCGACTCGAGCGATGTGACCGACACGGGCACATCGACGACGGCCCAGTGCCAGAAGCCTGCTGCGGTGGGCGCATCGGGGTCGTACATGGTGACGGCGAAGCTCTTCGTCTCATCGGGGAAGTCCGACCACGACAGCTGCGGGCTGACGTCGTCGCCGCCGGCCCCAAAGATGCCCGAGACCTGAGGCGTCGAAAGCGGGGCGCCATCCTGAACGTCGGTCGAGGTGAGGGTAAAGCTCGGAACGTCGCCGATGGCGTCGTACGGCGAGGGGGTCGAGGTGCTGCTCATGAAAACTCCTTCTGTTGCGTCTGTCGCCTTCGTTCTACACGAGCCCACCGGCTTTGCGCTCAGCTGCCGCCGCCCCGCCGCCTCTTGAGGCCCGCTGGTTTGCCGAGATCGCAGTTCGCGTCGGGTCATCGCGACCTGTACTGCGATATCGGCACCGGAGCTCGCCTGTGGAAAGCGCGAGCGAAGGATCCGGCAACTCACCAGGCTTGCCGAAATGAAAGCTTCGCGTCTTCCAGCGTCACTCCGTAACCAACCGTTTCGAGTGCGTGATGCCGTGCCGATTGTCGGGCGTAATCGCCTGCGGCGGTCAGACCTCATCGTCGTCACGCGTGGATTGCGCCTGCATAGATCGCTCCGCTCCCTGACGGATGCGCAGCGCTTCGCGCCCGGGCTCGGGGCGGATCAGTTCTTCAGCCATACGACAGCCGCGGGCATCTGGGGAATGCCCGTACCGGGAGGCCCACTTCACGTCACAACTCTCGGTAGTGGTCCGATCATGAGGCGTCGGGGCGTGACCGGGCATCGTGTCTCACGCGAACGTGCCCAAGTCGTCACAAAGAACGGTCTCCGGGTAAGTGATGCCGTCACCTCCTTCTTCGAATCCGCCGCACTCACTGGAGCGGACGAGGTGGACGACGACGATCTCGTAGCCTTGGCCGATTGGCTCGTGGGTAGGGCTTGTGGTCTCGATTTGGATGATCTGAGACGGACTGCCGCTCGTTCAAGGGGACAGCGTGGAGTCCTTCGCATTCGACGGGCCCTCGATCTCGCGAGGGTCGGCTCCGAGTCGCGGAGGGAGACCCGGCTTCGACTCCGACTCGGGCGCGCCGGCTTCCGGCCGCCTCTGCTCAACTGTGATGTCCACGACGCGGACGGTCGATTCATCGGCAGGCCCGACATCATCTACGGGCGAGAGCGCGTTTGTATCGAGTACGACAGCGATCACCACCGGACAGATCGTAAGACCTTTCGAGAAGACATCCGACGGCGTGAGCGGTTCTCGGCGGCAGGGTGGCACAGCATCCATGTGTCGGACGATGATCTGTTCGGTTCGAACTGGGACCAGTTCGTTCAGCATGCCGAGGCGGCGCTTGCCCGGGGGAGACGCGAGGCCGACGCGCGGGACGCCGCGCGAATCGCGCCGAGATCGCAGTAGTGGTCGGAGCCACCCGACCACAAGTGCGATCTCGACGTCCCGCGCGCGCCGGGCGCGCCACGGGACGCCCGCCACAACCGCCCGCACGTGCCACGATCAGACCATGAGCACACTCGCGACCGCAGCCGCAGCCGACGCCGTCAAGGGCCGCTCCCGGCTCCGGTTCGCAGCGATGATCGCGATCGGCGTCGTGGTCGGAGGAGCCGCGGGCCTGTTCGGAGCTGGCCTCTCGTCGATCGTGATCGGCTGGGCCGCCGCGTGCCTCAGCTACCTCGTCTGGGTGTGGCTCGCCGTCGGGCGCTTGAGCGGCGAGCAGACCCGTCAGCATGCGACCCGCGAAGACCCCTCGCGCCCCACGAGCCATCTGCTTCTCATCGTGGCGTGCACCGCGTCGTTGGCCGCGGTCGCCACGCTCGTCGTGTCGGCCAACCGCGCCTCGGGAGCGGAGGCTGGCCTCCTCGCGGGGCTCGCGGTAGTGAGTGTGGCGCTCTCGTGGTTCCTCGTGCACACGCTCTTCATGCTCCGCTACGCCGTGCTCTATTACAGCGGCACCGCCGAGGGCGGAATCGACTTCAACCAGCCCGAGCCGCCCGACTACGCCGACTTCGCCTACCTCGCGTTCGATCTGGGGATGACGTTTCAGGTGAGTGACACCACGGTGTCGTCCAGCGCGATTCGGCACGTCGTGCTCCGGCACTGCCTCCTGTCGTACCTGTTCGGCACGGTGATCCTGGCGACCCTGATCAACCTGGTCGCCGGGCTCGGATCCTGACCGGCGACGCTCGGAGTATCGCTCGATCCGCTCCTGTCAACCCGTGCGGCTGCACCCGAGTGAGCGCTCACCCGCGGAGTAGCGTTGGCGCGGGCGCACCGACGCGCCCACGACAAGGAGCATCGTTCGCATGGAATTCAGGTATCTCGGCAACTCGGGCCTCAAGATCTCCGAGCTCACCTACGGCAACTGGCTGACGCACGGCTCCCAGGTGGAGAACGACACGGCTACCGCGTGCGTGCGTAAGGCGCTCGACGTCGGCATCTCGACCTTCGACACCGCCGACGTGTACGCCAACACTCAGGCCGAGACGGTTCTCGGCGAGGCACTGAAGGGCGAGCGTCGCGAGTCGCTCGAGATCTTCACCAAGGTCTACGGGCCGACCGGGCCGAAGGGTCACAACGACACCGGTCTGAGCCGCAAGCACATCACCGAGTCGATCAACGGGTCGCTGAAGCGTCTCCAGACCGACTACGTCGACCTCTACCAGGCGCACCGCTACGACGTCGAGACCCCGCTCGAAGAGACGATGCAGGCGTTCGCCGACGTGGTCCGCCAGGGCAAGGTGCTCTACATCGGCGTCAGCGAGTGGAACGCGCAGCAGCTCCGCGACGGGTCCGCCCTCGCGAAGGAGCTCGGCATCCAGCTCATCTCGAATCAGCCCGAGTACTCGCTGCTCTGGCGCGTAATCGAAGACGAGGTCGTGCCGGCGTCGAAAGAGCTCGGTATCTCGCAGATCGTCTGGTCGCCCGTGGCTCAGGGCGTGCTCACCGGCAAGTACAAGAAGGGTGCAGAACTGCCCGCAGGATCCCGCGCGACCGACGAAAAGGGCGGCGCCGGCATGATCTCTCGCTGGATGGGCGATGACGTGCTCGACGCCGTGGCTCAGCTGGAGCCGATCGCGAGCGATCTCGGTCTGACCCAGGCGCAGCTGTCGCTCGCCTGGGTTCTGCACAACGACAATGTCGCGTCGGCGATCATCGGCGCGTCTCGCCCCGAGCAGGTCGAGTCGAATGCGGTCGCGGCCGGCGTGAAGCTCGAGGCCGACGTCGTTGCGCGCATCGAGGCGGTGTTCGAGGGGCTGGCCGAGACCGACCCGTCGAAGACGCAGATGCCGGTGGGCCGCGAAGCCTAGCGAGTTCGGGTTCGGCCCCGGCGCATGATGCGGGGCCGAGCCCGAGGATCCTTCGGGGTTACGAAGAAAGAAGGCTCAGCACGAAGAACGGACCGCCGTTGTCGTGCTGGATCGCCGCACTCCCCGCAAACCGAGCGAAGTCGCCCGTGCCCGAGCCCGGCACGATGTTGCCGAACTGACCGGAGTCGCTCGGAGTCTGCATCGCACCGTGGTGGATGGTGATGGCACCCGATCGACCGTCGTCGAGGGTTCCCGACAGGCGCTCGACGGCGACGTAGCCGCGACCGGTCTCTTCCTCGCCCGAGGTGAGAAAGACCAGGTCGCTCTGCCCGACGAGCCCGGCCGTGAACGTCTTGTGCATGGCCAGGCCCTGCACCCACGACGCGTCGGCGCCCGGGATCTCGACCGGTGTAGCCGCCGTGACGTCGAAGCGGAGGGTCAGGGTCTCGACGATGTCCATGCGCTCACGCTACCCGACGGCCCCGACGGCGAACCGGCCCCGATGGCGAACCGGGCACGACACCACAATTCGGCCCCGACACCGCAAATCGGGCCCGACCCCGCCGAAAGGCGGTGCCGGGCCCGAAAGGGAGTGTCGTTACGAGCTACGCGGGAATGCTCGCCGCTTCGAGGCGGCCGAACTCCTCGTCGCTTAGCTTGATCGACGCGGCTGTCGCCGAATCCATGATCGACTGCGGACGCGACGACCCGGGGATCGGGATCACGACCTCCGACTTCTTCAGCTCCCACGCCAGCGTGAGCACCTGCGGGCTGACCCGGCGGGCGTTCGCGATCTCGGCGAACACGGCGTGGTTCTGACCGAGGTCGGCCGCGTTGGTGATGCCGCCGAGGGGGCTCCAGGGGAGGAACGCGACGCTCATCTCGTCGCAGAGCTCGAGCTCGGCCGTCGACGACAGGAACGCCGGCGAGAACTGGTTCTGCACGCTGACGAGTCGACCGTCGAGGATGTCGTTCGCCTCGCGGATCTGGTCGACGTCGGCGTTCGAGATACCGGCCATCCGGATGACGCCCTCGTCGAGCAGTTCGACCAGTGCACCGATCGAATCGGCGTAGGGCACCGAGGGGTCGGGTCGGTGGAACTGGTAGAGCCCGATCGACTCGACGCCGAGCCGCTTGGCCGAAGCCTTCGCGGCCTCTTTCAGGTGCTCGGGGCGGCCGTCCTGATCCCAGCCGCCGTCTTTATTGTGGACGCGGGTGTGGCCGCCCTTGGTCGCGACGAGGATCTCGTCGGTGTTGCCGTGCCAGGCATTCAGGGCTTCGGCGATGAGGATCTCGTTGTGGCCCTCGTCGTCCAGCTTGCCCGACAGGCTGTAGGCGTCAGCGGTGTCGATGAACGTGATACCGGCTTCGAGAGCGGCATGGATCGTGGCGATCGACCGCTTGCGCTCGGGGCGCCCTTCGATCGACATGGGCATGGCGCCCAGTCCGATGGCGCTGACGGTGACGTCTCCGATGGTGCGTGTCTTCATGAGTTCTCTTTCGACGATGAAAAGAAGGGCTTGAGGATCCGGCTGGTCACCACGCGTAGTCCTCGGGAGCGGGCTGGTGGCCGGGGAAGATCGCGTCGAGCTTATCGAGGGCGTCCTGGTCGAGCTTGATGTCGACGGCGGCGACGGCCGAGTCGAGCTGCGCCATGGTGCGCGGCCCGGTGATCGGGCCGGTGACTCCGGGCTGGTGCAACAACCAGGCGAGAGCGAGCTCGCCGGGCTCGTGGCCGAGCTCCTTCGCCAGGTTCTCGTACGATTCGAGCTGAGCGCGGTGGCTGTCGACGAACTCCTTCGATCGACCTTCGAGACGACGCTTTCCGCCGTCTTCCTTGCCGATGATGCCGCCGAGGATCCCGCCCTGAAGCGGCGACCACGGGATCACGCCGAGGCCGTAGTGGCGCGCCGCCGGGAGCACCTCGAGCTCGATGTCGCGGGCGATGAGGTTGTAGAGCGACTGCTCGCTGACCAGCCCGAGGAAGTGCCTCGACTTCGCGGCCTCCTGCGCCTGGGCGATGTGCCAGCCGGCGAAGTTGCTCGACCCCGCGTAGAGGATCTTGCCCTGTGCGACGGCCACCTCGATGGCGCCCCAGATCTCGTCCCAGGGGGTGTCACGGTCGACATGGTGGAACTGGTAGACGTCGATGTAGTCCGTCTGCAGTCGCTTCAGGCTCGCGTCGAGAGCGCGACGGATGTTGAGGGCGGAGAGTTTGCCGTCGTTCGGCCAATCTCCCATGTCGCCGTAGAGCTTCGTGCCGAGCACCGTCTTCTCACGACGCCCACCGCCCTTGGCGAACCAGCGGCCGATGATCTGCTCGGTGATGCCCTCGCCCTTGGCCCAGCCATAGACGTTGGCCGTGTCGAAGAAGTTGACGCCCTTGTCGTGGGCGGCATCCATGATCGCGTGGGAGTCGTCTTCGGTCGTCTGCGGGCCGAAGTTCATGGTGCCGAGAATGGTTCGGGAGACGGAGAGTCCCGTGCGTCCGAGATGTGTGTAGTCCATACCTCCTGCCTAGACCCTCGGGTCGGCGTTCGCCCGTCTCGCGCACAGGCGCTGTTCACCCGGCGTGCCGGTTGTTCCCACGCAGGATCGGTACGATCCCCGAATGTCGATGCACGAGGAGAACCACCCCGCGCACCACCACCGACTTCGCAACTCGAAGGTGGCGAAGCGGGGTCGTCTCTTTCGCGCGCGCCTCAACCTCTACCCGCGCCTTCGTCTCGCCTACAAGATCCTCATCGGCGTGCTCGGGGTGACGGTCGTGATCATCGGGCTGATCCTGATCCCGCTTCCCGGTCCGGGCTGGCTCGTCGTCTTTCTCGGCCTGGCGCTGCTCGGCACCGAGTTCCCTGCCGCCCACCGGTTCAACATGTGGGTACAGCGCAAGGTCAAGGCAGTCATCGCCTCGTTCCAGGCCCGGCGTCGCCGTCGGGCGGCCGAGCGAGCGCAGCGCTCTCAGCGGGCCACTGCCCAGCGCTAGACCTCAGCGGTCGCTTCGGTGCCCCACGTCGTGATCTCGCGGGGAACGGCGAGTTCGTGGCCGCCGGCCTCGGCGAGCACTTCGACGGCCCGCACCCGGTCTGACACCACTCCGCCCGTCGACACCATCCACGATCCGACCAGCACGCTGTCATCGACGGTCGAGTGCACGGCGACACCAGCGATGTCGAACACCCCGTAGGCGGGTTCCGCGAACGTGACGCGCAGCAGCGCCCCGTGCGCCACAGTGTCGCCCACCGCGGGTGGCGAGGTCGGCAGTGCCTCTTCCGCCGCTGCGCGTTCGGCCGAGTGGTACGTGCGCAGCAGCTGAAGGGTGCGCTGCGGCTTCTTGTTCGAGTCGAGCGGGTGGCTGCCGAGCGTCGAGCCGGCGAGCGACGTCGAGTACATGACCGAGCCCCGCACGGCGAACACGCCGTACCGCTCGGTCGAGAAGGTCGCGACGACGGCGTCGCCTTGCTCGAGCTCGGCGAGGAACGCCGTCAGAGCCTTGACGTTGCGCTTCGCCGGGGGAGTGAGGTCGTCGTCAGTCACGGAACGAGCCTAACGAGAGATCGGTGGGCCGCGCTGACGTCGGGCCGGATCCTCGGTGTTGGCGGACTCCCGGGCTGCGCGCCGATGGTTTCCAGCGACCGCCCGGTATTCTCTCGATACTCATGTCTGACAGCCCCGCCGCCGCCACCCCGTACGAGGTTCTCGGCGTCGACGCGAGCAGCAGCCAAGACGACCTCCGCAAGGCCTATCGCCGCCTGGCCCGCGAGACGCATCCCGACCTCGGCGGCACCCCCGAGCGGTTCCGGCAGGTGCAGATCGCCTGGGAGCGCATCGGCACCCCCGAAGACAGGGCCCGCTACGACAGCGGCACCGCGCGTCCGCGCTCGTCGGCGTCATCCGAGGGCTCCGGCCACACCTGGGCTCCGCGACCCCCGCGACCGCGCGCCGAGTCGAAGCCGCGTGCCCGCGCCTTCGGGCACCCGGGCGGCCAGGAGCGCGTGAGGTTCCTCGAGCTGATGCGCGAGTGGGTCGGGCGAGGAGAGCCGCTCGACGATCCGTACGACCCGGCGCTCGTGCGGTCGGCACCCTCAGAGATCCGCAGGATCCTGGCGAAGGCCGTTGCCGAAGAGACCACCGCGACCGCTGTCGTCGACCTGGGCATCGCCTACACGATCTGGAGCAACGTCGCCTGCGGGCGCGAGCCCGAGCTCGACCACATCGTCCTTGCCCCCACGGGCCTCTATGCGATCAACTCCGAAGACTGGGGTTCGTCGGTGCGACTCGTCAGGGGGGAGGTCGAGACGGCCAACCTGGTGGCGGGGGAGCAGCCGGTGCGAACCCTCACCCGCAGCGCACGGGCGTTCGAGAAGTCGAGCCGGGTGCCCTTCACCGCGCAGCTCATCGTCGTGCCCGACGAGGCTCTCGACGACCCGGTCGAACCGGCGGGCAAGGGTCGGCGCAACTCGACGTTCCTCGTGCGCCGGTCAGTGCTCCCGCACGTGCTCCGTGGTGCTCTCACCGGGGGCGAGAGCACCGACCGCGTCGACGTGTTCGAGCTGCGGGACCGACTCCAGCAGGCAGTGCGATTCGTCTGATCCGCCTGTGGCTCGCAACGCTCCGCCCTCGGGTCTTCGGCACCGCCACGGTCCGGTGAGTGGCCCCGATCTGCTGGTGTGAAGCGAGCCGCATCATCAGATCCAGCACAATCACCCGGTGGAGCGACGGGTAGCCTGGAGGGCGAACCAGGAGGATCCGTGCCAGACGACGACGACGAGCTCGCCAGCAAGCCCGCCCGGCCCGTGACGTCGATGACGCTGCGTGCCGAGAGGCTGCGCCGCCAGTTCGCGCAGGCCGCGGGGGCGAAGGTCGACGCGTCGGATCCTGGTCTCTCGGTGGCGCCGACTCCCCGCGATCCCGAGCTCACCAACGTCTTCGCCGTGATCGGCTTCGTCGCCGGGATCGTCGCGATCTTCCTCGACTTCTATTTCGTGCCGACAGTCGTCGCGGCGGTGTTCTGCGTGCTCGCGCTCCGCCGTGCGCACGAGCTGGACGCCCGGGGCAAGGGCCCGTTCGGCCGTCGTCGCGCTCTCTGGGGTTTCGGCCTCGCCGGTTTCGGGGCGCTCGGCATCCTGTTCCAGCTGTTTGTCCGTCCGCTCTTCTGACGGGAGCGGGAGGCTTAGGGCGGCGTCTGCCTCTCCCGGAACGTGGCAAGCTCGTGTCGTGAGCATCCACGGACCCGCCGACGGTTGGGTCGTAGCGCCCGACGGCCGTAAATTCTGGGGCAAGGCCGGTGCGGCCGGTTTGCTGATCGTCGATGCGTCCGGTCGCGTTCTTCTTCAGCACCGCGTCGAGTGGAGCCACTTCGGCGGCACCTGGGGTATCCCCGGCGGGGCTAGGGCGTTCGACGAATCTGCAGTCGACGGTGCCCTGCGCGAGAGCGCCGAAGAGGCGAGCGTTCCGGCGTCGGCGCTTCGGCTCCTGTTCACCTCGGTGGTCGATCTGGGGTTCTGGTCGTACACGACGGTCGTGGCCGAGGCCGTCGTCCCGTTCGAGCCGGTCATCGGCGATGGCGAGAGCGAGGCGCTCGAGTGGGTGCCGATCGACTCCGTCGACGCTCTGCCCCTCCACCCGGGCTTTGCGTCGTCGTGGGCTCGGCTTCGGCCCCTGCTCTCGTCGCGGCTGACGCTCGTCGTCGACGCCGCGAACGTCGTCGGATCCACCCCCGACGGCTGGTGGAAGGATCGCGCCGGGGCCACGTCTCGCCTGGTCGGGCGGCTGTCCGCGCTCACGTCTGACGGACTCCCTGCGGCTTCGGTGGCCGACGACGACTCGGTCGCCGTCCGCTGGCCGTCGGTCGTCGTCGTCGTCGAAGGGCAGGCGAAAGACCTCGAGGATCCGCCGGCCGACCCCGCTCTCCGCATCGTCCGGGCCGCCTCCGACGGCGATTCCGCCATCGTCGCCGAGGCCGCTCGTGCTGTCGGCTCTGGGCGTACCGTCGTCGTCACCGCCGATCGCGGCCTCGCCGTGCGTGTCGAGGCACTCGGTGCCGTTGTTATGGGCCCCCGCGCCTTGCTCGACCTGCTGCCCTAGCTGCGCCCCTAGGCCCGTGCCCGGGGCAACGTCGCTGACGCACCCCCGCCTGGCCGGATTGACCCCGGCATTCGGGGGTTATCTGGCCATCCGGGGGTGCCTCACGCTCGTGAGGATGCGGGTGAGCCAGTTCCGGCACGCCTCCCGCGAGACCTGAGTAGTTGCGGGTCGTGCCGGCCCGCACCCACAACTACTGGAGTCTCGACGTGGCCCACGCCGCCGCTGCCACCGAGCAACGCAGTGAGACTCCGCAAATGGCCCATGGCGGCCGTCCGCATGGGCACATTGAGGAGTCTCGCGAGCGGGAGCGGGAGCAGGAGCGGAGTGGCAGCACCAACCGCACACAGCACGAGGCCGCCCTCCCGGCAGGGAGAGCGGCCTCGGAGCGACGCGGGGGTCAGGCGGCGGGGCCCTCACCGAGCGTCACGGTGACGGTCTTGCTGGCGCCGTTGGCGTCGGTGTAGGTGACCTTGACCGAGTCGCCCGGGTTGTACGACTGGATGGTCGACGTGAGCGAATCGGCGTCGGTGACAGCCTTGGAGTCGATCGCGGTGATCGTGTCTCCGGCGACGAGACCAGCCTTAGCGGCGGCGCTGCCCGAGACGGTGCCCGCGATGGTGACACCCGAGCCGGTCGTGCCGGTGCCCGTGCCGCCGTCGGTGCCGGTGCCCGATCCGGTACCCGTCGACGAGATCTGCGCGCCCAGGAACGCCGGGAGCCCGATCTGGATCGTGCCGGACTCGTTGCCGTCGAGGATGTTGCTGGCGATCGACAGCGCGCTCGAGATCGGGATCGCGTACCCGGTCGTGTCGGAGGTTCCCGACGACGCGGCCGTGATGATGCCGATGACGTCGCCGTCGGCGTTGCGCAGCGGCCCGCCGGAGTCGCCCGAGACCACGTCGGCGCTGACCTCAATGAGGTTCTTCAGCGACTCGGTGCCGGAGCCCGATTCGCTCTGCACGGTGATCGACTGATCGGTGGCGAGCACGGTTCCCTTGGCCGTGACGAGGCTTCCTGTGCCCTCGGCGTTGCCGGTCGAGTGCACGGTGTCACCCGCGGCGACGGTGTCGTTCTCCCCGAACGAAACCGTCTGCAGCCCGCTGGCGTCTTCGAGCTTGAGCACGGCGACGTCGTTCGTGGCATCGGTGCCGACCACCTTGGCCGTGTACGTCTTGCCAGTCGAGACAACGGTCACCTGGATGCTGGTGGCACCCTGCACCACGTGGTTGTTGGTAAGGATCTCACCGTCGCTGGTCATGACCATGCCGGTGCCGGCCGACTTCGACGACTCGTTGTAGTCGAGCGTCGACACGATGGTGACGACACCCTGCTTCTCGGTCGCGGAGGCGCTGGTGGCGTCGCTCGGTGTGGTGCCGGTTCCGCTCGAACCATCAGAACCAGAGGATCCGTCGGTCCCGTTGCCCTGGCCGAAGCCGTAGGCGCCGAAACCGCCCGAGGAGTCGCTGCCGCTCGAACCGGAGCCGCTCGAACCGCCCGGCAGCTGCAGGGTCTGGCTCTGACCGGCCGCATCGGCCGCCTTCTCGCCGGTCGAGTGACCGATGGCGTAGGCACCGCCGCCGGCGGCTCCGGCGATGATCACACCGGCTGCTGCGGCGCCGGCGATCGTCATCCAGCGCTTCGGGCGTCGCTTCGGGTTCTGGAACGCCGGGGGAACTGGTCGGGTGCCGTACGGCGACTGCGCGGCCGGGCCGTACTGGCCGGGAGCCTGCGGGTACTGGCCCGACTGCGCGTACTGGCCGGCGGGGGAGCCGCCCTGGTTCTGCGTGGCGTAACTGTCGTGGCCCATCTCGGCCCACTCGGATCCTGGTGTCGCCGACTGGGTGGGGTGCGCCTCGCTGACGAAGTGAGCGGGCGTCGGTCCGGTGCGGTACGGAAGCGTGTGCGCCGTCGGAGCCTCGACGGTCGGAGCCTCGACGGTCGGGGCGTCGTCGCCCGGCGTCGCTGCGAGGGGCTCGGTCGCCTGGTTCTGCTCGTTGGTTACGTTCTGGTCGTCGCCGGTGCCGTGGGATTCGGGGGTTCCAGGTGCACCGGGAGTGGTGTTGCCGCTGTCGTTCTTGCTGCTGTCGGTCATGATTGCCTTCCTGGGGCGGGGTGGTGACGTGCATTCATCCAATGCGCCCATGCATGGAAATCCCTATGACGACTCTGAGTGGCAGTGGTGAAGAGCGCAATAAGAGCCTTGGAGCCCAACCCGTGAATTGGGTGCTGAAGGCGCGTAACGATTCCGCTACGCTTGGTGGCCACAGGAGGTCCACGATGGCAGAGTCAGCCACCCCACCGAACGACGCGCACGATCAGCGTCGAGAGGTAGACACGACCCTCAGCTTCAATGAGGAGTTCCAAGCCCAGCTCGCCGCGCTCGAAGGGGGCGTCTCGTCCGACGAGCGCGAGGCGGTTTCGTCCCTCCCGTCGGGCTCAGCGCTTCTCGTGGTCCGCCGTGGGCCGAACATCGGTGCGCGGTTCCTCCTCGACGCCGACGTCACCGTCGCCGGTCGTCACCCCGACGCGGGCATCTTCCTCGACGACGTCACCGTCAGTCGCAAGCACGCCGAATTCCACCGTCACGGCACGTCGTTCAGTGTCAAAGACCTGGGTTCGCTCAACGGCACCTACTTCGACGGCGTCCGCATCGACGAGGCCCTCCTCAGCGATGGCGCCGAGGTCCAGGTCGGCAAGTTCCGCCTCACCTTCTACGCATCTCGAGTCGATCTCGCGAACCTGGCGACGAGGTAGTGCCCCGCGCACTGGCTCGGGCGGTTTCCGCCCCGGGCTCCTCCGACCTGTTGACGATCGGTCAGGTGCTGGCTCGTCTGAAGCCCGATTTTCCTGATCTGTCGAACTCCAAGCTGCGCTTTCTCGAAGAGCGCCAGCTGGTCACCCCGGTTCGCACCGAGTCCGGCTACCGCAAATTCTCGGGCGACGACGTCGAGCGGCTGCGCTTCATCCTGGGTCTGCAGCGAGACCACTACCTTCCGCTGAAGGTCATACGTCAGCACCTCGACGACCTCGATGCCGGTCGCCCCCTGTCTCTGCCCACCGGTGCGGCACCCACATCGATGCTGTCAGGCGGTCGTCGACTCGGCCGCGACGAGCTGATCGCCGAGTCGGGCGCCTCCGCGGCTCTCGTCGACGACGCCGTCCAGACCTCCCTTCTTCCGGCCGCCGACTACTACGGCGACGATCACGTCAAGGTCATGACCGCACTCGTCGAACTGGCCAAAACCGGCATCGAACCGCGGCACCTCCGGCCGTTCCGAGCCGCCGCCGAGCGTGAGATGGGTCTCATCGAGAGCGCCGTCGCACCGACGGCCAGACGCCGCGATGCGGCGGGTCGCGCCCGCGTGGCCGAGATGGCCCGCGAGATCTCCGAGCAGCTCGAGATCGTCCGCACTTCGCTCATTCGCTCGGCGCTCGGCCGCCTCGACGCTTAGACTTCTTTCGGGTTCGAGCCAATCCGAAGACACGCCGTCGTGTCGGAGCGGATGTGGCCCGGTCGGGTCGGGGTTGTCGCTACGGTTGACCTCGGTACAACCATCAACCCGATGTTGAACCTTAAAGTTGGAAGGCGCTTAATGAGTGAGTCAGGTTCCCCCGAGGAGTCCCTCGGCGACGCACCGCACCAGGCATCAGCGCCCCGCTCGTCGTACGGCGAAGAGCTCCTCTTCACCGACGGCATGATCGAGCTCGAAGACGACCACGGCTACCGCGGCACCGCCGCCGCTCGTGCCGCCGGCATTAGCTACCGTCAACTCGATTACTGGGCTCGCACCGGTCTCGTCGAACCGACCGTCCGCGGAGCCGCAGGATCCGGCACGCAGCGTCTCTACGGATTCCGCGACATCCTGGTGCTGAAACTCGTCAAGCGGCTCCTCGACACCGGCATCTCCCTGCAGCAGATCCGCACCGCGGTCAACCAGCTCCGTGAGTCGGGCGTCAATGACCTTGCACAGACCACCCTCATGAGCGACGGCGCCTCCGTGTACCTGTGCACGTCGAACGACGAGGTCATCGACCTCGTCTCGCGCGGTCAGGGTGTCTTCGGCATCGCCGTCGGCAAAGTGCTGCGTGAGGTCGAGAACAGCCTCGTCGAGCTCGACTCGACGCCGGCCGCCGACCCCGCCGACGAACTCGCAGCAAGAAGAACCCGCGCCTCCTAGCGCGAGACCTCAAAAAAGACCGCTTGGCGAGCTGCCAAGCGGTCTTTTTTGAGGTCTCGGCGCGCGAGCGCCGGGCTAGCGCTGAACGGCAGGCTCGGCGTAGTCGCCGATCTTCGCCGTGCGCATGATGCGCTCGAGCAGCTGGTCGAAGTTGCGCGCCATCTCTTGCGCGCTCTCGCCCGGCCACACGTGGAGCGGCTTCGCGGCTCCCTGAGCCTGCTGAAGCGAGGTGCGCTCCGGCAGCTGGGGGGAGAGCACGAGGGGCCCGAACATGTCGCGTAGCTCTTTGATGCGGAACTGGTGCTCGAGCGACTGCACGCGAGCGCGGTTCACGATGATGCCGAGGGGCTGAAGACGGGGGGAGAGGCCGCGACGGATCTCTTCGATGGCGCGGAGCGCGCGGTCGGCTGCGGCGACGGAGAAGAGGCCGGGCTCGGTCACGACAGTCACGCGGTCGGATGCGGCCCAGGCCGTCCGGGTGAGCGCGTTGAGCGAGGGAGCGCAGTCGATCAAGACGAGGTCGTAGTCGGCTTCGACGTTCGCGAGAGCCTCTTCGAGCTTCCAGATGTCGCGGATCGAGGGGTGGGGCCCGTCGAAGTTGATCGCCGAGGGGCTGCCGATCATCACGTCGATCTTGCCCGTGCGGCCCTTCGTCCAGCCCGACGGAGCGATGGCCGCGCGGACCGTCTTCTCCTTCGGCGAGGCCAGGACGTCGGCCACGTTGAGGTGCCCGGCTACGTTGATGTCGAGACCCGTCGACACGTCGGACTGGGGGTCGAGATCCACCACGAGGGTCCGGAGACCCTTGGCGAAGGCAGCCGACGTGAGTCCGAGCGTCACGGTCGTCTTGCCGACGCCGCCTTTGAGAGAGCTGACGCTGAGTACATGCACGAACAAGACGATACCTTCACTACTGTTGAAGCACCTAAAAGCGGGCCGCGAGGCGCGGCGAAGAAAGGCTCCTCCTTGTTCTCCAAGATCCTTGTCGCAAACCGCGGAGAGATAGCGATCCGGGCCTTCCGAGCCGCTTTCGAGCTGGGTGCGAAAACCGTTGCTGTGTATCCCTGGGAAGACCGCAACTCCATGCATCGGCTCAAAGCCGACGAGGCCTACCAGATCGGCGAAGTCGGGCATCCGGTCCGCGCGTACCTCGACGTCTCCGAGATCATCCGGGTGGCCGTCGAGTCCGGCGCCGACGCGATCTATCCCGGCTACGGCTTCCTGTCCGAGAACCCGGAGCTGGCCGAAGCCGCGACGAGGGCGGGCATCACCTTCATCGGTCCGGGCCAGCACGTGCTCGAGATGGCCGGCAACAAGGTCACCGCAAAAGAGAAGGCCATCGCGGCCGGAGTGCCGGTCTTGAAGTCGACGCCCGCGAGCCGCGACGTCGAGGCTCTGATCATCGGTGCCGACGAGATCGGCTTCCCCGTGTTCGCCAAGGCCGTCGCCGGCGGCGGCGGTCGCGGCATGCGCCGGGTCGACAAGCCGGAAGACCTCCGGTCGGCCCTCGAGGCGGCGATGCGCGAGGCCGACAGCGCCTTCGGTGACCCGACGATGTTCATCGAGCAGGCGGTCGTCCGCCCTCGTCACATCGAGGTGCAGATCCTCGCCGACGCGACCGGCGAGACGGTGCACCTGTTCGAGCGCGACTGCTCGGTGCAGCGGCGACACCAGAAGGTCGTCGAGATCGCCCCGGCACCGAACCTCGACGAGACCACCCGCCAGGCGATGCACCGCGATGCGATCGCCTTCGCCCGATCGATCGGCTACGTCAATGCCGGCACCGTCGAGTTTTTGCTCGACACGGCGGGGGAGCGCCGCGGCGAGCACGTCTTCATCGAAATGAATCCGCGCATCCAGGTCGAGCACACCGTCACCGAAGAGGTGACCGATGTCGACCTGGTGCTCTCGCAGATGCGCATCGCGGCAGGGGAGACCCTGCACGAGCTGGGCCTCACCCAGCCCGAGATCCACCTCCGCGGCGCCGCTCTCCAGTGCCGCATCACGACCGAAGACCCGAACGCCGGTTTCCGCCCCGACACGGGTCGTATCACGACCTACCGCTCGCCGGGTGGCGCCGGCATCCGACTCGACGGCGGAACGATCAACCCGGGCACCCAGATCAGCCCGCACTTCGATTCCATGCTGGCCAAGATGACGGCCCGGGGCCGCGACTTCCCCGCCGCCGTCGTGCGAGCCAAGCGCGGTCTCGCCGAGTTCCGCATCCGCGGCGTCTCGACGAACATCCCGTTCCTCCAGGCGGTGCTCGAAGACCCGGCCTTCGCTGCGGGCGACCTCAGCACCTCCTTCATCGAGGAGCGCCCCCAGCTCTTCGAGGGCCACGTCTCGAAAGACCGCGGCACGAAGATCCTCACCTGGCTCGCCGACGTCACCGTCAACAGGCCGAACGGCCCCGGCGAGGGCGCCATCGACCCGGCTGTGAAACTCCCGTCGATCGACCTGCGGTCAGAACCGACCGAAGGATCCCGGCACCGCCTGCTGACCCTCGGCCCGGTCGGCTTCGCGTCGGCCCTCCGCGCTCAAACCGCCCTCGCGGTGACCGAGACCACGATGCGTGACGCCCACCAGTCTCTGCTCGCGACGCGTGTCCGGTCGAAAGACCTCCTCGCTGTCGCGCCCCACGTGGCGCGCATGACGCCGGAGCTGTTCAGCGTGGAGGCCTGGGGTGGCGCGACCTACGACGTCGCTCTGCGGTTCCTCGGCGAAGACCCCTGGCAGCGTCTGGCGAGCCTCCGGGAGGCCCTGCCCAACATCGCCATCCAGATGCTCCTGCGCGGCCGCAACACGGTCGGCTACACGCCGTACCCGGTCGAAGTCACCGACGCCTTCGTCAAGGAGGCCGCGGCGACCGGTGTCGACATCTTCCGCATCTTCGACGCCCTCAACGACGTCTCCCAGATGCGTCCGGCTATCGACTCTGTGCTCGAGACCGGCACCACGGTCGCCGAGGTGGCGCTCTGCTACACCGCCGACCTCCTCGACCCGGCGGAAGAGCTGTACACGCTCGATTACTACCTCCGGCTCGCCGAGCAGATCGTCGAGGCCGGCGCGCACATCATCGCCATCAAAGACATGGCGGGCCTGCTCCGAGCCGGCGCGGCTGAGAAGCTCGTCGGCGCCCTCCGCGAGCGCTTCGACCTCCCGGTGCACGTGCACACCCACGACACCGCGGGCGGCCAGCTCGCGACCCTCCTCGCCGCGAGCCGCGCCGGGGCCGACGCCGTCGACGTGGCAAGCGCCCCGATGGCCGGTACGACGTCTCAGCCCTCGGCTTCGGCTCTGGTCGCCGCCCTCGCCCACACCGAGCGCGACACCGGCCTGTCGCTCGACGCCGTCAGCGATCTCGAGCCGTACTGGGAGGCCGTCAGGCGCGTCTACAAGCCCTTCGAGTCGGGTCTCGCGGGCCCGACGGGCCGGGTGTACAAGCACGAGATCCCCGGCGGGCAACTGTCGAACCTGCGGCAACAGGCGATCTCCCTCGGCCTGGGTGACCAATTCGAGAAGGTCGAGGACTGGTATGCCGCGGCCAATCGGATCCTCGGCCGCCCGACGAAGGTCACGCCGTCGTCGAAGGTCGTCGGCGACCTCGCTCTGCAGCTCGCGGCGGCAGACGCCGATCCGGCCGAGTTCGAGCGCGATCCGGCGAAGTTCGACATCCCGGACAGCGTGATCGGGTTCATGGCCGGCGAGCTCGGCGACCTGCCGGGCGGGTGGCCCGAGCCGTTCCGGAGCAAGGTGCTGGCGGGCCGCGACGTGAAGATCGGTGTGGAGCCCGTGGATCCTTCGGATCTCGCCCTTCTCGCCGAGCCCGGTCGTACCCGCCAGGAGACGCTGAACCGTCTGCTGTTCGCGGGGCCGACGAAGCAGTACCGCGAGATCGTCGACTCGTACGGAGACCTGTCGGTCGTCTCGACGCCCGACTACCTGTACGGGCTCAAGCCCGGTGTCGAGCACACGGTGCCGGTCGCGAAGGGCGTCAACCTCTACATCGGGCTGGAGGCGATCGGCGAGGCCGACGACAAGGGCGTTCGCACGGTGATGACGACGCTCAACGGGCAGCTGCGGCCGGTGTTCATCCGCGACCGGTCGATCGAGGTGTCGGCCCGTGCCGCTGAGAAGGCCGATCGGACTGCTGCCGGCGAGATCGCCGCACCCTTCTCGGGCGTCGTCACGCTCAAGGTGGCTGCCGGAGACCGCGTCGAGGCAGGCGCCCCGGTCGCTACCATCGAGGCGATGAAGATGGAGGCGGCGATCACGACACCCGTCGGCGGAATCGTGGAGCGTCTCGCGATCCCGACCACCCAGCAGGTCGACGCCGGCGATCTGCTCGTCGTCGTCAAGTAGCCCAGCCCTCGCCCGCCCGCCCCACCTGCAAATTTGAAGGAGATTCTCGACCCGGACCCCCGCCGATCGGCTTGTCTCCGTCGGCGACCGGGCGTTTTTCCTTCAAATTTGCACCGCTGCACCCGCACGACCAGCACCAGCACGACCAGCACCAGCATTACCAGCACCCGCTCGCCCAGCACCAGGAGAATTCTGCAGTGACCGACCGCCCCATCCGCCTCTTCGGCGACCCGATCCTCCGCTCGCCCTCCGACCCGGTCAAGCTCGATGACCCCGGGCTCGCCGGCCTCGTGAAAGACCTGATCGACACCGTGACCGTGCCCGGCCGCGCCGGGGTCGCCGCCTGCCAGATCGGAGTCGGACTCCGCGCCTTCAGCTACAACGTCGACGGTGAGATCGGTTACGTGCTGAACCCGGTGCTCGTCGAGGTGCGAGGCGAGGCCGATCTGGTCGACGAGGGCTGCCTCTCGGTGCCCGACTTCTACTTTCCGCGCCGTCGATACCCGTGGGCGCGAGTCGAGGGGGTCGACCTCGACGGCAACCCGGTCGTGCTCGAGGGCGAAGGGCTGATGGCTCAGGCGCTACAGCACGAGACCGACCACCTCGACGGAAAGCTCTACGTGATGGGCCTCGACCCCGAGATCAAGCGCGATGCGATGCGTCAGATCCGCGAGTCCGACTGGTTCTGATCGGGCTGACCGCACCTGCCCGAAGCACGCCGCGAACGGCTCAGGCCTCGTCGGGCTCGGGAGAAGACCCGTCGTCCTCATCGGCGTCTTGCGCCTTCACGACGACGAGGCTCTCGCCCACGAGAGTCACCTCGAGTGGCACGACGTCGAGACCCCGGATGACCCTGCGGAGCGGCTGAGGCAGCAGCGGATCACTGCCGATGGGCCCGCCGATCACGACGGCGGCACGAATGCGTCCGCCGACGGTCTTGCGGAGGCCCCGCAGCACGAGTGTGTCGGCCACGGCGTAGCGCGTTTTGAGCCCGCGTGACGCCGAGCCCTCGGCATTGGCGTCGGCGTACTCGATCGCGACGTCGAGCGCCTGCCGGAGCGCGGGGCCCCGACCGGCCTGGTCGGCGCGCTCGTACGTCGCCGTCTCGATCTCGACGTAGGTGCCGGGGTGGGCGACGAGAAGCGTGGGGCGGAACGAGGCCAGCGAGGCGATCAGCTCGTGACCGAGCGCGAGATGACCGAGCCGGGTAGACGTGGCCACCGCGAGAGTCGCCGTCAGACGCGCGAACGGGTCGGTCGGAGCGAGGATCTGCAGGATCCCGGAGTCGTCTGCATCAACGGCGCCGAGCCCATCGAGGGCGACTGCGAGGTCGGCCACTCGCGTGAGGATCGTCGAGTGGCTGACGGCCATGAGTCGATCGTCGTCGCGGACGAGCGCCGCAGCGGTGTCGGGCGTGACCATCAGGATTCTCCCGTCGAGGATCTCGTCGGCGACCGTGCGACCGAGGTCGGCGAGCTTGTCGAGGTCGGCGAGGCCGACCTGCCAGACGTCGGAGACGAGCGGGAGGTCGCCCTGGATCTCGTCGACCCGGGCGAAGTCGCGCACCGACTCGACGATCACGGCTCGGGCTCGGCTGCTCTCGAGGGTGGCGACCAGTTCGGCCTGCTCGGACTCCGGCTCGAGCGGGAGGACCGAGACACCGATCGCGGCCGCGGCGAAGTCGATGAGGGTCGTCTCGTAGCGGTTCGAGCAGAGCACCGCGACGGTGTCGCCCACCTGGAGTTCGGCCGCCAAGAAGCCCTTCGCCAGAGCCCGCACCCGGAGCACGAACTCGGCACCGGTCAGGTCGAACCAGCCGCCGAACGAGTCGGGGATCGAGAAGAGCCGAGCCGAAGGATCCTGCTCGGCCGTCTCGAAGAGAAGGTGCGTCAGCGTTCCGGCGGCTGCGGTTTCGGCTGCTGTCTCGTGATGCTCCACCGGTGGCTCCTCCCGGGTCGGTGACGGGTCGACTCACTGTACCGAAGGGGGTGACCGGAACGTGTCCGGCGCAAGCCCCGCGGTCCGCGAACGGGTCGCCGTGGCGCTCGGAGGTAGAGTGTCTGCTCGTGCAGGCCATCGGAATCGACATCGGCGGAACCAAGATCGCGGGGGGCGTGGTCACCGAACTCGGTGACATCGTCGCCGAGCGGAGGGTTCCGACTCCCGCCGGAGATTCCGAGTCCATCGTCTCGGCGGTCGTGTCGATGATCCGCGAGCTGCAGGACGCAGCTCCGGCGTCGGGTGGCGAGGTCGTCGCCGCCGGGGTGGCGGCGCCCGGCTTCATCGACGCCGCTCAGTCGACCGTCTACTACACGCCGAACATCCCGTGGCGGAACGAGCCGCTTCGAGCGCGCCTCAACGACCAGCTCGACCTGCACATCACGATCGACAACGACGCCAACGCGGCCGGCTGGGCGGAGTTCCGTTTCGGCGCCGGGCGCCTCGTGAGCGACATGACCATGCTGACCATCGGCACGGGCGTCGGCGGCGCAATCGTCACCCAGGACCGCCTCCTTCGCGGAGGCTTCGGCACGGGGGG
The DNA here is from genome assembly GCF_049472575.1 of Frondihabitans sp. 4ASC-45. Lineage (NCBI taxonomy): Bacteria > Bacillati > Actinomycetota > Actinomycetes > Micrococcales > Microbacteriaceae > Frondihabitans > Frondihabitans sp. 4ASC-45. The sequence goes on along the minus strand of NZ_JBCEBN010000002.1, from coordinate 542,997 downwards.
CGAGCTCGGGCATATGCGCATCGTCCCCGGGGGCATCCTGTGCGGCTGCGGTGCTCGCGGTTGCATCGAGCAGTACGGTTCGGGCCGCGCCCTGCTCCGGATGGCCGGCGAGGTCGCCGATCGCGGGGGTGCCGCAGGCAAAGCTCTGGCCGACATCCGCGCAAAGAACGGCGTGCTGACCGGGCACGACGTCGCCGGGCTGATGAGTGCCGGAGACGCGGGCGCCCTCGAGGCTCTCCGCGAGCTCGGCTCCTGGCTCGGGCAGGCGGCGGCCTCGCTGAGCGTCATCCTCGACCCTCAGCTGTTCGTCTTCGGCGGCGGCGTCGCACAATCGGGCGAGCTGTTGCTGGCCCCGATCCGAGAGGCCTACGAAGCGCACCTGCCGGCCCGCGGCTTCCATCCCGAGCCCGACTTCGTGATCGCCGAGCTCGTCAACGATGCCGGGGTCGTCGGGGCAGCCGACCTGGCCCGTCTCCACGTCGCCGCGCTCTAACCGGCGCTCCCGATAGACTTCGACCGTTCGGGCAGGAGGAGACGCCGTTGTTCTACTGGATCATGAAGACGTTCTTGTTTCGGCCCATCCTGCTTTCGGTCTTCCGGCCCTGGGTCGTCGGCAAAGAGAACGTTCCCGAGTCGGGCCCGGTGATTTTTGCGAGCAACCACCTCTCGTTTGTCGACTCGATCTTCCTGCCGCTCGTGCTCGAGCGTCGGCTCTCGTTCCTCGCGAAGAGCGACTACTTCACGGGACGCGGCATTCGAGGCATGGCCACGCGCCTCTTCTTCAACGCGACCGGCCAACTCTCGATCGACCGGTCCGGTGGCAAGGCCTCCGAGGCATCCCTGAACACCGGGCTCGCAGTGCTGGCTCGGGGCGAGCAGCTCGGCATCTATCCCGAGGGCACCAGGAGCCCCGACGGGCGGCTCTACCGCGGACGCACGGGAGTCGCGCGGATGATCCTCGAGGGTCGGGTCCGGGTGATCCCCGTAGCGATGATCGACACTCAGAAGGTCATGATCACCGGATCCAAGCGGCCGCACCTGCACCGCATCGGCGTCGTGTTCGGCGAGCCCCTCGACTTCAGCCGGTTTGAGGGTCTCGAGGGCGACCGGTTCATCCTCCGGTCGATCACCGACGAGATCATGTACGAGCTCAACGTCCTCTCCGGCCAGGAGTACGCCGACGTCTACGCCTCGTCGGTCAAAGAGAGGCGAGCCGCCCTTTCGCGATAGGCTCCCAGGGTCGCGATCGATCGATCGCCGACCTTCCGTCACGCGATGAGGACACAGTGCTCCAGACCGATTACCCAGTTATTTCTGCTGATCCCGATGTGATCGCCGGACTGGATTATTGGCGCACCCTCCCCATCAAGCAGCAGCCGGAGTGGGCCGACCCGTCCGCGGTCGAGGCGGCCTCCGCCGAGATCGCCACGTACCCTCCGCTCGTCTTCGCCGGAGAGGTCGACACCCTGCGAGATCGGCTTGCCGATGCCGCCGCTGGTCGCGCCTTCCTGTTGCAGGGCGGTGACTGCGCCGAGACCTTCGCCGGTGCGACCGCCGACAACATCCGCAACCGGGTCAAGACGATCCTGCAGATGGCCGTCGTCCTGACCTACGGCGCGAGCGTGCCGGTCATCAAGATGGGCCGCATGGCCGGTCAGTTTGCCAAGCCCCGGTCGAGCAATTTCGAGACCCGTGACGGCGTGACGCTTCCGGCCTACCGGGGCGACATCATCAATGGCTACGACTTCACGCCCGAGTCGCGGCAGCCGGATCCTGCTCGCCTCGTCCGTGGCTACCACACGAGTGCCTCGACCCTGAACCTCATCCGCGCCTTCACGCAGGGCGGTTTCGCCGACCTCCGTCAGGTGCACTCCTGGAACAAGGGTTTCGCGTCGAACCCGGCCAACTCGATGTACGAGCACCTCGCGCACGAGATCGACAAGGCCGTCCGGTTCATGGAGGCGGCCGGTGCCGACTTCGACGAGATGCGGCGCACCGAGTTCTACACCTGCCACGAGGCGCTCCTGATGGACTACGAGCGGCCCATGACGCGCATCGACTCGCGGACGGGCGCGCCCTACGCACTGTCGTCGCACTTCCAGTGGATCGGCGAGCGCACCCGAGACCTCGACGGTGCTCACGTCGACTTCCTGTCGCGCGTCCGCAACCCGATCGGCGTCAAGCTCGGCCCCACCACGACGCCCGACGACATGCTGCGTCTGATCGACAAGCTCGACCCCGAGCGTGAGCCGGGGCGCCTCACCTTCATCACGCGGATGGGCGCCGGAAAGATTCGCGAGTCGTTGCCCCCGCTCCTCGAGGCGATCAAGGCGGCCGACGCCACGCCGCTCTGGGTTTCCGACCCGATGCACGGCAACGGAATGACGACTCCGTCGGGCTACAAGACGCGTCGCTTCGAAGAGATCGTCGACGAGGTCAAGGGGTTCTTCGAGGCGCACCGTGCGGCCGGCACCCACCCGGGCGGCATCCACATCGAGCTCACGGGCGACGACGTCACCGAGTGCCTGGGCGGGTCGGAGCACATCGACGAGGCCACCCTCGCAACGCGCTACGAGAGCCTCTGCGATCCGCGACTCAACCACATGCAGTCGCTCGAACTCGCGTTCCTGGTCGCCGAAGAACTGTCGGCCGCAGCCGAATAGTCCTAGTCGGCACTACCGAAAGTGCCCAGGTGGTCACTGTCCCTGCGGGTCAGCGACTACCTGGGCACTTTCGGCGCATCCGGCGCCGCAGCCCCGGGGGCTACGGCGACTGCCCGGTGGCGCTAAGCCCGCCGGTGGCGCTATGCCTACTGGTTGTAGCTGAGCTTGACGGTGTCGCCCTTGAACGCTGTGGTGCCGGCACCCGGCTCCATCGACGACACTTTCAGCGTCGACTTCCAGTCGATCACGGCGCAGAGGATGTTGGTGCAGGTCGGGTACGACGCGATCAGGCCGAGCCCTTCGAGTTCGGTCTGGGCGCTTCGCAGGGTCTTGCCCGAGACGTTCGGCACCTCGATCGGCATCGGCCCCTTCGAGACGACCAGGTTGACGGTCGCACCCTCGACGACCGGGCCGTCGCCGGCCATCCCCTGCCGGATCACGAGGCCCTGCGAGACGCTGTCGCTGTATTCGCTCGACGTCTCGACACCTTTCAGGCCCACTTCGCTGAGGGTCGCTATGGCGTCAGAGAAGGCCTTGCCGCTCACGTCGGGCACGGGTCCGAGAGACACCGTGAGCGTGATCGGTCGTTTCTCTCGATACGTGGACGCGGATCCCAGATCTACCGTCGCTCCCGCCGAGTTCTTTCCTGAGATGGCCAGGACGGTGCCTTTTGCGGCCGCATCGAATCGATGGTTCGACTGCTGGAGGGTGAACGACGAGGAGAGTTTCGACTTCGCTGCGCTCTCGGACGAGCCGACGACGTCGGGAAGCGGAAGCGAGCGTGGCCCCTGCGAGACGATGAGAGTCACCGTCGAGCCCTTGCCGACGACCGCCCCACCGCGTGGCTTCGTGCCGGTGACTTTGCCCGAGGGGATGACGGCGTCGTAGGTTTTGGCACGCGTCTTCGCGACGGTGAATCCGCGACTCTCGAGCACGGACGTCGCATTCGCGACGCTTGCATCCGAGATCGAGGGCACCGAGGCATGAGCGCCCGGGCCCGTGCTGAACCACCACGCCGTTCCTCCCGCGCCGAGGGCGAGTACGAGCAGGATGACGAGCCACACCACGCCGCGCTTGCGGCGGGCAGTGGCCTTCCGCGACAGCGCGTCGGCGTTCGACGAACCCGCCGGGAGAACCGGCCCGGTGCGGTGACGCGCGCCCGAGAGGATCTGCGTGTCACCGGTCGGCCCCTGGCCTGCGGCGTCGCGCCCCGACGGGCCCACGGGAGCCATGGCCGGCGGCAGCACCATCGTGCGGTTGATCGCGGTGGCACCGGGCTCGACCCCGCCGCGCTGCAGCTCGAACAGGTGGTCGAGCATGGCGCGGGCGTCGCGCGGTCGTTGATCAGGGTCGCGGGCCGTCGCCCAGAGGACGAGCTCGTCGAGCTCGGCGGGAACGCGGGGGTTGACTGCACTCGGCATCGGCACGGTGTCGTTCGCGTGCTGATAGGCGATCTGCATGGGCTGGTCGCCCTTGTACGGCTGCTCGCCGGTGAGCATCTCGTAGAGCATGATGCCGAGAGCGTAGATGTCGCTGCGGGTGTCGGCGATGCCGCGGGTGACGAGCTCGGGGGAGAGGTAGGCGATCGTGCCGAGCAGGGCCGCACCGGTGGCGGTGTTGGCCGAGGCGGCCCGAGCCAGACCAAAGTCGCCGATCTTGATGCGGCCGTCGTCGGCGAGGAGCACGTTCTCGGGCTTGAGGTCGCGGTGGACGATACCGGAGCGGTGGGCGGCAGCCAGACCGGCGAGGACGGCCTCGAGGATGTCGGTGGCCTGCTCGGGCGTGAGGACCTTGTGGTCGTGGAGGAGCTCACGGAGGGTGATGCCCGGCAGGTACTCCATCACGATGTAGGCGGACTCGTCGTCTTGCCCCTGGTCGTAGACGTTCACGACGTTGGGGTGCGCCAGACGCGCGGCGGAGCGTGCCTCCTGGATGAACCGCTCTTTGAAGTTCTCGTCGTCGGCGAGATGGCCGTGCATGATCTTGACGGCGACGGGCCGTTCGAGCCGCAGGTCGGAGGCGAGATAGACCGTCGCCATCCCGCCGCGGGCGATGCGTGAGCGGACCTGGTATCGACCGTCGATAAGACGTCCGATCATCGGGTCGGTTTGATTGGCACTCACCCGAGGAATGTTACGGACGCCACGCCGGGAGAGAGCAGAGGCTCACCGGATCGGCGCAAACCGTTATCGACCTGTCGACTAGAGAGTGGCGAGCCACAGGCGCGCAGAGCGCTCCCACTTGGCGTACGCGGTGGGGTAGGCCGAGATCTGGACGGCCTGGGCGGCCTGCGTGACGGTCATGCGAGACCAGCCGCTCACGTCGAGGAGGCCGGAGGTTTTGCCCGCGTTGGGGTTGTGAGCTCCGCCGAAAAAGAGTCGCGTCGCGTGGGCCGTGTCGAGCAGCTTGGCGCGCGAACCCCACCCTATGCTCGGGCGCTGCTGGAACAGCCCGACGGAGTCGCGGTCTCCGCGATTCAGGTTGTACAGGCTCGACTCCTGCGCGGCGGCCGAGAGTGCAATCACGATGCCGTAGTCGCTCACTCCGAGGGAGCGACCGACCGAGATGATCGTGCGGGCGTTTCCGCGCTGTTCGGCGTCGAGCGCCGAGGCCGAGACCGAGCCGCTCGAGGCGATGGGCTTGGCGGGCGAGCTCGAAGCCGGGGCGACGCTGCCTCCGCGCCCGGGGATGGTGAGCTTCTTTCCCGCGTAGATCGTGCTGGTCCAGCTCAGACCGTTCGCCTTCAGCAGCTTCTCGACCGTGGTGGAGTGCTTCTTCGCGATCGACGAGAGGGTGTCGCCCGACTTGATCACGTAAGAGGACGCACTCGACGGCGACGATGCCGAGCCGCCGGATGCCGACGACCCGGAGCTCGCCACGGGCGAGGCGGTACCCGAGGACCCGGGGATCCTGATCTTCTGACCGGGGTAGATGATGCTCGTCAGCCCGAGGCCGTTGGCCTTCAGGAGCGCCTGCGTCGAGACCCCGTGGCGGCTCGCGATGGCGGACAGGGTGTCGCCGCGTACGACGGTGTGGGTCGACGCCGTTCCGGTCGAGGAGGCGGGCTTGGCGGTGGACTTGGCCGGCGCCTTCGCCGGCGCCTTCGACGAGAGGTGCAGGGTCTGGCCGGGGAAGATCGTCGACTTCCAGCTGAGGCCGTTGAGAGCCAGAACCGAGGCGGTCGACAGGCCGTAGCGACCGGCGATGGCCGAGACGGTGTCTCCGGTCTTCACCCGGTAGGTCGTCGGAGCCGAGGCGGTCTCAATGGTGGCGTCGCTCGTGACGGCGGTCAGCTCGACCGCGGCTCGCTCGTGCTCGACGGCGCCGAGGTCGATCGTGGTCTTGGGCGCCGGGCTGATACCGGGCTTCTTGGGCTGCGGCTGAGCCTGGTCGTGCAGAAAGAGGGGGCCGGTCAGGTTCGCGCTGATCACCATCGACGAGGCGATCACGATCGGAACCGTGCCCAGCATGCCGCGACCGATGCGGTAGGCGGCGCTGCGGTTGACGGGAAGGTCGTGCTCGGTCATGTGATCCCCTGATCGTGGCGGTGCCGGTCGGCCGGGTCGGCGTGTCGTCGAAGGTCAACGCTGGCACACATGTATAGGCAAGTCAATTAACGAGGCTGGTGTGACTGGAGTGATCGAGGCCCCAAACCGGGGGAGTACGACACGCGACGCAGTCCGTGGCACAGTTATCGAGTGACAGACATCTCGACGCGCCCCTGGTTCTCCGACATCACCTGGTTGACCCTGCCCGACGCCGCAGACCGACTCGGCACGACCGCGAGCCGCGTGCGACGCATGCTCGACGAGCGGGTGCTCGTAGCTGCCTACGTCGACGGAGTCCGCAAGATCCCGGCGCTGTTCATCGTCGACGGCGAGCCGATGCACGAACTCCGCGGCACCCTGACCGTGCTCCACGACAACCACTTCAGCGACGACGAATCGCTCGACTGGATGCTCTCCGACGAAGAATCGCTCGGCACGTCGCCCGTCGCCGCGCTGCAGGCGGGGCGCAAGGCTGAGGTGCGGCGCGTCGCGCAGTCGTTGCTGTAAAGGCGTAGGTCAGCGCCGCTGAGAAGGATTGGCAGCCGGGCTTCGCCCGATGCACAGCCCGTCCCGTGGTCGTGCTGAAGAAACGACAGCTCAGGATCCGGGCGCTACGCCGTACGAGCCGTCACCGTCTCGGCCAGCTGCGACAGCTGGGCCCGGGCGCTCGGCGCGAGCGGAGCGGCGTCGATGGCCTGCCTCGCCTTCGACACCTGGTCGGCAATCGACTCCTCGATCGCGTCGACGGCCCCCGACTCGCGAATCGTCGCCTGGAGCATCGCGATCTGGTCGTCGTCGAGCTCGGCGTCGCCCAGGAGCTCGTCGAGAAGCCGGACGGCGCTCGGCGGCAGGTTCTCGCGAGCGGTCGCTATCAGCACCGTGCGCTTTCCTTCGCGCAGATCGTCGCCCGCGGGTTTTCCGGTGACGGACGGGTCGCCGAAGACGCCGAGGAGATCGTCGCGGAGCTGGTAGGCGATGCCGAGAGGGAGTCCGAAGTGGCGGAGGGCCTCGAGCTGGTCGGGTGTTCCGCCCGCCATGGCCGCGCCGATGGTGAGGGGCGCCTCGATCGAGTACTTAGCCGACTTGTAGACGATGACCCGCTGCGCGCGGCCCAGGAGCATCTCGTCGTCAACGCTCCGCCACGCGCTCTCTTCGAGGATGTCGAGGTACTGGCCCGCAGTGACCTCGGTGCGCATGCGGTTGAACTCGCGCCGCGCGGCCTTCGCGGCGTCGCGGGAGGGAAGCGAGTCAAATGCGTCGGAGACGAGCTCGTCGCTCCAGGAGAGGAGCAGATCGCCGAAGAGGAGTGCCGAGTTGGTTCCGAAGGAGGCGGCGTCGCCAAGCCAGGATTCGTCGCGGTGCAGTGATTCGAAACGTCGATGCGCGGCCGGGCGGCCGCGACGGGTATCGGAGTTGTCCATGATGTCGTCGTGAACCAGGGCGGCAGCGTGGAAGAACTCCAAGCCGGCCGACGCGGTGATGACCGTGGCCAGGCGGTCTGCGCCGGGGGCGGGGGCGAGGGGGTCGTCTGCAGTGTCAAGACCCGCGACGGACTGCCAGCCCCAGTAACAGAAGAGGGCCCGGAAGCGCTTACCGCCGTGGAGGAGGTCAGCCGAGAATCGGGCAAGCGGGTCGAGGTCGGATCCGATGGCGGCGAGATGCGGTCGCTGCCCCTCGAGGAAGGTGTCGATCCGCTCTTGAACGACGTCTACTAACCGCGTACTCTCAGCCACGCGCCTAGCCTAACCACAGGGGGCGGTCGTAAGATTCGTAGTTAGTCGGTACGCGTGAATCTCAGGCGTAGCCGACCACCGCAGAAGGCGGAATCCGTTCCCTCCCTTCTAGTGAGTGGGCACAGCTTTTGAAGGGAACCAAGATGCCTCTTTCCGAACAGGAGCAGCGGCTGCTCGAAGAGATGGAGCGAAGCCTCTATAACAACGACTCCGATTTCGTCACCACCATGAACTCGCGGCGAGGGCGCCCCACTTACACGCTGGTCGTCGTCGGAATCCTTGGGGCTCTCGCAGGTATCGCCGTCATCGTCGCCGGTGTCGCCTTCCGTCAGCCTCTCATCGGCGTCGCCGGTTTCGTTCTCCTCCTCGCGGGCGCGCTCTTCGCGATCGCCCCGCCGCGTCGCCGCGGAAACCTCGGCCCCGCCCCGGTTCCTCCCCCGTCCTCCACCGGTGGATCCGGTCGTGCCAAAGGGTCCTCGGGCGGAAGCATGATGGACCGCCTCAACCAGCGGTGGGAGCGCCGCCAGAACCCTGACGAGCGCTGAGCGAGTCCGCGTAACACCAGTTCGATAAAGAGAGCCGACCTTCGGGTCGGCTCTTTTTTTGTGCCCTCAGGCTCTCCATCTATGGCCGCGAGATGGCCGTATGTGCCAAAAATGCGGCGAGACACCGTCGAACGCGCCATTTCACGCGGCGAAACCTCCCATTTGAGCCAAAAACGCTCCCTTTTCCTCCACCCCGCGGATCCTTGTATTCGTGGGCTTCTTTATTCCCAAAAACCCCCTCTTTGGGGCAAACACTCGAATTGGTGGGGGAGCGTGGAGTAAAGTGGAGGAAACGGCGGGCGAGTGGGGGTGGTGGCATGTTCCTCGGCACCTATGCGCCCCGTCTCGACGAGAAAGGCCGCATCATCCTTCCTGCCAAGTACCGCGACGAGCTGGCCTCAGGCCTGGTCATGACGCGCGGGCAGGAGCGCTGCGTCTACGTGTTCAGCCAGCGCGAGTTCGAAGACGTTCACACGCAGATCCGCAAGGCGCCGATCACGAGCAAGCAGGCGCGCGACTACCTGCGGCTGTTCCTCTCGGGTGCCTCCGACGAGATCCCCGATAAGCAGCACCGCGTGACGATCCCGGCGAACCTCCGCGAGTACGCCGGCCTCGGCCGCGACCTCACGGTGATCGGCGCGGGCAATCGGGCTGAGATCTGGGCCACCGAGGCCTGGAACGCCTACTACACCGAGCAAGAAGCGCACTTCTCCGACACCACGGAGGAGGTGATCCCCGGCGTCTTCTGACCCTTCGGCCCTGACTCCCAGCCGTCCACCCCTGGCACACCTTCCCCGGTGCCAGGTGGGATGGATGGGGATCAGGGCCTAAGGATCCAGAGCCGGTCACCATGGCAGATGAACAAATCCACACCCCCGTGCTTCTCGAGCGATCGCTCGACCTGCTCGCCCCGGCCCTCGAAAAGCCCGGTGCCGTTGTCGTCGACACGACGCTTGGAATGGGCGGCCACTCACACGCAATGCTCACGCGCTTTCCGGGCCTCACGCTTGTCGGGCTCGATCGCGACACCGAGGCCCTGGCGTTGGCGGGGGAGCGACTTGCCGCGTTCGGCGAGCGGGCGAAGCTCGTTCACACCGAATACGACGGCATTGGCCGTGCTCTCGACGACCTCGGCATCGACGAGGTGGAGGGCGTCCTGTTCGACCTCGGCGTCTCGTCGCTCCAACTCGACCGCGTAGACCGCGGGTTCTCGTATTCGAAAGACGCCCCCCTCGACATGCGGATGGATCCCACTCAGGGCGTCACCGCCGAGACTGTTCTCGCGACCTACTCCGAGGCGGAGCTACGGCGCATCTTCTATCAGTACGGCGAGGAGAAGCTCGCCCCGCGGTACGCGCGCTTCATCGTCGAGCGCCGTGAGCAAAAGCCTCTCGTGCGCAGCGGCGAACTCGTCGACCTGCTTCAAGAGGCCACTCCCGCCGCCCTGAGCCGAGCCGGCCACCCCGCCAAGAGGGTGTTCCAGGCCCTTCGGGTGGAGGTCAACGCCGAGCTGGCGTCCCTCGAGTCGGCACTTCCGACCGCACTCGACCGCATCGGTGTGGGCGGTCGCATCGTCGTGCTGTCGTACCAGTCGCTCGAAGACCGCCTGGTCAAGCGCGAGCTGGCGGCGCGATCGAAATCGACGGCACCGGCCGGTCTGCCCGTCGAACTCCCCGAGCACCGGCCCGAGTTCTCCCTGCTCGTCCGCGGAGCCGAACTGGCCTCCGATGCGGAGAAAGACCTCAACCCCCGAGCGACCCCCGTCCGCCTCCGCGCGGCCGAGCGAATCCGGAGACACGTATGAGCACGAACCTCGCCCTCGCGCACCTCGACGACGAACGTGACGAGCACGACGTCCTCTCCGATCTCGGGCCGCGGCGCCGGCTCATCGAGATCGTCACGTCGAGGTCGCAGCGTCAGTCGCGCCCACGCCTCGTCTACGCGCTGATCGCGACTGCGGCGCTGTTCGTGCTGTTGCTCACCCAGCTCGGGCTGAGCATCGCGCTGAGCCGCGGTGCCTATCAGATCTCCTCGCTGCAGGGCGAGCAGACGTCACTGGCCCGCACCCAGCAGAAGTACTCCGAGAAGCTCGGCGTGCTGTCGTCGCCCCAGAACATCGCGAATAACGCCACGGCGCTCGGAATGGTGCGCAACCAGAACCCGGTGTACCTCGACCTCTCGAACGACCACGTCTACGGAACGCCGACTCCGGCCGCGAGCGACAAGGCGACCTCCGACAACCTGATCACGAACAGCCTGCTCGACGGCGTACCGGTCGTCACGAAGAAGGCCACCGACAAGACCTCGTCGAAGAAGGAGTCGGGCACATCCACAGCTTCTACTTCGGCGACTTCGGGCGCGGCAGCCTCGAAGTCGACCGGCGACTCGGTAGCGTCGCCCACGAATCAGCTCGCGGCTCCCGAGACCCGCTAGCGACACGCGGCCTGAAGCACCGGCTCGCATGTGACCCAGATGTGCGGCTCCGCCAGTCGGCGGCCGCGGTGAGGAACCTCTCGTGAGATCAGCCAGGCCAACACCCGCTACACGGCATCGTCGACACCGGACGACCATCGCTGCGATCGTCATCTTCGCCCTCGTGGCGGTGTTCGTGGTGCGACTCGTCGACATCCAGGTCGTGCAGGCATCGACGCTCAACAAGCAGAGTCTCGGCAAACGCTCGGTGCCGACGATCCTCTATGGCGATCGCGGGTCGATCGTCGACACGAACGGCAAGGTGCTGGCCAAGACCGTCGTGCGCTACGACATCACGGCTGTTCCGGCCTATGCCCAGAAGGGCTACAAGACCACGGTCGGCGGCAAGTCGGTCACATACACGCTCTCGCAGACCGCCGATCAGATCGCGGCTGCCACGGGTGCCAAGGCCTCTGACATCGTGAAGACGCTGACCGCCGACAAAAAGAGCGTCTACGCGAAACTCGTCGGGAGCGTCGACGTCGACGCCTACGAGAAGATCCAGAAGCTCGGCATTTCGTGGATCTACCCGAAGCGGACCACGGCTCGCACCTATCCGAATGGGGCCGTCGCCGGTAATCTGACGGGCTTCATGGGCACCGACGGTGCTCAGGCCGGGCTCGAGTTGGAGTACAACAAGTGCCTCGCAGGGACGAACGGCTCCGAGACCTACGAGCGGGGTCTCGACAACGTCAAGCTGCCCGGCAGCACGGTGACGACGAAGAAGGCAGTCGACGGGGGTGTGCTGGAGACCACCATCGACGAGTACCTGCAGTACCAGGTGCAGCAGGATCTCGCCGAGCAGGTCAAGGCAATCGGTGCCACATCGGGAACGGCGATCGTGATGAAGGTGTCTGACGGATCCCTTCTGGCCGTGGCCGACTCAGACAGCGTCGACCCGAACAACGTCGACGGGTCGTCGACATCGAACCTCGGATCGAAGGCGTTCACCGACTCGTATGAGCCCGGCTCGACCGTCAAGTCGCTGATCGCGGCCGCCGCTATTGACCAGGGCGTCGCGACTCCGGCCACGCAGGAGACGGTGCCGTACAGCCGCACCTTCCCGTGGGGCGGCCGCATCGCCGACGCCGAGTTCCACGACACCGAGCAGTTGACTCTCGCCGGAATTCTGGCGAACTCGTCGAACGTGGGCATCACCCAGGTCGGCGAGAGACTCTCCAAGCAGACCCGCTACGACTATCTGAAGAAGTTCGGCTTCGGCTCGAAGAGCGAGGTCAAGTTCAACGGCGAGTCCGTCGGACAGCTCGGAACGCCGAGCAGCTGGGACAGCCAGACCAACATCAACTCGATGTTCGGTCAGGGAATCGGCACGAGCGCCATCCAGATCGCCAGTGCCTATCAGACCCTGGCGAACGGCGGTGTGCGCATGCCGGTCACCCTGGTCAAGGGATGCAAGCAGAGCGACGGCACGGTCACCGACACGCCGAGCGCCAAGGGCACCCGCGTCGTCTCGGAGAAGGCGGCGGACGACGTCGTCGACATGCTCGAAAACACCATTCCCGAAGGAACCCTCGCAGGGATGACACCGATCTCGGGCTACAACGTCGCCGCCAAGACGGGAACGGCTCAAATCGCCGACGCACCCGGTGGTGGCTACGGAAGCGACTACATCATCTCCGTCGCGGGTATCGCACCCGCCGAGAACCCGCAGTACGTCGTGCTCGTCACCTTCACGAAGCCGACTACGCTGAAGACTTCGTTCGCGGCGGCACCCGCCTTCCGCGAGATAATGTCCCAGGTCCTCGAGAACTATCGAGTCAAGCCGTCGACCACCCCGGCGACGAACCTTCCCGATACGTGGTGAGAAGCGACCCGACCCGTTGCCCTTCCACCCGTTCCGACATATGACCAGGCAAGAAATGAGGATTCTTTGAGTGCCCGGATCCCCCCGGTTCTTCGACCGGAACATCCCTCGGCGAGGTCGCTCGGCCAACTGGCCAGCGAATTCGGACTCGAGCACATCGGCTCGCTCGACGGCATCGAGATCACCGGCGTCACACTGTCGACCGGCGATCTCCACCCCGGCGACCTCTACGTCGGAGTGCCCGGCGCTCACCGCCACGGCGCCGAGTTCGCGGAGAAGGCCCGCGAGGGCGGAGCCGTCGCACTGATGACCGACGCCCGTGGAGCCGAGCTCGCCAGCGGGTCCGGCCTGCCCGTCGTGCTCGTCGACTCGCCTCGTGCAGCCCTCGGCGACGTGTCGGCCTGGGTCTACCGCACCGCCGAGCAGACGCCGCTCCTCTTCGCCGTCACCGGCACCAACGGCAAGACCTCGACGTCGTACCTGCTCGAGGGCATCCTCAAGCAGATGGGCCTCGTCACCGGACTCTCGTCGACTGCCGAGCGCCACATCGGAGACCTCACCGTCGTCTCCCGTCTCACGACCCCCGAGGCGAGCGAGATGCATGCGCTCCTCGCCCGGATGCGTGAGAGCGAGGTGCGAGCCGTTGCCGTCGAGGTGAGCGCCCAGGCCCTCAGTCGACACCGCGTCGACGGCCTCGTCTTCGACGTCGCCGGCTTCACCAATCTCAGCCACGACCACCTCGACGACTACGCCGACATGGAGGAGTACTTCCAGGCGAAGCTGCCCCTCTTCCAGCCGGATCGCGCCAAGCGCGCCGTCGTCTCGCTCGACTCGCCCTACGGGCAGCGCGTGGTCGAGGCGTGCCGGATCCCGGTCACCACGATCACCATCAAGCCCGCGGGCACCGATGAGCACCGCGACGCCGACTGGACCATCGAACTGCTCGATGAGCAGGCGGCCTACACGGAGTTCCGTCTGAGTGGGCCCGAGGGCCGCTCGCTCGTCACCCGGGTGCCCATGATCGGCTGGCACATGGCGGCCGACGCCGCCCTCGCCATCGTCATGATGGTCGAAGCGGGCTTCGAGCTCGAGGCCATCGGCCAGTCGCTCGACGAAGACGGCGGCATCGTCGCGTACCTTCCGGGTCGCACCGAGCGAGTCTCCGGCGACCGCGGCCCGAGCGTCTTCGTCGACTTCGGTCACAGCCCCGATGCGTTCCTGAACACGCTCGCCGCCGTCCGCCGGTTCACCCCCGGCAAAGTCATCATGCTGTTCGGCGCCGACGGCGACCGCGACACCACGAAGCGGCCCGAGATGGCTCGGGTCGCGGCAGAAGGATCCGACATCCTGGTCGTCACCGATCACCACCCCCGTTTCGAAGACGCGGCGTCGATCCGCACCACGCTCGTCACCGCGGCTCGCGAGGCGTACCCCGATCACGAGATCCACGAGGTGAGCCCCCCGGAGGCGGCCATCCGCCGGGCCGTCGCGATGGCGGGGGAGGGCGACTCGATTCTCTGGGCCGGCCCCGGCCACCAGGATTACCGCGACATCCAGGGCGTGCGTACGCCCTACTCGGCTCGCGACGAGGCGCGCGACGCCCTCCGCGAAGCGGGGTGGGCCGAGTGATCGCTCTGACCCTTGCCGAGATCCACGCCATCGTGGGTGGCACCCTGGCTCTCACGCCCGAGACAACCGATCAGCTCATCGTCGACGGCTCGGTCGAAACCGATTCGCGCCTCGTCACTCCGGGGTCGATCTTCTTCGCGCTGCCCGGCGAGACCACCGACGGCCGCCTCTTCGTGCCGCAGGCGGTCGAGAACGGCGCAGCCCTTGTGATCTCGGAGGGCGAGGTCGAAGCGCTGGTGCCTCGGATCCTCGTCGACGACGGAGTGGCCGCGCTGTCGGCCCTTGCCACCGCGGTCGTACAGAAGGTGCGCGACGCCAAGACCCCGACCGAGCCCCTTCGCGTGGTCGGAGTGACCGGATCGAACGGCAAGACGTCGACCAAGAACATGCTGCGGGCCATCCTGTCCGACCTCGGCCCCACGGTGGCGCCGGAGGGGTCGTTCAACAACCACGTCGGCGCCCCGATCTCCATGCTGCGCGTCGACTACGACACTCGCTTCCTCGTGGTCGAGATGGGTGCCTCCGGCGCGGGCGAAATCGCTCGCCTCGTCGCGATCGCCCGCCCCGACACGGGAGTGGTCTTGAAGGTGGGCCTCGCTCACGCCGGTGAGTTCGGCGGAATCGAGGCGACGCAGAAGGCGAAGTCCGAGATGGTCACCGACCTGCCGGGCACCGCGACCGCGATCCTCAACACCGACGACTTCCGGGTCGCGGCCATGGCCGACCTCACCCGGGCCCGCGTCGTCTCGTTCGGATTCGGCGACTCGGCCGAGTACCGCGCCTCCGACATCGACGTCACCGCTGAGGGCACGGCTTTCATCCTGAACGCCCCCGGCCTGACGAAGAACGTGACCCTCAGAATTCTGGGCGAGCACCACGTCATGAACGCCCTGGCCGCCCTTGCCGTCACCGGCGAATGGGGTCTCGACGTCGACCGGGCCGCCACCGTGCTCGAGGGAGTCACCCGTGCGGAGCGCTGGCGCATGGAGGTCCTCGACGGGGGCCCCGGCATCACCGTTATCAACGACGCGTACAACGCCAGCCCCGACTCCGTCGCGGCCGCGCTCAAGACGCTCGCGCAGATCGTCGGCCCCGATCAGCGGTCGGTCGCCGTCATCGGCGAGATGGCCGAACTCGGCGAGTACGCGCAAGAGGAGCACGACCGGATCGGCCGACTCATCGTGCGCCTCAACATCCACAAGCTCGTCGTCGTCGGCGACGCCGCGCGGCACGTTCACATGGCCGCGGGTCTCGAGGGCTCGTGGAGCGGCGAATCGACGCTCGTGCCCGACATCGACGCCGCCTACGAGGCTCTTCGCGCCGACCAGCGCGAAGGAGACGTCGTGCTCGTCAAGTCGTCGAAGTCGGCCGGTCTCCGATTCCTCGGCGACCGCCTCGCGGGGGTGACGGCATGATCGCTCTTCTCGTCGGCGGCTCGGTGTCGCTGATCTTCACCCTGCTGCTCACGCCGCTCTTCATCCGGTTGTTCCACCACCTGGGGTGGGGCCAGTTCATTCGCAGCGACGGCCCGCAGTCGCACCACACGAAGCGGGGCACCGCCACGATGGGCGGGATCGTCCTGATCCTCGGCACGGTGCTCGGCTACTTCATCGGGCACCTCGTCGGCGGAGACCGCCTCACCTCGAGTGGGCTCCTCGTGCTGCTGATGATGGTCGGTCTCGGTTTCGTCGGGTTCCTCGACGACTTCACCAAGGTGCGCAACCAGCGCAGTCTCGGGCTGACCGGCTGGGCAAAGATCCTGGGTCAGGTCGTCGTGGCGGTCATCTTCGCCGTGCTCGCGCTGATGATCAAGGGGCGCAACGGCCAGACGCCCGCATCGACCTTCATCTCGGGTGTCCGCGACATTCCCTGGCTCGACCTGGCGTTCGCCGGGTCGCTGATCGGAGCGATCCTCTTCTGCATCTGGGTCGTCATGATCACGGCGTCGGCCTCGAACGGCGTGAACGTGGCCGATGGGCTCGACGGTCTCGCGACGGGCGCCTCGATCCTCGCGATCGGCTCGTACATCTTTATCGGCTTCTGGCAGAACAACCAGCTCTGCACGAGCGCTCAGGCGGTGCAGAGCGCCTGCTACACCACGACGAATCCCCTCGATCTCGCCGTGGTCGCCGCCTGCATCTCGGGAGGCCTCATCGGCTTCCTCTGGTGGAACACGTCGCCCGCGCAGATCTTCCTGGGCGACACCGGTTCGCTCGGTCTCGGCGGGGCACTCGCTGCTCTCGCCATCCTCAGCCGCACCGAGCTCCTCCTCGTGCTCATCGGCGGCCTGTTCCTCGTCGTGACCGGCTCCGTGATCCTCCAGCGGATCTACTTCAAGCTGACCCACGGCAAACGCATCTTCCTGATGAGCCCGCTGCACCATCACTTCGAGCTCAAAGGGTGGGCCGAGGTGACAGTCGTGGTCCGTTTCTGGATCATCGGCGGTCTCTTCGTCGCAGCCGGCGTCGGCACCTTCTACCTCGAATGGATCAGCAGGGTCTGATGCCCGATACGACACCCCTGGCCGACCGCCTCGCCGCTCTCACGAGCTGGCACGCCGACTGGAAGGGCCTCCGCGTCGCGGTGCTCGGCCTCGGGGTCTCCGGCTTCTCGTCCGCTGACACGCTGGCCGAGCTCGGAGCCGAGGTGCTGGTCGTCGCGCCCAACGACTCGTCCGATCAAGCGCAGCTGCTGCCCGTGATCGGCGTGCGGTTGGTGACGCAGAAAGACCTGTCGGATCCTCCGCTCGAGCTCATCCAGTTCGACGCCGACGTGGTCGTCGTCAGTCCCGGCTTCGCGCCGCATCACCCGCTGGTCGTCTGGGCCCTGTCGAGTAGAGCGGCCGTCTGGGGCGATGTCGAGCTGGCGTGGCGAGTGCGCGACAAGGTGCTGGGGGCGAAGACCGGTCGGCCCGCCGACTGGGTGCTGATCACCGGCACCAACGGCAAGACGACGACGACCCAGCTCACGGCCGCCATGATCGCCGCCGACGACCGGAGCGTCGCCGCCTGCGGCAACATCGGGCTGCCGGTGCTCGACGCCGTCCGTGAGCCCGAGGGGTTCGATGTCTTCGCGGTCGAGCTCTCGAGCCATCAGCTGCACTACCTGCCGATCGAGGGGCCGGGTGCGCTCCACCCGATCGCGAGCGTCTGCCTCAACATCGAAGACGACCACCTCGAGTGGCACGGCGGAGCAGACGCGTATCGCCGAGCGAAGGGCCGGGTCTACGCGAACACGGTCGTCGCCTGCGTCTACAACCGGGCTGACGTCGCAACTCGACTGCTGGTGCAAGAAGCCGACGTCGAAGACGGGTGCCGCGCCATCGGCTTCGGCCTGTCGACCCCGCCCGTTGGCGACTTCGGCGTCGTCGAAGACCTTCTCGTCGACCGTGCGTTCTTGGACCACCGGGCCCACCGGGCGCTCGAGCTGACCACGCTCGACACGCTCGCGGCGTCGGGCCTCGGCGCCGACCACCTCGTCGAAGACGTCTTGGCCGCTGCCGCGCTCGCTCGCGCCCTGGGGGTCGCCCCCGACGCCATCCATCTCGCCGCCGCCGCGTTCCGAGCCGACCACCACCGCTCCGAGGTCGTCGCGTCCCGCTCCGGCATCACCTGGATCGACGACTCCAAGGCGACCAACCCGCATGCGGCCAAAGCATCACTGTCGGCGGCGGGCAGCGTCGTCTGGATCGTCGGCGGCCTCTTCAAGGGTGTCGATGTCGCCCCGCTCGTCGACGAGGTGTCCCGCGCCGTCAAGGTTGCCGTGCTGATCGGAGCCGACCGGCAAATCCTCAGGGAGGCCTTCGCGCGACACGCGCCCGGCATACCCGTCTTCGAGGTCGACGAGCCCGACACTGAACGAGTGATGCCTCGTGCCGTGACGTTTGCGGCATCGGTGGCCGAGTCAGGAGACACCGTCCTGCTCGCCCCGGCTGCGGCATCGTTCGACCAATTCGCCGACTACGGCGCCCGCGGTGAGGCATTCGCCCGGGCCGTCCACGACCACCTGGCAGGAGACACCGATGGTGACCACCCCATCCAGCCTCCCGCGCCGACTGCGGGCTGAGCGCGCGGCCCGAAAAGCAGCAGGCGAAGGATCCCGCACGGCCGAACCCGACCAGACGCCCGGGGCGGCTCTCGTCGCCGTCCGGCGCCTCTTCGCCGCCGAGTCGACCGCGTTCTTCGTGATCCTCGGCACGGCCCTCTTCCTCGCCATCTTCGGCCTCGTAATGGTGCTGTCGTCATCGAGCGTCGAGCAGTACGTCGAGACGCACGACTTCTTCGGCGCCTTCCTGCGCCAGGGCATCTTCGCCGCGATCGGTATCCCGCTGATGCTCGTGGTGTCGCGGGTGCCCGTCTGGGCCTGGCAGCGCTACGCCTGGCACCTGCTCGTCGCGTCGATGTTCCTGCAGCTGCTGGTGTTCACGCCTCTCGGCGTCGAGGTGGGCGGAAACCGCAACTGGATTCGACTCGGTTCGTTCAGCGCCCAGCCGTCGGAGTTCCTCAAGCTCGCCCTCACCATCTGGATCGGGATGATCCTGGTGAAGAAAGAGCGCAAGCTCGGCGAGTGGAAAGAGCTGCTCGTGCCGCTGGTCCCGGTCGTCGGGATCGCCCTGGCCCTTGTGCTCAAGGGCGGCGACCTCGGCACCACCCTGATCTTGCTCATGCTGGTGGCGGTCGCCGTCTTCATCGCCGGAGTCAAGCTCCGGTTCTTCCTCGTCCCGCTCGCACTCCTCGCCGTCGCCATCCCGGTGATCACGGCCACAGCGAGTTCCCGTACCGATCGCATCGCCGCGTGGCTCTCCGGCTGCAGCTCAGAAGAGGCGTACCAGTCGACCTGCTGGCAGACGACGCACGGCCTCTGGGCGCTGGCATCGGGCGGTGTCTTCGGGGTCGGTCTCGGCAACTCGAAGGCGAAGTGGTCGTGGCTGCCCGAGGCAGACAACGACTTCATCTTCGCGATCGTCGGCGAAGAGCTCGGCCTCATCGGCGCGTGCGTCGTACTCGGCCTCTTCATCGTTCTCGCCGTCTCGTTCATCAAGGTGCTGCGCCGCTCCGACGACGCCTTCGTCCGTATCGTCACCGGCGGCATCATGACCTGGATCATCGGTCAGGCCCTCGTCAACATCGCGGTCGTCCTGGGCCTTCTCCCGGTGCTCGGGGTGCCTCTCCCACTCATCAGCGCTGGTGGTTCGTCGCTCATCTTCGTGCTGGTCGCGATCGGTGTCATCCTGTCGTTCCTTCACCGTCGACCGGGTGACGAGACGCCAGTTCGCGTCTCCGCCGAGACGGTAGGGTCTCTCCGGTGACGACGTACCTCCTCGCCGGCGGCGGCACCGCCGGGCATGTGAACCCCCTTCTCGCAACGGCCGACCGGCTTCGCCAGCGTGACCCCGGCGCGACCATCCTGGTGCTCGGCACCGCGGAGGGTCTCGAAGCCCGCCTCGTGCCGGCTCGGGGCTATGAACTGCTCACGGTTCCGCGTCTGCCCTTTCCCCGGCGGTTGAACGGTGCGGCGCTGCGTTTTCCCGCCAAGATCCTCGGCTCGATCGGCGGCGTGCGGCGGATCCTCAAAAAGCACTCGGTCGACGTGGTCGTCGGATTCGGCGGCTACGCGGCCGCTCCCGCCTATCTCGCCGCGAGGCGTAACGGCGTGCCGATCGTCGTCCACGAGGCCAACGCCAAACCCGGCATCGCGAACGTTCTCGGTGCGTTCTTCACGAAGTACGTCGGCGTCGTCTTCGCGTCGACCAAGCTGCGGAACTCCCGCCAGGTCGGCATGCCCCTCCGCGATGAGATCGAGAATCTCGACCGGGGAGCGGTGAAGAACGAGGCTCTGCAGTTCTTCGGCCTCGATCCGCACCTGCCGACGCTGCTCGTGACCGGCGGCTCGACGGGAGCGCGCAAGCTCAACGAGACTCTCTCGCGATCGGCCGAGGTCGTCATCGGGTCGGGCTGGCAGATCTTGCACATCACGGGGGAGAAGTCCGAGCTGACGTCGACGTCGCTCGGCAACTACCACCTGCTCAAGTACTGCGACCGGATGGATCTCGCCCTCGCCGCGGCCGACTTCGTCGTGTCACGGTCAGGATCCGCCACCGTCTCCGAGCTCACCGCTCTCGGCCTTCCCGCCGTGCTGATTCCCTATCCGGTCGGCAACGGCGAGCAGCGCTTCAACGCCACCGACGTCGTCGAGGCCGGCGGCGCCGTCCTCGTCCGCGACGCCGACTTCACGCCCACCTGGGTGCGACGCGATCTCGTTCCGCTCCTTCTCGACCGGTCGCGCATCGCCGACATGGCAGCCCGAGCCGCTTCGGTCGGAGTCCGCGACGGAGCCGACCGCACCGTCGATCTCGTCCTCGAGGCGACACCGGCATCCACTCCCTCACGAATCGCAGGCGCATGATCAAGCCCGACCTCACCCAGCCTCTTCCCGAGACCATCGGCCGAGCGCACTTCGTCGGCATCGGCGGCTCGGGAATGAGCGGGATCGCCCGCGTCTTCCTCGCGGCCGGGATCCCCGTCTCGGGCTCCGATTCGCGCGAGAGCGCCAACGTCGAGGCCCTCCGCGCGCTCGGGGCTCGAATCGCCATCGGCCACGCTGCGGAGAACGTCGGAGACGCCGACACCCTCGTCGTCACGGGTGCCCTCTGGCAGGACAACCCCGAATACCAGCTCGCTCTGGCAAAAGGGCTCCCCGTTCTGCACCGCTCGCAGGCCCTCGCCTGGCTCATCTCGGGGCAGCGGCTCGTCTCGGTCGCCGGCGCCCACGGCAAGACGACCTCCACCGGCATGATCATCACGGCGCTGCTCGAGGCAGGTCGCGACCCGAGCTTCGTCAATGGCGGTGTCATCCAGTCGCTCGGCGTGAGCGCGAAGGGCGGCTCCGACGACCTCTTCGTGATCGAGGCCGACGAATCCGACGGGTCGTTCCTTCTCTACGACACGTCCATCGCCCTCATCACGAACGTCGACGCCGACCACCTCGACCACTACGGCTCGCGGGAGGCATTCGACGAGGCCTTCGTGACGTTCGCCGCGGCGGCGAGTGAATCCGTCGTCATCTCCAGCGACGACGCCGGAGCGGTCGCGGTCACTGCGAAGCTCGACCATGCCCACGTAGTCACGTTCGGGCGCGCCGAGGGGTCTGACGTGCGTGTGACCGACGTCACCTCTTCCGGCCCGGTCGCCTTCACGCTCGGGCACGACGGCGTCGACCGACGCGTTCAGCTCAGTGTGCCGGGTCATCACAACGCGTTGAACGCCGCCGGCGCCTACGCCGTCCTCGTGGGTCTCGGACTCACGCCCGAAGAAGCCATCTCGGGGCTCGAGATCTTCGGCGGCACCCAGCGCCGCTTCGAGCTTCACGGCACCGTCCGCGGTGTCAGCGTCTACGACGACTACGCCCACCACCCCACCGAGGTCGCGGCTGCGCTGCAGGCCGCCCGCAGCGTTGTCGGCGACGGCCGTCTCATCGCCGTCCACCAGCCGCACCTCTACAGCCGCACCCGCATGATGGCCGGCGAGTTCGCCGAGGCGTACGAGACCCTCGCCGACCACACGGTCGTGCTCGACGTCTACGGTGCCCGCGAAGACCCCGAGCCGGGTGTGACCGGTGCTCTCGTGACCGAACGCTTCCAGGATCCCGCACACGCCGACTTCGTCCCCGACTGGCAGAGCGCGGCCGACCGTGTGGCCGAGATCGCCCGCGACGGCGACTTCGTCATCACGCTGGGGTGCGGCGACGTGTACCGAATCGTGCCGCAGCTCCTCGCGAGCCTGGAGGCGATCACTCCCGCGTCGACGGAAGCCCGTTCGTGACGCTGGCATCCTCGCCGGTGCTGCGGTGAAGCGTCCCGAGGGGTTCGACCGGAGCCCGGTGGCCAAGGCGAAGGCAACGCCCGAGCCGGAGCACGATGCTGCGTCGGCTGAGGCGACCGCGGCGTCCGCGGCGTCCGCGCCGGCGCCAGGAGACGAGGCGATGCCAGCCGCCGAGAAGTCGACGCGCACCCTGCCGAGGCTTCCGGCGCTTCCCTCTCTGCCGGTGCGTCCCCCACGGCCGTCGCGGGAGTCGGGTGCCGAGCCGTCGGATCCTGCGGTCATCACACCGGCGGCGACCGGCGCCCGTGACGCTCGTGATCGAGCCCGCGACGCCCGGCGACTCGCTCGTCGTGCCGCTGCCGCTCGCCGTGCCGTCGAACGTGTCGAGGTGCGTCGGTTCACTCGTCGCAGTCGGCATCGTCGTGCCGCCCTCATCACGGCGGCGGCGGTGGTGGTCGCCCTTGTCGGGTCGGTGGCCATCGCTGTCTTCTCGCCGCTGCTCTCGCTTCAGACCATCACCATCGAGGGCACGTCGCGGGTCGACGAGAAGGCGGTCTTGAAGTCGCTCGACTCGCAGATCGGCAAGCCGCTGGCCCTCATCGACTTCGCGGCGGTGAAGAGCGACCTGTCGGAATTCCCGCTGATCGAGTCGTACGTGACCGAGACGATGCCGCCGCACACGCTGGTTATCCGGATCACCGAGAGGTCGCCGATCGCCAGCGTCAAGATCGGCAAGACCTTCGAGCTCGTCGATCCGGCCGGCGTTGTCATCTCGTCGGCGACGAAGCGCCCTGCGGGCGTTCCCGTCGTCAAGGTCACGGGCGACGCGCTCGATGGCAAGGTGTACCGCTCGACGGCCGAGGTGCTGCTCGCGCTCCCGTCGCAACTGCTCAAGCGAGTCAACTCAGTGTCAGCTTCGACGGCCGACGACGTCACGCTGAAACTCACGACCGGTGAGACGGTTGTCTGGGGGAGTGCCGACCAGTCGACGAAGAAGGCGCTGCTTCTGACGGGGCTCATCAAAGACCACACGGCGAGAGACCCCGATCAGGCCGTCGAATACGACGTGTCTGCACCCGATAACGGCATCATCCGCACGAAGTAGCGGTCAGAAAACCGCGACACGCGGCACACATCTGAGCGGCCCCCAGCCGGGGCACCTACCTTGGCACTGCGAGATATGCATACTGAGCATAACATTAACCCTCGAGTAAAGCTTGAAGGTTTATGGCCTCAGAACCATACAGACCGCAACAACCAGACAGCACCACCCAGTTCCTGCAGGCGGAGGCCGACGTGACAACGAACCATAACTACCTAGCCGTGATCAAGGTCGTCGGTGTCGGCGGCGGTGGCGTCAATGCCGTCAACCGCATGATCGAGCTCGGGCTCCGCGGAGTCGAGTTCATCGCGATCAACACCGACGCCCAGGCGCTGCTTCTCAGCGACGCCGACGTCAAGCTCGACGTCGGTCGCGAGCTGACTCGCGGTCTCGGTGCCGGCGCCGACCCCGAGGTGGGTCGCCGCGCCGCCGAAGACCACGCCGAAGAGATCGAAGAGGCCCTGGCCGGGGCCGACATGGTCTTCGTCACCGCGGGCGAGGGCGGCGGCACCGGCACCGGTGGTGCTCCCGTCGTGGCTCGCATCGCGAAGTCCATCGGCGCGCTCACCATCGGTGTCGTCACCAAGCCCTTCGGCTTCGAGGGTCGACGCCGTCAGGCTCAGGCCGAAGCAGGAGTCGCCCAGCTCAAAGAAGAGGTCGACACCCTCATCGTGGTGCCGAACGACCGTCTGCTCGAGATCTCCGAGCGCGGCATCTCGATGGTCGAAGCCTTCGGCACGGCCGATCAGGTGCTCCTCGCGGGTGTCCAGGGCATCACCGACCTCATCACCACGCCGGGTCTCATCAACCTCGACTTCGCCGACGTCAAGAGCGTCATGCAGGGCGCAGGATCCGCCCTCATGGGTATCGGCTCCTCGCGCGGCGCCGATCGCGCCATCAAAGCCGCTGAGCTCGCAGTGGCGTCGCCTCTGCTCGAAGCGTCCATCGACGGTGCGCACGGCGTCCTTCTCTCGATTCAGGGTGGGTCGAATCTCGGCATCTTCGAGATCAACGACGCGGCGCGTCTCGTGCAGGAAGCAGTGCACCCCGAGGCCAACATCATCTTCGGTGCCGTCATCGACGACACCCTGGGTGACGAGGTGCGGGTCACCGTGATCGCGGCTGGCTTCGACGGCGGCGAGCCCACCACCAAGTCGGCCGAACGCCGGTCGAGCTTCGTCGAGACCGACGCCCCCGCGACGACGACGGTTGCGGGCGTCAGCGCGATCGCCGACAGCGGCACCGTGCCGAGCTACCAGCGCCCCGCGGAGCCCGTCAAGCAGGCGTCCGACCCCGTCTTCGACGACGGCGACGACGACCTCGACGTACCGGACTTCCTGAAGTAGAGCGTGACCGACGACTCTGTGTCTCCGGGGGAGGCGGCAGCCGACGAGGCCGCCGCGCCCTCCCTCGAGCTCTCGGGCCGCGTTGACGACGTCTTCGGACGCATCGCCGACGCGGCCCGTTCGGCGTCTCGCGAACCCGGCGAATTGACGACGATCGTCGTCACGAAGTTCCACCCGGTGTCGCTCGTGCGCGAACTGCACGCGCTGGGTGTTCGCGACGTCGGCGAGAACCGGCACCAGGAGGCGCAGGGGAAAGCCGCCGAGACGTCCGACCTCGACGGCCTCCGGTGGCATTTCGTCGGCCAGCTGCAGTCGAAGAAGGCTCGCCAGGCGCGAGCGTATGCGCACGCCGTGCACTCGCTCGACCGCGACTCGGTGATCGACGCCCTGGCGTCCGACGACGGTCTCGTCGTCGACGGGTTCGTGCAGGTCAACCTGACCGACGACGAGGGTCGGGGCGGAGTGGCGGAGGCCGATCTCGAACACGCGGTGACTCGGATCCTCGGCTCGCCCGGCATCCGACTCCGGGGCGTGATGGCTGTCGCGCCCCTCGACGAGGAGCCCCGCCGGGCCTTCGCCCACCTCCGCGAACTCTCGGAGCGGCTGCGGGCCATCGCCCCCGAAGCGGACCAGATCTCGGCCGGCATGTCGAACGACTTCGCCGACGCCATCGCCGAGGGTGCGACACACCTACGAATAGGCACGGCAATCACGGGAAACCGGCCGGTGGCTGGTTAATGTCGAGTCAGACGATCCGCGACCGGAGGACACCATGGCGAACCCGCTGAAGAAGAGCCTGATCTACCTAGGCCTGGCCGACGAAGAACTCGAATACGACGACCAGTCGCGTACCGAGACGCCTGCCCGAGCCGCGCAGGCCGAGCCCTCCTCTCGCCAGCAGACCGCGCCGTCCCCGGCCGCGGCACCAGCCCAGGCTGCCCCCGCGCAGGCCGCGCCGGTCCACAAGCGCGACGCGACGTCGCCGGTTCAGCCGGTGTCGACTCCCACGGCGAATCGCGCTCCCGTGACGCCCCTGCGTCGCACCACGTCGACCAAGAATGTGGTCCCCACCGAAATGGCAGCGTCCTCCGAAATGAACGAAATCCTCACTGTTCACCCCCGCGAATACAAAGACGCGCAGTCGATCGCGGCGAGCTTCCGCGACGGCATCCCCGTGATCATCAACCTGTCGCAGATGACCGAGAGCGACGCCCGTCGTCTCGTCGACTTCGCCAGCGGACTCTCGCAGGGTCTCTACGGCAAAATCGAGCGCGTGACCAACAAGGTGTTCCTGTTGTCGCCCGCGCACATCGCAGTGAGCGGAGATCCGGCTGAGGTAGAGTCCGACATCGAGGCGTCTTTCTTCGCCCAGTCCTGAGGGCTTCTGCCCCCGAGATTCTTCCTCCGCGGGCCGCGCCCGCGCCTGAACCGTGCGAGTTGAACGCCCCGTGTGCTTGGTAGTTTCGTGATCGTCAACCTGATAGCGACCATCGCCTATGTCGCGCTCCTCATCTTCTTCCTCCTGATGTGGGGGCGCTTCATCTTCGATCTGACCCAGTCGGTCAGTCGCTCGTACCGCCCGAAAGGGCCCCTGCTGGTGCTGGCCGAGGTGACGTACACCGTCACCGATCCACCCATCCGGGCCATCCGACGGGTCTTGCCTCCGATCCGACTCGGAGCCGTCGCGCTCGACTTCGGCTGGAGCATCGTGATGCTCGCCGTTGTGATCCTGATGAGTGTCGCGTCCGGCCTGAGCCGCGCAGCGCTGTAATCCGTCCTCTCCTCGGCCCAGCACGACAGCGCGACACGGCGTGACCCTCACCCTGCAGGTCAACCACACGGTTGACGTTGTAGGCTTTTGGCGCACGGTGTCTTCACGGCGCGCGTCGTTGTCTGTTAGGCAACACGCGCAGAATCGGGGGAGGGCATCATCCCAGACCATGTTCCAGAAGATTCACGAGGTGACGGCAATGGCTTTGACGCCTGAAGACGTAGTCAACAAGCGGTTCCAGCCGACGAAGTTCCGTGAGGGCTACGACCAAGACGAGGTAGACGACTTCCTCGACGAGGTCGTCGTCGAACTCCGCCGACTCGGCCAGGAGAACGACGAGCTCCGCCAGCGCCTCGCCTCGAGCGACTCGCAGGTCGAAGAGCTCCAGTCGAAGTCCGCCGCGGCCCCCGTCGCAGCGGCGCCGGCAGAGCCCGCTCCCGAGCCGGAGCCGGAGCCCACCCCCGAGCCGGTCGCCGCCGCTCCCGAGCCCGAGCCGGCCCCCGCGCCCGCCGCGGTGTCGGCAGCGCCCGCCTACGCGGCGCCGACCGACGACGAGACCACGAGCACCAACAACCTCCTCCAGCTCGCTCGTCGTCTGCACGAAGAGCACGTCCGTGAGGGCATCGAGAAGCGCGACTCTCTCATCGCCGAGGGCCACGCAACGGCCGCGCGCATCGTTTCCGAGGCAGAGGCCGCACAGAAGGCCCAGGTCGAGCAGTTCGAGAACGAGCACCGCGCCCGCGTCGCTCAGCTCGACAACGAGCAGAAGGCCAAGGCCGATCAGTTCGACGTCGAGTTCCGTGCCCGCCAGGAGAAGATCGAAAACGAGCAGCGCGCCCAGGTCGAGCGTCTCGACAACGAGCGCATCGGCCTCGAGCACCGCATCGACGAACTCCGCAACTTCGAGCGCGACTACCGCCAGAAGCTGAAGAGCTACATCGAGGGTCAGCTCCGCGAGCTCGACGGCGACAACAACCCCGAGCCCGTCGCGGCGCAGTCGTCTGCACCCGCCAGCTTCCAGGGTTTTGGCTCCAACTAACACGACAGCCACGAAGGCCAGTGCCCGCATCTTGCTGGCACTGGCCTTTGTCGCTGTCATCGTCTACGTGCTCGACCAGGGCACCAAGTTCCTCGTCGTGTCGAACCTGACGCTCGGCCAAGACGTCGACGTTCTGGGCCCGGTCCTCCGCTTCCACTTCGTCAAGAACCCCGGCGCAGCTTTCTCCTTGGCCACCGGCTCCACCTGGATCTTCTCGATCGCCGCGGCCGCCGTCGTGGTCGCGATCGTGGTCTTCTCGCACCGCATCCGCTCGTTGCGCTGGGCACTGATGCTCGGCATGCTTCTCGGCGGAACTCTCGGCAACCTCACCGACCGCCTGTTCCGCGAGCCGGGCTTCGGAGTCGGCCACGTCGTCGACTTCATCTACCTCCCGTGGATCCTGCCCGCCATCTTCAACATCGCCGACACCTTCATCGTGACGAGCATGGGGCTCCTGATTCTGCTGACGCTTCTGGGTGTCGGGCTCGACGGAAAGCGGGCGCCCCGCAAGGGCGAAGAGCCGAACACCATCGACAACGA
The DNA here is from genome assembly GCF_049472575.1 of Frondihabitans sp. 4ASC-45. NCBI lineage: Bacteria > Bacillati > Actinomycetota > Actinomycetes > Micrococcales > Microbacteriaceae > Frondihabitans > Frondihabitans sp. 4ASC-45. Next base: position 514,964 of record NZ_JBCEBN010000002.1, on the reverse strand, counting down.
CGGCAGTGACGCCAAGGATCCAGCGGCCGTCTCCTCGACCACCGACCCGTCGGCCACCCCGTCAGCTGCCACCGGACGGGATGCCTCGTGAGTGAAACCCGTTCGCTGCCCGTGCCCGACGGCCTCGCCGGCGAGCGCGTCGATGCGGCCCTTGCGAAGCTGCTCGGCTTCAGCCGCACGTTCGCGGCGGAGGTCGCGTCGTCCGGGGGAGTCACGGTCGATCAGCGCGAGGTCGGCAAGTCCGATCGGCTGGAGGCCGGATCCTGGTTGGAAGTGACCTGGACTCCCAAGGAGGGCCCGACGGTTCAGGCCGTCGAGGTGCCCGGTATGGGAATCGTCTACGACGACGACGATTTCGTCGTCGTCGACAAGCCGGTCGGCGTCGCCGCCCACCCTGCCATGGGCTGGACCGGCCCGACGGTGCTCGGCGGGCTTGCCGCGGCAGGTTTCCGGATCTCGACGAGCGGTGCTGCGGAGCGCGCGGGTATCGTGCATCGGCTCGACGTCGGCACCTCCGGGCTCATGGTCGTCGCCAAATCGGAGCACGCCTACACCGTTCTCAAACAGGCGTTCCGCGAGCGCACCGTCGAGAAGATCTACAACGCGGTCGTCCAGGGTCACCCCGACCCGCTGAAGGGCACGATCGACGCACCTCTCGGCCGGCACCCCTCATCATCGTGGAAGTTTGCGGTCGTTGTCGACGGCAAGCCGTCGGTGACGCACTACGAGACCGTCGAGGCGTTCCCGGCCGCGTCGCTTCTCGAGGTCCACCTCGAGACGGGCCGAACCCACCAGATCCGCGTGCACATGGCGGCGCAGCGGCACCCCTGCGTCGGCGACGCGCTGTACGGCGCTGATCCGACCCTGACGACCAAACTGGGCCTCACCAGGCAGTGGTTGCATGCGGTCCAGCTCGGCTTCGCCCATCCGGCGACGGGCGAGTGGGTGTCGTTCACCTCGGAGTATCCGGCCGACCTTCAACGTGCACTTGAGGTGCTTCGCAACGCCTGACGCCGACACGCCGATCGATGTCGGCGGCCGCGGTTAGGCTTGTTCAACCGCAGCAACCATCAGGAGAAGACTTGCCGTCGAGCGCCGATTCCTTCGTGCATCTGCACGTCCACAGCGAATACTCCATGCTCGACGGCGCAGCTCGTGTCGGGCCTTTGATCGAAGAGGCCGTGAAGCAGGGCATGCCTGCGGTGGCCGTCACCGACCACGGCAACATGTTCGGCGCATTCGACTTCTACAAGACCGCCACGGCGGCCGGTATCAAACCGATCATCGGCACCGAGGCCTACATCACGCCGGGCACGGCGCGCGGCGACAAAACGCGCGTCAAGTGGGGCGACGGCGGGCGAGACGACGTCTCGGGCGCCGGGTCGTACACCCACATGACGCTGCTCTCCGAGTCGACCGAGGGCATGCACAACCTCTTCCGCCTGTCGTCGAGGGCGTCTCTCGAGGGTTACTACTTCAAGCCCCGTATGGATCGCGAGATTCTGTCCGAGCACGCGAAGGGCCTCATCGCGACGACCGGCTGCCCGAGCGGCGAGGTGCAGACTCGCCTTCGCCTCGGCCAGTACGACGAGGCGATCAAGGCGGCCGCCGATTTCCGCGACATCTTCGGCAAAGAGAATTACTTCGCCGAGATCATGGATCACGGTCTGGGTATCGAGCGTCGCATCATGGACGACCTGCTCAAGCTCGCCAAGCAGCTCGACATCCCCCTGGTGGCGACGAACGACCTCCACTACACGCACGCCCACGACTCCACGAGCCACGCGGCCCTGCTCTGCGTGCAGTCCGGCTCGACGCTGACCGACCCGAACCGGTTCAAGTTCGACGCCGACGAGTTCTACCTCAAGACGGCCGCCCAGATGCGGCACCTGTTCCGCGACCACCCCGAGGCCTGCGACAACACGCTGCTCATTGCCGAGCGCTGCGAGGTCAAGTTCGACACCGAGGCGAACTACATGCCGCGGTTCCCGGTGCCCGAGGGTGAGACCGAAGAGACCTGGTTCAAGAAAGAGGTCGAGAAGGGCCTCGAATACCGGTACCCCGACGGCATCTCGCAGGCGGTGCGGGAGCGCGCCGACTACGAGGTCGGCGTCATCGCCCAGATGGGCTTCCCCGGGTACTTCCTCGTCGTCGCCGACTTCATCAACTGGTCGAAAGACAACGGCATCCGAGTCGGGCCGGGCCGCGGCTCGGGGGCCGGTTCGATGGCCGCCTATGCCATGCGCATCACCGACCTCGACCCGATCCGCCACGGCCTCATCTTCGAGCGGTTCCTCAACCCCGACCGCGTCTCGATGCCCGACTTCGACGTCGACTTCGACGACCGCCGGCGCACCGAGGTCATCAACTACGTCACCGACAAATACGGTTCCGAGCGGGTCGCTCAGATCGTGACCTACGGCACGATCAAGGCGAAGCAGGCGCTGAAAGACTCGTCTCGAGTGCTGGGCTTTCCGTTCGGCATGGGCGAGAAGCTCACCAAAGCGATGCCGCCCGCGATCATGGGCAAAGACATCCCGCTCACCGGCATCTTCGACCGCGACCACGGTCGTTACAAAGAGGCGGGTGACATCCGCGCGGTCGTCGAGGGCGACCCGGAGGCCAAGACGGTTTTCGACACCGCCCTCGGCCTCGAGGGCCTGAAGCGCCAGTGGGGTGTGCACGCCGCCGGCGTGATCATGTCGAGCGACCCGCTCATCGACATCATCCCGATCATGAAGCGCGAGCAAGACGGCCAGATCGTCACGCAGTTCGACTACCCGGCGGCCGAATCACTCGGTCTGATCAAGATGGACTTCCTGGGGCTCCGCAACCTCACGATCATCAACGACGCCCTCGACAACATTAAGTCGAACCGCGACATCGACCTCGTGCTCGAAGACCTCGAACTCGACGACCAGGGCGCCTACGAGCTGCTCTCTTCCGGCGACACGCTCGGCGTCTTCCAGCTCGACGGCGGCCCCATGCGTGGTCTTCTGCGGCTGATGAAGCCCGACAACTTCGAAGACATCTCGGCTGTCATCGCCCTGTATCGGCCAGGCCCCATGGGCGCCAACTCGCACACCAACTACGCGCTCCGCAAGAACGGCCTGCAAGAGATCACGGCCATCCATCCCGAGCTCGAAGAGCCCCTGCGGGAGGTACTCGGTGGCACCTACGGCCTGATCATCTATCAGGAGCAGGTCATGAGCGTGGCCCAGAAGCTCGCCGGCTTCTCGCTCGGTCAAGCCGACATCCTCCGTCGCGCGATGGGCAAGAAGAAGAAGTCCGAGCTCGACAAGCAGTTCGCCGGCTTCCAGCAGGGCATGATCGACAACGGCTACTCGGCCGACGCCGTCCAGAAGATCTGGGACATCCTGCTCCCGTTCTCCGACTACGCCTTCAACAAGGCGCACTCGGCGGCCTACGGTGTCGTCTCGTACTGGACCGCCTATTTGAAGGCGCACTATCCGGCCGAGTACATGGCGGCGCTGCTCACGAGCGTCGGCGACTCGCGCGACAAACTCGGTCTCTATCTCAACGAGTGCCGACGCATGGGCATCAAGGTGCTCCCGCCCGACGTCAACGAGTCAATCGGCTTCTTCGCCGCTGTCGGCGAAGACATCCGGTTCGGCATGGGCGCGATCCGCAACGTCGGCTTCAACGTCGTCGACCACATCATCGCTGCCCGCGAGAGCAAAGAGCCGTTCACCTCCTTCCACGACTTCCTGCGCAAGGTGCCGATCCCGGTGGCCAACAAGCGCACGGTCGAGTCGCTGGTCAAGGCCGGGGCATTCGACACGATGGGCGATACCCGCCGGGCTCTGGTCGAGATCCACGAGGGCGCCGTCGAGGCGGCGGTCAGCGAGAAGCGGGCCGAGGCGAATGGCCAGGTCGGTTTCGACTTCGACTCCCTGTGGGACGAACCCGCTCAGGTGCAGCAGGTGCCGCCCCGCCCCGAGTGGCCGAAGCGCGACAAACTCGCTTTCGAGCGCGACATGCTCGGTCTCTACGTCTCCGACCACCCTCTGGCCGGTCTCGAACTCCAGTTGGCCAAGCACGCGTCCACGACGATCACGACCATCTCAGCCGCTGACGACTCCATCGACGGCGAACAGGTCACGGTCGCCGGTCTCGTCACGAGCGTCCAGCACCGGGTCGCCCGCAACTCCGGCAACCCCTACGGAATCATCACCATCGAAGACTTCGGCGGTGAGATCAGCGTCATGTTCCTGGGCAAGACCTACCAGGAGTTCGGTCCGACTCTCGTCGGCGACTCCGTCATCGTGCTCAAGGGCCGGGTCAGCGTCCGCGACGACGGCAAGAACCTCCACGCCGTCAGCATGTTCCTGCCTGATCTCGGCGTCGCGGCCAGCAATGGGCCGCTCGTGCTGAGCATGCCCGAGTTCCGTGCCACGACCGACGTCGTCACCGAGCTGGGCGCCGTTCTCGGTCGTCACTCGGGTGCCACCGAAGTGCGACTGCGCCTCCTCAAGGGCGACAACGCCCGCACATTCGAGATCCCGCTGCCGGTCGACATCACGGCCGACCTCTACGGCGAGCTCAAGAGCCTGCTCGGGCCGAGCTGCCTGCTCTGACCTGCCTGCTCTGACCTTCCGGCTCGGGGCCCATCGCGGCGTCGAGATCGCAGTCGTGGTCGGGTGACCCCGACCAGGAATGCGATCTCGGCGTCGGTCCGAGCGACGAGCCGCAGGATCCTTCGGATCAGCCCTCGAGCTCGGCTCGATGCGCGTCGAGAGACTCCCGCTTGAAGTGCCCGGCGAGGGCTCGGGTCGCGCGGCTGTCGGGGTCGCGGGTCAGCTGGCGGAAGACGGCCCAGAGAACGAGAAGGAGGCTGGCGCTGACCAGGAGCGTATTGAGCGCTCCCTGCCACCAGGGGAGTCCGGTGCGAAGAGGCTGTCCGAGAACATCGAAGAGGATGTTGCTGCCGATGAGCAGCACTGCGAACAGCAGATTGCGCCAGAGGGTTCCCGCACCCCGTGCGAATTCGGTGTCGACGGTCTCGCGATCCGCAAGCGTCAGAGTATCGCCGACCCGGTACTCGTCGATGCCCGCGACGATCAACCTTCCTCGGAGTGCGAGGGCGGGATCGCGGGCCTCGCGCTTGGCAACGAGCTTGGCGGAGGCGAACTCGGCGTCGTCATAGAACTTCACGTCCGGGTCGTCGTCGTCATCGTCGCGGACGACGAACCAGCGGCCGACCAGGTCGGCGGGCTCCGTGATGATGCGCTGCACCGGGCCATCGTCCCATAGCCGGCCTCGCGTTCGCGGTCGTCACACCAGGTCGTTCCGCGAGATGGCCTGATAGCCGGGCATTCCGGCCCGATTGCGGATATCAAGCCACCTCGCGGGCCTCTCCCGGCCCGCGCCGATAGGCTTGACCGGCCATGATGACGACCACCGACCTCCGCGGTCAGACCCTCAGCCCGAGCCAGTTGCTGGCCCTCGTCCCGCGTGCGGTCGGCGACGTGAACGACGCGACCGAGGCCGCTGCAGCCCTCATCGCCGACGTCCGTCAGCACGGCGTCTCAGCCCTGCTCGACCAGGCCGAGCGATTCGATCGGGTCCGGCCTCCGGCGCTTCGCGTGCCCCAGGCCGACATCGACAAGGCTGTCGCCTCACTCGACCCGCTCGTCCGCGAAGCTCTGGTCGAGTCGATCGCTCGGGTGACGGCGTCCAGCGCGGCACAGGTGCCGGCCGAGCAGACGACTCACCCCGCTCCGGGTGCCACGATCGTGCAGCGCTGGCAGCCGATGGCCCGGGCGGGCGTGTACGTGCCGGGCGGCAAGGCCGTCTACCCGTCGAGCGTCATCATGAATGTCGTTCCCGCCCAGGTGGCGGGCGTTCGCTCCATCGCGCTCGCTTCCCCGCCGCAGGCCGAATTCGAAGGATCCGTGCACCCCACGATCCTCGGAGCCGCAGGCCTGCTCGGCATCACCGAGGTCTACGCCATGGGCGGTGCCGGTGCGATCGGCGCTTTGGCGTACGGGGTCGACGACGCAGATCTGCTTCCGGTGCAGGTCATCACCGGGCCCGGCAACAACTTCGTCGCGGCGGCCAAGCGCCTCGTGCGAGGAGTCGTCGGGATCGACTCGGAGGCAGGAGCCACCGAGATCCTCGTCATCGCCGATGCCTCCGCCGACGCGACCCTCGTGGCCGTCGACCTCATCAGCCAGGCCGAGCACGACGAACAGGCATCCGCCGTGCTCGTCACCGACTCGGCCCACCTCGGAGAGCGCGTCGTGGCCGAGGTCGCGCGTCTGGCGCCGCTCACCGCGAGTGCCGAGAGAGTCCGTACCGCGTTGACGGGCCCGCAATCGGCGGTCGTCGTGGTCGACGATCTCACCGTCGCGGCGGCGTTCAGCAACGCCTACGGCCCCGAACACCTCGAGATCCAGACCGCCGACGACGATGCGGTGCTGGCGCTGATCGATGACGCCGGGGCGATCTTCGTCGGCTCGCAGACCCCGGTCAGCCTCGGCGACTATCTCGCCGGGTCGAACCACGTGCTTCCGACCGGCGGGCAGGCGCGCTTCTCGTCCGGGCTCGGGGCATACACGTTCCTCCGGCCGCAGCAGATCGTGCGCTACGAGGCGGAGCCCCTGGCTGCCGTGGCCGAGCGTCTGGTGGCACTTTCGAAGGCAGAGCGGCTGCCGGCGCACGGCGAGGCCGTGTCGGCTCGGCTGCAGCGGCCCTAGCGTCGGGCAGGCGTACCGTGGCGCGACATTTTCGGTCGTTATCGGCCCGTTTCAGCCCTGCTGGCCCGATTCGGTAGGCGGAAGGCCCGGCGCAGTGACTCGCGTCGCACCCATAAGCTCCGGCGCGGCGCGCGTCGCAGTGCGGGGTGGCCGAGCTTGTCGAGGTCCGGCTCCGCGACACGCGTCGCACCCATAAGCTTGAGCATCATGTTCTGCCCCTTCTGCCGTCACCCCGATTCCCGAGTCGTCGACTCCCGCACGAGCGACGACGGCACGTCGATCCGCCGTCGGAGGCAGTGCCCGAACTGCGGTCGTCGCTTCACCACGACCGAGACCGCGAGCCTCTCCGTGATCAAGCGCAACGGAGTGCTCGAGCCGTTCAGCCGCGAGAAGATCATCTCGGGTGTGCGTAAGGCGTGCCAGGGGCGACCCGTGACAGACGGCGACCTTGCTCAGCTGGCTCAGAAGGTCGAAGAGGCGGTCCGCGCGAGTGGTGCCTCGCAGATCGACGCGAACGAGGTCGGCCTGGCCATTCTTCCGCCGTTGCGAGAGCTCGACGAGGTCGCCTACCTGCGTTTCGCCAGCGTGTATCAGGCCTTCGATTCGCTCGACGACTTCGAGGCGTCCATCCGCACCCTTCGCGAAGATCACGCCACCGCGACCACGGCATCGGGCGACGAATGAGCGAGCACGACCGCAAGGGCCTCTACAACCTGATCTTCCGTACGGTCTTTGTGCGAATGGATCCTGAGAACGCCCACCACTTCGCATTCCGCTTCATCAAACTCCTTCCCGTGAGCCCCGTTGTGGCGTCTCTCGTGCGGCGTTCGACCGGGCCCCACCGGTCACTGCGCGTCGAGACGCTGGGGCTCACCTTCTCCTCGCCGTTCGGTGTTGCTGCCGGTTTCGATAAAGACGCCAAGGGCATCGCCGGTCTCGGAGTCCTGGGGTTCGGTCACGTCGAGGTCGGCACCATCACGGCCAAGCCGCAGCCGGGCAACGACCGTCCGCGCCTGTTCCGGCTCGTCGACGACCGGGCGGTCATCAACCGCATGGGCTTTAACAACGGCGGCGCGGTCAAGGCCGCCGGCGAGGTGGGGCGTGCCCGACACCTGCGCAATCGCCCGGTGATCGGTGTCAACATTGGCAAGAGCCGCGTGGTCGAGGTCGATGACGCCGTCGACGACTATCTCGTATCGACGCGCCTCCTCGCACCCCTGGCCGACTACCTGGCCGTCAACGTGTCGTCGCCCAACACCCCCGGGCTCCGCGGCCTGCAAGAGCTCGACAAGCTGTCGCCCCTCCTCACCGCGGTCCGCGATGCGGCGGGCACCACGCCCGTGCTGGTCAAGATCGCTCCCGACCTCGAAGACGGCGCCGTGCGCCGCGTCTCCGAGTTGGTCGTCGAACTGGGCTTGGCCGGAATCATCGCCACGAACACGACGCTGTCCCGCGAGGGGCTGTCGAGTGACCCCTCGGTGATCGCGAAGGCGGGGGCCGGCGGCCTGTCGGGAGCACCTCTCGCGGCCCGCTCCCTCGCCGTGCTGCGAGTTATTCGCGCCAGCGTGCCGAGCGAGCTCTGCGTGATCAGCGTCGGAGGGGTCGAGACGGCCGCCGACGTCCAAGAGCGAATCGACGCCGGAGCGACCCTGGTGCAGGGCTACACGGCATTCCTTTATCGGGGGCCGCTGTGGGCGAGGCAGATCAACCGCGGGCTGCGCGAACTGCGGCGGAACCGCAGCAAGTAGGGCGCGTCGCGCTTACAGGGCCACAAACGAAGGATCCGAGGGCACGTGCCCCCGGATCCTTCGTTTATGGCCCTGTGAAAGCCCGCGCGGCCCTACGCCGTCGGGAACTCGCCCCGCTTGACCTGCGGCTTCGGCAGGCGCATCGGCTTCATCTGCAGCGCGCGCATCGCGGCGTACCAGCGGAGGCCGGCCTCGACATTGTCGGCACCGCCGTGCGCGGCGGCCAGCTTGGAGCGGATGCGCTGCCCGACGAGGAGGCAGTCGATGATCGCGAAGACGAAGAAACCCCAGAGGGCGATCAGCGTGAACGCCGACGCGGCGGGGATCAGGCTGAGGAGGATCACGATCACCATGATCGGGATCATGGCCTCGCCGACGCTCCAGCGAGCGTCGATGTAGTCGCGGACGTACTTGCGCTGTTCGCCCTTGTCGCGGGCGGGCAGGAACTTCTCTTCGCCGTTCGCGAGCCCGATGCGAGCCCGGTTGCGCTGTTCGGCGACGCGTCCGCGCTGCTCTTTGCGGGCCTCTTTGCCCACGGGGACGAGAGGTCGACGGTTGGCGGCCTCGCGCTCTTTGCGGCTGGGAGTCGGTCGACCCTTGCCGACCGGAGAGTCGACCGCGGTGGTGAACTCGGATGTCGTCTTCGACGCCGAGTTGTCGGGGGAGATGATGGGTGCCTTGGCCACGAGTGATCCTTGCAAGTTCGTCGGAGTACCTAAGATTACCTGTCATGACCGAGACCTCCTACCCCATCGAGCCGACCGACGCCGAACTCGCAGGGAAGCTGCGAGAGAGCGTCCACGCGGCTCTTCCGTCTTCCATCGCCGATCTGTCGTCGCTCGTGAAGATCCCGAGCGTCTCGTGGGACAGCTTCGATCCCGAGAACGTCGTGGCGAGTTCGCAGGCCGTCGCCGCGCTCGTCGAGTCGACAGGACTGTTCGACAGCGTGAAGACGAGCCGTGCGCCGATCGAGGGCGACGTGCTCGGTCACCCTGCGGTCCTCGCGACGCGAGCCGCCCGAAACGGCCGGCCCACCGTGCTCCTGTACGCCCACCACGATGTCCAGCCTGAAGGGCGGGCTGAGCTGTGGGAGACCCCGCCGTTCGAACCCACGGTCCGCGGCGATCGGCTGTACGGGCGGGGCGCCTCCGACGACAAGGCGGGCGTGATGACGCACGTGGCAGCCCTCCGAGCCGTCCACGAGGTACTCGGTGACGACCTCAACGTCGGCGTCGTCGTCTTCATCGAGGGCGAAGAGGAGTTCGGCTCCCGCTCGTTCACGAACTTCCTCGCGCAGCACCGCGACGAACTTGCGGCCGACCTGATCATCGTCGCCGACGCCGACAACCCCTCGACGACCGTCCCCGGGCTCACCGTCGGTCTCCGCGGCAACGTCACCTTCAAGCTGACCGTCTCGACGCTGTCGCACGCTTCGCACTCCGGCATGAACGGGGGAGCGGTTCCCGACGGCATGCTCGCCATGATCAAGCTCCTGGCCACGCTGCACGACGACGAAGGATCCGTCGCAGTCGCCGGCCTTACCTCTCGTGAGGGCGACTACCCCGACTATCCCGAATCCCAGCTCCGCGAAGAGACCGGCCTTCTCGAGGGCGTCTCGCCGATCGGCACCGGCCACATCCTCAGCCGTCTCTGGTCGAAGCCCTCGATCACGGTCACCGGCATCGATGCGCCCAGCGTGCTCAACGCCTCCAACACCCTCAGCCCCGAGGTGTCGGTCAAGATCAGCGCCCGGGTCGCCCCCGGGCAGACGGCGGCTGCGGCGTTCGACGCTCTCGAAGCGCACCTGCGCGCGCACGCTCCCTTTGGTGCGCACGTCGAGATCGACGACGTCGACCGCGGCAACGCGTTCCTCGTCGACACGTCCGGCTGGGGAGTGGCCGAGGGCTTGCAGGCTCTCGAGGAGGGCTGGGGTGCGGCACCGCTCCAGGTCGGAGCCGGCGGATCGATTCCGTTCATCGCCGATCTCGCCGAGGTATTCCCCGAAGCGCAGATCCTGGTCACCGGTGTGGAAGACCCCGACACCCGCGCTCACAGCCCGAACGAATCTCAGCACCTGGGCGTGTTCCACCGGTCGATTCTCAGCGAGGCTCTCCTGCTCGCAAGGCTCGACGGTCGAACCATCGAGGATTAGAATCAACTCAGTCGTGCACTCGTGCACATTCCGCTCTCGAAGGAGGCACTCATGACCGACACACTCACCACACCCGTCGACACCAAGGCCCACGGCATCGGCCTCACCGATGCTGCCGCGACCAAGGTCAAGAACCTCCTCACGCAAGAGGGTCGCGACGATCTTCGTCTGCGCGTCGCCGTCCAGCCCGGTGGTTGCTCGGGGCTCATCTACCAGCTCTACTTCGACGAACGTCTGCTTGAAAACGACGCCACGGTCGACTTCGAAGGCGTCGAGGTCGTCGTCGACAAGATGAGCGTGCCCTACCTCGATGGCGCTTCCATCGACTTCGAAGACACCATCGAGAAGCAGGGCTTCACGATCGACAACCCCAACGCACAGGGTTCCTGCGCGTGTGGCGATTCCTTCCACTAGGGGTTACCAGGCGGCCAAGTCGCCCGCGTGAAGTCTTCGCGCACTTCGCTCACAGTGAACGAAAGGGAACCATTCAGACGAATGGTTCCCTTTCGTTTTTTCGTCTCCACATCGAGCGAACCGCGGGAGCGAGCGGCGGAAGCACCCCCAGCCTGCGAGTAGGCTAAACATGTTCCGTTTCTTACTGTGAGCCCTCGGGCCCGGTGGCGAAATGGAGCGCGCCCCACAGTTGAGTCATCCGAGAGGTAACAGTGCGCTCAAAACGTCGTCTCCGACTCGCAGCCATTCCCGTGGCTGCAGTCTCGATCCTTGCCCTGTCGGGCTGCACCGAGCAGCAGATGATGGGATGGCTCCCGACGGAGCGCGGCACGACTAACCACGTCAACGCCACCATCGGTCTCTGGGTCACCTCCTGGATCGTCCTCCTCGGCGTGGGTCTCATCACCTGGGCGCTGATCATCTGGGCAGTCGTCGTGTACCGCCGCCGGAAGGCCGACACAGGCCTCCCCGTCCAGCTGCGCTACAACATGCCGATCGAGATCTTCTACACGATCGTCCCGCTGTTCCTCGTGCTCGGCTTCTTCTTCTTCACGGCCCGTGACCAGGCCGACATCGAGAAGCCGACGGCCAACCCCGACCAGACCATCACGGTCTACGGCAAGCGTTGGGCATGGGACTTCAACTACATGGACACCGCCAACAAGGCGAACAGTGTCTACTACCAGGGCATCCAGGCGCAGGAGCTCGGCGACGGCAACGTCGACGAGTCCAAGTTGCCCACACTGCATCTCCCCGTCGGCGAGACGATCAAGATCGAACTCAAGTCTCGCGACGTCATCCACTCGTTCTGGGTCGTCGACTTTCTCTACAAGAAAGACATGATCCCGGGCAAGACGAACTACGAGTACTTCACCCCTCTCAAAGAGGGCACCTTCACGGGTAAGTGCGCGGAGCTGTGCGGTGAGTACCACTCGCTCATGCTCTTCAACGTGAAGGTCGAGTCGAAGGCCGACTACCAGGCTTATCTCGACACGCTCCGTACCGAGGGCAACGTGGGTGACCTGGGCGACCAGTACAACACCAACACCAACGAACCCGACAACAAGGCCCCGGTCGCCGCAGGCACCGACAGCACCTCGAGCAAGTAAGGCCATTCGATGAGCTCAGCCACTGCAACCCGTCCTGCGACCGGCGGTCAATCGTCACAGCAGAACTTCAACACGACGCGCGTCGGCCGTAAGGGCAACGTCGTCGTCCGGTGGATCACCTCCACCGACCACAAGGTCCTCGGGTACATGTACCTGATCACCTCGTTCGTCTACTTCCTCATCGGGGGAGTGATGGCGCTCGTCATCCGAGCGCAGCTCTTCGCGCCCGGTGTCGACATCCTTCAGACCAAAGAGCAGTACAACCAGCTCTTCACCATGCACGGCACGATCATGTTGCTGCTGTTCGCCACTCCGCTCTTCTCCGGCTTTGCGAACGCGATCATGCCGCTGCAGATCGGTGCACCCGACGTCGCGTTCCCGCGTCTGAACGGCTTCGCGTTCTGGCTGTACTTCTTCGGTGCCATCGTGGTCATCGCCGGGTTCCTCACCCCGGCGGGTGCGGCGTCCTTCGGCTGGTTCGCCTATGCGCCGCTGTCCGACACGACCTTCACTCCCGGGCTCGGCGGAAACCTCTGGGTCTTCGGCCTCGCCCTAACCGGGTTCTCGACGATTCTCGGTGGCGTTAACTTCATCACGACGATCATCACCATGCGCGCCCCGGGCATGACGATGTTCCGCATGCCGATCTTCGTGTGGAACACCCTCGTCACGTCGATCCTCGTGATCATGGCCTTCCCGGTTCTTGCAGCGGCCCTCTTCGGTCTCGGTTTCGACCGAGTCTTCGATGCCAACGTCTTCAACCCCGCCAACGGCGGTGCCATCCTCTGGCAGCACCTCTTCTGGTTCTTCGGCCACCCCGAGGTCTACATCATCGCGCTGCCGTTCTTCGGCATCGTCTCCGAGATCTTCCCCGTCTTCAGCCGCAAGCCGATCTTCGGGTACAAGACCCTCATCTACGCCACCATCGCGATCGCTGCTCTGTCGGTGACCGTGTGGGCGCACCACATGTACGTCACGGGTTCCGTGCTCCTGCCGTTCTTCTCGCTGATGACGATGCTCATCGCGGTACCGACCGGCGTGAAGATCTTCAACTGGGTCGGCACCATGTGGCGCGGCTCGATCACGTTCGAGACCCCCATGCTCTGGGCGATCGGGTTCCTGATCACCTTCACGTTCGGTGGTCTGACCGGTGTGATCTTGGCATCGCCTCCTCTCGACTTCCACGTGTCCGACTCCTACTTCGTGGTGGCGCACTTCCACTACGTGGTGTTCGGTACGGTCGTCTTCGCCATGTTCGCCGGATTCTACTTCTGGTGGCCGAAGTGGACGGGCAAGATGCTCAACGAGCGTCTCGGCAAGATCCACTTCTGGCTCCTGTTCGTCGGGTTCCACACCACGTTCCTGATCCAGCACTGGCTCGGCGTGATGGGTATGCCGCGTCGGTACGCGACCTATCAGCCCGAAGACGGCTTCGAGTGGATGAACCAGCTCTCGACGGTGGGTGCCATGCTCCTCGGCGTCTCGATGCTGCCGTTCATCTACAACGTCTACATCACCGCTCGGGTTGCTCCGAAGGTGGCCGTGAACGACCCCTGGGGTTACTCGCGATCGCTCGAGTGGGCCACGTCGTGCCCGCCGCCTCGTCACAACTTCACGTCGATCCCGCGCATCCGTTCGGAGTCTCCGGCATTCGATCTGAACCACCCCGAAGCGGGTCTCCCCGTCGGTGTGGGGCCGTTGAAAGACGCCCCTGACGCCCCCACGTACGACGCTTCCGACGAGAAAGTAAAGTAGTCCGGCAATGAGAGCCCAATCGAACATCTTCTGGATCCTCGCGGTCTTCTTCTTCGTGGCCGACGCCGGCTACACCGTCTGGAGTCTCCTGTCGACTGAATTCCAGAAGGTGGAGTGGACGGGAACCCTCGGTATCGGCCTGGCCGGCATCATGTCGGTGTTCCTCGGCTACTACATGAACCGGTCGCACTTCGCCCAGTCGGGTGAACTGCCCGAAGACCGCCTCGACGCAAACATCGACGATGGCGACCCCGAAATCGGGTTCTTCAACCCGTTCAGCTGGTGGCCCATCTTCCTGGCCGCCGGTTGCACGATCGTCTTCCTGTCGCTCGCCGTCGGAATCTGGTTGATCTTCTTCGGTGTCGCCCTTACGGCGATTGCTCTCGTCGGCTGGGTCTACGAGAACTACCGCGGCGTTTACAAGCACTAAGTACCACTACCGCGTCTCGCGGCGAGCGGGGCACCACCTTCGGGTGGTGCCCCGCTTTCGTGTACGCCCGGGCTGCTGAGCGCCTCGGAGCCGCTCTCAACCGGCCGAGCCGCCCAGAGGACGTGGACGGCGGTAGAGGGTGACTGCGACGGCTGTGGAGGCTCCTGCGCCACGGCTGCCGAAGCTCCGCGCCGGTGGGCGCCCGCGAGGCAACCGGCCGACGTGGGCCAGTCCGAACGCTTGGTGAGCCGGGCTGCGATCACGGAGTGAGGTAGAGGCAGCGAGTGGGCAGGAGAGACCGTAGGATCCGGCAGGCGTACTCGGCTCGGCTGCGACGGGCCTGGCGACCTCTGCCGGATCCTGCGGTCCCCTGGGGCCGTTCTGCGCTGGCGAGCGAACGCCGAGCATCTCGCCCGCGCCCGCCGAGTCTCCGTTGACGAGGTGTTCGCTGCAGCGGCCTAGGGAGCTCGAGTTCGGGTCCGCTTCCGGCTCAGCGGAGCCCGTCATTGCTGAAGCGGCCCCGTCATCGCCTGCGTGATCACGAGGGGCTCGCGCTTACCGACTTTGACGAGACACATGGGGCTCGCGGTACGTCACGAACCGTTTCACGCACGACTAACTGTTCTCTCGGTTAGCGATGCGTGATTCGGTTAGCAAGGCTTGATTGACCCGGGCCGCAGCTAGACCACGGGATGCGGTGTGGGTGCAATCTGTCCGCTGGCGGCGCCCGCCGCATTCGACGGCCCTCTAGGGCACCCAACGCGGGTCGCCCCGAGCTGGCGGCCTCAGCAGGACCTCACGTTGGCCCCCTGAAACCGACGATGGCGTCGGACCTCATTCGCGCCGGCCCGACGGCACGGCGGCGGGGCTCATAGTCGCGTTTCGCACGTTTAGTCGCGAAAAGGCGCGACTAGACCCGCGAAACGCGACTAGGAGTGCGACCGCCCACGGGCCCTGGATGAGGAGCAGCGCGTCCTGCAGCCGAAACGAACCTGCTCGACCGAACGACCATCGCCCCACAACACGACGAAACCCGCCCGCACCGGAGGGTGCGAGCGGGTTTCGGGGGAGCGGAGCTGCTAGTGCTTGCCGCCGGGGCCACCATCGATCTCGGCGTGCGAGTCGTGGTGAGCGGCCTCGATCTCAGCCTTGGTAACGGGCGAGATGCGATCTTCGAAGAAGAAGCCCGACACCGATGCTCGGATGCGCTCGACAGGAGTCACGACACCACGCGCATTCGGTCGAACCATGAGCGGCTCGTACTCGTTGTAGCTGACGAGGTTCCAGCGCTCGTAGTCGGTCAGTGGCTCGTGGACCTCGATGTATTCGCCGCCGGGGAGGCGGACGATTCGACCCGACTCGTGACCGTGAAGAACGATCTCGCGATCCTTCTTCTGCAGGGCGAGGCAGACCCGCTTCGTGATCCAGAAGGCGATGAACGGACCGATCACCGTCAAGAACTGCATGACGTGGATGACCTGGTTCAACGACAGCTTGAAGTGAGTCGCCATGAGGTCGGACGAGGCTGCGGCCCAGAGCGCTGCGTACAGCGTCATGAGAGCGGCACCGATAGCCGTACGGGTCGGGGCGTTGCGCGGGCGGTCGAGGATGTGGTGCTCCCGCTTGTCGCCGGTGACCCAACCCTCGATGAAGGGATAGAAGGCAACGGTGGCGAGCAGACCCATCAGCACGACGATCGGCACGAGGATGTTGAACGAGACGGTGTATCCGCCCCAGACGACTTCCCAGTGCGGCGGTGCAAGACGGAGAGCACCGTCGGCGAATCCGATGTACCAGTCAGGCTGGGTACCCGCGGAGACGGGCGAGGGGTCGTACGGGCCATAGTTCCAGATCGGGTTGATCGTGAACAGGGATGCGATCAGCACGATGACGCCGAAGACGATGAAGAAGAAACCACCGGCCTTCGCAGCGAAGACGGGCATGACCGGAACGCCGACGACGTTGTTGTTCGTCTTGCCCGGCCCAGCGAACTGCGTGTGCTTGTTGATGATGAGCAGAAGCAGGTGAGCGCCGAGCATGGCGATCAGAAGAGCCGGCAGCAACATGATGTGCAGCGAGTAGAGACGGCTGACGACCGCGGTGCCGGGGAACTCTCCGCCGAAGAGGAGGTAGCTGATCCAGACGCCGATGACGGGGATGCCCTTGACCATTCCGTCGATGATCCGCAGACCGTTACCGGACAGCAGGTCGTCGGGGAGCGAGTAGCCGGTGAAGCCCTCGGCGAGAGCCAGGATGAACAGCACGAAGCCGATGAACCAGTTGATCTCGCGGGGCTTGCGGAACGCACCGGTGAAGTAGATGCGCAGCATGTGCAGGCCGATGGCGGCGATGAAGAGCAACGCCGCCCAGTGGTGGATCTGACGGAACAGGAGACCACCGCGGATGTCGAACGAGATGTTCAGCGCCGACTGCATCGCCGCCGACATGTCGATTCCCTTGAGCGGCACGTACGAGCCGTTGTAGGTGACCTCGGCCATGGACGGCTGGAAGAAGAAGGTCAGGAACGTACCCGAGAGCAAGATGACGACGAAGCTGTAGAGCGCGACCTCGCCGAGCATGAACGACCAGTGGTCGGGGAAGATCTTGCGACCGACCTCTTTGACGAGTCCGGAGATGCTGGTGCGCTCGTCGACGTAGTTGGCGGCGGCACCCATGAACTTCATGCCCTTGGCCGGTCGAACCGGAGCGTTGCCCTGTTCGGCGTAGCTGGTGGGCTGGGATTCGGTGGTTGTGGTGGTGGTGATCATGCGCGGTCACGCTCCCAGAAACTCGGGCCTACGGGCTCGTGGAAATCGCTCTGAGCCACGAGGTAGCCTTCGGCGTCGACCGTGATGGGCAGCTGGGGGAGCGGCCGAGAGGCCGGGCCGAAGATGACCTTGCAGTTGTCGGTGACGTCGAACGTCGACTGGTGGCAGGGGCAGAGCAGGTGGTGGGTCTGCTGTTCGTACAGCGCGACCGGGCATCCGACGTGAGTGCAGATCTTGGAGTAGGCAACGATTCCGTTGTACTGCCAGTTTTCACGGCCCTCGGGCTCATTGAGGTCGTCGGGGTTGAGCCGCATGACGAGGACGGCGGCTTTGGCTTTCTCTTCGAGCAGATCTTCGGATTCGAGCAGGCTTTCCGGGATCACGTGGAATGCCGAACCGAGGGTCACATCGGCAGCCTTGATGCGCGTGCCGGAAGGGTCAAGGGTGAGGTGCATGCCCTTTTTCCAGAGTGTATGCCGCAGGACGACATTGGGGTCGACCTTCGGGCCGAGGTCGCGGAAAATGACCACGCCAGGAAGGATGAAGGCGAAGAGCGCACCGAAGAGGCTGTTGCGGATCAGGCTGCGTCGGCCGAAACCGGACTCTTTGTTGCCGAGTTCGAACACTTCGGCGGCTTTGGCGCGAGTTGCGTCGGAGCCACGGGTGCCGTGGCGCATCTCGGTGATTTCGCGCGCCGGCATGATGGTCTTCGACCAGTGCACGGCACCGATGCCGATGGCCAGGAGGCCGAGTGCGATACCGAGACCGAGGAACAGGTTGTTCAGCCGGATCGAGCCGGTGTCGCCCGGGGTGATCGGGAACGCGATATAGGCGGCCACCGCGAGGCAGCTGAACACGATCGAGGCGAAGAACAGAGTGGAGACCTGGCGGGCCGCCTTCTTCTCTTCGACCGGGTCGATGTCGGTGACGCGGAGGTGGTGCGCGGGCTCACCCGGGTTCTCGAAGGGATCCGTCGGGATGACCGCCGTGCCGGCGGAGACCTTCAGCGGCTCGCTCTTCTCGACAGCCGAGCCCGCCTGGGGGGTCTCGTCGTCGTGATCTGCCATGGTGCTGCCTTTCGGTGAGCTCTTCACTCTATAAATCGTTGACTCTGGGCCTAGGGAGCCCGGGGATGATGCTGCTAGTTCGAGCGGGCCGTCAGCCACACGGTGATGGCCACGATGGCGCCGAGACCGAAGATCCAGATGAACAGACCCTCAGAGACCGGACCGAGGTTGCCCAACTCGAAGCCACCGGGAGAAGGGTTCTTCTCGAGGTACTTCAGGTAGGTGATGATGTCGGCCTTCTCCTGCGGAGTGATGTTCAGGTCGTTGAACACCGGCATGTTCTGCGGGCCCGTGAGCATTGCCTCGTAGATGTGCTTCGAGGTGACGCCCTTGAGTGCCGGTGCGAACTTGCCCTGCGTGAGCGCTCCACCGGCGCCGGCCACGTTGTGGCACATGGCGCAGTTGATGCGGAAGAGCTCGGCACCCTTGGCGGTGTCGCCGTTGGCCTGGAGGTACTTCGTCTCAGGCTCGGACGGACCCGTGCCGAGCGAAGCAACATAAGCGGCCATCGCCTGAATGTCTTCGTTGGTGAACTGCACGGGCTTCTTCAGCGCCTGCGGGCCATTCGCCGCCGCGGGCATGCGACCTGTTCCGACCTGGAAGTCGACCGACGCCTCGCCGACGCCGACGAGGCTCGGGCCGGCCTCGGTGCCGGAACCATTGACGTTGTGGCAGGTGGCGCAGTTCGCAGCGAAGAGCTTCTTACCCTCGTTGACCGTGGCCTGCGAGTTGCTGGAGGTGCCGGTCTCGGCGGTGGCGGTCGACGTGAACAGCGCGTAAGCGCCACCCGTGGTGAGGAGGCCCACGACGATGAGCGAGACGGTCGCGAGGGGAGACCGGCGACCCGTTCGCTTCGACTTGGCGCCGACCGATTTGCGGGCGCCCTTTGTCGCTGACGAAGCGAGCTTTGCTGAGGGAGAGATCTTCATGGGGAGCAGGGGATCCAATGCCTATTTGAGGATGTAGATGACCAGGAACAGGCCGATCCACACGACGTCGACGAAGTGCCAGTAGTACGAGATCACGATGGCGCTCGTGGCCTCTCGGTGACCGAAGTTCTTCACCGCGTAGGCGCGACCGATGATGAAGAGGAAGCAGAGCAGACCGCCGGTGACGTGTGCGGCGTGGAAGCCGGTCGTCAGGTAGAAGGCGGAGCCGTAGGCGCTCGACTGCAGCGTCACGTGCTCGGAAATGAGGTTCGTGTATTCGTACATCTGGAGAGACACGAAGACGGCGCCCATGGCATACGACAGGAAGAACCACTCGACGAGGCCCCACTTGGAGACCTGGAAGAGCTTGCCGGTCCGCTTGCCCTGGAGGCGCTCGGCCGCGAAGACACCGAACTGGCAGGTGACGCTCGACAGCACCAGGGTGATGGTGTTGAAGGCGGCGAACGGGACGTCCAGCTTCTCGGTCTGGGAAGCCCAGAGCTCGGGAGAGGTGCTCCGCAAGGTGAAGTAGATCGCGAAGAGACCGGCGAAGAACATCACCTCGCTTCCGAGCCAGACGATGGTGCCTACGGCAGCGGTGCTGGGCCGGTTGACAACCGGTCCGCCTGAAGGTCTCGAGAGAGAGGTACTTGTCACAGGTTCATTATGGCCGATAAACCGCCGAGAATTTCGCCTCGACAGACTGCCAGTCTCGATGACGAGATATCTGAAAGAAGCCGCTCAGTAAGCTGAGAGCCATGTCGAACGCACTCTCGTGGCCCCGTCTTCTCGATTCCCTCCTGGAGGGGAACGACCTCTCGATCGCCGATGCCACCTGGGCGATGGAGCGCGTGATGGTGGGCGAGGCGACCGACTCGCAGCTCGCCGCGTTCCTCATCGCCCTCCGTGCCAAGGGCGAGACCGTGGACGAGATCGTGGGCTTCCGTGACGCGATTCTGGCGCACGCATTGCCCCTGGCCGTCGACACCATGGGTGTCGACATCGTGGGTACCGGCGGAGATCGCTTCGGCACGGTGAACGTCTCCACCATGGCCTCGATCGTCGTGGCGTCGGCCGGAGTGCCGGTGATCAAGCACGGCAACCGGGCCGCGAGCTCCTCATCGGGGTCGTCCGACGTCTTGAGCGCTCTCGGAATCGATCTCGATCGCGACCCCGCGCGTGTCGCCGCGGTATTGGGCGAGGTCGGCATCACCTTCGCCTACGCCGCGGCGTTCCACCCGGGCTTCAAGCACGCGGCCGCCACTCGTCGCGAGATCGGCGTGCCGACCGTGTTCAACTTTCTCGGTCCGCTGACGAACCCGGCGCGGCCCGAGGCCAGTGCGGTCGGTGTGGCCAATGCCTCCAAGGTCAACCTCGTGGTCGGTGTGTTCCAGACCCGCGGCGCCACGGCCCTGGTGTTCCGCGGCGACGACGGTCTCGACGAGCTCACCACCACCGGCCACAGCCACATCTGGGAGATCTCGGGCGGCTCGGTGACCGAGCACGACCTCGACCCGCTCGAGCTCGGAATCCCGCGCTCCCGGATCGACGACCTCCTCGGCGGAGACCCCGAGCACAACGCCGAGGTGGCCCGTCGAACGCTGGCGGGGGAGCGGGGCGCGGTTCGCGACATCGTGCTTTTGAACGCGGCGGCCGGTCTGGTCTCGTTCCGACTGGCCCAGGATCCAGCCCAGCGCGATCGACCCATCGCCGAACGCTTCCGCGAGCAGCTCGTGGTCGCCGCCGACGCCGTCGACAGTGGGCGTGCGACCGCGAAGCTCGCGGAGTGGGTGGCCGCCACGCGGGCGTGACCGCAAGCAGAAAGCCCCGCCAGGTGGATCCTGACGGGGCTTTCTCTGTGTCTCTCGGGTCAGCGCTAGTTCACGTCTTCGTCGACCCAGTCGAAGGTCTTCGTGACCGCCTTCTTCCAGAGCCGGATCTGACGGTCGCGTTCGGCCTCGTCCATCGACGGGGTCCAGCGGGCGTCTTCCTGCCAGTTGGCGCGGAGGTCGTCGAGGTTAGCCCAGAAGCCGACGGCGAGGCCAGCGGCGTAGGCGGCTCCGAGCGCGGTGGTCTCGGCGACCACCGGGCGGACGACGGGAACGCCGAGGATGTCGGCCTGGAACTGCATGAGAACGCTGTTCGCGGTCATGCCGCCGTCGACCTTGAGTTCGGTCAGGTCGACTCCCGAGTCGGCGTTGACCGCGTCGAGAACCTCGCGGGTCTGGTACGCGGTCGCTTCGAGTGCCGCGCGGGCGATGTGACCCTTGTTCACGTACCGCGTCAGGCCGACGAGGGCTCCGCGAGCATCGGAGCGCCAATACGGCGCGAAGAGCCCGGAGAAGGCTGGTACGAAGTAGGCCCCACCGTTATCGTCGACGGTTGCGGCCAGCGTCTCGATCTCGGGAGCCGACGAGATCAGCCCCAGGTTGTCGCGCAGCCACTGCACGAGCGACCCGGTCACGGCGATCGACCCCTCCAGGGCGTAGTGGGTCGGGCCGTCTCCGAGCTTGTATCCGATGGTCGTGAGCAGGCCGTTCTCGCTCTTGACCTTCTCCTCACCGGTGTTGAAGATCAGGAAGTTGCCGGTGCCGTAGGTGTTCTTCGACTCACCCTTGTCGAACGCGGCCTGGCCGAACGTGGCGGCCTGCTGGTCGCCGAGAATGCCCGCGATAGGCACCTCGCGGAGGAGCGAGGACGAGGAGGCATAGCCGTAGATCTCGGACGACGACTTGACCTCGGGGAGCATGGAGGCCGGTACGCCGAAGACGTCGAGGATATCTTGGCGCCACTCGAGGGTCTCGAGGTCGAGGAACAGGGTGCGGGAGGCGTTCGTCACGTCGGTCACGTGTACGCCGCCGTCGACTCCGCCGGTGAGGTTCCAGAGCACCCAGGTATCGGTCGTGCCGAAGAGGAGATCGCCCGCCTCCGCCTTCTCGCGGGCACCTTCGACGTTCTCAAGGATCCAGACGATCTTCGTTCCGGCGAAGTAGGTGCTGAGGGGGAGACCGACGATGTCTTTGAAACGCTCTACCCCACCGTCTTTCGCAAAGCGATCCACGATCTCTTGCGTGCGGGTGTCTTGCCAGACGATCGCGTTGTACACGGGCTCGCCGGTGTTCTTATCCCAGACAACAGCGGTCTCGCGCTGGTTGGTGATGCCGACGGCCTTGATGTTGTGCCGCGTTATGTTGGCACGGCTGAGTGCCTGGCCGATCACCTCGCGGGTGTTCTCCCAGATCTCTTTGGGGTTGTGCTCGACCCAGCCGGCGCGGGGGAAGATCTGTTCGTGCTCGAGTTGACCCGTCGACACGATCGAGCCCGAGTGATCGAAGACGATCGCGCGGCTCGAGGTGGTGCCCTGGTCAATTGCGAGGATGTAGTCGTCGCTCACTAGTGGTGCTCCTTCGTCGTTGATGGATGCTGCAGAGAAAGCTGATGGAGAGGGGTCGAGGCGAAAAGAACGGGTGACCTCACTCTCGCGAAATCACCCGTCCTTAGTCTGTGAGGCCTGTGTCAGGCCATGGGGAGGAAGGCCATCGACGCGAAGGCGGCGAGAGCACCACCGACGAGCGGGCCGACGACGGGAACCCAGGCGTAGCTCCAGTCGCTGCCACCCTTGCCCTTGATGGGAAGGAAGGCGTGGGCGATGCGCGGGCCGAGGTCACGCGCGGGGTTGATCGCATAGCCGGTCGGGCCACCGAGGGAGGCGCCGATACCAACCACGAGCAGTGCGACGGGGAGAGCGCCGAGTTCGGACGGCGACTTGCCGTTGCCGATGCCGATGATGACGAAGACGAGCACGAAGGTCGCGATGACCTCGGTCACGAAGTTCCAGCCGTAGCTGCGGATCGCCGGGCCGGTCGAGAACACACCGAGCTTGGCAGCCGGTTCGGGCTCCTCATCGAAGTGGTTCTTGTACGCCAGGTAGACCAGAACGGCACCGATGATCGCTCCGACCATCTGCGCGAGCACATAGATCAAGAACTGCGGGAAATCGATGTTCTTGAGGATCAGCTGCGCGATGCTGACGGCCGGGTTGAGGTGGGCCCCCGACTTGTACGACACCAGGATTCCGGCGAAGACCGCGAGGCCCCAGCCGAAGTTGACCATGAGCGTTCCGCCGTTGAAGCCCTTGCTCTTGACGAGAGCGACGTTCGCGACGACGCCACCACCCAGGAGCAGGAGCATTGCGGTTCCCACCGTTTCGGAGAGAAAAATTGTTCCCAGATCCACTTCGACCGTCCTTATGTCGTCTAGGCAGAAACTCCCCTGCTGGGTGCTCTGCGGTGAGCGTGTGTCAACACAGTAGCGCTGTGCCGAGGCATTCGGATACAAACACCCTCGGACTTTGTTTCGTGTCTGGCTGTGTCCGTTAGAAGAAGGCTACGGTGGGGCAACACCCCCTGTCGTGGCGCACGTCACGGCGTGTCGCCCGCAGCCTGGAGGCCTTCAATGAAGAAGCTCATCAACGATCCGAAGAACGTCGTCGACGAATCCGTCGAGGGATTCGGGCTGGCACACGCCGACCTGGTGACGGTCTCGCCGGATCCTTTGTTCGTCGTCCGTGCGGGGGGCGCGACGCAGGGGCACGTCGGCATCGTCTCCGGTGGAGGCTCCGGCCATGAACCGCTTCACGCGGGCTTCGTCGGCCACGGAATGCTCACCGCCGCCGTGCCCGGTCCGGTATTCACCTCGCCCACGCCCGATCCCATCGTGGCCGCCACGATCGCCTCAGACGGCGGCGCGGGCGTGCTCCACATCGTGAAGAACTACACGGGCGACGTCTTGAACTTCGAGACCGCCGCCGATCTCGCCGACGCCGAGGGAATCCGCGTCGTCTCGGTGATCGTCGACGACGACGTCGCCGTCAAAGACAGCCTGTTCACCGCTGGGCGGCGCGGCGTCGCCGGCACCGTCGTCGTGGAGAAATGCGCCGGAGCCGCGGCGGAACGGGGCGACGACCTCGATGCCGTAGCTGCCGTGGCAACGAAGGTGAACTCGGTGACCCGCACGATGGGTGTGGCCCTGGCAGCGGGCATCGTGCCGCACGCGGGGGAGCCGAGCTTCACCCTGAGCGACGACGAGATCGAGATCGGCATCGGGATCCACGGCGAGCCTGGCCGCGAGCGGATCGCGTTGGAGCCCGCCGACGCGATCGTCGATCGGATGCTCGGGCCGATCCTCGACGACCTGCCCTTCGAATCGGGTGACCGAGTGCTGCTCTTCGTCAACGGCATGGGCGGTACTCCGCTGCTCGAGCACTACATCGTCTATCGCCACGCCGCCTCCGTGCTCGCCGAGAGAGGCATCGAGGTCACGCGTAGCCTCGTAGGCAACTACGTGACGAGCCTCGAGATGCAGGGCATCTCCATCACCGTCACGAAACTCGACGACGAGTTGACCGAGCTGTGGGACGCCCCTGTCGAGACCGCCGCCCTCCGGTGGGGTCGCTGAGCAGTCGGATCCTTCGGTCTGTCAGTCGAACGCAACACGAAAGGACGCCATTACATGAGCCTCGGTATCTCCTGGGTCACTGCCTGGATCGACGACACCGTCGAGGTCGTCTCTCACAACCGGACCCGCTTGAGCGAACTCGACCGCGAGATCGGCGATGGCGATCACGGCGAGAACCTCGATCGGGGTTTCTCCGCGGTCAAGATCAAGTTCGACACCCTCCCCGACGACGCGACCCCTGGGGCGGCGCTCAAGCTCGTGGCCACCACGCTGATCTCGACCGTCGGCGGCGCTTCGGGCCCCCTGCTCGGCACGGCGTTCCTCAAGGGAGCGCAGGCACTCGGAGACGCGCCCGAGATCGATGCCGACGGTGTCGTCGCCCTGCTCACCGCGGCCCGCGACGGCGTCGTGTTGCGCGGCAAAGCAGAGCCGGGTGACAAGACAATGATCGATGCGTGGACCCCTGCCGTCGACGCCGCGGGGGAGGCCGCCGCAGCAGGTGCATCACCCGCCGGCGTTCTGCGCGCCGCTGCGGCAGCCGCGTCAGCCGGAGCCGAATCCACCGAGCCGCTCGTTGCTCGCAAGGGTCGCGCGAGCTACCTCGGCGAACGCGCTATCGGTCACCGAGACCCCGGGGCGGAATCCTCCGCTCTCATCATCACGGCTGCTGCCGACGCGGCCGCCGCCACGGAAGGCTAATTCATGGCATCACCGGTTGGAATCCTGATCGTCTCGCACAGCGCGAAAATCGCCGAGGGGGCGCTCGAGCTCGCTAAGCAGATGGCTCCGAGCGTCACCGTGGTCGCCGCCGGCGGCACCGCCGAGGGCGCCTTGGGCACGAGCTTCGAGAAGATCTCGTCCGGAATCACCGCGGCCCAGCAGGGGAGCGGCGTCGTGATCCTGTGCGACCTCGGTTCGGCGATCCTCACGGCCGAAACGGCTCTCGACTTCCTGGACGACGCCGAGCGAGCCCTCGTGGTCATCGCCGACGCGCCGATCGTCGAGGGGGCTGTCGCGGCAGCCGTCGCATCGGAGACGGGCGGATCCCTGCACGACGTCACGGCCGCGGCCCGGACTGCCACGGGCATCGCCGATCCTCACGCCGACGAGCGGAGCCTCAGCCGCGCCGAAGTGCAGGGCGCAGTCGAGCGGTCTGCGACCCTCGTCAACCCTTCGGGGCTGCACGCGCGACCGGCCGCCGAATTCGTCAAGCACGCCGGCGCCTTCGAATCGACCATTCAGATCAACGGTGTCGACGCGAAGAGCCTGCTTCGCATCATGGGTCTCGGGCTGCCCAAGGGCTCGACAGTGTCGATCGTGGCAACCGGACCGGATGCCGCTGAGGCGGTGGACGCGCTGATCGAGCTCGTCGAGGGTGGTTTCGGCGAGCTCTGACGAGCGACCCTCGGGGATGCTCCGTCCGACCCGAGCGAGACAAGCTGACCTCTTCTCAGGTCGTATATTTTAAAGTAGAATTTAAAATATGCGACCCGTCTTGCGAACCCGTCTGCCTCTGACCACGATTGCCCTGATCTTCGGCATCGTGGTCGCAAGTCTCTCCTTGATCTCGTCGGACGTGCCCGACGCGTGGGAAGACGAGGCGGCAACTCTCTCGGCCGCGACCCGAAGCTGGCCCGAGCTCATCCACCTGTTGGGCAACATCGATGCCGTCCACGGCCTGTACTACGCCCTGATGAAGGTCTGGTTCGGGGTCGTCGGCACGTCGGTCTTCACGATGCGCCTCCCGAGCGCCGTGGCGGTGGGTGTGGGGTGTGCCCTCACGATGCTTCTGGCTTCCCGTCTGGGGAGCAAACAGGTCGCCGTCCTCACGGGCGTCGTCTACGCGTGTCTGCCCAGGGTTGCCTGGGCTGCAGTCGAGGGACGGCCCTACGCCATGGTGATGGTCGCCGCCGTGGGGCTGACCCTTCTCTTCGTTCGTGCCCTCGAGCAGGACCACAAGTCACCGAGCCGCGTCGCTTGGTTGTGGTACGGACTCGCAATCGTCATCGCGGTTCTGCTCAATATCTACCTGGCGATGATCGTGGTGATGCACAGCGTCATTCTCGCGGTGGCCTGCCGGAGTGGCCGTTCGAGACTTCTTCCCTGGCTGATTACGGCGGGCTCTGCTGCGGTCCTCCTCGTTCCCTTCGCGCTCCTGGTCGTGGGGGAGGCGGCGCAGGTGCACTGGATTCCCGAGCTCTCGGTGCACACGATCCGACACATCGTCCTTGACACCTGGTTCCGTGCCGTCTGGCCGATTCGAGGTCTCGCAGTAGTGACGCTGATCGCGGTGCCCGTCGGGTGGGTACTTCTCCTCATCGGAGTCGGGTCGGCCTTCAAATCGGGCGACAGGCCGACCTCCGGGTCTGAGACCGACGACTCGGGCACCGTTCGCGTTTACCCGGGAAGGGCGCTCGTTCTTCTCGCCTTCGGGCCGATGGTGCTTCTGCTCACCGCGACGGCCCTCGGAAAACCACTTTTCGCGCCCTACTACCTCACTTTGAGCGCTCCCTTCGTCGCCATCCTCATGGCCATCGGTGTTGCGGGTCTCGCCCGACGACGCCGTGTGGTGGCTGTGGCCCTGGTCGTCGCTGTGGCCATTCCCTCGCTCATCGCTATCCGCCTGCCCCACTCGCACCACGAGATCTACTGGTCCGATGCGGCGGAGCTCGTGCACGAACAACGCGAGTCCTCGACCGGGCCGGACGCAATCGTCTTCGCCACGGTGGCCCAGCTCCCCTCAGCGACAGCCAATCTCGTGGAGATCGCCTACCCGGATGCCTTCGAGGGAATGCGCGATCTGGCCGTGACCGGAAGCCGTCGTGCCGAAGGGCGCCTTTTCGATCGCAATGGAGATCTCGCGACCCTCATTCCGCGTCGCCTCGCGTCGATCGACAACGTCTGGATCGTCGGCGCTTCAGGGGTCGACCCGAGAGCCGACGAAGCCAGGCGGGTGCTCGAGGCGAACGGGTTCGCCGTGGCCAACAGCACCGATCTCGGGCCGGTGCGCGTGCTCGAGCTGCACCGCTCGCACTAGAGGGCGGTGACGTACAACCAGCGGCCGCTCTGCTTGGAGAAGGTGGACCGTTCGTGCAGGGTGTGCGCTCCCTCGTCGTCTCGATAGTGCGCCCGGAATTCGACGATTCCCGTGGTGTCGAGCATGCCGCCGCGTTCGGTGGCGATGATGTCGAGTCGGTACCAGCGCACGCCCTCATCGAGGTCGAGCGAATCGGGCCGAAGCGCAGGATCCCACGTGGCGAGCAAGTAGACCGCGTCGCCGACCGCAAAGGCCGAGTACCGAGACCGCATCAGGCGTTCTGCCGTCGGTGCTACTGCCAGGCCCCGGTGCAGTGGCCCGCAGCAGGCGCCGTACGTCTCGCCACTCAGGCACGGGCAGCGGGCGGCATCGGCGAGCGTCGTCGAGGGGGAGTCGGACGCGGGGGAGGAGGTCACGGTGGCGCGGATCCTTTGCTCGGTCGGGAGCGTAGCGTTGAGCTACACCCAGAAGGAGAATGCCATGCGTGCCTTAGTCCTCGTCGTCGCGGCCGTTGCGACCACCCTGTTTGTCGTCAACTCGCGAAACAACGGTGCCCTGGCGCCGAAATCGACCAAACGAAAGAAGGCGATCGGGCGTGCGGCAAAGCAGAAGCCCGGGCAGGTCGTCGTGCCGAAGACCCCGAAGGTCAAGCGCGGGGTCTGATCCCGCTAGGGTTTTGGGTATGTCCAAAGTCTTGAGCTCTCTTCCCGTCGGCGAACGCGTCGGCATCGCGTTCTCCGGTGGTCTCGACACATCGTGCGCCGTCGCCTGGATGCGAGAGAAGGGTGCCGTTCCCTGCACGTACACGGCCGACATCGGACAGTATGACGAGCCCGACATCGACTCCGTCGCGGTGCGGGCGAAAGAGTACGGTGCCGAGGTCGCACGGCTTGTCGACGCCAAGAGCGCATTGGTCGAAGAGGGCCTCGTCGCTCTTCAGTGCGGTGCGTTCCACATTCGCTCCGGCGGCAAGACGTACTTCAACACCACGCCGCTCGGCCGCGCCGTGACCGGCACGATGCTAGTGCGTGCGATGAAAGACGACGAGGTCGACATCTGGGGCGATGGCTCGACCTACAAAGGCAACGACATCGAACGGTTCTACCGTTACGGCCTCATGGCGAACCCGCGCCTGCGCATCTATAAGCCGTGGCTTGACGCCGACTTCGTGAACGAGCTCGGTGGCCGCACCGAGATGAGCGAATGGCTCGTGGCGCGAGGCTTCCCCTATCGCGACTCCACCGAGAAGGCCTACTCGACCGACGCCAACATCTGGGGTGCGACTCACGAGGCGAAGAGCCTCGAAGAGCTCAGCGCCGGCATCGACCTGGTCGAGCCGATCATGGGTGTCGCCGCCTGGCGCGACGACGTCGAGGTCTCCACCGAGGTCGTCTCGGTCCGCTTCGAGGCGGGGCGCCCGGTCGCCATCAACGGTGTCGAGTTCTCCGACCCCGTCGCACTCGTCTACGAGGCCAATGCCATCGGTGGTCGTCACGGCCTCGGGGCCTCCGACCAGATCGAAAACCGCATCATCGAGGCGAAGAGCCGCGGCATCTACGAGGCGCCCGGAATGGCCCTGCTCCACCTCGCCTACGAGCGCCTGCTCAACGCGATCCATAACGAAGACACGGTCGCCGCCTACCACAATGAGGGTCGCCGTCTTGGCCGACTCATGTACGAGGGGCGCTGGCTCGACCCGCAGTCGCTCATGCTCCGCGAGTCCCTGCAGCGGTGGGTCGCCTCCGCCGTCACCGGCGAGGTCACCGTCCGCCTTCGCCGCGGTGACGACTACACGATCCTCGACACGACGGGGCCGCAGCTCAGCTACCACCCCGAGAAGCTGTCGATGGAGCGCGTCGGTGACTCAGCGTTCGGCCCCGACGACCGCATCGGTCAGCTGACCATGCGGAACCTCGACATCGCCGACTCACGGTCTCGACTCGAGCAGTACGCGGCAGCGGGGCTCATCGGGGGAGCGACAGCCGAGTTGGTCGGAGAGCTCGAGGCGGGCGAGGCCGACCAGATTCTCGGTGGCGCCGGCGTGTCCGACTCCGCCACCGACGCACTCGGGCGGGCGACCGACGCCGCCTCCGAGTCGGCTGCGTTCGACTCCGGCACCGACTGACCCTGTCTCACGGCGTTACTCGAGACTCCACGAATGGCCCGTGTCTGCTGAAGACACGGGCCATTCGTGGAGTCTCACCGTGTCTGGTGGGGGAGCAGGATCCAGGGCGCCCTCGATCGACTCCGGCGTCGTCGTCAGTGCAGGGCTAGCTCGCGTCGCCAGGCGTCTGAGACCTCCGCGGTCGCCGTGGCAGCCCGCAGACGAAGCGCGTCGCGACATTCGGTCGCGGCCTGCTCGACGGCTCTCACCCAGGCCGACGTGTCGGCGGGGGAGCCGACGAGCAGGGGGGAGTCGGGGCCGTAGAGCTGAGCCAGGGCATCGCACCGGGGCCCGACGAACGGTGTGCCCAGTTCGAAGCATCGAATCGCGATGCCGCTCTGGTAGAAGCGTCGATAGGGAATGAGGACGGCTGCCGACGTCGCGAGCAGGTGATCGAGGCGGTCTTCGTCCACGAACTCGTCGCTGACCGCCCAGCCGTCGATGCGGGGCCAGCCGCGGCCGTGGATCTCCAGCGAATAGCGCGGCGCTAGTTCGACGGCGAGGTCAGCGAGGAGCTGGATGTCTCGATCCGGCTTAAACTGGCCGAGAACTCGAATGACGGGGCGCTCTGTCGGCACGTTGCTTTCGGTGGACTCGCAGGAGTGGGTGGTCGCCTGAAGGGGGTGAGCCACGATCGGGCTGTCGACGCCGAACGTGGTCTCGGTGATCGCCTCCTGTGCCGTCGTCGAGTGGACGATGACGGTGCGCCTGCGTGACAGGGCGCACCCGATACGCCGAGCGGGTGCCGAATAGCCCACGGCACGCACAAGGGGGACCGGGTCGTGCATGACGAGCCGAGTCGTGCGGCGGCGACCGAGGATGAGGCGGGCGAGAACGAGATCCCAATAGCCGAGCACGGGCCACGCGAGGATGACCGCCCCCGTGGGCTTGGCACGACTGACACGGAACAAAGCTGAGACATAGCGTCGAACCCAGGTAAATCGAGATTCGTCGGCCAGGGATGGCTCGACAAGATCGACCGCAGTCACGTCATGGCCCGAGTCGGTCAGATTCAATTTCAGCGTGCGGGCGTAGTGCCCGAGCGCCCCGGCCAGCGGGTTGATGATCGTCACGTGCGGAGTCGGGCTCATCGGGTCGGCCTCTCGTCGGCTGGTCAGAAGTGGGGTGCTTCTTATTCAGTACACCACATATCAACTTCGGAGAACAGGGTCAAATTGACGTACTTGACATAATGTGCATTATCGGCGAACGGAGCGACACAAGAA
Source organism: Frondihabitans sp. 4ASC-45 (assembly GCF_049472575.1). Classification (NCBI taxonomy): domain Bacteria; kingdom Bacillati; phylum Actinomycetota; class Actinomycetes; order Micrococcales; family Microbacteriaceae; genus Frondihabitans; species Frondihabitans sp. 4ASC-45. The sequence goes on along the minus strand of NZ_JBCEBN010000002.1, from coordinate 483,950 downwards.
GAGGGGTCTCGGAGCGTGCCCGCGGCTACCGGGACCACAGCACCGCCGCACGCTAGCGTTACTCCTGTGTGGACCACCCTCGAACGTCGGCCGATGGTCTTCGACGCCATCATCGCCATCGTGGCGTTTGCCTTCTTCGGTGTGCTCGACGTCAGCCGCACCGGGTGGACGACTCTTCCCATCGACGCAGTGTTCGCCGTCGCTTTAGTCTTTCGTCGCCGTTCTCCAGGCGCGGCGCTCGGTATCGCCTGGGCCGGCGCCATCGCGCAACTGTTCGTCTTGCCGACGTTCATCAACGGCAACGTGCTCATCGCCGTGGTCATCTACGGCACCAGCGTCGCCGACAGCCGTCTCGTGAGTCGCTTAGGGCTCATCTCCAGCGTTGTCGGTGGAATCCTGGCAAGCGTCAAGCTCGTGTTGATCACAGGGCTGTTCCTGCCGGCGCATCAGCAGGATGGCGAGGCCGCCCTGTCGAAGGTCCTCTATTTCGTGGGTGTGGCGGGCGTCATCGCGGCGACCCTCTCGCTGTTCTGGCTGCTGGGAATGATCACTAGGATCCGCCGCGCCCTAATGAGCGAACGCGTCGACCGGCTCGAGAGCTCGCAAGAACTCCTCCGTGCCGAGCTGCGAGTGGCGCAAGAGACCGAACGCACGCGGATCTCGCGTGAGATGCACGACGTCATCGGTCACTCCCTCGCGGTCATCATCGCGCAGTCCGACGGTGCTCGATACGCCGTAGCGAAAAACCCTCAAGTGGCGATCGAAGCTTTAGGCGTGATCAATAGTTCGGCACGCTCAGCCCTCGATGACGTCAGTGAGCTGCTGAGCGTCCTCACCGGGTCGGACGCACACGAGGGCTCGCTCGGTGTCGCCGACCTCGAGGGGCTTGCGAAAAACACCCGGGCGGCCGGCCTCGTGGTCGACATCCACGAGACGGGAGACCGGGCCCAGTTAGCGATCAGCCCTGATCTCGCGCTGTACCGCGTCGTCCAGGAAGCCCTCACCAACGCTCTCAAGCACGGCGGGCCCGGCACGACTGTCAAGGTCGATCTCGACTGGTCGGACGACGCGGTCTCGGTCCGCACCGAGACAACCGAAGGCGCCGGTCCCGGTCTCCTCGGAGACGACCTGCAACCCAGCACCGGCGGTTACGGCATTCCCGGCATGATGGAGCGGGTCAGGCTCGTCGGCGGCACGGTCGACGCCCGCCCTCGAGACGACGGCACACCCGGCTTCCGAGTCGCCGCGCGAATCCCCCACTCCCCCGGAGGCACCGAGTGAACCCCATCCGAATCGGCCTGGCCGACGACCAACCGCTCTTCCGGGCGGGCATCCGCATGATCCTCGACTCGCAAGACGATTTGGACGTCGTTTGGGAGGCCTCCGACGGCGCCGAAGCCGTGCGACTCGCCGTCGAGCAACCCGTCGATCTGGTGCTGATGGATCTCGAGATGCCGGTGACCGACGGGGTCGAGGCGACCACCAGGATCCTCGACTCCTCCGAGACAGGAGACGTCGCGACCCGCACCAGGGTCGTCGTTCTCACCACGTTCGAGTTGAACGACAAGACGTTCCACGCCATTCAGGCCGGGGCGAGCGGCTTCCTGCTGAAGAACGCCGACCCGGAGTTCTTGCTCGCGTCGTTGCGGACGATCCACTCGGGATCAGCGGTCGTAGCGCCCTCGGTGATGAGTGGGCTCGTCGAGCGGTTCGCCCGAAAGACGCCCCGGGTCGAGACCGAGGCGCTCGAGCCGCTGACGACAAGGGAGCGTGACATCTTCGCGGCGCTGGCCTCCGGGCTCAGCAATAACGAGATCGCCGAGAAGCTGCATCTGAGTGACGCGACGGTGAAGTCGCACGTGAGTCGGATCCTTGCCAAGCTGGCGCTTCGCGACCGCGTGCAGCTCGTGATCTACGCGTACGAGAACGGGCTCGTCTGAGCCTGGTCGAACGCGACGATCAGACGGGCTCGGTGGCTTTCACGGGGATAGCGGGCTCGTCGGCGCGAGCCTCTTCGGCCTCGATGATGTCGTCGAGGGTCGGCTCGGGCGACATCTTCTTGTAGACGATGCGCGACTGGTAGAGGTAGCGCAGCGAGAAGCCGACGGCGATGAGCGCGGCCTGCACGAACACGCTGTGGAGCGATGTGTTCTCGACGATCACCCAGAGCACGAAGGTGCGGACGATCGACTCGGTGCCGTTGAAGGCGAAGGTGTGCCACCAGCGCTTCCACACCCCGCGGGCGCCGTTCTTCAAATCGTTGAAGATGAAGCGTTCCTGCAGCAGGAAGTTGCCGATGATGGTGACGAAGGCGGCGATGCAGGCGGCGGCGAGGTAGCCGACGCCGAACGTCTGCAAGCCGGCCAGGATCGCGAGGTTTGCCACGGCGCCGAGCGCCCCGATGGCCGCGAAGCCCGAGATGCGCCCGAATTTGAGGTCGAAGAGCTGCCGGCCGAGCGCGATGCCCTGCTTCATGTCGGCCTTCGACGTGCCGGCGAGGCGCGCCTCGAACACGAGAGGCACTTCGGCGACCTGCAGCGGCTGGCGGGCGAGGATCTCGAGGAGGATCTTGAAGCCGCGAGCGTGCAGCCCGTCGAGCTGGATGGCCCCGGTGCGGATGCCGAAGAAACCGCTCATCGGGTCGGTGGTGCCGTGCAGGCGGGTCGGGAACAGCGCCTTGGTGACCTTGATCGAGGCCTGCGACACAAGGCGTCGCACTCCCCCGGACAGCCCGTCGCTCGAGCCGCCGTCGACGTGACGGGAGGCTACGACGACATCGGCGCCCGAGGCGTCGCCCTTGGCGATGATCGAAGGGAGCGTCTCGGGGCGGTGCTGCAGGTCGCCGTCCATCACGATCGACCAGCGGCTGGTCGTCGACCGGAGGCCCTCGATGACTGCACCGGAGAGGCCGCCGACGGGAGTGTCGCGGTGGATGAGTCGCACAGGGAGATCGTGCTGGGCCGCGACCTCGCGGATCACGTCGGGCGTGTTGTCTCGGGAGTCGTCGACGAAGAGCACCTCGGCGTCGATACCGACGACCGCAGCCTCGACACGGCGCACGAGCTCAGCCACATTGGGCGCCTCGTTGAACGTGGGGACGATGACTGTGAGCTCCATAGCTTCAAGCGTACGGATCGGCCTTCGCGGGGGCACCGGCCGATCGGCCGCTTTTCGGCCTCATCACAAAGTATGAGGCTCAGGCCAAAAGCCGCTCGATCAGCTCTGGCAGGTCTTTGGGCTCGAACTTCTGGTCGGACGTGCGGAGCTCGTCGCGGCTCCACCAGCGCGACTCGACGATGTCGACGCGCTCCTCGTCTGTCCAGTCGTCGTCGACGATCTCGAAGTGCGGCAAGCGCACGACATAGAACTCGGCGTGACCGTGGGTGTGGTCGGCGGCGTCCCACTCCACTTCGAAGTCGGACGTGTAGACGACCTCGCCCGGATCGTCGATCACCTGCCCGGTTTCTTCGTGCAGCTCGCGGATGGCGGCGTCGCGGTGCGACTCCCCCGGGTCGACGCCGCCGCCCGGCGTGATCCAGCGCGAGACGCCGGAGGTGTCGGGCGATTTGGTGTCCATCAGGAGAATACGGTCGTCTTCGTCGACCACGATCAGTCGCGAGGTGAGCCGCAGGATCCTTCTGGTCCCGTTCTCGGCGTCGGGCTCGGTATCAGACATGGTCGCGCGGCCGCTCGGCTCAGACGGCCTGGAAGTCGGCGGTATCGCCGACCAGCCGCGTGTGATCGGCGGGGATGCCCTCGACGGCCGCCAGAGCGACCTCGGCGGCGAACTCGGCGACGTTGTAAAGCTTGCCGGCGGCCTCGCGTCGAGCCGAGATGGCACCGGGGTTGGTGCGCTCAAGGAGCGTCGCCGTGATGGTGCCCTCGATCATGTCGCCGGAGACGACCACGAAGTCGATGCCCTTCTCGGTGAGGCTGGGGATGAGATCGCGCAGAGCGTCTTCGCCGGCCCGCTTGGAGAGCGCTACGGGGAGGTACTCGGGCATCGTCTCGGTCGTCTTGATGAAGTGCGCCTGGTGGCTCGTGACGAACACCACGCGAGAACCGGCGGCCATGAGCGGCAGGGCCCGCGTCAGCACGTCGACCTGCGCATCGCGGTTCAGCAGGAGGGCGTAGTTCTCGGCCATGCCCGACTCCATGCCGCCGGAGGCGTTGAGCACCAGGATGTCGAGGCCGCCGAACTCCGTCTCGACCTGATCGATCATGGCCTGGACCGACTCGCCGTCTGTCAGGTCGGCGCCGATGGAGATTGCCTCGCCGCCTGTCTCTTCAATCTTCGAGACCAGCTGCAGGGCACGCTTCTCTTTGTTGCGGAAGTTGATGACGACCCGGGCGCCCGCGGCGGCGAGGTACTGGGCCGTGTCCGCTCCGACGCCGCGCGACGAACCGGTGACGAGGGCGCGCTTGCCCGAGAGGGAACCGGCCGCGAGGGGGGCGGAAGCGAGGTCGAGTGGCACGGGGAGACTCCTGTCGGTGCTGGCATTGAGGCAGTCCCCAGGCTACCAAGTGCCTCTGACGGGGAGGACCATCCGACTGCTAGCGTGGAAGCGCAAACAAAAATGCAGAACACCACCGAAGGAGATGGGTAGCTCAGATGGACAACCTGGTCGACTTCTTACAGCAGTATTCGTGGGTCGTCTGGCTGGCGCTCATCCTGATCTTCATCATCATCGAGGTGACGACGGTCGAGTTCACCTTCCTCATGCTCGCGATCGGCAGCGTCGGCGGTCTCCTCACCGGTTTCTTCGGCGGGCCCTTCTGGCTGCAGGTGATCGTCGCGGCGGTGGTGTCCGTCCTCCTCCTCTTCTCGGTCAAGCCACCCCTTCTCCGAGCCCTGAAACGCGGGGGCGACCCGACGCCGAGCAACGTCGAGGCTCTTCTGGGCCTCGGCGGCTCCGTGGTCGTTCCCATTCCCGGCGGTGAGGTGCACCCGGGTCTCGGTCAGGTCAAGCTGGCCAACGGCGAGACATGGACCGCCCGGCTTCTTGCACCCGCCGGGGTCAGTCTCCTCGACACGGGGTCAGCCGTCGTCGTCACGGCCATCGAGGGGTCGACAGCAGTGGTCGTCCCGTCCGATATCAAGTCTCTCTAGCCACCCCTACGCGAAAGGCATCACCAATGACCGACGGAGCAGCAATCGGCGGAGTCGTCCTCGCCATCTTCCTTATCATCGTCGTCATCTTCGTTCTGGTGATCCTGTTCCGGTCGGTGCGGATCATCCCTCAGGCGACGGCAGGTGTCGTCGAGCGACTAGGCAAGTACCACAAGACCCTGACACCGGGTCTGAACATCCTGGTTCCGTTCATCGACCGTGTGCGTCCCCTCCTCGACATGCGCGAGCAGGTCGTCTCCTTCCCGCCTCAGCCTGTCATCACCGAAGACAACCTCGTTGTCTCGATCGACACGGTCGTCTACTTCCAGGTGACCGACGCGCGAGCGGCGACCTACGAGATCGCCAACTACCTGGGCGCGGTCGAACAGCTGACCACCACGACCCTTCGTAACGTCGTCGGTGGGCTGAACCTCGAAGAGGCGCTGACGAGTCGTGACAACATCAACGGCCAACTGCGCATCGTGCTCGACGAGGCGACGGGCAAATGGGGAATCCGCGTCGGGCGAGTCGAGCTCAAGGCGATCGAGCCGCCCCTGTCGATCCAAGACTCCATGGAGCAGCAGATGCGCGCCGAGCGCGACCGCCGTGCGCAGATCCTCCGCGCCGAGGGCACGAAGCAGGCGGCGATCCTCCAGGCGGAGGGTTCCCGGCAGGCCTCGATCCTCGAGGCCGAAGGCGCGGCGAAGTCGCAGGTCCTCCGGGCTCAGGGTGAGGCCGAGGCCATCCAGACAGTCTTCAAGGCCATCCACGACGGCGACCCCGACCCCAAGCTGCTCGCTTACCAGTACCTCCAGACTCTGCCGAAGATCGCCGACGGCGCCGCGAGCAAGGTCTGGATGATCCCGTCCGAATTCACCGAGGCGCTCAAGGGTGTCGGTGCCGGATTCATGGGAGCCAAAGAGGCCATGTCGGGAGAGACTCCTTCGACGAAGAGCGCCCCGGCCACGGGCTTCCCCACCGCGACGACGGCACCCTCCGCCGAGTGACGGCGAGCTGGTTCACACCGGCCCCGCCGCGGGTGATCGCGCACCGGGGGCTGGCAACGGAGGCGCCGGAGAACACTCTTCCGGCATTCCTCGCTGCCCTGGCCCTCGGTGTAACACACCTCGAGACCGATGTGCATGCGACGAGCGACGGCGTCGCGGTTCTCAGCCACGATGCCGACCTGGGCCGGATCGGTGGGCCGGCCACCGGGATCCTCGGGTTGACCTCCCGCGAAGTCGCGAGGCTGCGTTTGCCCGACGGCACGGAGGTTCCGAGCCTGGACGACGCCCTCTCCGCTTTTCCCGATGCGCGTTTCAATATCGACATCAAGGTCGACGAGGCCGTCGAGCCGACGGTTGCGGCGATCAAGCGGCACCGTGCCGCCCCTCGCGTGCTCGTCACATCGTTCGACGATGCCCGTCGCAAGGCGGCCGTGGCAGCCCTGCCCGGTGTAGCGACTTCGCCCTCGACGAGAGGCGTCGTGCGCGCAGCAGTGGCGGCGCGAACCCCGCTCCCCTGGTTCCGCAGACGTGCACTTCAAGGCATCGACGCCCTGCAGATCCCCGAAAAGCACCGCGGGGTCCAGGTCCTCTCGGCAGCCCTCCTCGAAGCCGCTCACTCTGCCGGCGTCGAGGTTCACGTCTGGACCGTGAACGATCCGGTCGACATGGCCCGACTGCTCGACCGGGGAGTCGACGGCCTCATCACCGATCGATCCGATCTGGCACTCGCTCTGCTCCGAACTAGGAGTAGCAAGTAGCGGCGAGGCCTGGGAGGGCACTGTGAAATCTCACCTCGCGAAACAAACCTTCATCTTAAGTGGTTATAACGGGAGATTGCAACGCGAGAGGAGACCACGCAATGGCAGATCGCAGTTTGCGCGGAATGAGGCTTGGTAGCCAGAGCCTCCAAAGCGAAGAGGGCGTGGAATTTTCACCCCGCAAAAAGGCCGTCTACCAGACGACCGACGGAGCCACGTTCGATGTCGTCTTCGCCGCAGAGGCGGAGATTCCCGACTCCTGGCAGTCGCCGAAGAGCGGCCAAGAAGGACTTCTGCTCTCGGCCGACGGCAAGCCCGTCGACATCGACCGCGGTGACGTGAAAGTGCCCCGAACCCACTGGGACATGCTGCTCGAGCGTCGCACGCGACCCGAGCTCGAAGAGTTGCTGCAAGAGCGACTCGACTACCTGCGGGCCCGCAAGGGGCAGCAGAAGATCGGCGCGTAGCCTCACCGCGCCTCACACGTCCATCTACCTCGACCGGCCTCTCGGCCTCGGGGTGGGTGGACTTTTTTACGCCTACTAGGCGGCGCGACCGAGACGACGAGACCGGCGGGCCAGACGATCAGACTGTTTCGCCTGACGCGCAGCATCGCCATACCCGGATCCCCTCAGGAGAACACGAGATAGCACGAGGGCCGCAGCCGCGAAGAACATCGCGAGCTGCTCGAGAGCGGCCCCGCCCCACACCGCGGGAGTAGTGCCCGTGCCAAGGGGGACCTTGGTGACCATCGCACCGGGCTGGAATGCCGGAATGCTGTCGATGGTCTTGCCGTCGGCGGAGATGACGGCGCTCGATCCGACGGTCGAAATGTTCACGAGCGGCCTGGACGTCTCGATGGCCCGCAGGCGGGCGATCGCGAGCTGCTGGGTGTTCTCGTCGGTCTGGCCGAAGTCGGCGTTGTTCGTCTGAGCGAGGATGACCTGCGCTCCCCCGTCGACCATCTCGCGAGTGAGGGCGTCGTCGACGATGTCGAAGCAGATCGAGATGCCGGCCTTGATCGATCCGACGTCGAGCACGTTCGCATTCGTGCCCGGGGTCAGGTCACGCGTGAGCAAGCCGACGAGCGAAGGGGCGAGGGCGTTGAAGAAGGGGCGATCGGGCACGTACTCCCCGAACGGAACGAGATGCCTCTTGTCGTATTGCGCCTGGACCGTGCCGTCGTCCCAGACGATCGACGAGTTGTAGTCTTTCGACCCGCGCTCCGTGATGACGCCGGAGACGATCGGAGCCCCGTACGCCTTCGACAGCACATCGAAGATGTAGGCACCGAAACGATCCCGAGTGGGATCGCGGTCGGATGCGCCCTCGGGCCACACGAGCATGTCGATGTCGTCGGACGGCAGAACGCCCTTGTACGTCGCGTCGACCTGCGCGTTGCTCAGGTCGCCGTATGTGCGCTGCTGGAAGAAGCCGGCTTTGCTGTTGCCCTGAACAGCCGCGATAGTCGAGGATCCGGCAGACGCGCTCGGCCAGGCGGGAACGGCGAGGACAGCCACAATCGCCGTCGCCGCTACGAGGGCGCGAGTCGTGAGGTGAATCGGCTGCTCGACGAGCAGCTGCATGACCGCGGCCACGAGCGCGACCATGACGAAGCTCAGCCCGGAGATGCCCAACCAGGCGGTCAGCGAGGCGAACGGGCTCTGTGACTGGCTCTCAGCGACGCGTCCCCACGAGAAGCCCCCGTAGGGGTAGTGCCCCGCAACGAATTCGCGACCGACCCAAAGGCCGGCGACAACGACCGGCAGGAGAAGCGTGCGGCCCAGCGTGCCCTGCCAGACGCGAGGAACCCACCGGTACGCCAGGGTGATCGGAATGGCGCCGAGGGCGAAGATCAGCGCCTCAAGCCCCGCTAGGGCGATCCACGGCACCGGGCCCAGGTAGGTGGCCACCCAGTCGATGAGCACAAAGAAGAAGGTCATGCCCGACGCCAGGCCCACCAGGAGGGATCCGCCGACGCTTCTCCCCTTCAGCGCCAGAAGGATCAGGCCGATGCCGACAAAGGTCAGGGGCCAGATGCCGCGGTCGGGAAACCCGAACTCCATCACTGCCCCGCCCCCGACACCCGTGACAAGGGCGATCCACAGGGGAAGACGGAAGTCAGAGGTGCGCGGGTCGCCCGAAGGGCTCGGCACGCCGGAGAAACGGGGCACGCGTGAATTGTAGGGTGCCGACACTGTGGAGTGACTCTGTCGAATCACACCGCGGTGTAGGCGACGATGCCGCGCCGGACGGCGTCGAGCGCCTTCCGCGCCACCGGACCGACCGGCGGATCGGCGACGACCGACAACTGGTCGAGCAGGTCGATCGTCTGCTTGGTCCAGCGCACGAAGTCGCCGGCCGCGAGCTCGGCGTCGTCGAGGACCGTGTCGAGCGACGCTCCTCGGGCCCAGTGGTACATGGCCAGCGCGATACCCGGCGACGGCTGCAGGGTTCCCGGGAGCCGATGCGCCTGCTCGAGGTCGTTGAGCTCAGCCCAGATCGTCCGGGTTCGATCGAGTGCTGTGCGGAACTCTCCGGGCGGCAGGTAGCGGTCGCCGAGCATCCCCTCGTCGCGGCGGGGCTCATAGACGAGCGTCGCCGCCATGGCCGCCAACTGCGGTGCGTCGAGCGAGTTCCAGGATCCTCGTCGGAGGCACTCGGCCACGAGAAGGTCTCGGTCACCGTAGATGCGCCGCAGGGTTTTGCCGGGGGCGGCGACGTCGACCTCGGCCACGCGGGAGAGCCGCGACGAATCGGCGATTCTGTCGGCCGACCCTGCACTCGGCTCCGCACCGCGAGGAACCAGGTAGCCGAGGTCGACCAGCACGTCGGTGACCCGGTCGAAGACCTTCGCGACCGCACCCGTTCGGCTGCGGATCTGTGCCGACAACTGATCGGTCTGCTTCTTCAGCTTGTACCAGCGCTCGGCCCAGCGCGCATGCTGCTCGCGCTCCGGGCAGTTGTGGCAGACATGCTGCCGTAGCTGACGACGGAGGGCGGTGATCTTCTCCTGGCGGGAGTCGCGCTCCTTTCGACTCTGCACCTCAGAGCGGGATGCGCCCTGCTTCTCGAGTTCGGCGATGTCTTGACGCAGGGTCATGTACTCGCCGAAGTCGCCGAGATGGCACTCCATCGACTTGGCGTACCCGTCGAGCGACTGCTGCTGCGACCGGACCTTGCGTGCCAGATCGACCACGGCCCGGTCGGCCTGGAACTGGGCGAACGACGTCTCGAGGACTTCTCGCGTGCGGGATCGGCCGAACCGCTCGATCAGGTTGACCGCCATGTTGTAGGTCGGCCGAAAGCTGGAATTGAGCGGGTACGTGCGGCGCGAGGCGAGCGCTGCGACCGCCTGCGGGTCGAAACCCTGCGCCCACTGGATGACGGAGTGACCCTCGATGTCGATGCCACGGCGACCCGCGCGGCCGGTGAGCTGGGTGTACTCCCCCGGCGTGATCGGGACGCGCGACTCGCCGTTGTATTTCTCGAGCTTCTCGAGCACGACGCTTCGAGCAGGCATGTTGATGCCCAGCGCCAGGGTCTCGGTGGCGAAGACAACCTTGACGAGCTTCTTCTGGAAGAGCTCCTCGACGACCTCTTTGAAGGCGGGGAGCAGGCCCGCATGGTGTGCGGCGACACCGCGCTCGAGACCCTCCACCCACTCGTAGTAGCCGAGGACGGCGAGGTCTTCGTCGCGAAGGGTGCGGCAGTGCTCGTCAACGATCTCGCGGATCTCATCGCGATCCGCGGCGGTCGTGAGCCGGATGCCGGAGCGGAGCACCTGCCGGACAGCCTGATCGCAGCCGACGCGGCTGAAGACGAAGAAGATGGCCGGCAGCAGGTTCTTTCCGTCGAGCAGCTCGACGATCTTCCAGCGGTCCATCCGGCCGAAGTTCTGGGGCCCGGACGACTGGGGGCGCGAGTCTCGCTTGGGCTTGTAGCCGTGGGAGCCGGATCCTGGTCGGCCGTTTCTCGAGCCCGGCCTCGAACTGAGCGATGCCGCCCGCACCAGCTCGGGGTTGACCCGATTGGTCGCGGCCTTGCCGGTCGAGTCGAACAGGTCGAGGTATTTGGAGCCCACCAGGACGTGCTGCTGAAGAGGAACGGGGCGCTCCTCGGAGACGATCACGTCGGTGTCGCCGCGGACCGTCTGGAGCCAGTCGCCGAACTCCTCGGCATTCGAGACGGTCGCGCTGAGCGAAACCATGCGGACGTCGAGCGGGAGGTGGATGATGACCTCCTCCCAGACGGCACCCCGGAACCGATCGCCGAGGAAGTGGACCTCGTCGAGCACGACCCAGCGCAGGTCGGTCAGCAGGTCGGAGCCGGCGTAGAGCATGTTGCGGAGCACCTCGGTCGTCATGACGACGATCCGCGCGCGGGAATTGACGTTGGTGTCGCCGGTGAGCAGCCCCACCTCGGACGCGCCGTATTCGGCGACGAGCTCCTGGTATTTCTGGTTGCTCAGCGCCTTCATCGGAGCCGTGTAGAAGACCTTGTCACGGGGGTGCTGCATCGCGAGGTGAATGGCGAACTCGGCGACGAGCGTCTTGCCGGCCCCCGTCGGAGCCGCGACGAGCACGCTGCGACCGGCCTCGACGACCTCGCAGGCAGCGATTTGGAACCCGTCGAGCGCGAAGCCCAGACGCTCGCGGAAACCCTGGAGCTGCGGGGTGCGAGTTCGGGCCCGGGAGGCCGCGAATCGCTCGGACGGAGACAGTTCGCTGCTGGTCACGTGGTCGATTCTGTCACGCGCGGCCTGCGAGCCCGTGCACGGGAGACCGCTGCCGAGAGAGGCCTGTGCCGGGAACTGCTAGGCCCCGGCGAGCTCGGCGTCGAGGGCCGCCACCCGTTTGGCGAGACGACGATCGTGGAGGGTGGTGACGAGGCAGGCGATCAGGTAGAGCCCGACCATGGGGATGGCGAGCAGGATCATCGAGATGACGTCGGCGGAGGGGGTGACGATGGCGGTGAAAAGGGTGATGAGGATGATCGCCACGCGCCAGCTCTTGCGGATCGACGCCGCTGTCAGCACACCGATGAAGTTCAGCAGAACGAGGAAGACGGGAAGCACGAAGGCGACGCCGATGGCGAGCACCAGCTTGAGCACGAAGTCGTAGTACGTCTTGGCGTCGATGATGCTGGAGTCTTCGGAGGCGATAAATGAGGTCATGACCTGCACAATGTGCGGGAGTACAAAGAACCCGGCGCAACATCCGGCGAGAAAAAGTGGGATCGCGGCGCCGAGGAAGCCGATCGCGTAGAGCTTCTCTTTGCGGACCAGAGCCGGCACGATGAACGCCCAGATCTGGTAAAGCCACACCGGGCTCGAAATGATGACGCCGACGGTGATCGTGATGGTGAGTTTGAGGTCGAACGCGCCGGTGACATTGGCGAAGTTCAGTGACGCGAGACGACGACCGTTGCCCGAGATCTGCTCGACGGGTGAGCGGAGCACGTCGAGCACGTACGGCGAGAGGAACCAGCCGGCCACCGAGCACACGGCAATGGCCACCGCGGCGAAGAAGAGACGTTTGCGCAGCTCGAGGAAGTGCTGCCCGAGCGACATGCGCCCCTCTGACGGGCTCCGCTTCGCACCGCGAGAACGAGCCGTGCCACCGCCCTGAGCACCGCCCGGCGCCGAGGTCGTGGCCACCGACTAGAGCTTCGGTTTGTCGGTGTTGAGCGGAGCCGCGTTGCCGGACGGTGCCGGCGTGGTGACGGTGGTGGTGGTGCTGCCGTCGGGGTTCACCGTGGTGTGTTGCACGGGTGCAGCCGGAGTCGGCGCCACCGTTGTGGCTGCGGCGTTGGTCGGCGCCGTGGTGGCGGCGTCGGACGAACCGTCGTGGTTCGGCCCGATCTCGGTCTTGAAGATCTTCATCGACTGAGCGACGCTCTTCGCGAGGGCGGGGAGCTTCGGCGCTCCGAAGAGGAGGAGCAGGATCACCAGAATGATCAGAAGGTGGGGTAGGCCAAGAGCACCTGAGAACATCAGTCGCCTCCTAAGAAGTGTGCGGAAAGGCGATTCTAACGCGGACGCCCCGGAAAAGCGTCAGGGCTGGTCGTACCTGTGAGTGGCTCGGGCGGCCCAGTCGGCCACAGCCGCCCGTGCCGCGGCCGGTGCGACGACGACGGGCCCTCCGGGGAGCCCGGCGACAAGGCGAGCCAAGGATCCGAAATGGTTGACCCGCAGCGCAAGTCGCGTGCGCCCCTCGGGCCCGTCCTCGATCGTCTCGGGGGCGTAATCGTCGAGCAGCGTCGAGGCCGCGGCGTCGATCTCGATCTCGACCACGATGTCGTCGGGCGAGCCTTCGAAAAGCGTGTCGGGAAGCGACACGTCGGCGGCGCGGAACGAGATGGGCTGGTCGCTGACAGCGGCATCGCTCACCCGGTCGAGGCGGAAAGTGCGGACGGCTTCGCGTAGGTGGTCGTAGCCCCGGAGGTACCAGTCGGCGTCGAGGGATTCGACTCGGAGCGGATCGACGCGTCGCCGCTCGATCTGCCCGCGGACTCCGGAGTAGTCGAATTCGAGCTGGACACCCTCGTCGACCGCGCGGCGGACGAGGGCGAGGAGTTGGTTCGTTTCGGAATTCTCGACGGCGACCTGGCTGGGGGCCCCGGAGGCTCCGCGCGCCAACTTCGACATCAGGGTGGCGATGGCCTGCCTGTCGGCGTTCTCGGGCAGGGACGAGAGATATTGCAGACCGGCGATGAGGGCGGCGGCCTCTCGCGCCGAGAAGCGAGGCGAGTCGTCGATAGCGACGAGGTTCGTGAGGACGATCACGTCGTTCTGCTCGAAGTCGTCCCAGGCGATGTCGAAGAGGTCGCCGTGCTGGTACTGGGTTGTCTCGCCCGGTATACCCGAGACGGCAATGAGCTCGACCGCGCGCCGGATCTGCGTGACGGGAACTCCGAAGTGGGTAGCAGCCTCGGCGACGCTGACGCTTCCGCGATCCATCAGGTAGGGAACGAGGGAGAGCAGGAAAGCGAGTTTGTCTTGCGCCTGGAGGGCGGGTGCGCGCTCAGCCACGGGATGCCTTTCGTGAATCGGCGTGCTGAGTCGCGAGTGCGCTGAGACGCTTGACGACGAGCTCGAGCACCCCCTCTGGTTCGACGACGCGCACCTCGGGCCCGAACGAGGCCAGCTCGTCGGCGAGCAGGAAGCGATCCGACCAGTGGATGGTCAGGGTGCCGTCGTCACCTCGGGTCGTGCCGCGGCGCTTCAGCAGTCGGGTCTCTGCATCCGAGGCAGGTTCGACCTCGACGACGGCCGTCTGCGCCGACCACAGGTCTTCGAGGTCGGCGAGCGAGCGCTCGGCTGTCGCCTCCGGCGGGACCGTGACGTTCTCGTTCGTCACCGTGACTTCGCCGGTGATCCGGGAGAGGAGGAACGTTCGCCAGCCGCCCGTCTCGGTCTCGATCGCCGAGCACATCCAGCGCCCCTGGAACTGGACGAGGGCATAGGGAACCACTCGCCGGGCCCGAGGAGCACTCTCGCCGGGCTTGAGGTAGTCGAACAGAACCACGGCCGACCGATCGAGGGCGGTGCGCAGCGGCTCGAACGCGGAGTCGCGCGAGCGAATTCTGGGGGCGTAGTCGAGTTCGGGGACCGGGGCCGCCCCACCGAGGCTGCGGAGCTTGAGGAGGGCACGACGGGACTCCCCCGAGAGCGTCCCCTCGCGCCAGACCATGGCGGCGAGGGTCAGCAGGGCCGTCTCTTCGGACGAGAAGGCGATGTCGGTGGGGAGCTCGTAGTCACCGCGGAGAATTCGGTAGCGGAGGTTCTGGTTGTTGCCGCTCGAACCGAGTTCTTCGATGGTCTCGAGGGGAACGCCGAGCTCGCGGATGTCGTCTTTGTCTCGCTCGAACTGTCGCTCGAGGGCGAGGTTGTCACCCCGGCTCCATCGTTGCCGGTAGCCCTGGACGGTCGAGAGGATCTCGGTCTTGGTCAGACCCGTGTCGGTGGCGAGCAACGCCAGAACGAGACTGAACAGCCGCTCTTCAACCGGGACGCGTGGGGCGCGCCCAACGGGTCCGGCACTGGAGGAAGGAGTGGCTTTCTTCGGCACGAAAGGGATCTTAGGTCAGCCGAGGCGGATCGTCAGAGCGATCCCAGAAGGTCGAATACGTAGACGAGGGTCGAGGTGGAGCCGCTCTCGGCCGTCGGCGGGATGACAATCATGACCTGCGAGCCGACCCGCTGGCCGATCAGGGCTTTTCTCACGGTGCTGGGGATTTTGTCGGACGAGAGGTCGATCGTCGTCGCGGCGTCGCCGTTGACCCAGGTGGAGCCCTGAACGGTCGGCTCGGCCGCCCAGTCGACCGCGGTGAACTGCGCGACGGCGGTGGACTTCGCGGTGAGCTTCGCCCCGTTGCCCTTACGGACCAGCTGTACCTTCTCGGTCTTGGGAGCGGCGACGTCGGGGATGCTGATGCCGGGTGCGCCGTTGGCGGCGGTCACGACGGCCGGCATGTTGTTGACGCCGAACTGGAGGGCGCCGTCGGCCTTGGGAAGGAAGGCACGGACGACGTCGATGACGGCGATGTAGGCCGGGCCCGACTTGTCGTCTTTCTTCGCCGTGGTCGAGCTGAGATCGCTGACCTTGACGGCGACGGCGAGACGCGACCCGACCTGGGCGCACTCGAGAGCGTCGACGAGGGGGCCACCGGCGGTGGCACCGACGGTGACGGGGGCTGCGGCGGCGGCGTAGGGCTGGACCGCCTTGCCGGTCTCCCCCGAGTACACGGCGAACTTGATCAGCGCGGGAGTGCCGTCGGTGAGGGTCTGGCCGTCGCCCTGCACGAGTGTGGAGACCTGGGTGTGCCGCGTGTTGATCGGCGTGGGGATCGTGACTTTGGTCGGCGCTTCGCCGAAAGACCCGCTCGCCGAGACTACGGACGAGGCGTCGCCCGAGGCGGGGGTCGTGCAGCCGGCCGAACCCGGGGCGGAGCTCGTGGAGCAAGCGGTCAGCGTCGCCAGAAGCCCGGCAACAACGATCAGCGCGGGGATCTTGCGCACGAATCCTCATTTCTTTACTGCACTTGAGAGAGCCGGCCCCTGAGGGCACGGCCCGTTCAGCCTATCGGGTGTTCGTGGGGGTCGAAGCCGCTGGTCACAGGCCCTCGAGGGGCTGCGGCCGCGGCTCCGACCGCTCAGTCGCGACGGGTCACGACACCTTGCCGAGTAGGTCGACGACGAACACGAGCGTCGAGTTGGCGGGAATGGAATCGCCCTGCGCGGTGGCTCCGTAGCCGTCGGCCGGAGGCACGACCAGCAGCACCTGGCTGCCGATCTTCTTGCCGGCGAGACCCTTGACCCAGCCGTCGATGAGCTGACCCGAGGTCAGGCTCCCGACGAAGGGCTGACCCTTGGCCCACGACGAATCGAATACCTTGCCGTTCTTGTAGAGCACGCCGGTGTACTGCATCATCACCGAGTCGCCCTCCTTGACGGTGGCGCCCGATCCCTCGATGAGCGTGGTCGAGACGAGCTTGCTGGGAGCCTTCGTCTTCGGAACGGTGATCGTGGGGGCCCCGTCTTTGGCGAGGGTGACGGTGGGCTCGCCGGACACGGCCTTCTGCTTCTCGCCGGTCGCCCTCGAGGGGAACGCCTTCAGGATGTCGGCGACGAATACGACGCTGTCTTTCGCGCCGATCTTGTAGTCGCTGATGCCCTGACCGTTCGTGGAGTCTTCGGGGCTGCCGGCGATCGCGACGCGGTCGCCGACGTGCGAGCACACGAAGCCCTCGCTGAGTGCGGCGAGGCTGGTGCCCGAGGCCGGCTTACCCGCGACCAGGTACGTACCGCCCTGCGTCGACGTGTAGGTCGAGGTGGCCTGCTTGCCCGTCGATCCGTTGTAGAGCGAGACCTGGAAGATGACCGGCTGGCCGCTCTTCACGAGGGCCCCGTCGCCCTTGACCAGCGTCGTCTTCTCGGTGGTCTTCGTCGATAGACCCTTGTCGAAGGTGACCTTGGGGGCCTTGCCCACGTCGCCGGTCGCCTTGATCGACTCGGAGACGCTGCCCGACGACGTGCCGCCCGAGCAGCTGGCGCTCGGCTCGGCGGAGGAGCAACCGGCGAGCGACAGGGAGACGAGAGCCCCCACGGCGGCAGCGGCGGCGAGTGTCTTGGTGATCTTCATCTGCACGGTCAGTCCTGTTCGGTTGTGGTGGACGGAGTCGGGAGGTCGGTGCCGGGCGCGGGAGCCTCGGATCCTTCGCTTGCGGGCCGGATCGCGTCGGCGCCAGCGACGGCCTTGGCCGCGGCGTCCTGAGCCTGCCTCGCAGTCTTGCGAAGCTTCTTCGCGGTGGCCGAACGCTCGCCGAGAGCGCCGGGAGTCCAGAGCTCAACGTCTTCTTCGGAGTAGTCGGACTTCGACGCGCGACGCTTCAGCTGCGGGAGGACGGCCCCCGGGGCGAGACGACGGGCCGTCAACAGGAAGCCGGTGTGCGCGATCATGCGGTGGTCGGGCCGAACGGCCAGGCCCTCGACGTGCCAGGACCGCACGAGCGTCTCGGAGGAGTCGGGTTCGGTGAAGCCGCCGAAGTGACGGAACGCCTCGGCCGTCCGGGAGAGCTGGGTGACGGTGGCCACGTAGCAGACCACCAGACCGCCGGGCTTGAGGGCCGTCGCGACCGCCTCGACGTTCTCCCACGGGGCGAGCATGTCGAGCACGACGCGGTCGGCTGTTCCGGCCTCGACCACGCGGGGCAGTTCTTCTAGCAGATCGCCGACCGTGACCGACCAGTTGCTGGGCGTGGCGCCGACGAAGCTCGTGACGTTGCCCCGCGCGACGTCGGCGAACTCTTCGCGGCGCTCGAACGACGCGAGGCGACCCTCGGGGCCGATGGCGCGCAGCAGGGAGAGCGACAGGGCACCCGAGCCCACCCCCGCCTCGACGACGGTGGCTCCGGGGAAGATGTCGGCGAACGTGACGATCATCGCCGCGTCTTTCGGGTAGACGATCGCGGCGCCCCGGGGCATCGACATGACGAAGTCGGCGAGGAGCGGCCGAAGCGCGAGGTATTCGTCGCCCGTCGTGCTGATGAGCACCGAGCCGTCGGGCAGGTCGACGACGTCGTCGTGGCGGATGATGCCGCGGTGCGTGTGGAATTCGCCGCCGGGGGTCAGCGTGATGGTGTGCATGCGGCCTTTGGGCCCGGTCAGCTGCACCTTGTCGCCCCAGAGGAACGGCCCGCTCTGCCGACGGAACTGGGCGTCCGCCTGCGGAATGTCGGTCTGGTGGTCGGTCATGAGTCGCCTTCCGGGAGTGCGTCGAGCCCGCGGGCAGAGTGAAGGATCCGCGAGAGCTCGCTCAGCGAGACGTCACTCAGCGAGTGCCGGTGCGTGAACCCGCCGTCCTGCGGCAACGGCGCATGATGCTCGACTCCGATCGTCGCAGCGCCCGAGGCCATGGCCGCAGCCAGGCCGGTGGGGCTGTCTTCGATCGCGACGCAGTGCCGCGGGTCGACGCCGAGCTTCGCGGCCGCGGTGAGGTACGCCTCGGGGTGCGGCTTGCCGTGCTCGACCTCGTCACCGGCGACGACGAGGTCGAAGGCGGGGAAATCGATGATCTCGACGATCTCGACGGCCATCCGCCGGAACGACATGGTCACGAGAGCCGTCGGGATGCCGGCGTCGCGCAGCTCGCGGAGGAGCTCGCGCGCACCCGGACGCCACGGCACGTGGACGCGGACCCGCTCGAGCACGTCGTCCGTCATCCGGTCGATGATCTCTTGGGCCGTGAGGTCGACACCGTGATCTTGGAGCACCTTGGCCGAGTGCCAGAGGCTCGAGCCGATCAGCGAGTCGCCGTCTTCCTGGCTCCAGACACCGTCGTGCTCGGCCACGAGAGCGACCTGTGACTCCTGCCAGTACGGCTCGGTGTCGACGAGCGTGCCGTCCATGTCCCACAGGACGGCGGCCGGGATGATCTCGGCGCGGAGGCGCTCGGCAGTCGAATCGGTCACGACAGGCGAGTCTAGAGCAGGGCGGTGACGCCGACGGGAGGTCCGGGACCGGGCCGCTGCTGCTAGCGGCTATCGTGGAGAGCTGACGCGGAGGGCCGAACGAGGGTCTCCGCAGTAAAGGAGTCCGGTGTCGCCATCGTCACGATTCGCTGAGGGTCGACTGCTCGTCGTCGCCTTCGAAGGCTGGAACGACGCCGGCGAAGCCGCCAGCAACGTCGCCAGGTCGCTCGTCGACACCCTCGAGATGACGACGCTCGCAGAGCTCGACGGTGAGGCGTACATCGACTACCAGTTCAATCGTCCGCAGGCCTCGCATGACGACGACGGCAGCGCCAGCCTCATCTGGCCGCGAATCCAGCTGCACGGCACGCCCCAGGTCGCCTCCCCCGTGATCGACATCTCCGGCGTCCTCGACACCGCCGACGGTCCTGCCGACGGAGGTCTCTTCGTGCTGCTCGGCGCCGAGCCCTCGCGCAGCTGGCGCAGCTTCGCCGCCGAGATCGTCGACCTGGTCGATGTGCACGACATCACGGGTGTGGTCTTTCTCGGCGCGATGCTCGCCGATGTGCCCCACACCCGGCCGATCTCGATCTTCGTCGGCAGCGAGAACGCCGACGTCCGTCAAGAGTTCGACGTCGAGCGCTCCACCTACGAGGGGCCCGTCGGCATCCTCTCCGTACTCGGGCACGCCCTCGAGGCAGCGTCGATCCCGACCCTGTCCATCTGGGCGTCCGTGCCGCACTACGTGCACAACGCCCCCTCCCCCAAGGCCTCCCTCGCGATCCTCGACAAGGTCGCCGAGATCACCGGTGTGGTCATCCCCCGAGACGAGCTCGTCGACGAGGCATCGGCCTGGGAGTCAGGCATCGACGCGCTGGCGGCCGACGACGAAGACATGGCCGGCTACATCGAGCAGCTCGAACAGGCTCGCGACACGGTCGACTCCCCCGAGGCCAGCGGCGAGGCGATCGCGCAGGAGTTCGAGCAGTACCTCCGAAAGCGCGATGGCAAAAGCGGCGACGAGCCCTGGCGACCGCCCGCGGTGTAATTCCGCGGATTGCTGACGCCGTAGCTCGCGACCCGTTGCGCGGGCAGGCCGGACCTACGAGTCGAGCTGGTCGGCCCGGTGGGTGCCGGCCGCGAAGACGAACTGCTCCACCTCATGCCGCGAGCGGAGGCGTATCACCTGCAGGTGCGGGTGCGACCGCGCGAGCCGGGCACCGAGATCGCGGTATTTGCGGCGGGTGCGAACGGACCAGCGGATGATGTGCTCCGGGTCGGTGAGGATCGCGCTGAGGGGGCCCTCGATGTTGCCGTTCCAGAGCGGCTGCCGCCGGATCCTGCGCGTCAGAGTGCGACGAACCACCCGGGCGAAGACCAGCCGATAGGGCAGGTCGAGCCACACCAGCGTGTCGGCGCGCTCGGCCAGCAGCGCGCGGGCGGATTCGTACTGCCACTCGGTGATCCACCGGTCGCCGCTGGTGAACGCCTCGACGTCGGCGACGAATTCCTCGCGCGGTGTCCAGTTCGGGCCATGGAAGAGGCCGTCGAGTTCGACGTAGTCGAGGCCGAGGATCCGGGCGAGGCGCCTCGCGAGAGTCGATTTGCCGGCCCCCGACACGCCTGCCACCAGCACTCGGCGTGGGCTCGTGGGGAGAGCGTCGAGGGGCCTGAGCGTCATGCCGAGAACCAGCTGTCAGGCCGAGACGCGGATGCCGAGAAGAGCATCGACAGCCTCCACGTCGATCGATGACGGCGCCTCACCCGACGCCACCGCGCGTTCGACCGCCGCGATGGCGCCGGGCGTGTCGAGGTCATCGGAGAGGTGGCGGCGCAGTTCGGTGAGAAGCTGTGTGACCTCGGTGCCATCGACGGCTCGCGCGGCCCACCGCTGCCACTCGGCGAGGCGCGCGACGGCCGTGAGGAGCGAGTCGTCGAACCACTCCCAGTCACTCCGGTAGTGGTGGTCGAGCAGCGCGAGCCGGATGGCACGGGCGTCGACTCCCGAGGCCACGAGTTGGGAGACCTTCACGAGGTTGCCGAGCGACTTCGACATCTTCTCGCCCTGATACGCGACCATGCCCGAGTGGGCGTAGTGCGAGGCGAACGTCTCACCGGTCAGTGCCGTGCCGTGGGCCGCGCTCATCTCGTGGTGCGGAAAAATGAGGTCGGAGCCGCCGCCGTTCACCGACACCGGCAGAGCCAGGTGGTCGAGGGCGATCACCGAGCACTCGATGTGCCAGCCGGGGCGTCCGTCGCCGACGGCGCTCGGCCACGAGGGCTCGCCGTCGCGGGCGGAACGCCACAGCAGCGGGTCGAGGATTGCGTGCTTGCCGGGTCGCTCGGGGTCTCCCCCGCGCTCGGAGAAGAACCGCAGCATGTCGCCCGCGCCGAGACGGCTTTCGAGACCGAGATGCCACGCCGTCTCGGATCCTGCCCTGTCGACGTCGAAGTAGACGTCGTCACCCGCGGTCGAGTCGGGTGTGTCGACCCGGTAGGCGAAGCCGTCGGCGAGGAGCTTCGCGACGGCCTCGCCGATCGGCTCGATGACGTCGGTGACTGCCACGAAGTGGTCGGGCGGGCTCACACGGAGGTGCTCCATGTCGGAGCGGAACAGGTCGGTCTGCGAGGCGGCGAGCTCACGCCAGTCGACGCCGGTGGCCGTCGCGCGTTCGAGCAGCGGGTCGTCGACGTCGGTCGTGTTCTGCGCGTAGACGACCTCGACGCCCGCATCGCGCCAGACCCGCCCGAGCGTGTCGAAAGCGAGGTACGTGTTGGCATGACCGAGGTGGGTGGCGTCGTACGGGGTGATCCCGCAGACGTAGAGGCGACCACCGTCGGTGACGTGCCGCCCACCGGTGGCGGTGTCGAAGAGGTCGGGCGCGGATCCTTCGCCCGGAAGAACCGGGATGACCGGGGCGTTCCAGGAGCGCATCAGCCGATGACCCCGACGCCGAGGAGGATGAACAGGACGATGCCGAGCAGGATCCGATAGATCACGAAGGGCAGGAAGCTCCGCTTCGAGATGTAGTTCATGAAGAAGGCAATGACGACGAAGCCGACCACGAACGAGACCACGGTCGCCGCGATGGTGGCGGGCCAGGTGAACTCGTTGGTGGCCCCGCCCGAGAGGGCCTGGTAGACCTCGAAGAGCCCGGAGCCGAAGACGGCGGGGATCGCGAGGAGGAACGAGAAGCGGGCGGCCGCCGGACGGGTGTAGCCGAGTGCGAGACCAGCCGATGTCGTGGCGCCCGAGCGCGAGACACCCGGCACCAGCGCGAGCACCTGCGCGATGCCGATCGCGATGCCGTGGCCCCACTTCATGTCTTCGAAGCGCGCGAGCTTCTTGCCGAAGATGTCGGCGGCGGCCAAGACCAGGCCGAAGACGATGAGCACGGTCGCGAGCAACCAGAGCGACCGGAACTCGTTCGCGATGAACTTCTGGGTGAGCACGCCCACGATGACGATGGGGAACGTGCCGATGATCACCAGCCAGCCCATCCGGACATCCTGGTCGCGCTTGTCGACCCGACCGAAGAGCGACCCGAACCACTTCGAGACGATGCGAGAGACGTCTTTCCAGAAGTAGATCAGCACCGCCAGCTCGGTGCCGAGCTGGATGATCGCGGTGAAAGCCGCGCCGGGATCGAACTCCTCGGCGCCGTGCGGGAAGAACAGTGCGACGAGGCGGATGTGACCGCTCGACGAAATGGGGAGGAACTCCGTGAGGCCCTGGACGAGGCCGAGAAGGAGTGCCTGAAGAAGGTGTTCCACGTGAGGAAGGAGCCTCTCAGTAGCTGGCGAGAAGGTCGCGGAGCACGCGACTGCCAAAGGTTAGCGCCTCGAGCGGTACCCGCTCGTCGACGCCGTGGAACATGGCCGGGAAGTCCATCTCTTCGGGCAGGCGGAGCGGCGCGAAGCCGTAGCCCTTGATGCCGAGAAGGCTGAGGGCCTTGTTGTCGGTGCCGCCGCTGAGCAGGTAGGGCAAGACGGGAGCTCCCGGATCGTGCCGCTCGAGCGTGGCCTTGATCGACTCGACGAGCGGGCCGGAGAACGGCGTCTCGAGGCCGATGTCGGTGTGCATGGTCACGATCTCGATGTCGTCGCCGATGAGTGCGCGCACCTGGGCCAGGACGTCTTCCTCTTCGCCGGGCATGCAGCGGATGTCGACGAGCGCCTCGGCCGTGTCGGGCACGACGTTGTGCTTGTAGCCCGCCGTCAGCATGGTCGGGTTCGTCGTGACTCGAAGGCTGCCCTTGATGAAGCCCGATGCCGTGCCCGTCTTCAGCACCAGCTCGTCGGGGCTCACCCGCTCGGGATCGACACCGAGGATCCGAGACACCTCGCGCAGCAGCCCGGACGTCGTCTCGGTCAGTGCGACGGGCCACTCCTGACGCCCCAGGATCGCCACGGCCTCGGCGAGTCGGGTGACCGCATTGTTCGCGATCATCTGCGACCCGTGGCCCGCGGTGCCCCGAGCGATGAGCTTGATCCAGATCAGCGCCTTCTCGCCGGTCTGCAGCAGGTACGAGCGCTTGCCATCGATGTACGTCGAATAGCCGCCGACCTCGCTGATCGCCTCGCCCATGCCGTCGAAGAGCTCGGGGTGGCTCTTGACCAGGAAGTGCGACCCGAGCACTCCCCCGGCCTCCTCGTCAGCAAGGAATCCCAGCACGAGGTCGCGCGCCGGACGCTCGCCGGCACGCAGCAGGTCGCCGACAGCCGTCAGCATCATGGCGTCCATGTTCTTCATGTCGACCGCGCCGCGGCCCCAGAGCATGCCGTCTTTGACGACGCCGCCGAACGGATCGACCGTCCAGTTCGCAGGATCCGCGGGAACGACATCGAGGTGACCGTGCACGACGAGCCCCGGCTTTGCCCGGTCGCGGCCCTCGACCCGCGCGATCACGCTGTGACGGCCGGGCTCGGATTCGAACGTCTCCGGCTTCAGGCCGAGGGCTTCGAGCTTCGCCGACACGTATTCGGCGGCATCGGCCTCGCCATTGGACTTGCCTCCTCCGTAGTTGGAGGTGTCGAAACGGATGAGGTCGCGCGCGATCTCAGCCGTCTCGTCGAGCTGGGTGGTGTCGACGTGTTCGGTCATGCCGCAACGCTACCCGGAGGCGCGTGTCAAAACCGCCGCCCAGATCGTGCTAATGTCTTCGAGGCGGTTACGCCGCAACACACCGGTCCGGGTGGCGGAAATGGCAGACGCGCTAGCTTGAGGTGCTAGTGCCCTTACGGGCGTGGGGGTTCAAGTCCCCCTTCGGACACCGAACAAGACGAAAAGACCTTGCCCTTACAGGGCAGGGTCTTTTTTCGTTCGGGCGTAGGGTCGGGCCATGGATTATGTGCGTCTCGGCAACAGTGGCCTCGAAGTCTCCGCGATCACCCTCGGAATGATGAGCTACGGCGATCCGGCCCGTGGCGGGCACTCCTGGAGTCTCCCCGAAGAGCAGAGCCGCCCCTTCATCAAGCAGGCACTCGAGGCGGGCATCACCACCTTCGACACCGCCAACGTCTACAGCGACGGCTCGAGCGAAGAGATCACCGGACGAGCGCTCGCCGACTTCGCCACGCGCGAGGAGGTCGTGATCGCGACCAAGGTGCATGGTCGGATGCGTCCCGGCCCCGGAGGGCAGGGCTTGTCGCGCGGATCGATCATGACCGAGGTCGACGCGTCGCTGAAGCGCCTCGGGACTGACTACATCGACCTCTACCAGATCCACCGCTACGACCCGAACACGCCCGTCGAAGAGACGATGGAGGCACTGCACGACGTCGTGAAGGCCGGTAAGGCCCGCTACATCGGCGCGTCGAGCATGTGGGCGTGGCAGTTCGCCACCATGCAGCACGCGGCCGACCTCGGCGGCTGGACGCGATTCGTCTCGATGCAGGATCAGTACAACCTGATCCAGCGCGAGGAGGAGCGAGAGATGCTGCCCTACTGCCTGGACCAGGGGGTCGGCGTGCTGCCGTGGAGCCCTCTCGCCCGAGGCAGACTCACCCGCGACTTCGACGACACCACGACGCGCAGCGAGACGGACGCCTTCGGCAAGACTCTCTATCGCCAGCAGGAGGAGGCGGACCGCCGGGTCGCCGACGCCGTGAAGACGATCGCCGACGCCCGTGCTGTCTCCCGCGCGCAGGTGGCACTCGCCTGGGTCCGGCAGCAGGAGGCGGTGACGTCGCCGATCGTGGGGGCCACGAAGCCTCAGCACCTCGACGACGCGATCGCGTCCGT
The DNA here is from genome assembly GCF_049472575.1 of Frondihabitans sp. 4ASC-45. Lineage (NCBI taxonomy): Bacteria > Bacillati > Actinomycetota > Actinomycetes > Micrococcales > Microbacteriaceae > Frondihabitans > Frondihabitans sp. 4ASC-45. The sequence goes on along the minus strand of NZ_JBCEBN010000002.1, from coordinate 458,858 downwards.
CGAGCTCCACCTCGACGACGACGAGCTCGTCGCGCTTCAGGGGCCCTACGTCCCTCGTGCGCCCGAGGGTTTCTGACCTCTCGCCCCCGGAGGGTGCATACTCGACCCACCAGGGCGGTGACGGAGCCGCCCGGCACGACGAACGGAGCCGCCCGTGAGCGACGACAAGCACGACCACAACGAGGCCCAGGCCGCGCAGACCGGGGCTAAGCAGACCGACGCCGGAACAGATGCTCCCCTCAATGGCGGCGAGCACGTGACGGCAGGCTCGTACACGGGAACCCAGGAGGACGGCGTCGAGTACGACGGCGCTTTCACCGACAGCGAGATCCCCGAGGAAGCCACCACGCCGGGTGAGACCGAGGCCGACCGTGCAGGTGTCGAAGGCAGCTACACCGAAAGCGACGGCGTCGAATAGCAACCACTGGTGACTCAGGAGTAGCGTCGTCGTCATGACAACACGAATCGTTATTCTGGGTGGTGGTTCGGCGGGTCTTCAGACCGCTCTGGCTCTTCAAAAGAAGCGACCTCCCCAGAGCGCGAGCATCACGGTGATCGACCCGAGCCCCTACATGACCTATCAACCGTTCCTGCCCGAAGTGGCGGGTGGGCACATTGATCCCAAAGATGTGACGGTTCCGCTGCGTAAAACGCTCAAGCGCTCGAAATTCATCCAGGGGGCGATGTCGGGTATCGACACTGACTCCAAGAAGGTGACGGTCGACCTCGTCGACGGCCGCACGAGCGAGGTCGCCTACGACCACCTGGTCGTCGCCATCGGTGCGGTCACGCGGACGTTCCCGACGCCCGGGCTGGCTGAGAACGCCGTCGGTTTCAAGAGCGTCGAGGAAGCGTCGTACGTGCGGGCCCGGATCCTCGGAAACATCGAGAAGGCGGCCGCGACCACTGACCCGGCCGAACGGGCCAAGCTCCTGACAGTCGTCTTCGTCGGTGGCGGCTACACCGGCGTCGAGGCGATGGGCGAATTGCTCGACACCGCGAATTCCGCGGTCGACCAGTACCCGGTTCTCTCCCGGCACGAGGTGCGCTTCGTGCTCGTCGAGGCCCTTGACCGTGTCGCTCCCGAGGTCGGCCCCGAGCTGTCCAAGTGGACCCTCGGTGCGCTCCGCGCCCGTGGCATCGACATCCGACTCAAGACCACGATGCCGTCGTGCGAGAACGGCGACTGCGTGCTGAGCGACGGCGAGACGGTCCCCGCCGGCACGATTGTGTGGACGGCAGGCGTCAAGCCGAACCCGGCGCTCGACAGCACCGACCTGCCCCGCGGGCCCAAGGGCCACGTCAACGCCAACGCCAAGCTCGAGGTCGTCACCGACGAGGGCAAGCGCATCGATGGTGTCTGGGCACTCGGCGACAACGCCCAGGTACCCGACCTGACTGCCGCGAAGCAGCCGGCCTACTACCCGCCGAACGCTCAGAACGCCGTCCGTCAGGCGGTGACGGTCGCCGAGAACATCCTCGCGTCGATGGCCGGAGAGCCTCTCGCCGAATACCGCCACGAGTCGGTCGGAACCGTTGCGAGCTACGGCATCGGAAAGGGTGCGGCTCTCATTCAGGGCGTGCACCTCAAGAACCTGTTCGCGTGGCTGGCCCACCGCGGGTACCACCTGCTCGCCATGCCGACCTTCACGCGCAAGTGGCGCATCCTGACCGGATGGGTCACCAACCTCGTCGGTGGTCGCGACGAGACCACCCTGGAGAACATGAACGACCCGCGAGCGAACTTCGTCGCTCTCGCGGGTGGGGTGAAGAAGTAGCGTTTCATCTCGCCGAATATCGGGCCCCCGTCGCATTCGTGCGGCGGGGGCCCTTTCGTGTCCGAGGGGTGGCGCACGAGCGACCAGTGCGCTTCGAGCAGGTGAACGGGCTGTGAGCGCCGGAAGCCGAGACTTCACCCCCTCTCGCCCGTTTGGGTGAGAACGGGGTACAGCACGTGCGGTCATTCGGGAGGACGCGCACAACCCGCGTCGAAGAGATAATCGACGCCCGTCGTCTAATTCACTCCTGTCGAACGGTACGAGGTGCCCGCATCCGCGTGCTGGTGGGCATCAGGTGTGCCTCATGCCGAACCAAACTGTTTCGTGCCTTGGCGTTACGGCAACGCCCCCCGGAGGGGGGTCCGGTCCCCCGAAGGCATCACCCGTTGGCGAGGCGGCATCACCCGTTGGCGCGTACCTCATGCGGGGGGCATGCGGTCCCCCGAAATGGGGGCATGTGGAGCGAGCGGTCGATGGCCTACCGTCGGGATATACCCGCTGAGGCCATCGGCTGACAACTGGAACCCATCCGCTTGTCATTTCCGTCCACGGTCCGCGCAGCTCCACCCGCATGAAACCCGAATAGCACCACACCCGATCACCGCTTCACCCGAACCCTTCCCGATCGTCGACGCGCACCGAACCTCGAGATCTCCCGTACCCGACGGGAGCTCGACGGATCGAAATCGCCGTCGTCACTCCGGTACTCCGACAGGAACCCGATCTTTTGTCGAAATACCGGATTCATGCTGTGGCCCGTACCCGAAATACGAGTCAGAGCTATTGCACCGCCTACCCGAACCCTGGATCCATGCTTACCCAGCCTCTTCTGCGTACGTTTTCGCGTACCCGCTTCCGTCCCGAATCGGAAGCGGCATCATGACCGGCATCAGCCGCGACGTCGGTGAACAACGCCGCCTTCCGTGGACCCCACCGGTCCGAAACCCGAGCGCAGGATGGACGGAATCCAGAGATCGAGTAGGCGGTGCCACAACCGGCATCGGCTGGGCGCTGCGCTACCGCCGTCGACTCCTCGCCAGCGACGCGCTCGTGATCCTCGCCAGCGTCGTCACCGCCGCCGTCGTCGAGACCATCCGAGACGGGGTCGACCAGACCTTTGCCGGCCTCGCTGCTGCCGACGCGAAACCCCTCGTCGAGTTCATCGGCTACCCCGTCGGCATCGGCCTCCTCTGGGCCCTCTGCCTGGCGTTCCAGCGCACCCGCGACCTCTCGGTCGTCGGAACCGGGGCAGCCGAGTACAAGCGCGTGCTCAACGCCACGATCCTCACCTTCGTGCTCATCGCCCTCGTCATCTCGATCACCGGCCATGAGTCGATGCGCGCGTACTTCTTCGTCGCCCTCCCCGGAGGCTCGGTCGGCCTCATCGCCTCGCGGTTCCTCCTGCGCAAGTGGCTGATCCGCCAGCGCCAGCTCGGCAACTACCTCTCTCGAGCCATCGTCGTCGGCGGCCGTAGCGACGTCCGCTACGTGATCGATCGAATTGACGAGAAGCCGGGTGCCCTCTACGACGTCGTCGGAGCCGTCGTCGAAGACGAGGACGGCAGCGCCGTAGCCGCCGGGTCGCGGGTCGTTCCGATCGTCGCATCGCTCGACGACGTCTCGCGCGCTGTCTGGAAGATGAACGTCGAGAGCGTCATCGTCGCCGGCGACCCGCGTGCCGGCACCGACTACATCCGTGACCTCGGGTGGAGCCTCGAAGGCCGCGCCACCGAACTGGTGATCGCCTCCCGCCTGGCCAACATCGCCGGGCCCCGCATCCACTTCCGTCCCGTCGAGGGGCTCCCGCTGATGCACGTCGAGCTGCCCCAGTTCGACGGCCCGAAGCACGTCATGAAGCGCGCCACCGACGTCGTTCTCGCCGGATTCGCGTCGCTTCTCCTGCTCCCCCTCATGCTGGTGATCGCCCTCGTGATCAAGAGCGAAGGATCCGGCCCGGTGCTCTTCCGGCAGGAGCGAGTGGGGCGCGACGGACGCCGCTTCACCATGCTCAAGTTCCGCACGATGGTCGTCGACGCCGAAGCTCGTCTCGCGGCTCTCGCCGAGCAATCGGAGGGGAACGGCGTGCTCTTCAAGATGCGAGACGACCCCCGCGTCACGAGGGTGGGCCGGATCCTTCGGAAGTACTCCCTCGACGAGATCCCGCAGCTCTTCAACATCATCGGCGGCAGCATGAGCATCGTCGGGCCGCGGCCCCCGCTTCCCCGCGAGGTCGACGGCTACACCGACCACGTGCACCGCCGTCTCTACATCAAGCCCGGCCTCACCGGCATGTGGCAGGTGAACGGACGCAGCGACCTCAGCTGGGAGGAGAGCGTTCGGCTCGATCTGTACTACGTCGAGAACTGGTCGATGACCGTCGACTTCGTGCTGATGTGGCGCACCGTGAAAGTGATTCTGCGGCCGAACGGGGCGTACTGATGACTCCCGACGAAACCGTGAACGAGACGGCCTCCGCCCTGCCCGGCGATGCGGGCGCGGCACGCCGCAGCGGGCGTCGCGGGCGGGTCCTCGTCGTGCACTCGTCTGACGAGCTGTACGGATCGGACCGCATCGTGCTCGAAGTGGTCGCGGAACTCGTGGCCGCCGACGAGCTCGACGTCACCGTGTGGCTACCGAGCGACGTCGCGCCGGGCCCCCTCGGCCCGATGCTCCGCGAGCTCGGAGCCCGGGTCGAGCGGCACCCGCTGCCCATCCTGCGGCGGATGAAGCTGAGCCCCGGCGGATTCCTCCGCCTCGGGCGCGACGCGGTGCGCACTCTGGCGAGGCTCCGTGGCCGTCACTTCGATCTCGTCTACTGCGCTACCAGCGCATGTTTGCCCGTCGCACCCCTCGCACGCCTCACGGGCGTCCGTCGAGTGGTCGGGCATCTCCAAGAACCATGGAGTGCGAAGGACCGGGTAGGTCTTCGTCCCCTGGCGAGTGCGTGCACGGCCCTCGTGGCTGTGTCGCACTCGGTCCTCGGCGCGTCGGGTCTCGCCGAGGACCCGCGGGCGGTGGTGGTTCACAACGGTGTTCCCCATCGCTCGCGTGAGCTTCCGACGGCTCCCCCGGAGCACCGTCGACCGCACTACGTCATCGCGAGCCGCTGGAACCCGCACAAGGGCCACGGCACGCTCCTGCGAGCGTGGGATGCCGCTGGCTGCCCCGGCGAGCTGGTGATTCTCGGTGCTGTCCCCGCGGTGGGGCTCGGCATCGACGTCGCGGCCCTGGTCAAGAAGCACGTCTCCCGACCCGAGACGGTTCTCGTTGTGGGCGAGGTCGACGACGCGACCCCGTATCTGCAGGCGGCCGACGCCGTCGTGCTTCCGACCGACACCCTCGAGGGGTTCGGGCTCGTGACCGTGGAAGCCTTCAGCGAAGGGCGCCCCGTGATCGCCAGCCGTTCCGGAGGTCCCGAGGAGGTCATCGACGACGGCGTCACCGGTTGGCTGTTCGACCGCGAGGACGTCGACGGCCTGGCATCGCTCTTCCGCGACCTCGACGTCGCCACCCTCGGCGCAGCCGGCCGCCGAGCCGAGGCGGCCTACCACCGCGACTTCACGCCCGCCCGCATGCGTTCCCGCATCGCAGCGGTCGTCGACGGCGAGCTGGGCCGCCCCACCCGCATCACCACCGAATTGGCGGAGGCCTCATGACCACGACCGCTGTCCGCGAGACGTACGCCGACTCCCTCGCCCGCCTCGCCGGGGCCCAGAAGGGGTCGAGCGGCGCCCCCGCCTACTCGCGCTTCATCAACCGCCGTCTCGGTCGCTACCTCGCGGCCGCGGCCTATCAGTTGGGCATGACGCCGAACCAGGTGACCGCCGTGAGCGCCCTGTTCACGTTCGCCGGTATCGCGGTGATCGCCTTCGTCCCCACCTCGATCGTCGTGGGCATCGTCGTGATGCTGCTTCTCGTGATCGGTTACGCACTCGACTCCGCCGACGGGCAGCTGGCCCGCCTTCGCGGTGGTGGCAGCCCGGCCGGTGAATGGCTCGACCACGTGATCGACGCCACCAAGATCGGCGTTCTCCACCTGGCCGTCTTCGGAAACTGGCTGCGCGAGCCCGAGGGGCGCCACGCGGTGCTCGGCGTGCCGCTCGTCTACGCCGCCATCGCGGCGGTCGCGTTCTTCGCGATCGTCCTGACCGACCAGCTGCGCCGCGCCGAGCACATCCGCACCGGGATCCCGACGCGCGGTAGTCGCTCGACGAGCACGCTCTACTCTCTGGCCGTCGTGCCGACCGACTATGGCCTCATGTGCCTGTCGTTCGTCCTCCTGGCGTGGCCTCTCGGATTCACCGTCGTGTACATCGCCTTCTTCGCCGCGAACACCCTGTACCTCGCGCTCGCCCTGCCCAAGTGGTTCCGCGAGCTCAGGGGCCTCGGCGAGCTTCCCGACCGGTCGGTCGCCCCATGACGCGCCGCGTCGCCCTTGCCGACGCCGTCGCTCAGCTCGGCCGACGGTGGATCCTCGTCGCCGCGTCGGCGTTGCTCGCTCTCGTCGCGGGCGTGGCCCTCGTTGAGGCGCTCGACGGACGCGACGACCGGGGACTGACGCCCATCGGCGCCCTCGTCATCCTCTTCGCGTTCCTCCTCGCCGGTGGAGCGCTCGGCCTCGCGGCAGGCATCGTCCTGACGCGACTTGAACCCCGTGTCACGACGGCCGACGATGTTCGTCGTGTCACGGGCCTTCCCGTTGTGGCGCAACTCCCGCGGGGTGCTGTCGACGCTGATGACCTCGCGATCCGTCCGACGTCGAGTCGCATGCGATCGGCGCTTCGCGAAGCCGTCATGAACGTCCGGTCGCTCGCTGGCGGCGAGTTGCCGTCGCGACTCGTGCTGGCCCGCGCCGACGATGTCGGCGAAGTCTCTGGGGTGGACGGCGGCTACGCCCGTGCCCTGCTGGAGAGCGGATTCCGCCCAGCCCTGGTTCAGGCCGACATCGAGTCACAGCTTCTCGCTCGACCCTCCACCGTCCGCGACACGGCCCTCGATGCGGCCGCCTACCCCGACGCCGCGGGCTACCAGCGCGTACCGGTGCCGGATCTCGTCGCCTCGGCCCGCCCCGAGCGCCTCCTCGGCCAGGTCGAGAGCCTCTTCGGATCTCTCGGCGAGCGATACGACGCGGTCGTCACGCTCGTCGCCAGCAATTCGCACCCGCTGCCGCTCCGAGCGGTTGCACCGCTCGCGGACGCCGTCGTGATCGTCGTCCGGTCGAACCGGACCACCGTCGAGGATCTCCTGGCGATGCACGGCGAACTCGTTGGGATGGGGGTCGAACCCCTCGCTGTGTTCATGACGAGCGTCGCGGGCCGCCACCGGATCGCCGTCCGGCGCGACTGGGCGGCGACGGACATCCGCGAGGCACGTGCGGGCAGGGGTCCGGTACTGCAGGCGGGCTCCGCGGATCCTGATCTCGATCTGGTCAGCGCTCCCCCGCGTTCGCGACTCTCGATTGCCGACCTTGCACGTCTCGCCGAAGAGCGAGACGCATTCTCCGCTGTTTCTGACCCCTCGCGCGTCAAGCGCGACTCCCTTCGAAAGGACCGCTCGTGACCCTGAAACGACGCGTCGGCTACGCGGCCGGTGCCTACGACCTGTTCCACATCGGCCACCTCAATCTGCTTCGTCATGCGAAGACCCAGTGCGACTACCTGATCGCCGGTGTCGTCGCCGACGAGATGCTCGAACTCACCAAAGGCATCTCGCCCATGGTGCCGCTCGCCGAGCGCCTCGAGATCGTGAGCCACATCGACTTCGTCGACCTCGCCCACGCCGAGGTCGTCCCCGACAAGATGGACGTCTGGCGCGAGCTGCAGTTCGATGTCTTCTTCAAGGGCGACGACTGGCGCGGCACCGAGAAGGGGCTGAAGCTCGAGCGCGAGTTCGCCGAGGTCGGAGTCGAGGTCGTGTACTTCCCGTACACGATGTCGACGTCGTCGACCATTCTTCGTCGGGCCGTGTCGGCACTGGACGAGGGCTCGATCGCGCGATAGCGGTTTCGGTTTCTCTTGGGCTTGGGCTTGGGCTTGGGCTTGGGCTTGGGCTTGGGCTTGGTCTTCTCAGCTCGGTCTGGGCCGAGGATCCGACGGGGCTGTGGATAACGCCGGCGAGCGTCGGGGCATCTGCACGATGCTCTTCGCATGACAACGACCACTTCAACCGACGCCCCGTTCGCCACCTGCCCCTGCCCGCCCTCGACCGAAGTGCTCGACTCGCATCGCGAGCTCCGCACTCGGGCCGACCTCGATGAGCGCATCCGGCAACTCATCCCCTGCGCGACGCAGCGTCAGCTCTGGCTCCTGCTCCTCGACGGCGACGACGTCCAGATGCCGGTCATGGTGCCGATCGGCGATCTCCCCCTGTGGGGCGGGCCCGACGCCACGGGCGGTGCGGACGGTGAGGGTCTCGTCGAGCTCCTCCGCTCGATCCGCGACGAGTTTCACGCGGTGTCGTACGTCTTCGTACTCGAACGGCCTGGCGCAGCCGTGCTCGACCGCGACGATGTCTCGTGGCTCGAACACCTGCTCACCTGCGGCGATCGCACCGGCTTCACAGTGCGGGCCGCCTACGTCTGCCACGAATCCGGCCACGCGGGCTTCGAGGCGGCCGACATCGACACGCTCGTTCCCGGCGCCGAGCTTCCGCGTTACGAGACACGCTGCGTGACCTGCCCGGTGCTGGCGACGGCCGAGGAGGCGAGGGCCGAGATCGCGCGGGAGGAGAAGAGTCGCGGCGAGCCGGTGCCGGGCGGTGTGCCGGTGGGTGCGTCGGCTAGTGCGTCGATGGGTGCGTCGGCTCGTGCGTCGGCGTGAGCCGTGGAGTCCGACACGTTGGGTGCGGGTGAGGTGTTCTCACACGGCTAAGTCGTTTCGCCTCTTGCATTGAGGGGCTGAGCGGCTGCCGCTACGAGTCGGAACCGTCGAGGTGGCGCCACCACGCCGTCTCGGCGTGGGCAGCCGAGGTGTAGACGCCGAGGTTTTCTTGCTCGCTTTCGGTGAGCGACCAACTCGTCAGCCGGTAGCCGGAGGCGAACCTCTCGACGAGGGCTTCGGGTGGCGCATCGTCGTGGGCGCGGACGAGCCAGCTTCCGGGGCCGCTTTCGTCGAGCACGCGTTGATTTTAGCTGGTGGCGGGTGGCGGCCTGGGCGGTGGGTGGTGGGTCATGGCCGTTGTTGGCTACTCGTCGCCTCAGTGCCGGCTGCTGGCTGCTCGTGGCCTCAGTGCCGGCTGCTTGTTTCATCGCTAACCGAATCACGCATCACGAACCGATCTTCCGGTAAGCGATGCAGATTTCGGTTAGTGGTGCGTACCGCGAGGCGGGCTGCGGCTGGCAAGCGCCGCCGACGCTGCTACCTGGCGCAACTAGTCGCAAATCGCAGGTTTAGTCGCGATATAGCGCGACTAAACCCGCGAAACGCGACTAGAAGGCCGCCAGCCGCCAGCCGCAAGCCGCGATCCGCGGGCCGCGAGCCACCGCAGCGGCGCGCTATTTGCGGTTGCCGATGCGGCCGCGAAGCACGTCGATCCGCTTCTGGATCTGCTCGGTGCTGGCCTGGGCCACCGATGGGCCACCCGACACGCGGCGGAGTTCGGCGTGGATGACACCGTGCGGCTCGTTGGAGTGGCGCGACCAGATCGACACAAGGCGGCTGAGCTCTTGACGCTGCTCTTTGATGGTCATGTAGAGGGGGCGCGACGGCTCCTCGACCACAGTGGGCAGGCCGGTCTTGGGCTGACGCTTCGAGCGACCGGCCTGAGTCGCCTGGCGCTGCCGGAGGAGCTCGCGCACCTGGTCGGGCTCGAGTAGCCCGGGAATGCCGAGGAAGTCGAGCTCTTCGAGACTGCCCACCTCGCTGGCCGTGCCGAACTCACCGCCGTCGTAGAGGACCCGGTCGAAGTTGGCCTGCGCGTCGAGAGCTTCGAAAGGCTGCTGCTCGAGGAGGCTCGACGCCTTTTCTTCGCGGTTGGCCTCGGCGACCATCGCGTCTTCCTCGGAAGTGAAGATGCCGTCATCGGCGTTGGTCGGCCGGTCGAGAGCGTGGTCGCGTTCGAGTTCGAGCTGCCCAGCTAACGCCATCAACCCGGGCACGCTCGGGAGGAAGATCGACGCCGTTTCGCCGCGACGACGAGCTCGGACGAAACGCCCGACGGCCTGGGCGAAGAAGAGGGGTGTGGAAGCGGACGTGGCGTAGACGCCGACCGCGAGGCGTGGCACGTCGACGCCCTCGGACACCATGCGGACGGCGACCATCCAACGCGAGTCGGAGGAGGAGAAGGCGCCGATGCGGTCGCTCGACGCTTTCTCGTCGGAGAGGACGACGGTGGGCCGCTCACCCGTGATCTTGGTGAGGATGGATGCATAGGCGCGGGCGGCGGTGGTGTCGGTCGCGATGACGAGCCCACCCGCGTCGGCGACACCGCGGCGCACCTCGGTGAGACGCTTGTCGGCGGCCGAGAGAACAGACGCGATCCAGTCACCCTGCGGTGAAAGTGCGGTGCGCCACGCTTGGGCAGTGATGTCTTTGGTGACGTGCTCGCCGAGGGTTGCGCTCATCTCGTCGCCCATGCGGGTGCGCCAACGCATGGCTCCGGCATAGGCCATGAAGAGCACGGGCCGGACGACGCCGTCAGCGAGAGCACGGCCGTAACCGTACGAGTAGTCGGACTGAGAGGTGCGGATGCCGTGCTCGTCGGGGGCGTACTGCACGAACGGGATCGGCGCGGTGTCGGAGCGGAACGGGGTTCCGGTCAGCGAGAGTCGGCGGGTCGCCTTGCCGAAGGCCTCACGGATTCCGTCTCCCCAGGTAAGGGCGTCGCCGCCGTGATGCACCTCGTCGAGAATCACGAGAGTGCGGCCTGCCTCGGTGATCCTTTTCAGCACCTCGGGCTTCATGCCCACCTGCGCATAGGTGATGGCGACCCCGTGGTAGTGCCGACCGAAGGTGACATCGGCGTTCTTGAACATCGGATCGAGGCGGAGGTTGACGCGATCCGCCGCATCGGCCCACTGGCGTTTAAGGTGCTCGGTGGGGGCGACGACGACGATGCGATCGACGTCGCCGCGCGAGAGAAGCTCGGTGGCGAGGCGCAGAGCGAATGTCGTCTTACCGGCCCCGGGGGTCGCGGCGGCGAGGAAGTCTCTGGGCTCAGCGGCGAAGTACTTCTCGAGGGCCTCGGCCTGCCAGGCTCGGAGTTTGCCCGCGGTGCCCCACGCAGCTCGCTCGGGGAAGGCCGGCGACAGGTGTTCCGCAGCCGCCCGCCCGATTTCAGTGGGCTCCGGCCCGGAAGAGATAGAGCCACTGGGCTCCGGCCCGGAAGGGGTAGAGCCAGTGGGCTCCGGCCCGGAATGGGCAGAGCCGGTGGGCTCGGTCCCAGAAAGCGTAGAGCCAGTGGGCTCGGGCCCGGCAAGCGCGGAGCCGGTCGGCGCAGCGGGCTGCGGGCCGGATGCGCCGGGTTCGTCGAAGGTCGAGCCGCGGGGCTCGTCGGGGTCTGGTGCGGTGGCGATACTCACTTCTCTCCGATTTTAGTCGTCACCGGGAGCCGCCTACGACGCATCGGTAGCCGAGGCCCCTCGCTGGGCGGCGCCGTTCGTGTCGCGGTCACCGCGCGAGATGCGCTTGGTCGAGCCCCCGAGCAGGCTCGCGCTTGTGACGCTGCCGGGCCCGAAGCGAGCTCGGAGCGCGTCCATCGTGGTCTCGGCCTCGCGCCAGTCGGCATCGTCGTCCCAGAGGCCGACGGCGCCGCCGGACGACCCCTCGAAGGCGAGCTGCTCCATGCGCACCCCCACGAGCCGGAGCGGCGTGGGATGCCGCGAGAACGAGCCGGCATGCCCGCTCGTCTCGTACACTCCCCGGACCTCCTCGTAAATACGCCGCCCCAGGTCGGTCGGCTCGGCGAGCGTCTTAGAGCGGGTGATCGTCTCGAAGTCGCCGAAGCGCAGCTTGAGCACGACGGTTCGACCCGTCGCTCCGGCCGCTCGCAGCCGTCGGCCGACCTGGTCGCTCAACCGGAGGAGTTCGCTGCGAATGCGGTCGGCGTCGCCGACGTTCGACTCGAACGTGACCTCGTGGCCGACGCTCTTCTCTTCGCTCTCGGTCGTCACGTGCCGAGGATCGCGGCCCCAGGCGAGTTCGTGGATCTTCTGACCGCCGGCCGCTCCGATGGCTCTCACCAGCATGTCGAGAGGAGCCGCCGCGACGTCGCCGATCGTGGCCAGCCCGTAGCCCCGGAGCACTTCTTCGGTGCGCCCGCCGACGCCCCACAGCGCGCTGATCGGCCGCGGATGCAGAAACGCCAGGGTCTCGCGATGCGGCACCAGCAGCAGCCCGTCGGGCTTGGCGACGCTCGAGGCGAGTTTGGCGACGAATTTGGTCGAGGCGATGCCGATGCTGCAGTGCAGACCCGTCTCGGCGTGCACCCGCTGGCGGAGTCGAGTCGCGATCTCGTACGGCGTGCCGAGCAGGCGCAGCGAACCGCGCACGTCGAGGAACGCCTCGTCTATTCCGAGTCGCACGACCAGGGGCGTGACGTCGTCGAACATCGACATGACCTGCTGCGAGTAGTGCTTGTAGCGCTCGAAATGCGGCTCCAGAACGATCGCCTGGGGGCACTTGCGGAGTGCGATCGCCATTGGCATGGCCGAGTTGACACCGTATTTACGGGCCTCGTACGTCGCGGCCGTGACGACTGAACGCTGGGATCGATGGCCGACGACGACCGGCAGGCCGCGAAGCTCCGGCCGCTCGAGAAGCTCGACCGACGCGAAGAAGGCGTCCATATCGACGTGGAAGATCGTCGCGGTCGCATCGTCAGTGGGCTCTGCCGTGACCTGACGCCCGCTGCCGTCTTGCTTGCTCATCGATCACCTCCGGGGGCAATCCTCACACGGGCCACCGACATCCGATCGTCGAACGGGGCCGCCTCGGATCCTGCGCCCGAATTTGAAGGAGAAACGCCTGTACGCCGACGACGACATGCCGATCGGGAGCCCCGGCACTCCGGTTTCTCCTTCAAATTCGGCAAGGGGACGACAGGCACGAGCTCAGCCGACGGGCCCCAACCAGCGCACCGCCACCGTCTCGTGCGCCGAGTCGCTCGACGACGGGTGGAATCGCCCTGCCAGCACGTCGCGGTAGAGCCGCCCGAGTTCCGAAGTCGACCGGAACGAGGATCCGCCGGCCACCGTCACGGCGCGGTCGACCACCCGGGTCGCCGTCTCGGTCGCCCGGACTTTCAGCCCGACGAGCTTCGGGAACCAGTCGGCGCCGTGGTCCACGAGCCCGTCGAGGTCGGCGGCGATCCGATCGATCTGGGGCTCGAGTCCGTCGAGGTCGATGGCGGCGTCGGCGATCCGCCACCGCACGACGGGGTCGCTCGACGTCGGCAGCCCGGTGCGGCGCGAGTCGCGGGCGAGGGCGGAGCCCACCGCGAGGTCGAGAGCGCGCCGAGCGATCCCCCGATAGACGGCGGCGATCAGGGTCTCGAACGCCGCGAAGATGCCGAAGACGAACGGATCGGCGGAGGGGCCGACCGGAAGGATCCGCACCACCCGCGATGCGGCCACTGGGGCCTCGACCAGCCGCGTCGTGTGGCTCTGCGTCGCCCTCATGCCGACGGTGTCCCAGTCGTCGAGCGATTCGTGGCCGCCGTCGGCGCGGCGGAGGAAGCCGTGGACGATCGAGGGCGCCGCCGGATCCTCGTCGTTTCGACCGAAGACGCCGAGCCTCGTCCAGACCGGGGAGAGCGAGGTGAAGATCTTGGTGCCGGTGAACGTGTATCCGCCGTCGCCGGTCGGGGTGGCCGTCGTCACCGAGTCGAAGAGCACGAGGTCGTTGCCGGGCTCGCTGACTCCGAACGCGAAGATCTCTCCGGCGGCCGCGTCGTCGAGCACGAGTCGCAGGGAGTCGTCGCCGCGGGCCGCGAGCAGTGCCGCGGTGACGGTCCAGACGAGGTGCATGTTGACCGCCAGTGCGGTCGCGGGCGCCGCGGTGGCGAGTCGGCTCTGGAGGGCGGCGATCGCTTCCACGCCGAGCCCGAGGCCGCCGAGTTCGCGCGGGACGGCCGCCTTGAGGTACCCCAGCGCGGCGAGCTCGTCGAAGTCGTCGTGCGGAAACGCGTTGGCTTCGTCGTAGCCGGCCGCTCGCGCGCGGAATCGCTCGAGCAGGTCGTCGTCGAGAAGGGCAGAAGGATCCGCGATGGTCGCCATACGACAACGCTACGGTGGTTGCATGACACAAGCCCACCCGTGGTCCCGCTACGTCGCGATCGGCGACTCCTTCACCGAGGGAATCGGCGACCCGGATCCGGGGTCGACCGGCGGGCATCGAGGCTGGGCCGACCGCGTCGCAGAGGTGCTCGGGTCGACGGTCGACGACTTCGCGTACGCCAACCTCGCCATCCGCGGGCGGCTGCTGCAGCAGATCATCGACGAGCAGGCCCAGGCCGCTCTCGACCTCCGGCCCGACCTCATCACGGTCTCGGCCGGCGGCAACGACATCATCCGCCCCGGCACCGACCCCGATGAGGTCGCCTCCCGACTCGAGGGTCTCGTCGCGACGCTGTCATCTCAGGGGGCGACGGTCGTGCTCTTCAACGGGCCCGACATCGGGGCTACTCCCGTGCTCGGGCGCATTCGCGGCAAGGTCGCGATCTACAACGAGAACGTGCAGGCCATCGCTCTCCGGCACGACGCCGTCGTCGCGAACATGTGGGCTCTCCGCGAGCTCGCCGACAGCCGCATGTGGGCTCCCGATCGGTTGCACTTCTCTCCTCTCGGGCACCACCGGATCGCCCGGATGGTCCTGGCGTCGTTGGCTGTCGAGAACGATCTGCAGGAGTACGTGCTGCCGGATCCTGATCGTCGCCTGTGGCGCGTGGCGCGCCGCGAAGACATGGGCTGGGCGCGCGAGTACCTGGTGCCGTGGGTGCTGCGCCGGGTGCGCCACCAGTCGTCGGGCGACGGGCTCGGGCCGAAGCGGCCGGAGGCTGTCGCGGTGCTGTACCGCGAGAGCACGAACCGGGAGCAGTAGGCGCGAGCAGCCGCCACCGGCTGCGACCAGCGACCAGCGACCAGCGACCAGCCTTGCGACCTGACGAGTTTCGGCCGACCTCGTGCGCCGCGGCGCTGTGACATCGGCCGATCCGCGCGAGGTCACCGCCCGGCCGCAGCCGCGACGCCTGCAGCGCGGCTAGAAGACCAGCGACGGGTTCGTCAGCCGCCACCACGCGTCGGGCGCCGGAATCGGGTGGTCGAGCTCGAGCGGCACGGTCGTCGTCGTCTCGCCGATGGTGACCTCGAGGATTCCGGCCCGGTCTCCGGTCGACGCCTCCGTGACGGGGTCGAGCGACGGGACGGCTCTCACCGTTGCCTTGCCGTAGACGAGCTTCGACACCGTCTTCGAGGCCACGGCGTGCGCATTCGCGCCCCACTCGGTCGCGTAGGTGCCGAACGCGGTGCCCTCGGTGACGGCCGTCACGGTCTGGAACCCCGACTTCACGCTCGCCAGGAGCTTCTGGATGTCGGCGTCGAGTGAGTCGTGGTCGACTCCACCGAGCATCACGCCAATGACGGTGACCTCTTTGCCCTCGATGGTCTCGCGCGAGGCGAAGAGCAGGCAGGCGCCGGCCTCGTCGAGGGTGCCGGTCTTGATTCCGACGACCGAGTCGATGCCGAGCAGCTTGTTGGAGTTCTCGACCGTGCCGACCGTCGGTATCTCGACCGACTTCGTCGACACGATCTTCGCCACGTCGGGGTTGGCGAGAGCGAGCTTTCCGATCTTGACGAGATCGGTCGCCGTCGACTGGTTCGCGGCGCTCAGGCCGGTCGGCTCGACGAGTCGGGTGTGGTCGAGGCCGTTCTTCTCCAGCCAGGCAGAGACGGCGTCGACGAAGGCGTCGTTGGAGCCGTAGGCCCAGTAGGCGAGGGCGCTCGCGTAGTTGTTGGCCGACTTGATCAGGGCGACCTGCAGAGTCTGACGTTCGGTCAGCGTCAGACCCGTCGGCATGTCGGCCACCTCGCCGTTCTGGGTCAGGTAGCGCGCATACAGCGCGTGGTCGGAGGCCGTAAACGTGATCTTGGGGCCCTGAGAGCCGTCGAGGGGCTTCTTGTCGAGCACCACGAGTGCGGTGACGATCTTCGAGATGGAGGCGATCGAGCGCGGCTTGGCGTCGCCCGAGGTCTTCAGGCTGTCGGTGAATCCGACGGCCTCGACGGCGGTCGCGCCGTACGACGGGAACGACAGCGACAGCGATTTCTCGGCCGGTGCGGTGAATTTCGTGACGGTCGCCGAGGCCGGAGCAATCGGGGCGAGCAGCGTGGCCGGAACGTAGACGCCGACGGCCACGACGACCGCCAGGGCGAGAATCGTCAGGATCCGGCGCCTCACGTAGTGCGGACGACGCGCCGACCCGCGGCCCCGCGCTCCCCGGCTCACGCCTGCGCCCCGGGCCGCGCCGCGCCTGGGCGCAGTGCCCACAACACGACCGCCGAGGCCGCGGCGACGTTAAGGCTGTCAACGCCGTGGAGCATGGGGATCGTGACGACCGTGGTCGCGGCCTCGAGCGCCCGGTGCGACAGTCCGTCGCCCTCGGTGCCGAACAGCATCGCGATCTTCTCGGGAGCCCGAGCGGCGTACTCGTCGAGGGTGACCGCGTCGTCGCTGAGCGCCAGGGCGGCGATGTCGAAGCCGGCCTTGCGCAGCACGTCCGCCCCCTCCGGCCAGTCGGGCAACCTGGTCCACGGCACCTGCAGCACCGTGCCCATCGAGACGCGGACGCTGCGGCGGTACAGCGGGTCGGCCGAACGGGGTGTGACGAGGACGGCGTCGGCCCCGAGCCCCGCCACCGCGCGGAAGATGGCCCCGACATTCGTGTGGTCGACGATGTCTTCGAGCACGACGACGCGCCGGGCGCCCTGGAGTACCGACTCGACGCTGGGGAGCTCGGGGCGGTGCATTGCGGCGAGCGCCCCGCGGTGCAGGTGGAAGCCGGTCAGTCGTTCGAGCACGTCGGACTCACCGACGAAGATCGGCCCGTCGTAGTCGGCCACGAGCGGCTCGATGTCGCCTAGCCACTTCTCGCTCAGGAGGACCGACCGGGGCACGTGGCCGGCGGCGAGAGCGCGCGCGATGACCTTCGACGACTCGGCGATGTACAGGCCGCCCTCGGGCTCGGTCTTGCGGCGCAGGGCCACGTCGGTGAGGCGGGAGTAGTCGGCGAGCTCGGCGGAGTCGAGGTCGGTGATGCGGGTGACGCGCAAGGAGGGCTCCCGGAAACAAAACGGCAAGAGAACGCGTTTAGGCTAACGTCACCCGCCTTTGAGGAGCCCCACCTATGGCGCAAGCCGCCACGCCCGACAGCTCGACCGACGGAGCAGCCACGCTCGATGAGGCCGTGCGCGTCCTCCGGGGGCGTCGCCTCGCAGTGCTCACGGGCGCGGGGGTGTCGACCGATTCGGGGATCCCGGATTACCGCGGCGAGGGTGCGCCGGTGCGTCGCCCGATGACCTTCCAGCAGTTCAAGGGCGATACCGATTTCCAGAAGCGCTACTGGGCCGGCAGCCACCTCGGTTACCGCCACTTCGCCGCCTCCCGCCCGAACGACGGCCACCGCGCGCTCGCCGCACTGGAGCAGGCCGGTGTCACCAACGGTGTCGTCACGCAGAACGTCGACGGCCTGCACCTGCGGGCGGGATCCTCGCGTGTCGTCGATCTGCACGGCACCGTCGACCGGGTCGTCTGCCTCACCTGCGGTCAGGCGTTCGCGCGCGAGACGGTCGCGCAGCGCATGGCCGAGGCGAATCCCTGGCTCGAGCGTCCCGACGAGATCCGCCTGAACCCCGACGGCGATGTCGACGTCGACGACATCGACGCCTTCGTGTTGCCGGTCTGCACCGTGTGCTCGGGTGTGCTGAAGCCCGACGTGGTTTTTTTCGGCGAGTTCGTGCCGGTCGAGAGGTTCGCCGAGGCCCGGGCGATGGTGCAGTCGGCTGACGCTCTCGTCATCGCGGGGTCGAGCCTCGTGGTCAACTCCGGCATTCGGCTGCTCGAGACGGCCCTCCGCAAGAAGGCCCCGGTCGTCATCGTCAACCGGGGCGTCACGAAGGGCGACGCGCGCGCCGCGGTTAAGCTGAGTGCCGGCGCGTCAGAGACGCTGGCAGCCCTGGCCGAGCGGCTCATCGACGCGTAGTCCCGTCGAGGGGTGGTTGCACGGCCCCGCCGACACGAAGGACTCCCCCATGACACGGCTCTACCTCGTCCGCCACGGTGAGACCGACTGGAACAGGGCGAGAAGGATCCAGGGCTCGACCGACATCCCCCTGAACGACACGGGCCGGGCCCAAGCCCTCGACACCGCCCGCCTACTCTCCCGCCGCTCGTTCGACCGCGTCGTCGCGAGCCCGCTCTCCCGTGCGCTCGAGACGGGTTCGATCATTGCGAGCCACCTCGGGCTCGCCGAGCCCGAGATCGACCCCGGAATGATCGAACGGAACTACGGCGAGGCCGAAGGGTTCACGTTCGAAGACATCGCGCTGAATTTTCCCGATGATGCGCCGGTGCCCGGTCGGGAGCGTCGCAGTGTGCTTCGCACCCGGGTCGAGGCCGCCCTGCTGGGGATCGCCGAGCGTCACCCCGGAGAGACCGTCGTGGTTGCGACGCACGGCGCCGTGATCCGCGCCATCGTCAACCACATCTCACCCGAGACGTCGGCCGATCGTTCGGTGCCGATCCGCAACGGGTCGATCCACTCGTTCGACGTGATCGACGGCGCCTTGTCACTGATCGCGTTCGACGATCCGATCGAGGTCGAGTCGGAGGCCGCGGGCCGCTACTCGTTTGAGTACCAGAACGCGCTCGAGGGTCGCGCCGACGCGTAGCGGGGGCCGCGATCCGACGCGGATCAGCCAGAGCGACGTGGCGCGCCGCGTCGGTTCGGCCGATCCGCGTCAGCTCGCTGCCGGGCTAGCGTCGACCGACCCGCTCCAGCACCTCGAGCAGCGTCGTCGCCGACGACTCCCAGCTGAACAGGGCGGCCTGCGCGACCGACGCTTCGGAGCGACGCGCCCACTCCCCCGGCTCGGCCAGCTTCAGCACGGCGTCCGCGATCGACGCCGGCGAGTCGGGGTCGAAGTAGAGCGCCGCCTCCCCGCCGACCTCACGGAAGATCGGGATGTCGCTGATGACGGCGGGAGTTCCGAGTGCCATGCCCTCAATGACCGGAATGCCGAAGCCCTCGGCCTTCGAGGCTGTGACGACCGCCGTGGCGCCCAGCAGCACGTCGCGGTACTCCTCGTCGCTCGCCCCGTCGTGGAACACCAGCGATGTGGGTGGGGCGAGGCGTTCGAGTTCTTCGCGCTCGCGGTCGGAGACCCGGCTCATGAGGTGCAGGCGGTACCCGTCGAGGCGGAGCAGGGCTCGGGCGAGCGACCGGACGTTCTTGTAAGGCATGAAGCTGCCCATGTAGACCAGGTTGCGGGCGGTGGGCTGGATCCTCGGTTCCGCCGTCTGCGGGTCGGCCGCGTTGTACACCACCGTCACCGGCTTCGACGTGAGCTGGTGTGCCGCGATCTCGGCCGCGGTGGTCTCGCTGACGGTCGCAATCTCGTCGGCCCGGTTCAGTAAGAGTCGCTGCGGCCACCAGGCGAGGTGGTAGAGCCGCCAGAGCAAACGGATCGGCAGCGCGAACTCGGGCGGGGGTGTGCGGTTGGTGTAGTAGATGAGGTCGTGCAGGGTCAGCACGAGCCGGTATCGACGTCCGAACGAGCCCATCGTCTGCATGGGCGACCATACGACTTCGGGCTTCACCCGGTTGACCTGGCGGGCCACCAGGGGTTCTCTCGGGCTCGTGGGGGCGCTGACGAGCTGGTGGGGCGCCTCGGGCAGCTTGTCGAGCTGACGGACGTCGTTGACCAGCAGCGTCACGTCGTGCCCTGCGGCACGCGCCAGCGGAACGAGAGCCGATGCCACCCCGGCGGTGAATCGGCTGATGCCGTCGTGTCGACCCACCCGCACGTAGCGGCAGTCGACGACGAGGTGGAGCGCAGCGGTGGAGGTGCGGGTCATCGGAGGAAGTCCTGGATCGCGACCGCCGCCTCGCGGGGCTTCTCGTAGTGGATCAGGTGCCCGACCCCGCGGATCACGTCGAGCTGGGCATCGGCGAACAGGGTCTGCAGCTCGTACTGCGCGGGCAGCGCCGTGATGTCGTCGCGATCGGCGGCCACCAGCAGAACCGGCACACGGATGTCGCGCGCGTACGTAGACACGTCACTCGACACCGACGCCCGGAACGCCTCAAGCACCACCTGCCTCGAGGCGAATCGCGAGAAGTAGACGTCGTGCTGGTCGTGCACCCAGGCCCGCAACGCGCTCTGCTTGGTCTTGACCATGGCGAGACTGGCGATCCGGGTGACGAGACGGGAGCCGAGGATCCGATACCCCGCCCGCTCGGGCAGCCGCGCGCCCGCCCAGTAGTAGAAGACGGCGAGCCTCGTCAGCACGCCGCGGGGCCCCGAGAGCGCGGGCGCGGCGATCGGGTTGACCAGGATCAGCTTCGCGACGTCGAGCCCCGAGGCACACGCGGCGCTCGACACGATCGACCCGAAGGAGTGACCGAGCAGGACCGTCTCGGGGCCGAGGTCGAGAGCCCGGAGGAAACCGCGGAGCCATTCGGCGTAGGTAGCGACACTGTGCTCGCGACCCGTCAGCGCCTGGGACTCGCCGAAGCCCGGCAGATCGGGCGAGATCACCCGGACGCGCTCGCCGGGAGCATCGGGCCCCGCGAGGAAGGCGACTACGGGTTCGAGGCCGTGATGGTCGCCACGGAAGCCGTGGACCGCCACGATCGTGGTCGGTGCGGCGGCATCGCCATACACCCAGTAGTGCGCGGCTCGACCCCCGACCTCGACGAGGCCTCGCTCGGTGGGAATGGCTCCGAGCCGGTCGGCATAGGGCGAGGGGACTCTCGGTTCAGGCACGCGTTCAGTCTAGGCAGGCGAGTTTCGGCGAGTGGGCGAGTTTGGGCGGGTGGGCGACCGCCCGCCCTAGAGTAGAAGGACCGCTGCAAACGCGTTCGCGTGCCGATACCCGGTCAGCCCAACCCGCACAGTCGCAAGGAGAACGGTGAGCTTTACTGCCCCCATCCAAACGCCCGGACTCACCCTCGATCCGCAGTGGTATCGACGAAGCGTCTTCTACGAGGTGATGGTCCGCTCGTTCGTCGACAGCAACGGTGACGGCGCGGGCGACATCGCCGGTCTATCGTCGCGGCTCGACTACCTCCAGTGGCTCGGCATCGACGCGCTCTGGATGCCGCCCTTCTTCCAATCGCCCCTCCGCGACGGTGGCTACGACATCTCCGACTACAAGGCGATCCTGCCCGAGTTCGGCACGCTCGACGAGTTCCGCGACCTGGTCACCAAGGCGCACGAGCGCAACATGCGAATCGTGATCGACATGGTGATCAACCACACCTCCGACGCGCACGACTGGTTCCAGCAGTCGCGAGAAGACCCCGACGGTCCCTACGGCGACTTCTACACCTGGAGCGACACCGACGAGAAGTACGAGAACATCCGCATCATCTTCGTCGACACCGAAGAGAGCAACTGGACGTTCGACCCCGTCCGCCGTCAGTTCTTCTTCCACCGCTTCTTCTCGCACCAGCCCGACCTCAACTACGAGAACCCGAAGGTGCACGAGGCGATCTACGACGTCATCCGGCACTGGCTCGACCTCGGAGTCGACGGGATCCGACTGGATGCGATCCCCTACCTGTATCAGTCCGAAGAGGGCAACGGCGAGGGCGAGCCAGCCACGCACGAGTTCGTCAAGAAGCTCCGCGCCATGATCGACGAGGAGTACCCCGGTCGCATCATGATCGCCGAGGCCAACCAGTGGCCCCGCGAGGTCGCCGCCTTCTTCGGCACCGAAGACGAGCCCGAATGCCACATGGCCTTCGACTTCCCGGTCATGCCGCGCATCTTCTACTCGCTGCGCTCGCAGGATGCCGGCGAGCTGACCCGGATCCTCTCCGAGACGACCGACGTGCCCGAGAGCGCCGGCTGGGGGGTGTTCCTTCGCAACCACGACGAGCTCACCCTCGAGATGGTCAGCGAGGAGTACCGCCAGGCCATGTACGGCTGGTACGCCTACGACCCGAGAATGCGTTCGAACATCGGGATCCGGCGGCGCCTCGCTCCGCTGCTCGACAACTCGCGCGCCGAGCTCGAGCTCGCCCACGCCCTCCTCTTCGCCCTCAAGGGCTCGCCGTTCCTCTACTACGGCGACGAGATCGGCATGGGCGACAACATCTGGCTCAACGACCGCGATGCCTCGCGCACACCGATGCAGTGGACGCCCGACCGCAACGCCGGGTTCTCGACCGCCGACCCGGGAAAGCTCTACCTGCCGACGATCCAGTCGCTCGTGTATAACTACACGCTCGTGAACGTCGAGAGCCAGCTCGCGCAGTCGCGGTCTCTCCTGCACTGGATCCGCAACGTGATCCACGTGCGGAAGGCGCACCCGACCTTCGGGCTCGGCACCCTGGACGTGCTTCCGACCAACCACGAGTCGACCCTCGCCTTCGTACGCTCGTACGCCGGATCGGGAACGCAGTTCGGCGACTCGGCGGAAGACATCCTCTGCGTGTTCTCGTTCGCGCACAACCCGACCTCGGTCACGGTTTCGGCGCCGCAGTTCGCAGGCCGGACGTTGTTCGACCTGTTCGGCGGGGGGCAGTTCCCGTCGTTCGACGAGAAGGGCGAAGTGACACTCACTCTCGGCACCCAGGCGTTCTTCTGGCTGCACGTCGGTGGGCCGGATACCGCGACCACGGATGACCAGGCGGCGGTGTCTGCCCAGGGCTGACGGTGGCTGGCTCTAGGCTTCTCGCGTGAGTGATGCAGCGATCGACGGTTCCGGTTCGAGCGACGAAGCCGGTGCCGCCGTCGGTGCGGTCGCCGGAGACGTGGAGATCGGGCCGGTCCCCGTCCGCTGGTGGGACGGCCTCGGGGTGTTCGACCTCGAGACCACGGGTATCGATGTCGAGACGGCGCGCATCGTCACGGCGCACGTCGGCGTGATCGACTCGACCGGGGCGTCGATCGCCGCTGGCGAATGGCTCGCCGACCCCGGCGTCGAGATCCCGTCGCAGGCTTCCGCCGTGCACGGCATCACGACCGAGCGCGCGCAGGCCGAGGGGCGGCCCGCAGTCGAGGTCGTCGCCGAGATCATCGCGGCTATTCGCGCCGTCTTCCTGCGAGGCATCCCCCTCGTCATCTACAACGCGCCCTACGACCTCACCGTGCTCGACCGTGAGGCTCGTCGCCACGGTCTCGAGCCACTGGCCGACGCCCTGGTCGATGGGTGCGTCGTCGATCCGCTCGTGATCGACAAGGCCGTCGACAAGTACCGCAAGGGCAAGCGGACGCTCGAGGCGGCCGCCCAGTTTTACGAGGTCTCGCTGACCGACGCCCACGACGCCGGTGCCGACGCGGTCGCTGCCGGCCGCGTCGCACAGGCCATGGCCCGCAAACACCAGGCCACGCTCGACGTGCCGGCACCCGACCTCCATACCCTGCAGGTGGGCTGGTGTCGCGACCAGGCGGCCAGTTTCCAAGAGTTCAAGCGGCGCACCGACCCCACCTTCACGGCGTCCGGTTCCTGGCCGTCCCGCTAGACGGCTCGCGTCTCTCAGACGCGGTTCAGTAATATCGATGTAGGAGCGAAATACGTTCCGACAGCAGCGCGATCCCTTGGGGGCCACAAGCCTTGTTCCTGAAGACCTTCGGTTGGTCGCTCGTGATCACCGTCCTCGCCCTAGCCATCGCATTCCTCTACGGCGGGCCATCGGCCCTCGCCCTGGCGGCGATTCTCGGTGTTCTCGAGATCAGTCTCAGTTTCGACAACGCGGTCGTCAACGCTCGCATCCTCGAGCGCATGAGCCCGTTCTGGCAGCGCATCTTCTTGACTGTCGGCATCCTCATCGCCGTCCTCGGCATGCGGATCCTGTTCCCCCTCGTCATCGTGTCCGTCACCTCGGGCCTCAACCCGGTCGAGGCCGTGAAGCTGGCGCTCGAAAAGGGGTCGATCGAGACACCCGGCACGTACGCGTACATCCTCCACGACGCCCACCCGCAGATCGCCGCGTTCGGTGGCATCTTCCTGCTGATGATCTTTCTCGACTTCATGTTCGAGAAGCGTGAGATCCGTTGGATCGGCTTCCTCGAGA
Organism: Frondihabitans sp. 4ASC-45; assembly: GCF_049472575.1. Classification (NCBI taxonomy): domain Bacteria; kingdom Bacillati; phylum Actinomycetota; class Actinomycetes; order Micrococcales; family Microbacteriaceae; genus Frondihabitans; species Frondihabitans sp. 4ASC-45. The sequence continues at coordinate 434,847 of NZ_JBCEBN010000002.1, read as the reverse complement.
AGCCGCTGGCCAAAATCGGTCAGATCAACGCCGCCTCCGTGATCGTCGGGCTCGCTGGTCTGGTCGCCGCGTCGTTGGCCGCAGGCGACAAGCAGACGATCGTGCTCATCGCCGGTATCGCCGGAATGATCCTCTACTTCCTGGTCAACGGGCTCGGCGATCTCTTCGACGTCGGTGACGACGAGGTCGAAGAAGAGAACGGTGAGAGCGAACTCGACGCCGATTCCATCGACAAGCGGGCCGCCAAGGTCGGCGGAGGCAATCGCGAACTCGGCAAGGTCGTCGGCAAGGCCGCGTTCCTCCTGTTCCTCTACCTCGAGGTGATCGACGCGTCGTTCTCCTTCGACGGTGTCATCGGGGCGTTCGCCATCACGTCCGATCCGATCATCATCGCCCTGGGTCTCGGCCTCATCGGCGCCATCTTCGTCCGGTCGCTTACGGTGTTCCTCGTCCGTCAGGGCACACTCGACGAATTCGTCTACCTCGACCACGGCGCCCACTGGGCGATCGGTGCCCTCTCGGTGATCCTGCTCGTCACGATCACCACCGAGGTCAGCGAAGTGGTCACCGGCCTCATCGGAGTCCTCTTCATCCTCGCCGCGTTCATCACTTCGGTGATGCGCAACAGACGCCTCGCCGAGGCGGCCGACCATTCGGTCGAGTCCGTCTCCGTCTAGTCGAACATCCGGTCGGCCGACCGCCGACTCCCCCGCACCACCAATCGAAGGAGATCACGTCATGGGTTTGAGCCTCTCCAAGGGTCAGTCGTTGTCACTCACGAAGTCCGACGGCGGTGCACTCAGCAAAGTCCGCATGGGCCTCGGCTGGGACAGCGCGGCACCCGTCAAGCGTGGAATCTTCGGCCGTGGCAAGGCCGCCGAAGTCGACCTCGACGCGTCGGCCATCTACTTCGACCAGGCCGGGCAGCCGCTCGACAAGATCTGGTTCAAGCAGCTCAAGAGCACCGACGGCTCCGCTCAGCACACCGGCGACAACCTCACGGGTGCCGGCGACGGAGACGACGAGACGATCCTCGTCGACCTCACGAAGGTGTCGCCCGCCGTCGCCCAGATCGTCTTCGTCATCTCCAGCTACAGCGGCCAGACGTTCGATCTCGTGCAGAACGCGTTCTGCCGCCTGGTCGACGACTCGACGGCCGGCTCACCGGAGGTCGTCCGGTTCGAGCTCACCGACGCGGGAACACACACGGCGATGGTGATGGCGAAGGTGTCTCGCGAGGGCGCGGGCTGGAAGTTCACGGCCGTCGGCAATCGTGCCGCCGGGCGCTCCGTCCTCGACCTCATCGCCCCGGCCGCCCAGGCGCTCTAGCGCGGGCATCCGCGTCACACCAGTCGAACCCCTTCCGCCGAAAGGATCACCATGGCCAGCCTGTCGCTCTCCAAGGGCAACAACCTCTCTCTGACGAAAGCGGATCCGGGGCTCAAGCGCGCCATGATCGGCCTCGGGTGGGACCCCCGGACGACCAGCGGGGCGGAGTTTGACCTCGACGCATCGGCCCTCCTCATCGGAGCCAACGGCAAGGTGCGGTCGAATGACGACTTCATCTTCTACAACCAGCTGCAGACTCCCAATGGGTCGGTGATCCACCAGGGTGACAACCGCACGGGCCTCGGCGACGGAGACGACGAGCAGATCCTCATCGACCTGTCGCTCGTCGAGGCCGACGTCCAGCGAATCGTCATCACGGTCACCATCGATCAGGGAGACGTGCGCGGGCAGAACTTCGGCCAGGTGCGCGACGCCTTCTGCCGGGTCGTGAACGAAGACAGCCAGCAAGAGATCGTCCGGTACGACCTCAGCGAAGACGCCGCCGCTGAGACCGCGATGATCTTCGCCGAGATCTACCGGAACGGCGCTGAGTGGAAATTCAGGGCCGTGGGCCAGGGTTATGTGACGGGCCTGCGCGGAATCGCGACCGATTTCGGCATAGTCCTCGACTAGCTCTGGCAAGCACCACCAGCCAGGCAAGCCCCGCTAGCTGGGCCAGCTCCACTAGCCAGCACAGCCCCACGACCCAGCACAGCGCAACTAGCCACTCAGGCCGACGAGCGATCCGACGCTCGTCGAGACACAGACCATCAGCACCTCGAAGGAGCACTCGAAATGGCCGGACTCACGCTCGAAAAGGGCAACAACCTCTCGCTCACCAAGACGAGCCCCGGGCTCACCGTCGCCACCGTCGGCCTCGGCTGGGATCCCCGCACTACCTCGGGCGAAGAATTCGATCTCGACGCCTCTGCCCTGCTCGTCGGCGCCGACGGCAAGGTCCGCTCGTCCGCCGACTTCATCTTCTACAACCAGAAGAAGTCGGCCAACAGCTCGGTCGAGCACCTCGGCGACAACCGCACGGGTGAGGGCGACGGCGACGACGAGCAGATCATGATCGACCTCAAGAACGTGGAGCCCGACGTGACGCGCGTCGTCATCGCGGTCTCGATCGACAAGGCCGACGAGCGTCGCCAGAACTTCGGTCAGGTGCGAGCCGCGTACTGCCGCGTGGTCGACCAAGACAACACCGAGATCGTTCGCTTCGATCTGAGCGAAGATGCAGCGCCCGAGACCGCGATGGTTTTCGCCGAGGTTTACCGCAACGGTTCGGAGTGGAAGTTCAAGGCCGTCGGCCAGGGCTACACGACCGGCCTCGCCGGCATCGCAGCCGACTTCGGCGTCAACCTGGGCTAATACGCCCGCCCATTCCCGATCCCTTCCATTCGACGAGGATTCCCCCGTGGCCACTCCCCTCACTCCCCCTGAAGACACCGGCGGCGAAGCCGGTCTGGTGCTGCGCGCTCCCGACGCACCCGAGATCGTCACAGCAGACGACGCGCCGGGCATGGTTCCCGTGCCGGCTGAGCGTCAGACCGAGATTCAGCGGCAGGCGCGAGAGTTCGTCGCCGAGGTGGCTTCCATGGATCCTCGGTCCCCGCAGTTCACCGAGAAGGTGGCGGGCATCTCCGCGATCGCCAGCACCGAGATGACGACCTCGGGGTCGTTCTCGTCGCGCATGCTGGAACGCTCCTCGACCTCCGTGGCGGGGTCGAAGCGGAGCGGGTCGAGCTCGCAGGTGAAGGTCGCCGCAACACTCGGTGATCTCCGGTCGACAGTCGAAGACCTCACGCCGAATCAGGCTGACCTGGGCGTGGGTCGCAAGATCCTCGGCTTCATCCCCGGTGGCAACAAGCTGGCGAAGTACTTCCAGAAGTACGAGTCGGCTCAGACCCAGCTCGACGCGATCATCAAGTCGCTCATGTCGGGTCAAGACGAGCTCCTCAAAGACAACGCGTCGCTCGCGGGCGAGAAGGTTCAGCTGTGGGAGACGATGCAGCAGCTGAGCGAGTACGCCGTATTCGCCAAGGCCCTCGACGCGGCCACCGTTGAGAAGATCGACGCGATGCGCTCGTCGGGCAAGATCGACGAGGCCTCGAAGCTCGAATCCGACGTGCTGTTCACCGTGCGCCAGAGGCACCAAGACATCCTGACGCAGCTCGCCGTCTCGGTGCAGGGCTATCTCGCGATGGACCTCATTCGCAAGAACAACGTCGAGCTCATCAAGGGCGTCGACCGGGCACGCACCACGACCATCGCGGCCCTGCGCACGGCCGTCGTCGTCGCTCAGGCGCTGGCCAACCAGAAGATGGTGCTCGATCAGATCGACGCCATCAACACGACGACCAACAACATGATCCTGCAGACGAGCGAGATGCTGCGCGATCAGACGACCCGGATTCACGAGCAGGCGTCGAGCTCGGGCGTGAGCGTCGAGACGCTGCAGAAGGCATTCGACAACGTCTTCGCGACGATGGACTCGATCGACACTTTCCGCGCCCAGGCGGCCACGAACATGGCCGGAACAGTCGCAGCCCTCGAGACGGGTATCCAGCGTGCTCGGCCCTATCTCGAGCGCAGCCGTCAGAGCGAGGGCACGGAGCCCGGCGCCATCGGCACCGGTCGCTCCTGAAGCCCGGCCCGGCGCCGAGAGTCCGCTCAGCGTCGGGGGCTTGGCGCAGAAGAGAGAACAGCACGAGAAATGACGGCAGAGAGGTGAGGCGCTGATGCGGCGATTCGTCGAGGCGATCTTCGGCCGGCCAGCCGTGCCGGTCGACGACTCCCGACCCGCCGAGGCCGTCGAGACCGAGGCGCAGCGCACCGCCCGGGCACTGGCTGACTTCCAGGCTCTGGTACGCCGGTCGGGCCGAGACCTGCCGACCCTGGTCTCGTCGCAGCTCGGCCAGATCGCCGATCTGCTCGGAGTGGTCGTCGATGCGGCGGCCTCCGAAGACGCGTCGACGGAGCAGCGATACCTGCTCGACGCGATGGTCGGTGACTATCTGCCGACGCCGGTGCACACCTACCTCGCGCTTCCCAGCGACGATCGTCGGGAGTCGAGCAGGGCCACCGGGATCCTCGTCGACCAGCTGACTCTGCTCGAAGAGACCATCCGCGATCTGCTCAACCAGATCCGCACCGGAGCGATCGCCGAGCTGTCCACGCACGGCCGGTTTCTCGCCGCCAAGTTCGACGGACCCGAGCTCACGCTCGCGCCCTCCTCCGAGAACGCCTGATGGCGAGCATCGTCGCCGGCGGCAATGCCGCGCTCACCGCCGAAAACCCCGGCCTCGACGAGGTCGTGGTCGGCCTCGGCTGGGACGTCATCCCCAGCCGCGGCCCACAGTCCGAACTGACGGCCATGGCGCTGCTCCTCGGCGCCGACGGCAAAGCTCTCTCGAACGAGCACCTCGTCTACTTCAACCAGATCGAATCGGCCGACGCCTCTGTGGCGTTCCTCAGCGACGACGACGACGACGAGATCGACGTCGACCTCGCGCACGTGCCGCCGGCCGTCGACACGATCATGTTCATCGTGTACGTCGACCCCGACGTGCGTGGCCCCGGCAGCTTCGCCTCCGTACGGTCGGCGCACATCCGGGTCGCTCGACGCGACGGGTCCGAGCTGGTTCGCTTCGACCTCTCGACCATCGACGACAAGGCCATCAACGCGCTGCTGTTCGGCGAGCTGTACCGCCACCGCGACGAGTGGAAATTCCGGGCGCTGGGCCAGGGGTACCGTACCGGCCTCACCGGGGTCGCCAAAGACTTCGACGTCTCGATCTGACCGTGACCTCGCCCGTTCGTCACGACCTCCCGTTTCTGAAGCGCAGGATCCGGCCCGCCGTCACTCCCCCGACCCCGCCCGCGCCCCCTGCCGCTCGCCCCGCCTCTCCCGCGATGTCGCACCCCGTGGTCCGTTCGGCCCCGTCCCGCACGGCCCCTGTAACCCGCGTCGCTCCGCCCGCGGCCCCGCCGAGGCCCCCGCTCCGCACTCCGAGCCGCTCCACCCGCTCCCGCCTCTTTCCCGCTCCCGCCGTGTCGGGTCGCGCTGAACTCGACGCGGAGAGCCCGGTCGCCCGTCTCGACCTGCTGCGGTCGTCGATCGGCACGCTCCTCGTGGAGGGGGCGACGGAGGTCGTCTGGGAGTCGACCGCCCTCGTCTCGGGCACGGCCGCGGTCTCGGGTGAGACAACCGGCACCGTCGTCATGACCGCCGGCAATCGCCCTCTCGTGGGCTTCCACGGCGATCTGGCCGCGGTGACTCTCCGGCACGTCCGCGAGTTGCGTCGCGCGCTGTTCGTCGGTGGTTCGGGCCGCAGCATGGGCATCCGGCTGGTCGACGGTTCGGTCGTGACGGCGTCGAGCGACGGCGCCGGGCCGACGGTGGTGCTGCTCCTCGTCATCGACGGCGTCATCGAACTCCGGGTCGCGAGCGCCTCGAGGGGAAATTCGTCGTCTGCCGTTCACGCGGAGTTCGGCTTCGAGGTCGCGGAGCGGTTCGACTTTCTCAGCCGAGATACCTGAGAATCAAGGATGCGCCACTTCTCGTTCCTGAGCGACGACTACCGATCTCGGCTCTTCCACCGGCAGCCCGTCGAATTGACGACCGCATCGCCCGCCCGTCTGCTCAGCACGGCGCTCGGTGCGACGCTGTACACCCCGGGTGATCGACCAGACCTCGCAGGGTCGGTGATCCGGCAGACGGCGCGCGGCGCGATCAGCATGGTGCTCTGCCTCGAAGACAGCATCGCCGACGATGTCGTGCCGGTGGCCGAAGACAACGTGGTGCAGGCCCTGCGCGACCTCGAAGGTCGCAACGGCCTCCCGCTTCTCTTCGTGCGGGTGCGGACCGCCGCGCAGATCACGATGCTGGCCGAGCGCGCGGGTGACGCTATCGGAAGCCTCGCCGGCTTCGTCGTGCCCAAATTCCACAACGACGACGGCTACGGGCAGGCCTTCCTCGATGCCCTGCACGAGGTTCAGTCCGCTCGGCCGGCCCGAGCCGGGTCGCTTCGGATCATGCCGATCCTCGAGTCGCCGGCCATGATCCATGCGGAGTCGCGCACGCGCGTGCTCTCGGACATCGCGAGCCTGCTGCAGGCGAACCGCGACGACGTGTTGGCCGTTCGCATCGGCACGACCGACCTCTCGAGCGTGTTCGGCCTGCGGCGCTCGCGCGACCTCACCATCTACGACGTCAACGTCGTGGCCTCCGTGATCGGTGACATCGTCAACATCCTCGGCCGCGGCAGCGACGGATTCACCATCACGGGCCCGGTCTGGGAGCATTACGCCGACACGGAGCGCCTCCTGCGCCCGCAGCTTCGCCTCACGCCGTTCGCCGAGGCCCACGAAGAGAACCTCCGCCGCCAGCTGCTGGTCAAGAACTACGACGGCCTGCTCCGTGAGATCACGCTCGACCACGCCAACGGCCTGCTCGGCAAGACCGTCATCCACCCCTCGCACGTTCCGCTCGTGCACGCGCTCTCGGTGATCAGCCACGAGGAGTATCTCGACGCCGTCGCGATCACTGCCCCCGGGTCGGCCGGAGTAGCCGCCTCCCCCTACAGAAACAAGATGAACGAGATGAAACCGCACCAGATGTGGGCCGAGAAGACTCTGCTGCGCGCCGATGCCTTCGGCGTGGCCTCCCCGGAGGCGACGTTCGTCGACTTCCTCGAAGCGAGCATGCTGTGATCCGCACCTGGACGGGCTCCTACGTCAGAGACGAGTTAGGGCTCGATATCGACCAGGATCCGGCGAACAGCGTCGTTCCCGTCGATGCCCTGGTCGGTGTCGCGCTCCGTCGAAATCCCCGCCGCGCTCACCTGCTGGTCTCCACCGTTCTCGCCAAGCACGTGCCGACTCCCCCGCTTCTCGTCGAGAGCGCGGGCGCTCTCCTCGGCACCCTCGTCGCCGAGCAGCTCGGGCAGCCTGCCGAGCCGGGCCTCGTCGCCGATGCATCACGGCAGCTCGCAGAGGCCTTAGCGACGCCGAGGCCGGCTCGCGACGAGCTGCTTGCACTCCGCCGTCTGCTCCGGGGCGCCGAGGTGGTCGTGCCCGACGCGGTCGCGCTCGGCTACGCCGAGACGGCGACCGGTCTCGGGCGCCTGGTAGCCGATCAGGTCGGGAGCTATTACATCCACTCCACCCGGAGATCGTCCCCCGGCGACCGCCCGGTGGGCGGTTTCGACGAAGCGCACTCGCATGCCACCCGCCATCAGATCGTGCCGACCGACGAGGGCTGGCTTCGGCCCGGGAGCACCCTCGTGCTCGTCGACGACGAACTCAGTACGGGGTCGACGATCATCAACACGATCCGCGAAATCCACGCCCTGGCCGCTCCCCGGCGCGTCGTCGTCGCCGCTCTGGTCGACCTCCGCTCCGAGACCGATCGTGCGCGATTCACCGAGCTCGAGCACGAACTCGACACCGTAATCGACGTCGTGTCGCTCGGGAGCGGCGCCGTCCGGATTCCCGACGGGTTTGCTGCAGCCGCGGCGGAGCGGGTGGCCGAGACTGTCGAGACCGCCCCGGTGCCCGCCGGTGAGCGGGGGTTGGCGCGGATCCTCGAGGCTCCTGTCGTCGGGGTGCTGGCTCCCGACCGCTCGGGCGCCTCTTACCGGGATCGCTCTGACGGAGCCGTCGCTCGGGTGGTGGCCGATGCGGTGGAGGCGAGCTCGCGAGAGTCGACCCCAGCGTCGACCCTGGTGCTCGGGACCGAGGAGTTCATGGCGTTCCCGCTCGAGGTCGCAGCCCTGCTCGACACTCGTCGAACCGGAGTGCTGTTCTCGTCGACGACCCGCTCGCCGATCGCGGCGATCGACCGTGACGACTACGCGATCCGCTCGGTGCACTCGTTCCCCTCGCATGACGAGACGATCGACGGCCCCGGCCCACGGTTCGCCTACAACCTGACGCCCGGCGGTCGACGCTTCGAGCAGATCGTGCTCGTGCCGGAGCCCGGTGTCACGCTCCACGACCTCGCCGCCGTGCTCGACGTGCTCGCCACCGCCTGCGACGAGGTCGTCGTCGTGACCGTCAGCGCACCCGTCGACGAGGAGGGCGCGAGACCCCTCCGCGGCCCCTCGTTCGGGTCGTACCGTGCCGACGAGGTCGGCTGGTTGCTGCAAGACCTCGGCGGTATCGCTCTCGAGGCGCCCTCGGCCGACCGCGAGGCGGCCATCCAGTCAGGGCGAGCACACTACGCCGAGTCGCTCCCGCAGGAGTACGTCCCCTCGCCCGAATACCGCGCGCTCTACGCCGACGCTCTGGAGCGGTCGGCCCGCCGCGTGGCTCTCGCTGTCGGAGTGGCGGCCGAGATGGTGCTCGACGGCCGCGAGCGGCCACCGGTGCTGGTCTCGTTGGCTCGCGCGGGGACGCCGATCGGCATCCTCATGAAGCGCTGGATCGAACGGTCGAGATCGATCGGTGTCGATCATTACACGATGAGCATCGTCCGTGGTGTCGGTATCGACACGACAGCGCTCGACTGGCTGGCAGACCACCACGACCCCGCCGACGTCGTCTTCGTCGACGGCTGGACCGGCAAAGGCGCGATCGCGCGCGAGCTGACCGCAGCTCTCGACGACTATGCGGCGGCGGGCGGCCCGCGCTTCTCCGACGACCTCGTCGTGCTCGCCGACCCCGGCCACTGTGTACCTGTCTTCGGCACCCGCGACGACTTCCTCATTCCCTCCGCGTGCCTCAATTCGACGGTCTCGGGGCTCGTGTCACGGACCGTGTTCAGCGAGCGGCTCATCGGCCCGGGCGAGTTCCACGGTGCGAAGTTCTACTCCGAGCTTGCGGCCGACGACGTCTCGGGCGAGTTTCTCGACACGGTGTCGGAGCACTTCGCCGCGGTCCACGCCGAGGCCGCTGCCGCAGCGATCGATCTCCTGGCCACCGACCGGACCCCCACCTGGGAGGGCTGGGCCACGGTCGAGCGCCTCCAGCAGGAGTACGGCCTCGACGATGTCAACCTGGTGAAGCCGGGTGTCGGCGAGACCACTCGCGTGCTGCTGCGGCGGGTGCCGTGGAAGATCCTGGTGAGGCCCGACGCCCTCGACGAGGTCGCGCACGTGCTGCTTCTGGCTGAGCAACGGGGTGTCGAAGTCGTTCACGTCGAGGGGCTCCCCTATAGCTGCGTCGGTCTCATCCGTCCGCTGGCCAGCGACTCGCTCGACCCCGCCCAGGGTGCGCTGTGAGTGGTGATCTCGTCGCGTCCGACCTCGACCGCACTCTCATCTACTCGGCACGAGCACTGCACCTCGACGAGACGAGTGCGGGAGTCGGCAGTTCGGCGTCCGACGGCAGCGCGTCCGACCGCAGCGCGCTCGACCTCGATGCTCCCTTGCTCACCGTCAGCGAGATCTACCAGGGCGAGCCCCTCTCCTTCATGACGCGGGCGGCAGAAGAGCAGCTCGCCGCCCTCGCCGCCGAGGTCGTCTTCGTACCTGTCACCACCCGCACCGTGGCTCAGTTTCGACGCGTTCGCCTGCCGACCGTCCGATTCGAGTACGCGGTGACGACAAACGGCGGGGTTCTCCTCCATCACGGTGAGCCCGACGGCGACTGGGCCGACACCGTGAAGCGGCGCCTCGAGGGGCGGTGTGCTCCGCTCGGCGAGGTCGAAGCGCTGCTGCCCGATCCTCACGACGATGGCTGGATCCTTCGGTTCTCTCGTGCGGAAGACCACTTCGTGTACGCCATCGTGCAGCGCGACCAGCTGATCGAGGGCACCGCTGCAGCCGAGAGTCTTGCGACCCTCACGACAGAGGTCGAACGACGGGGCTGGACGGTCTCGCTTCAGGGGCGGAAGCTGTATCTGGTGCCGGCACCGCTGACCAAGAGCGCCGCCATCGCCGAGGTCGCGTCGCGGGTGGGGGCGAGCCGAGTTCTCGCGGCCGGAGACTCGCTACTCGATCTCGACCTGCTCGACTTCGCCGATGTCGCCTATCGGCCCGCGCACGGCGAGCTGCACGATCTCGGGGTTGCTCGGCCGCACCTCGGCGTGACCGAGGCGAGGGGTGTTCGTGCGGGAGAGGAGATCGTCTCCCGCCTCCGCGCCGACGTCGCAGCGGGAGTGCCCTCGGTCGCCCGGTGACACCGCGGCTTCACCGCGTCGCGCGGCCGGCTCTGTTCGGCGTCGTGGCGTTTCTCGTCTCGTTCGCGTTTTCGTGGGTGCCGTCGCCCTGGGGCGACGAGGCGGCGACCGTGCTGTCGGCGGATCGGCCCTGGCTCTCTCTCGCGCGAATGCTGCCGACGGTGGATGCCGTCCACGGTGTCTACTACGCCCTCATGCACGTCTGGATCGATGCGTTCGGGCAGTCGATGATCGCCCTCCGGCTGCCGAGCGCGGTGGCGGTCGGGTTCGCGGCGGCGGGGGTCGTCGTTCTCGGCGATCGGCTCGGTAGCCGTCGAATAGGAACCATCGCCGGCGCGGTGTTCCTCGTGCTGCCCCGAGTCACCTTCATGGGCGGCGAGGCCCGCTCGTATGCCTTGAGCGCCGCCGCGGCGGTCTGGCTCGTGGTGCTGATCGTCCACCTGCTCCGCAGACCGGGGCTTCGGCCACGTGTTTGGTTCGCGTATTCGCTTGCCCTTGCCACCAGCATCGGCATCTTCCTCTATCTGGGACTGCTTCTTCCGGCGCTGGCAGTCGCGGTGGTCGTGCCGTGGCTGTGGCGGGGGCGGCAGAGGGGGCGAAGCGCGGTGGTCGAGCCGGCACGCTGGATCCGCTTCACGCTCCTCGGGATCCTGCTCGCCGGCCCCGTCATCGGCTTCGCCATCGGGCAACGCAACCAGATCAGCTTCCTCGGCGACGAGCAGGCGGTCACCCTGCACACGCTCGTCGTGACGCAGTGGTTCGGCAGTTCTCCGGTAGCGGTCTTCGGCTGGTCGGCGATCGCCGTGGCCCTCGTCGTCGGGGTCGTGGAGAGTCGGCGACATGCTCGTGCGCACGACGCCGCACCGTCTTTGCTCGCGCTTTCCACGGCTACGGTGTTCGTGCCGATGCTGATTCTCACGGTCGTCAACGCGCTCGTCGCGCCGATCTATACGACGCGTTACCTCTCGTTCGCGACGCCGTTCGTGGCGCTGCTGATGGCTCTGGGCATCTCGACGATCACCCGCCAATTCGCGGTTCACACGGTCGTCGTCGTCGGGCTCGCGGTGCTGGTGCTTCCCGTGTACGTCGCACAGCGACAACCGTTCGCTCAAGACGGTGGCAGCGACTGGGCCGAGGTCGCCCGGGCAGTGGGCGAGCGGGTTCGCCCCGGCGACGCGATCGTGTTCGACGACGACGTCGGCAACTCCCGCAAGCCCCGTGCGGTGAAGTACCTCTACCGGAGCGATTTCGCCGGGCTCGTCGACGTCGCCCTGAAGACGCCGTACGCCCAGACCTCGGGAATGCGTGATGTGACGCGATCGATCGAAGCGTCGGCCGCAGCGCTCCGGGCTACTGACGGCCGGGTCTGGTTCGTCGACTACCGGGGGCTCTCGGGCGACCGCCCGAACCAGCTCGCCGAGTTGGAACGCCTCGGGTACCGCGTCACGCTGACCGTGGGGCTGCATCGCGACACCCTGTACCGGCTCGACCGCCGAGCGTGAGGACGAGCATTGGGCGATCCCCGCAGACGCAGAAACGCCCCGTGACTGCCGAAGCAGAAACGGGGCGCTGTGCGAAGCGTGAGGCGCTCGGGCCTACTTGCTGCCGAAGTTCTTGAAGCGCTGGTTGAACTTCTCGACGCGGCCGGCGCTGTCCATGATGCGCTGCTTGCCCGTGTAGAACGGGTGCGAGGCCGACGAGATCTCGACGTCGATGACGGGGTACTCGACGCCGTCGAGCTCGATGGTCTTGCTGCTGGTGACGGTCGAGCGCGTGAGGAAGGTCTCACCCGAGGCGAGGTCGCGGAACACGATCGGGTTGTAAGACGGGTGGGTGTCGTTCTTCATGGGGTTCCTCAAAGGCTAGGGGTGAACTGGTTTTTGCCAGCTCGTGGGAGTGCAGGCACAGTGAGGCCCGCAAACAGCCTCTAACGATACCAGACGAAGAGCGGCGAGCCGAGCTGCGGCTAATGCGCGGGGTCCGCTGACCGCCGGGGGTTCCCGACGCAGTTCGGCCGAAGTGACGCGGCTCGCCAGGTCGCTCTGGCCGATTCCCGTCACTTTTTGGCGAGAACGCCTAGACGGCGCGAGCGGTGTAGCGCCCAGCGTCTTCGACGACGGTGAGCTCGAGGCCGAACGTGTCGCCCAGCGTGGACGCGGTGAGCACCTCGGCGAGCGGACCCATCGCCCGCACTTCGCCCCCGGCCAGCAGCAGCGCGTGCGTGAAGCCGCGCGGAATTTCTTCGACGTGGTGGGTGACCATGACGATGGCGGGCGACCCCTCGCTCGAGGCGTAGCCGCCGAGCATGCGGAGGAGCTCTTCGCGGGCACCGAGGTCGAGCGAGGCGGCGGGCTCGTCGAGCAGGAGGAGCTCGGGGTCGGTCATCACGGCACGGGCGATCTGCACTCGCTTCTGCTCGCCGTCGCTGAGGTCGCCGAACGACCGGTCGGCGAGGTGACCGAGCTTCCACTCGTCGAGCACACGGTGGGCCCGACGCACGTCGACGCCCTCGTACTCTTCGTTCCAGCGGCCGGTCACGGAGTACGCCGCGGTGAGAACGACGTCGAGGACCTTCTCTTTCGGCGGGATCCTTCGCGCGATCGTGGTCGACGCGAAGCCGATGCGGGGTCGGAGGTCGAAGAGGTCGACGCTGCCGAGGTCTTCACCGAGGATCTCGGCCTCACCGGACGACGGATGCGTCTGCGCGGCCGCCACCTGGAGGATCGTGGTCTTGCCGGCACCGTTAGGCCCGAGCACGACCCAGCGCTCGTCGGAATCGACGGTCCACGACACTGAATCGACCACCGGCGAGCCATCTCGAACAACGGACACATCGGTGAGCTGCAAAACGGTGGCCATGACAGAACTCTATTCCACGGGGGTGCTCGAAGCCGTCACTATTCCACAGGTAATGGATCGATCGGCGTCAGAGCAGCGAACGGTAGATCTCGAGGGTTCGATCGGCGATGCCGCCCCACGAGAAGTCGGCCTCGGCGCGGAGACGACCGGCTCGGCCCATCAGAGCCGCCAGCCCAGGATCCGACACGGCATGGGTCAGGGTCGCGGCCAGATCGTTCACGAAGCGCTCCGGGTCGAGCGGGGTTCCGGTGCCGTCGGTCGCCTGGTCGATGGGCACGAGCCAGCCGGTGAGCTGGTTGGCGACGACCTCGGGGATTCCGCCGGTGGCCGTACCCACGACGGGGAGACCGCAGGCCATGGCCTCGAGGTTGACGATGCCGAGGGGCTCGTAGATCGACGGGCAGACGAAGACCGTCGCGGCCGACAGGACGGCACACAGCTCGTCGCGCGGCAGGATGCGCTCGATCCACACGACGCCGGAGCGCTCCGCCTGGAGCTCCTCGACAAGGCCGGTCACCTCCTGCATGATCTCGGGGGTGTCGGGCGCTCCGGCGCAGAGGATGAGCTGCACGTCGTCCGGGAGCAGCTTGGCCGCGCGCAGCAGGTACGGCAGGCCCTTCTGGCGCGTGATGCGACCGACGAAGACCACGGCGGGGCGGTCGGGGTCTATGCCGAGCGAGCGGACCAGCTCGGGCTCGTCGAGGCGCCGCCATGACGTGAGGTCGATGCCGTTGTAGACGACGTCGACCTTTGTCTCGTCGATCGACGGGTACGAGCGGAGGATGTCGCGCTTCATGCCCTCGCTGACCGCGATGACCTTGTCGGCGGTTTCGTAGGCCTGCTTTTCGATCCAGCTCGAGACGCGGTAGCCGCCGCCGAGCTGCTCGGCCTTCCATGGGCGAAGCGGCTCGAGGGAGTGCGCGGTGAGAACGTGGGGAACCCCGTGCAGCATCTGGGCGAGCTGCCCAGCCGCGTTGGCGTACCAGGTGTGCGAGTGCACCACGTCGGCACCCGCGACATCCTGGGCGATCGCGATATCGACGCCGAGGGTCTTGAGCGCGCCGTTGGCGTCGGCCAGCTCGGCAAGATCGGGGTAGCCGGTCGTGCCACTCTCGGTGACCGCCGCGCCGAAGGCTCGAACCTCGACGTCGATGGAAGAACGGAGGGCCTTGACCAGCTCCGTCACGTGGACGCCCGCTCCCCCGTAGACGTTGGGTGGGTATTCCTTGGTAATCACATCGACTCGCACGGCCCTTACCGTAGTCGTCCGGGGGCGAAACGTGCCATTCTGGGCCCATGGCATCAAAGAAGATCTTCGGCATCGTGTTGGCAGGCGGAGAAGGCAAGCGGCTCATGCCGTTGACCGCTGACCGGGCGAAGCCCGCCGTGCCCTTCGGCGGAAACTACCGTCTCGTCGACTTCGCCCTGTCGAACCTGATCAACTCCGGGTTGCGGCAGATCGTCGTCCTGACCCAGTACAAGTCGCACAGCCTCGACCGGCACGTGTCGCAGACCTGGAGCATCGAGGGCCTCCTCGGCGCCTACGTCGCGTCCGTGCCTGCCCAGCAGCGCCTCGGCAAGCGGTGGTTCGCCGGGAGCGCCGATGCGATCCTGCAGAGCCTCAACCTGCTCCGCGATGAGAAGCCCGACATCGTCGTCGTGGTGGGTGCCGACCACGTCTACCGCATGGACTTCGAGCAGATGGTCGAGGCGCACATCGCCTCGGGCAAGAGTGCGACCGTCGCGGCGATCCGTCAGCCCATCTCGCTGGCCGACCAGTTCGGCGTCATCCAGACGAACGCCGACGACGCGACGCTGATCGACGCCTTCCTCGAGAAGCCGAAAGACCCGGTGGGTCTCGCCGACTCGCCCGACGAGGTGCTCGCCTCGATGGGCAACTACGTCTTCAACGCCGACGCGCTGATCGACGCGGTGCTCCGAGACGGAGAGAACCCCGAGTCCGACCACGACATGGGTGGCGACATCATCCCCGATTTCGTGTCGCGCGGCGACGCGGCGGTCTACGACCTCAATCGCAACGAGGTACCAGGCGCGACCGAGCGCGACCGCTACTACTGGCGTGACGTCGGCACCATCGACTCGTTCTACGACGCCCACCGCGACCTCATCGCCGCGCTGCCGGTCTTCAACCTCTACAACACCGACTGGCCCATCTTCAGCCAGCAACTGAACTCGCCCCCGGCGAAGTTCGGTCGCGACGAGCACGGCAACCCGGGGTCCGTGATCGAATCGATCGTGTCGCTCGGCACCCTGGCAGTGGGCTCGCACATCGAGCGGAGCGTCGTCGGGCCGTGGAACACCCTCGACTCAGGATCACGCGTGGTCGACTCGGTGCTCTTCGACCGCATCTACGTCGGCAAGAACTCGATCGTCAACCGCGCGATCCTCGACAAAGACGTGGTGATCGCCGACGGAGCGCATGTCGGGCTCGACGCCGAGGCCGATCGAGCTCGCGGCTTCACGGTCACGCCCTCAGGAATCACCGTGGTGGGCAAGGGCGTTCGCGTCGAGTCCTGACGCCGCCCACTACCCTGAGAGCGTGCCGCGCTTCCTCATCGTCCTCGACGTCGACTCCACCCTCATCGAGAACGAGGTGATCGAAATGCTCGCCGACGCCGCCGGTTCTCACGACGAGGTGCGCGACATCACCGAGCGGGCGATGGCGGGCGAGCTCGACTTCGCCGAGAGCCTGCACGCCCGAGTCGCAACGCTCGAGGGGCTCCCTGAAAGCTGCTTCGCCGACGCCTCGGCGAGAGTGCAGGTCACTGCGGGGGTTCCCGAGATGATCGCAGGTGTGCATCGGGCAGACGGACTCATCGCCGTGGTCTCGGGCGGGTTCCACGAGATCCTCGATCCACTGGCTCGTGAGCTCGGTCTCGACCACTGGCGGGCCAACCGGCTCCAGGTCGAAGACGGCCACCTCACCGGTCGCGTCGAAGGGCCGATCGTCGACGCCGACGCCAAAGCCGCTGCCCTGGTCGACTGGGCTGCGAACGCCGGCATCCCCCGGTCTCAGACGATCGCGGTCGGCGACGGCGCCAACGACCTGCAAATGATGCGGGCCGCGGGTCTCAGCGTCGCCTTCGACGCCAAACCGCGGGTCCGCACGGCGGCGGACGTCTCGCTCAGCACCCGAGACCTAGCATCGGTGCTGGCACTCGCGGGCCTGCGCGGATGACGAGGAGCCCAGGATCCGGCCCGCCGGATCCTGGGCTCCTCGCCCCACGCGCTCTCGAGCCCTAGTGGCCCATGCCGAGGCCGCCGTCGACCGGGATCACGGCGCCCGATATGTAGCCGGCGTTGTCTGACGAGACCCAGACCACGGCGTCGGCGATGTCGTCGACGGTGCCGAACCGGCCGGCGGGGATGCTCTTCTTGTATTCGGCCTGCTGCGCCTCGGGCAGCACGGCGGTCATGTCAGTCTCGACGAAGCCCGGTGCGATCACGTTCGCCGTGATGCCGCGCGCGCCCAACTCGCGTGTGACCGAGCGAGCGAAGCCGACGAGGCCGGCCTTCGACGCCGAGTAGTTGACCTGGCCCGCTCCGCCGTAGAGTCCGACGACGCTCGAGATCAGCACGATGCGCCCGAATCGCGCCTTGAGCATGCCCTTCGAGGCGCGCTTGACGACGCGGAAGGTGCCGCCGAGGTTGGTGTCGACGACCGACGTGAAGTCGTCTTCCGACATGCGCATCAGCAGCGTGTCTTTGGTGATGCCGGCGTTGGCGACCAGGATCTCGATCGGCCCGAGTTCTTTCTCGACGGTGGTGAACGCGGCGTCGATCGAGGCCGAGTCGGTCATCTCGGCGTGGACGGTGAGGGTGCCTTCGGGGCCGGCGCCAGAGCGGGCCGTCACGGCGACGCGGTGGCCGGCGGCTACGTAGCGAGCGGCGATGGCGTAGCCGATGCCGCGGTTTCCGCCGGTGACGAGGACGGTGCGAGGGGTTTCCATGTGGGTCTCCATGTCTTCTCGCCGGGGCGCACGGGCCCCGACTTGCTCGGGATCGAGAGATCACACCCGGGAGATGTCACGGCCTCGACCGGAGCGACCGCGATAAGCCTAGTCTCGCCATAAAGGGCGGATACCCAAGACGCCTTACGATTATGTGGTGCCCTCCCGTTCGGCCGGGCATCGACGATGCCTGAGCCCGTGAGTGAATGAGAACGACGAAGAAGACGACTAACGCGATCACCTCGCTGCCGCCGTCGCCCGACGAAGAGCGACACGGCCGGATGATCCGCTACAGCCTGGCGATGTTCATCCGTCTGGTGTGCGTGATCGTGGCATTCCTGATCCCGTTCGGTTGGTGGACGGCCCTTCCCGCCGTCGGTGCCATCGTCCTCCCCTACGTCGCGGTTGTGCTCGCCACGGTCGGCTCCGAGGGGCCGCAGGGTCAGGTCGTGCGCCCCGGCGGAGTCGAGATCTACCGACCCGAGCAGGGTGTTCCGGGATACGAGGGTCAGGATCCTCGAGACCGTCCCTTCACCGGCGCCTCGGGCGAACCGACGTCTCCCGGCCCACACCGCCCGTGATCATCGGTTCGGCCGGCCCCGACATCGTCCAGTGCTCCCGTGCGGGATGCCGCGCCGACGCGACCCGTCAGGTGAACTGGCGCAACCCGAAGATCCACGGCATCGACCGCGTGAAGGTCTGGGCCGCTTGCGCCGAGCACGTAGACTTTCTCGCAGAATTCCTGCGCTCCCGCGACTTTCCCGTGGAGGTGACAGAACTGGGCGTGACCGTGTCGGCGGTCGGAACGGAGGCCACCTCGTGAAGGAGTGGCGTTTCGCGCTCTCGAAGAAGTGGGTCGGCTACCTGTCGGTCGCCGTCGTCTTCGCGATCATCTGTGCGGGGCTCTCGCACTGGCAGTGGGAGCGACGCGGCGAGAACCTCGCTCTGCAAGAGAAACTCGACGCCAACTACAACGCCCGGCCCGTCGACCTGTCGACGGTGTTACCGAACCTCGACTCGTATTCGACGTCCGACGAGTTCACGCCGGTGCGGGTGACCGGCACCTATTTGGCCGACGACTACTTTCTGGCTCGCGACCGCAGCTACAACGGGTTCCCCGGCTTTGAGGTGCTGGTCCCGCTCGAGACCGAGAGCGGCGAGATCTTCGTGATCGATCGAGGCTGGGTTCCGACCGGTAACACCCACGACTATCCCGACTCGGTGCCCGCTCCCCCGAGCGGCACGGTCACCGTCGTGGCCCGACTCGCTCAGACCGAGCCGGACGTACCGGGTCGCACCGACATCCCCAACACCAACGAGCTCGCGGTCATCAAGCCGGCCACAATCGGCAAGAGGCTCGATCTGCCGACGTACACCGCGGCTTTCGGGCAGCTCAAGAGCGAGACGCCGTCGGCGGCGACACTGCCCAAGCTGGCTCAGAAGCCCCAGGTCGACTACGGCCTCAACGTGTCGTACGCCGTGCAGTGGGTGCTGTTCGCCCTCGCCGGCTTCGGTTTCTTCGCCTACGTGATCCGCCAGGAGTACGACCTCCACAACAGCGACGAAGAAGACCAGCGCTGGCTCGAGGAGGAGCGCGAGCGCAAGCGGCTCAAGCGCGGCCCGAGCGACGCCGAAATCGAAGACGGCGATCTCGACGAGTCGGGTTACGAGAGTTCGGCGCCGGGTACGCGCATCAGTCGCTGAGCGCCGTAAGACGTATCGCGGACTCCCCCACCTGCCGCGGCAGGTCTGAGAGTCCGCGATACGTGTTGGGGCGGTGGCTACGCCAGCGTCCTGTGCTCGATGGTCACGCTGGCTCCGCTTCGCTACGCCAGCGTGATCAAATCGGAGTAGTCGGGCGTCCAGTGGTCTTCGGTGCCCTCGGGCATGATCAGCACGCGCTCGGGGTTCAGCGCCTCGACAGCACCCTCGTCGTGACTGACGAGCACGACAGCACCCTCGTAGTTGTTGAGCGCGTCGAGGATCTCGAGCCGCGAGGCCGGGTCGAGGTTGTTCGTGGGCTCGTCAAGAAGCAGCACGTTGGCGCCCGAGACGACGATCATCGCCAGGGCCAGACGGGTCTTCTCGCCACCGGAGAGCACACCGGCCGGCTTGGCCGAATCGTCACCCGTGAAGAGGAACGACCCGAGCACCCGACGCGCCTCCATCTCGGTGATGTTCGGTGACGACGACACCATGTTCTCGAGCACGCTGCGCTTGACGTCGATCGTCTCGTGCTCCTGTGCGTAATAACCGATGCGGAGCCCGTGCCCCGGCTCAAGCTGACCGGTGTCGGGCGCGTCGACACCCGCGAGGATGCGCAGGAGGGTCGTCTTGCCGGCACCGTTCAGGCCGAGGATGACGACCTTCGATCCGCGGTCGATGGCGAGGTCGACGGCCGTAAAGATCTCGAGGGAGCCGTAGCTCTTCGAGAGGTTCGTCGCCATGAGCGGCGTCCGCCCGCAGGCGGCGGGGGTCGGGAACCGGAGCTTCGCGACCCGGTCGACAGCACGCACCTCGTCGAGCCCCGCGAGGAGCTTCTCGGCGCGAGCGACCATCTGGTGCGCCGCGGCAGCCTTCGACGCTTTCGCACCGAAGCGGGCGGCCTGCTTCTGCAGCTGCCCGGCCTGCTTCTCAGCGGTGGCGCGCTCTTTTTTGCGACGCTCCTCGTCGGAGGCGCGCTGGCGCTGGTAGTGCTTCCAGCCCATGTTGTAGATGTCGATCTGCTGGCGGTTCGCGTCGAGGTAGAAGACACGGTTCACGACCTCGTCGACGAGCTCGATGTCGTGGCTGATCACGATTACGCCGCCCTGGTACGTCTTGAGGTACTCCCGCAGCCAGACGACGCTGTCGGCATCGAGGTGGTTCGTGGGCTCATCGAGGATCATCGTGTCGGCGGCCGAGAACAGGATGCGCGCGAGCTCGATGCGGCGACGCTGACCACCCGACAGGGTCGACAGGGGTTGGTCGAGGATGCGGTCGGGCAGGCTGAGGTTGCTGGCGATCGACGCGGCCTCCGCTTCGGCGGCGTACCCGCCGAGGGCGTTGAAGCGGTCGTCGAGGTCGCCGTAGCGCTTCATGGCCTTCTCGGCCACGGCCGGGTCGTCGCTGCCCATGTCGAGCGACGCCTCCTGGATGCCGAGGAGGATCTGCCCAAGACCACGGGCATCGAGGATCCGGGTGCGAGCCAGGTCTTCGGGGTTCCCGCTGCGGGGATCCTGTGGCAGGTATCCGATCTCACCGGTCTTGTCGATCGAGCCACCGGTGGGCATCGTCTCGCCCGCCAGGGTCTTGGTCATGGTCGTCTTGCCCGCGCCGTTTCGGCCGACCAGGCCGATCTTGTCGCCCTTTTCGACGCGGAAGGTCACGCCCTCCATGAGGAGGCGGGCGCCTACGCGAATCTCGAGGTCGTGCACGGAGAGCACAGCGAAAGTCCAATCATCTGGTGAGGTGTCCACAACGCCGCCCGCCGTTGGGTCGCCCCTAGGATGAAGAGGAATCAGCGTGGAACCGAGTCGTCGGAGCAGACTGCGCCGATCGACCTACCTATTCTAGGAGATTGCATGACCAACCCCGCAGCATTGTCCGCTGGCGCCCTTCTTCCGGCCCGCAAGTCGGTGCTCGCCGATCGCTTCGTCACGCGGAGCATCGCGACCGATGCCGCGCTCATCGCGGGCGGAGTCGCCGTCATGGGCGTTCTCGCACAGGTCGTCGTGCCGCTGTGGCCCGTCCCGGTCACCGGCCAGACTCTCGGTGTTCTGCTCGTCGGCGCGACTCTCGGCGCCCGCCGTGGTGCGCTGTCGCTGCTCGCCTACGCCCTCGTCGGCCTCGTCGGTCTGCCGATCTTCGCCGAGCACAACGGCGGCTTCGCCAGCGTCATGCTGCCGAGCTTCGGATTCATCGTCGGATTCATCCCGGCCGCCTTCGCCATCGGCTGGCTGTCGGAGCGCCAGTGGGATCGCCACGTCGTCCGCTCGCTCGTCGGCTTCTTCCTGGCATCGCTGATCCCCTTCGCCGTCGGTCTCCCCTTCCTCGGGTTCGCCTTGGCTCGACTGGGCTACCCGCACGACGTCTCCGCGGTACTCGCGGCCGGCTTCACGCCGTTCATCGTGGGTGGCATCGTCAAGTGGGTCATCGCGGCCGGCATGCTGCCGCTGCTATGGCGCGGTGTGCGCGCCCTCGACTCGAAGAAGAACGACTAGCCGCCGGATCCTTCGCTTTCGGGCCCCCGTCGTATGCGGCGGGGGCCCTTTTCTGCGCGGGCAGCTTCTTCGCCGGGGAACGCGAAACCCGCACGACCGGCGAGTCATCTGCCCAGAGGCACATGCTTTCGCCGACCGTGCGGGTCGGAACAGCTCAGTTAGATCGAGAAGCCGATGGCGCGCATCATGTCGCGCCCGTCGTCGGTGATGCGGTCGGGGCCCCACGGCGGCATCCACACCCAGTTGATGCGGAAGGCGTCGACGACCCCGTCGAGCGCGTTGGCCGTCTCGGACTCGATCACGTCGGTCAGGGGGCAACCGGCGCTCGTCAGAGTCATGCTGATGATCAGCGCGTCTTCGACCTCATCGTCGAGGGCCAGGTCGTAGATCAGGCCGAGGTCGACGACGTTGACGCCGAGCTCGGGGTCCATGACCTCTTTCAGGGCCTCTTCGATCTGGTCGAATTTCTCGGGCGCGAGTGCGATCGGCATGTCTAGGCTCCGGCCGGTGCAGCGGCCTCGGCCGAGGCAGCGACGTAGCGGTCGTAGCCCTCGTTCTCGAGCTGGTCGGCCAGCTCGGGTCCGCCCTCGTCGGCCACGTGGCCGTCGACGAAGACGTGCACGAAGTCGGGCTTGATATAGCGAAGGATCCGCGTGTAGTGCGTGATCATCAGAATGCCGAGGTCGGTCGACTGGTGAGCGCGGTTGACGCCCTCCGAGACGATCTTGAGAGCGTCGACGTCGAGCCCGGAGTCGGTCTCGTCGAGGATCGCGAACTTCGGCTTGAGGAGCTCGAGCTGCATGATCTCGTGGCGCTTCTTCTCGCCGCCCGAGAAGCCCTCGTTGACGTTGCGCTCGGCGAACGAGGAGTCCATCTTGAGGTCGCTCATGTGCTGGCGGAGGTCTTTGACCCAGGTGCGGAGCGCGGGCGCCTCGCCGTCCAGGGCGGTCTTCGCGGTACGGAGGAAGTTTGCGACGGTGACGCCGGGAATCTCGACCGGGTACTGCATGGCCAGGAAGAGGCCCGCCTTGGCGCGCTCGTCGACGGTCATGTCGAGCACCTCGACGCCGTCGAGAGTGATCGATCCGCCGTCGACCTTGTACCGGGGGTGGCCGGCGATCGTGTAGGCGAGGGTGGACTTGCCGGAGCCGTTGGGCCCCATGACGGCGTGGATCTCACCCTGCTTGATGGTGAGGTCGACGCCCTTCAAGATGGGCTTGTTGCCCTGCTCGGTGTCGATCGAGACCTGGAGGTCGCGGATTTCGAGGGTAGCCATGATGTTCCTTTAGTTGAATCTGGAGCTGAAGATCGGGAGGCCGCTACGCGACCGGAGGTGCCGTGACCGGTGTGGTGTCGATCCAGACGTCACCGTCGACGACCGTGACCGGGAAGACCGGCACGGGTTCGTAGGCGGGAAGGGTGAGCGGCTTGCCGGTGGTCAGCTCGAACTTCGAGCCGTGGGCCCAGCACTCAAGGGTGTCGTCTTCGACGAACCCCTCGGAGAGTGAGATGTCGCCATGGGTGCAGGTGTCGCCGAGGGCGTGCAACTGCCCCGCCGAGTCGCGAACCACGGCGACGGGGATTCCGTCGACCACGACTCGCAGGGCCTCGGACACGCTGACGTCGGCCTCGGCGCAGACCCGCTGCCCCACAGGTGTCGTAGCCATCAGTGCGTGCCTCCGGGTGCCGTGCCCTCACCGGTGACTCCGGCTGCGACATCGGGCTCGCTCGACACGTGGTCGGTGCCCGTCGCGACGGCGGCACCGGGCTGCGAGTCGACGTACGGCGAACGTCGCGCTGCCGTCGAGCTACCCGCCGCGTTCGCAGCCGAACGCGCGTCGGCGCCGTCTGCGAGCTCGGCCTCGAGAGCCGCGATCAGGCGCTCCTGCAGGGCGGGCTCACCGATGTGCTGCACGATCTCGCTGAGGAAGCCGAGCACGACGATGCGGCGCGCTTCTTCTTCGGGAATGCCGCGCGACTCGAGGTAGAACAGGTGCTCGTCGTCGAAGCGGCCGGTGGCCGACGCGTGGCCGGCGCCCATGATGTCGCCGGTCTCGATCTCGAGGTTCGGGATCGAATCGGCACGGGTGCCCTCGGAAAGAACGAGGTTGCGGTTCTGCTCGTAGCTGTCGGTGCCGGGGGCCGTGCGCCCGATGAGGACGTCGCCGATCCAGACCGTCCGTGCACCCTCGCCCTGAAGGGCGCCCTTGTAGTTCACGCGGCTCTTGGTGTTGGGGGCGTCGTGGTTGACGTAGACCTGCTGCTCGAGGTGCTGACCCGCATCGGCGAAGTACACGCCGTTGAGGTCGGCGTCGGCACCCTGCGCCGCGAGGTGCGCGGACGGGTTGACCCGCACGATGGAGCCGCCGAGGCTCACAACGAAGTGCTTGAGCTGTGCGTCGCGGCCGATCTTGGCGAAGTGGCTCGAGAGGTGGACGCCGGAGTCGTTCCACTCCTGCACGCTGACCACCGTGAGGTGAGCACCCTCGTCGACCACGATCTCGACGTTCTCGACGAGCTGCGCATCTCCGGAGTTCTGGAGGATGACGAGACCGGTCGAGTTCGGCTTCGCGTGGACGACCGTGTGGCCGGCGCGCGGCGCGGTGTCGAGGCCCGAGCGACCGATCGTGATCGACGTCGGCTCGTCGCCGGAGACGGTCACGAGCAGGACGTTCTCGGTGCTCGCCCAGGCGTTGGCCGAGGCCTTGTCTTCGGGCGTGCCGGCAGTGCCGACGAGCTCGTGCTCCGGTGTCACCCAGTCGACGGACGCGCCGGGCGTCTCGCGAGCCAGATAGGCGTACGGAGAGCCGTCGAGCGGACCGTCGATGAGGGGACGGAGCGCCTGGACCGGGCTCAGCTTCCAGTCGACCTCGCGGCCGGTGACGGCCGGGAAGGCCGCCGGGTCGGTCGAGGCGAATCGACCGGAGCGGGTCTGGACGGGGATGGGCCGGTCGGCCCAGGCCCCGTCGGTGTGCGCCGCAGAGCCGGGCACGACGGCACCGTTCGGCACCGCCGCTTCGACGATCGGCGTGGATGTGTCGGTCGTTGCGGGAGTGGCGGACATCTAGCCGACGGATCCTTCCATGCTCATCTCGATGAGCTTGTTCAATTCGAGTGCGTACTCCATCGGGAGCTCGCGGGCGATGGGCTCGATGAAGCCTCGGACGATCATGGCCATGGCCTCGTCTTCGGCCATTCCGCGCGACATCAGGTAGAAGAGCTGCTCTTCGCTCACCCGGGAGACGGTCGCCTCGTGGCCGAGCTGGACGTCGTCGATGCGGATATCGATCGCCGGATAGGTGTCGGAGCGCGAGATGGTGTCGACCAGGAGTGCGTCGCAGCGAACCGTGTTGGCGGAGTGGTGCGCACCCTCGTCGACGCGGACCTCGCCGCGGTAACCGGCTCGGCCACCGCCACGGGCGATCGACTTGGAGACGATCGACGACGTCGTGTACGGCGCCATGTGGATCATCTTCGCGCCGGCATCCTGGTGCTGGCCGGGGCCCGCGAACGCGACAGAGAGGGTCTCGCCCTTGGCGTGCTCACCAGCGAGGTAGATCGACGGGTACTTCATCGTCACCTTGGAGCCGATGTTGCCGTCGATCCACTCCATGGTGGCGCCCTCGTGGGCGATGGCGCGCTTCGTGACGAGGTTGTAGACGTTGTTCGACCAGTTCTGGATCGTCGTGTAGCGAACGCGGGCGTTCTTCTTCACGATGATCTCGACGACGGCCGAGTGCAGCGAGTCGCTCTTGTAGATCGGAGCCGTGCAGCCTTCGATGTAATGCACGTAGCTGCCCTCGTCGGCGATGATCAGCGTGCGCTCGAACTGGCCCATGTTCTCCGTGTTGATACGGAAGTAGGCCTGAAGGGGAATCTCGACCCGGACGTTCTTCGGAACGTAGACGAAGGATCCGCCGGACCAGACAGCCGTGTTGAGCGCGGCGAACTTGTTGTCGCCGGCCGGGATCACCGTGCCGAAGTACTCCTGGAAGAACTCGGGGTGCTCGCGAAGAGCGGTGTCGGTGTCCATGAAGATGACACCCTGCTCTTCGAGGTCTTCGCGGATCTGGTGGTAGACGACCTCGGACTCGTACTGGGCGGCGACGCCGGCGACGAGGCGGTTGCGCTCGGCCTCGGGGATGCCGAGCTTCTCGTAGGTCGCCTTGATGTCGTCGGGCAGTTCTTCCCAGCTACCGGCCTGCTTCTCGGTCGACCGCACGAAGTACTTGATGTTGTCGAAGTCGATGCCGGAAAGGTCGGCGCCCCAGGTGGGCATGGGCTTGCGCTCGAACAGGGCGAGACCCTTGAGGCGGTTCTTGAGCATCCACTCGGGTTCGCTCTTGAGGTTCGAGATGTCGGTCACGACCTCGGGGTTCACGCCACGGCGCGCGGATGCGCCAGCGGCATCGGAGTCGGCCCAGCCGAACTCGTACTGGCCCAGTCCTGCGAGCTCCGGGCGGTCGATCAACACGTCAGACATACCTACCTCTTTCTTCGTCGTCTCGAACCGATACGTTCGTTGCGACATTCCCTGGCGGGCGGGACTCGGTCTCGCAGCTGCGAGAGGAGTCGGTATTCAGGGGCGACCACCCAGATCGATGTCTCTACACTCGAGACCTAGAGATCTGTGGTCTGCGTCGACGCACCGAAACCGGGTGTGTTCCTGAACCCCACAATGCTACAGGCCAGGCATCCAAAAGTAACGAAGGACAGCAATCCGTGAGCAATGCACAGGCAACGTCGATGGGCGTCATCGCCCGAGTCTGGTCGTGGCTCCCGGCTCGGATCGACCGGCGTGTCCGGTTCATCGCCTGGGCGTCTCTCGCCTGCCAACTCTTGCTCGTCGGCACCGGCGGCCTCGTCCGCCTCACCGGCTCCGGCCTCGGCTGTCCGACCTGGCCCGAGTGCACCGCCGGGTCGATCGTCACGACACCCGAGATGGGCTTCCACGGCATCATCGAGTTCGGCAACCGGCTTCTGACGTTCGTCCTCGTCATCATCGTGATCCTCGCCTTCTTCGCCGTGTTCCGCATGCGGAAGGTGCGACGCGACCTGTTCTGGCTCACGCTCATCCAGGCACTCAGCATCCCGTTCCAGGCGGTGCTCGGTGGCATCAGCGTCCTGGCCAAACTCAACCCCTACGTCGTGGGGTCGCACTTCATCGTCTCGATGGTCCTGGTCCGCATCACGGCGACTCTCGTCTACCGCGTCTATCACGGGCCGCGCGGCACCTCGGCCGCGACTCCCCCGTGGTACGCGCTCACTACGCGAGTCGCCGCGGTCTTCGTCGCCATCACGGTCGTGCTCGGCATCCTGACCACGGGTGCCGGCCCCCACGCCGGCGATGAGAACACCCATCGCAACGGGTTCGACCCCAAGCTCATCGAGACGCTGCATGCCGTGCCGGCGTTCGCGGTCTTCGTGCTGACGCTCGCCCTCGTGGTGGGCGCGATTCGACTCGGTCTCCCCCGGCTGTTCCCCCTTCTGCTCCTCGCCGTCGAGGTCCTCCAGATCACCGTGGGGCTTATCCAGGCCAATACCGGTCTGCCGCCGTTCCTCGTCGGCGTGCACCTCGTGCTCGCCGGGCTCCTCGTCGCAGCGATGACGGCGGTCACGCACACGCTCGAGAGCGACGCCGACCTCGCGAAGCCGGCTCCGGAGGCAGCGACTATCGCTGCGTAGCGCTGCGGGGCTCGTGTCGAGCGGCGGGCCGCAGGATCCTGCGCCTCTGCCGCTCTTGACGGCCTGTTGTGCGCCGGGTTCCCCTGTGCCGCACCCGCCTGCCTTCCGAATTTGAAGGAGAAACGCGAGGCTCACCCCCGCCGATCCGCATGAACTGGTTTGCGCTCGGCGGTTTTTCCTTCGAATTCGGGTGCGCCCGCCGCTCGACGACCGGTGGTGGCGAACTGCTGCACCGCCGAACGGCTGGGGGTGGCGAGCTGCCGCACCGCCGGACGACCGGAGCTTGTCGGAGGTCCGGCGCTGTGGCGGCGCGCCGCGCTACAAACTCAGAAGGGAAGCAGCGGGTCGATGCCGACGGCCAGGAACAGAAGCGTCAGGTACGTGATGGAGGCGTGGAAGACCTTCATCGGCTTGACCTCGGCCACTTGGGTGATCGCCCGGCTGTAGAGGCGGTGCGACTCGACGACGAACCAGGCACCGCTCGCCAGCGCGACGACGGTGTAGAGCACACCCATGTGGGCGACCGGGATGAGGAGGAGCGAGCAGACGACGGTGGCCCACGCGTAGAGGATGACCTGCAGACCGACGTGGGCTCGACCGCGAACTACGGCGAGCATGGGCACGTCGACGGAGGCGTAGTCATCGCGGTACCGCATGGACAGAGGCCAGTAGTGCGGCGGGGTCCAGAGGAAGATGACGGCGAACAGGATGACGGGCGCCCAGGTCAGCGAGCCGGTGACTGCGGCCCAGCCGATCAGGACGGGCATGCAGCCGGCGATTCCGCCCCAGACGATGTTCTGCGGCGTGCGGCGCTTGAGCCAAAGCGTGTAGACGAACACGTAGAAAAGGATCGCGAAAAGCGAGAGTGCCGCGGAGATCAGGTTGACGGTGTACGCGAGCCAGGCGATGGACGCGACGCCCATGACGTACGAGAAGATGAGCGCTTCGCGGTCGGAGACATCACCCGTGACGAGGGCCCGGTCTTTCGTCCGCTTCATGATGCGGTCGATGTCGCGGTCGATGTAGCAGTTGAACGACGACGCCGAGCCGGCGCTCAGGGCCCCGCCGATCAGGGTGGCCACGACGAGCCAGAGCCTCGGAATACCCCCCTCGGCAAGGAACATCGTGGGAATGGTGGTGACGAGCAGCAGCTCCATCACGCGCGGCTTCGTCAGCGAGACGTAGGCGCGGAACTTGCGTTTGACGCCGATTCGCTTGGCGGAAGATACCGCGGGCTGCGAGTCGGTGGGAGTGGTCAAAGCGCTATGGGTTGTCATACATCCTCTGATTGCTGGGCCGTTTCAGGCACGGGCCGCGAAGAATCGCCGGAGGCAGAGCAGTGCCTGGCGAAACCGAAGCCATAGCAAGTGTAGGCGATGAATGTGGCGATCAGGGGCTGTTCCTGGCCGTTCGACGGGCGCTGTGACAGTGCACGTCGCTATGCTGGGAGTTGCTTGCCAGTTGCAGGGCCCAGGGCGCCGATCCCACGTTCGTGTCGATGTCGCCCTAGAAGTATGCCCGGCAGCAGGCCCAGGGAACACACCCGGACTGAGTCGAAGGCGCCTCGGTAGGCATGTCAGTGCGGGAACGACACCCGCGCAATCTCGCATCAAGAAGGGTCATCTTCAAGTGGCAGATCTGCAATGGGAATCCATTGACAACAAGGCAGTGAACACTGTCCGCGTTCTCGCGGCCGATGCGGTTGAGAAGGTGGGAAACGGTCACCCGGGTACGGCGATGAGCCTTGCTCCCGCTGCTTATCTGCTCTTCCAGAAGGTCATGGCGCGCGACCCCAGCGATAGCACCTGGATCGGGCGCGACCGCTTCATCCTGTCTGTCGGCCACTCGTCGCTGACGCAGTACATCCAGTTCTACCTCGGTGGCTACGGCCTCGAGCTCGAAGACCTCGAGGCGCTCCGCACCTGGGGCTCCAAGACTCCCGGTCACCCCGAGTACGGCCACACCGACGGTATCGAGATCACCACCGGCCCCCTGGGTCAGGGTCTCGCGAGCTCGGTTGGTTTCGCCTACGCGGCCCGCTTCGAGCGCGGTCTGTTCGACCCCGAGGCTGCCGCCGGTACGAGCCCGTTCGACCACTTCGTCTACGTGATCGCCGGCGACGGCGACATGCAGGAGGGCGTCACCAGCGAGGCCGCCTCGCTCGCAGGCCACCAGCAGCTCGGCAACCTCATCGCGATCTACGACTCGAACCAGATCTCGATCGAGGACGACACCAACATCGCCTTCACCGAAGACGTGCACAAGCGCTTCGAGGCCTACGACTGGGATGTCCAGGTCGTCGACTGGAAGAAGACCGGCGAGTACGTCGAAGACGTCGCCGAACTGCACGACGCCATCGAGCGCGCCAAGGGAATCACCGACAAGCCGTCGCTGATCATCCTCAAGACGATCATCGCCTGGCCGTCCCCGACCAAGCAGGGTTCGGGCAAGTCGCACGGCTCCGCTCTCGGGAAAGACGAGATCGCCGGCCTCAAGCGCTTCCTCGAGTTCGACCCCGAGAAGTCGTTCGACGTCGACCCCGAGGTTCTGTCTCACACCCGCAAGGCCGTCGAGCGCGGCCAGGCTCTGCACGCCGAGTGGAACACCAAGCTCGACGCGTGGGCCGCTGCGAACCCCGAGAAAAAGGTCCTTCTCGACCGCATCCTCGCCGGCGACCTCCCCGAGGGCCTCGAAGAAGCCCTCCCGGTCTTCGAATCCGGCAAAGAGGTCTCGACGCGTGCCGCTTCCGGCCAGGTCATCAACGGCATCGCCGGTGTCCTCCCTGAGTTCTGGGGCGGCTCCGCCGACCTCGCCGAGTCGAACCTCACGTCGATCAAGGGTGCGAAGTCGTTCGTGCCGACCGAGTGGTCGACCCATGAGTGGAGCGGCGACCCCTACGGCCGCGTTCTCCACTTCGGCATCCGCGAGCACGCCATGGGATCGATCCTCAACGGAATCGTCCTGCACGGCAACACGCGCCCCTTCGGCGGTACGTTCCTGATCTTCTCCGACTACATGCGTCCGGCCGTTCGTCTCGCCGCGCTCATGAAGGCGCCGGTCACCTACGTGTGGACTCACGACTCCGTCGCCCTCGGTGAAGACGGCCCGACGCACCAGCCGGTGGAGCAGCTCGCCGCCCTTCGTGCGATCCCCGACTTCTCGATGGTCCGCCCTGCCGACGCCAACGAGACGGCCTACGCGTGGCTCACGATCCTGCAGCGCTTCAACGGCCCGGCCGGTCTCGCGCTCAGCCGTCAGAACCTCCCGGTCTTCGAGCGCGGTGACGGTGACGCCACCGGCGAGACCTTCGCCTCGGCGAAGAATGTCGCCAAGGGTGCTTACGTGCTGGCCGAGGCCCCGGGCGGAACCCCCGACGTGCTCCTCATCGCCACGGGTTCCGAGGTTCAGATCGCTGTCGAGGCCCGCGAGGTGCTTCGTGGCGAGGGAATCAACGCCCGCGTCATCTCTGCTCCGAGCCTCGAATGGTTCGACGAGCAGAGCGACGACTACAAGGAGTCGGTCCTCCCGACCGCCGTCAAGGCGCGCGTCTCCATCGAGGCCGGCGTGGCGATGCCCTGGAAGGGCATCGTCGGTGACGCCGGTCGCAGCGTCTCGATCGAGCACTTCGGTGCCTCGGCCGACTACAAGACTCTCTATCAGAAGTTCGGCATCACGACCGAGGCTGCGGTCGCCGCAGCCAAAGACAGCCTGAACTCGCTGGCCGCTCACTGAGCGCCCGCAGAAAGAAGAACAGCAATGACTGACACCACAGCAACCACCCCCACCGCCCAGCTCTCCGCCGCTGGCGTGAGCATCTGGCTCGACGACCTGTCGCGCGAGCGCATCAAGTCGGAGGGTCTGCAGAAGATCATCGCCGAGCGCAACGTCGTCGGCGTCACGACCAACCCGACGATCTTCGCGTCGGCTCTCGCCAAGGGCGAGGCCTACGACGAGCAGGTCGCCGAACTGGCCAAGGCCGGCACCGGTGTGACCGACGCCGTCTTCGAGATCACCACCGACGACGTCGCCGACGCGTGCAACGTCTTCAAGCCGATCTACGACGCCACGAACGGCTTCGACGGCCGCGTCTCGATCGAGGTCGAGCCCGGTCTGGCGCACGACGCCGCCGGCACGATCAGCCAGGCCAAGCAGCTGTTCGACAAGGTCAACAAAGAGAACGTCCTCATCAAGATCCCGGCGACTATCGAGGGCCTCGAGGCCATCACCGCCGTCATCGCCGAGGGCATCAGCGTCAACGTCACGTTGATCTTCTCGCTCGAGCGCTACCGTGCCGTCATCAACGCCTACCTGACCGGTCTCGAGCAGGCGAAGGCCGCTGGCAAAGACCTCTCGAAGATCCACTCGGTCGCCTCGTTCTTCGTGTCGCGTGTCGACACCGAGATCGACAAGCGTCTCGACGCCGTCGGAACGGACGAGGCGAAGGCACTCAAGGGCAAGGCGGGCGTCGCGAACGCTCAGCTGGCCTACGAGGTCTTCGGTCAGGCATTCGCAACCGAGCGCGCTGCCGGCCTTCTCGCCGAGGGTGCGAACAAGCAGCGTCCGCTGTGGGCATCGACCGGCGTGAAAGACCCCAACGTCCTCGACACCACCTACGTGGTCGAGCTCGTCGCGGCCGACGTCGTCAACACCATGCCGGAGAAGACCCTCGAGGCCACCTTCGACCACGGCGTCATCGCGGGCGACACCATCACGGGCTCCTACGCCGCCGCCAACGAGGTCATGGACGCCATCGCGGCCCAGGGCGTCTCGTATGACGACGTCGTCGGTGTGCTCGAGTCGGAGGGCGTCGACAAGTTCATCGTCTCCTGGAACGAGCTCCTCGACACCGTGACGGCGGCGCTGGAATCCGCTAAGTGACCATTGCTGTAACCGCGTCGGGCCCGGCTGCTGCTGCAGTCGGGTCCGTCGTCCCCTCGCTCGTGCGCGACCTGGTCGCGTCGGGCATCACGGTTCAGGATCCCAGCCTCTGGGGTCCTGACGCCGAGCACGAGGCTTCCACGCGACTCGGCTGGACCGAGTCCGTGGCGTCCTCGGCTGAAGTAGTCCCCCGGATCCTTGCGCTTCGCGAGAAGCTCACGGCGAAGGGGCTTACGCACTTCGTGTTGGCAGGGATGGGCGGATCCTCGCTCGCCCCAGAGGTCATCACTCGCACCTACGGCGTCGATCTCACCGTGCTCGACGCCACGGTGCCGGGGCAGGTTCTCTCGGCCCTGAACGACGACCTCGAGCACACGGTGCTGATCGTTTCATCGAAGTCCGGATCGACCGTCGAGACGGCCAGCGCGCGCTCCGTGTTCGAGAAGGCATTGTCCGACGCCGGCTTCACCGACCTCGCCGATCGCATCGTCGTGGTCACCGACGCCGGCTCGCCGCTCGACGAGTCGGCTCGCGCGGCCGGCTACGAGGTCTTTGCGGCGGATCCGAACATCGGTGGGCGCTATTCGGCCCTTTCGGCTTTCGGGCTCGTTCCTGCTGGTCTCGCGGGAGCAGACATCGAGGAGCTCCTTGCCGAGGCGGACGCCGTCACGGTCGAGCTCGCTCAGGATCGACCCGACAACCCCGGTCTCGTGCTCGGGGCTGTTCTCGCGGGTACCACTCCCCTGCGCGACAAGATCGTGCTCGTCGCCGACGGCACGCACCTGCAAGGCTTCCCCGACTGGGCAGAGCAGTTGATCGCCGAGTCGACGGGTAAGAACGGTCGCGGGCTCCTGCCCGTGGTGGTCGGCGTCGACGCCCCCGAAATCACGGCCGGTCTCAACGACGTCCAGGTGATTCGGCTCGTCGGCTCGACCGAAGAGACCCGCGAGGTCTCCCCCGGAGAGGTCGAGATCTCAGGATCCCTCGGGGCACAGTTTCTGGTGTGGGAGTACGCGGTTGCAGTGGCCGGACGCCTCCTCGGCGTCAACCCGTTCGACCAGCCTGACGTCGAGTCGGCCAAAGCGGCGACGCGTGCGCTGCTCGACGGCTCTCCCGCTCCTGTATCCGCGGCGCTTTCGCAGTCTGCGATGGTCACGGACGGCATCGCGGTTCGCACGAGCCCCGGCCTCGAGCCCGGTGAGTCAATTTCATCCGCAGTGACTGCCCTTCTCGAACACCTGACTGGCGACGGATACGTCGCCCTTCACGCCTACATCGACCGGTTCGAGAATCCCGAGATCGTCGGCCTCCGCCACGTGCTCGCGGAGAGAACCGGGCGCCCGGTCACCTTCGGGTGGGGGCCTCGGTTCTTGCACTCGACCGGCCAGTACCACAAGGGTGGCCCGGCCAACGGGGTCTTCCTTCAAATCACGCAGACCCCCGGGGTCGACCTCGAGATTCCGAACAGCAGCTTCACGTTCGGCGCTCTCGTGGCCGCTCAAGCCGCGGGCGACGCAGCAGTGCTCGCTGAGCACGGCCGTCCCGTCCTGACCCTCACGGTGACGGATGTGGCGGAAGCACTTCCCGTAATTCTCAGCGCACTCCGCTGATCCGAAGGCGGGCGCGGGTCGACCTCGTGCTCGCCTTCGTGTGAGAGGGCCCGACCCCATTCCGGTCGCAGCCGACCACGACGACGCAAGGACGATGAATACTCACATGGCACCGGTGGAAATCACTCCGGAGTTCAACCCGCTGCGGTTGCCCTCCGATCGCCGACTCAACCGCATCGCCGGTCCGAGCGGCCTCATCATCTTCGGCGTGACAGGCGACCTGTCCCGCAAGAAGCTCATGCCGGCCGTCTACGACCTGGCTAACCGCGGCCTCCTCCCCCCGGGCTTCGCACTCGTCGGCTTCGCCCGACGTGAATGGGAAGACCAGGACTTCGAGCAGGTCGTGTACGAGGCGGTCAAGGAGCACGCTCGTACGCCCTTCGACGAAGACGTCTGGCGCCAGCTCAAAGAGGGGATCCGGTTCGTCCAGGGTTCGTTCGACGACGCCGATGCATTCGCCGAGCTCAAGCAGACGATCGACACGCTCGACGTCGAGCGGGGCACGATGGGCAACCACGCGTTCTACCTGTCGATCCCGCCGAAGTTCTTCCCGCTCGTCACCGAGCAGCTTCGCAACTCGGGGCTCACCGACGACAGCGTCGACGCGAATGGCGAGAAGCCCTGGCGACGTGTGGTCATCGAGAAGCCGTTCGGCAGTGACTTGAAGACGGCGCGTGAGTTGAACGCCGTCGTCGAGACCGTCTTCGAGCCCGATTCGGTGTTCCGCATTGATCACTACCTCGGCAAGGAGACGGTCCAGAACCTCCTGACGCTCCGGTTCGCGAACCAGATGTACGAACCGCTGTGGAACAGCAAGTACGTCGACCACGTGCAGATCACGATGGCCGAAGACATCGGCGTCGCTGGTCGAGCGGGCTATTACGACGGCATCGGCGCCGCGCGCGATGTGATCCAGAACCACCTGCTCCAGCTTCTCGCCCTTACCGCGATGGAGGAGCCGGTCAGCTTCAACGCCCGTGATCTGCGAGCGGAGAAAGAGAAAGTGCTGTCTGCTGTCCGTATCCCCGCCGATCTCGCTGCCGGGACGGCCCGCGGCCAGTACGCGGGTGGCTGGCAGGGTGGCGAGAAGGTCCTCGGGTTCCTCGACGAGGCCGGAATGAACCCCGAGTCGGTCACCGAGACCTTTGCGGCCATCAAGCTCGAGATAGCCACCCGTCGCTGGTCGGGCGTGCCCTTCTACCTCCGAGCCGGCAAGCGCCTGGGTCGCCGCGTGACCGAGATCGCCGTGGTCTTCAAGCGCGTTCCCGAGAATGTCTTCGGTCTCGGCGACGGAGCCGAGCTCGGCCAGAACGCCCTGGTCATCAGAGTGCAGCCCGATGAGGGTGTGACCCTCCGGTTCGGCTCGAAGGTGCCCGGAATCGGAACCCAGGTGCGCGACGTCACGATGGACTTCGGCTACGGCCACGCGTTCACCGAGGCGAGCCCCGAAGCCTACGAGCGCCTGATCCTCGACGTCCTGCTGGGTGACCCGCCGCTCTTCCCGCGCCACGAAGAGGTCGAGCTCTCCTGGAAGATCCTCGATCCCATCGAGGAGTTCTGGGGCAAGCAAGGCCAGCCCGATCAATACCGACCCGGCACCTGGGGCGCGAGCTCCGCCGACGAACTCATGGCCCGCGACGGCCGTACCTGGAGGCGACCATGATCGTCGATCTGCCCGACAGCACCATCAGCCACGTCTCGAAAGCGCTGGTAAAAATCCGCGAGGAGGGCGGCGTCGTCGCTCTGGGCCGTGTGCTCACCCTCGTGATCTCGACCAACCTCGGTCACGAAGAAGAGGCCATCGAGGCCGCCAACGAAGCGTCGCGCGAGCACCCCATGCGCGTGATCGTCATCTCGACGGCCGACGAGCCGACGGGGCACGACGAACCTCGACTCGACGCCCAGATCCGCGTCGGCGGTGACGCCGGGGCGAGCGAGGTCATCCTCCTCCGCGCCTACGGAGAGATGTCGTCCGACGAGGAGGGCCTCGTCACGGGTCTTCTGCTGCCCGACGCCCCCGTCGTCGCGTGGTGGCCGGGCAAGGCGCCGGCCATCGTCTCCGAATCGCCCCTCGGCCGAATCGCGCAGCGGCGCATCACCGACGCCGCCGCTCAAGACAACCCCCGCCAGTCGATCATCGATCTCGCCGACACGTATGCGCCCGGCGACACTGACTTCGCGTGGACGCGGCTCACCCTCTGGCGCACCCAGCTCGCGGCGGCTCTCGACCAGCCACCGTACGAGCCCGTCAACGAGGTGGAAGTTGCCGGCGCGATGGACTCCCCCTCGACGCTGCTTCTCGCCGCGTGGCTCCGACTGCAGCTGCAGGTTCCCGTGCGCCACGAAATGACGACACGGGCCACGGGCTCGAGCGGCATCCACGGCGTACGTCTGCACCGTGCCTCCGGCGTCATCGAGCTCGATCGATCGGTCGTCAACGTGGCGACTCTCTCGCAGCCCGGACAACCCGTCCACGACCTGTCGTTGCCACGCCGTAGCCTGCGCGATTGCCTGGCCGAGGAACTCCGTAGACTCGACCCCGACTCCCTCTTCGGGAATGTCGTGATGACGGGCGTGAAGCAATTGCGCGACGACCAAGAAAGCAACTGAGTGTGACGAACGATCGACGGGTGCTAGTTCACCCCGACAAACAGAACCTGGGCGCATCCGTTGCCGCTCGATTCATCACCAAGATCATCGACGTGATCGAAGAACAGGACTACGCGTCCGTCGTCTTGAGCGGAGGGTCGGTCAGCACGCTCGTGTTGGCAGCCATCAACCGCTCCGAGGCGCGCGACAGCGTCGACTGGTCGAAGGTCTCGTTCTGGTGGTCTGACGAGCGTTGGGTCGAAGCGGGTTCTGACGACCGCAACGATCGCGCGAACGGGGCCGACCTCCTCGACCACATCGGCGTACCTGCCGAGAACGTGCACCGCTTCGGTGCGGTCGGCGACTACCCCACCGTCGACGAGGCTGCCGCCGCCTACGTGGCCGAGCTCAAAGAGCACGCGCAGGGTGACGACGAGTCTCCCCGGTTCGACATCACGCTCCTCGGAGTCGGACCCGACGGGCACATCGCGTCGCTGTTCCCCGACAAGCCGCAGATCAGCATGACGACGCCGATCGTGCTCACGATCGACGACAGCCCGAAGCCGCCGCCGGTGCGCCTCACGCTGAGCCTCCCGGCGATCAACAACTCGCAGCGGGTATGGATGATCCTCGCGGGCGCCGAGAAGGCCTCGTCGCTCGGGCTGGCCCTCGCCGGTGCCGGCGCCGACCAGGTTCCGGTCGCGGGCGTCAAGGGTCGCAAGCGCACGGTGTTCTTCGTCGACAAAGACGCGGCCGCCGAGGTGCCGGAGCAGCTCATCGCGTCGACCTACTGAGCCAGACCCCCGAAACGAAGGATCCGAGACCGCCCTGGTCTCGGATCCTTCGGTTTTCGCGTTCCGCCCGGTGGTCCCCCGCCGCCCC
This sequence comes from Frondihabitans sp. 4ASC-45, assembly GCF_049472575.1. NCBI lineage: Bacteria > Bacillati > Actinomycetota > Actinomycetes > Micrococcales > Microbacteriaceae > Frondihabitans > Frondihabitans sp. 4ASC-45. The sequence goes on along the minus strand of NZ_JBCEBN010000002.1, from coordinate 397,715 downwards.
CTTGCCGAATTGGAAGGAGAAACGTCACCGGGCCGACGAATTCATGCGGATCGGGGGCCGTCGGCAAGGATTTCTCCTTCGAATTCGGGAAAAGGGGCCCGCGCACGCAAAAACCCCCGGCCGAAGCCGGGGGTCTCGACGAACAAACTACTTCTTTGCGGGGACCTTGCCGCGGCGAACGCGCAACGCCTGCAGCGCCTCGTCGAGAAGCTGAGCAGCCTCTTCTTCGGTGCGACGCTCTTTGACGTAGGCCAGGTGCGTCTTGTACGGCTCGAGCTTCGCTACGACCGGAGGGTTCTCTTTGTCGCGGCCAGCAGGAAGACCGCTGGAGGGCGAGTCGACCGTCTCGGGAATCTCTTCGTCGGGCACGTTGGCCGCGAAGTGACGGACGACCTCGTTGCCGAGGGCATCCCAGTACGAGATCGTGATGCGCTCTGCCTGGAACCCGCGATCCTGTTCGCCCATGGGCCCTGCGCCGACGCGTGACCCCCGAATTGCGCTACCGCCTGATGCCATTACGAACCTGCCGAAAACTTGGTGATGAGGCCCAGAACCACGATCGACGCGATCCAGATGAGGCCGAGGATGACCGTGATGCGATTGAGGTTGCGCTCTGCGACGCCGGAGGCGCCGAGGTTGCTGGTGACGCCACCACCGAACATGTCGGAGAGGCCACCGCCACGACCACGGTGAAGAAGGATGAGCAGGGTCAGCAGGAGACTCGTGATACCGAGTACCACCTGCAGGACGACCTGGAGAATTTGCACGGAGAACCTTTCGAGGGGCGGGCCGTCAGCAATTATAGCCCGCGACCGGGGAGTTTCAGACTCCGACGTGGTTCTGGAAGCGGACGATGCTCGCGAACTCGGTGATGTCGAGACTCGCGCCACCGACAAGTGCGCCGTCGACGTCGGGTTCGCGCATGAAGGTGGCGATGTTCGCCGCCTTGACGCTGCCACCGTAGAGAACCCTCGTCGAGGCGGCAGCATCGGCCCCCAACTCGTCGACCAGCGTTGCTCGAAGGGCTGCGCAGACTTGCTGAGCTTGGTCAGGAGTCGCGGCCTGACCGGAGCCGATTGCCCAGACAGGCTCGTAGGCCACAACGATCTCGGCGGTCTTCGGAACGGACGCCAGTGCCGCCTTCAGCTGCGCGACGGGCACAGCGCTCGGCCCGTGCTTTTCGAGGTCTTCTGCGGTCTCGCCGACGCACAGCACCGGTACGAGGCCGTGACGGTGTGCCGCGGCGACCTTGGCGGCCACGACCTCGTCGGTCTCGCCATGGATCGTGCGGCGCTCGGAGTGCCCAACGATCACGTACTTCACGTCGAGTCGAGCGAGGAAGGCTCCTGAGATGTCGCCGGTGAAGGCACCCGAGTCGTTGTCGGAGAGATCTTGGGCACCGAGCTCGAGTTCGAGCTTGTCAGCGTCGATCAGCGTCTGGACGCTACGGAGGTCGGTGAACGGCGGGAAAATGGCCGACTCGACCTTCGCGAAGTCGTGCTTGGCGTCTTTGAGGCTCCACGCGAGCTTCTGGACGAACGCGATCGACTGCAGGTGGTCGAGGTTCATCTTCCAGTTGCCGGCGATGAACGGGGTGCGTGCGGTTACCATCCGAGGACCTCCAGGCCAGGCAGTTTCTTTCCCTCGAGGAATTCGAGGCTTGCGCCACCACCGGTGGAGATGTGGCCGAACTGATCGTCGGTGAAGCCGAGAGCCCGCACGGCTGAAGCCGAGTCGCCGCCCCCGACGACGCCCAGGCCATCGACCTCGGTCAGCGCCTGAGCAACCGTCTTCGTACCGGCGGCGAAAGCGTCGAACTCGAACACGCCCATGGGACCGTTCCAGAAAACGGTCTTCGACGCGGCGATGACGTCAGCAAAAGCCGACGCCGTGTCGGGGCCGATGTCGAGCCCGAGGCCGTCCGCGCCAAAGCGGGTCGACTCGATCGCGTCCGATGCGACCGTCTCGTGGTCGGCGTCGGCAGCGAATCCGGATGCGACGACGACGTCGGTCGGCAACACGAGATTGACGCCGCGAGCCTCGGCGTCGCGGATGTAGCCGCGAACGCGATCGAGCTGGTCGGTCTCAAGCAGACTCTTGCCCACGGAGTGGCCCTGAGCCGCCAGGAACGTGAACAGCATGCCGCCTCCGATGAGGAGGTTGTCGACACGTGGCAGGAGGTGCTCGATCACTCCGAGCTTGTCGGAGACCTTCGAGCCGCCGAGCACGACCGAGTAGGGGCGCTCGGGCTTCTCGGTGAGGCGCTCGAGCACGTCGAGCTCTGTCTCGATGAGGGTTCCGGCCGCGCTCGGCAGGAGCTGCGGCAGATCGTAGACGCTTGCCTGCTTGCGGTGGACGACACCGAAGCCGTCCGAGACGAAGGCCTCGCCGAGAGCTGCAAGCTGCTCGGCGAAGGCCTTCCTCTCGTCGTCGCTCTTCGAGGTCTCTGCTGCCTGGAACCGGAGGTTCTCGAGCACGATGATCTGCCCGTCGGCGAGTGAGCCGACAGCGGCGGTCGTCGCCGGGCCGGTCGTCTCCGGCGCGAAGCCGACCGACTTGCCGAGCAGTTCGCTGAGCCGCTGGGCGACCGGAGCGAGACTGTATTCGGGCTTGACCTCGCCGTCGGGTCGACCGAGGTGCGAGATGACGACGACGCGAGCGCCGGCATTGATCAGGGTGTTCAGAGTGCCAAGCGAGGCGCGCACGCGCCCGTCGTCGGTAATCGTTCCGTCTTTCAACGGGACGTTCAAGTCGCAACGGACGATGACGCGCTTGCCGGACAGGGTTCCGAGGGAATCGAGGGTTCGAAGAGCCATATGCCTAGATCTTGTCGAGGTGCAGCGGGTGAACGGGACTAGAGCTTCGCGGCCACGTACTCGGCGAGGTCGACGAGACGGTTGGAGTAGCCCCACTCGTTGTCGTACCACGACGTGATCTTGACCATGTTGCCGATGACCTTGGTCAGGCCCGAGTCGTAGATCGACGAGTGCGGGTCGGTGCGGATGTCGCTCGACACCAGCGGGTCTTCGGAGTAGAGCAGGATGCCCTTGAGGTCGCCCTCGGAAGCTTCTTTGTACGCAGCGTTGATCTGGTCGACAGTGACGGGCGTCGAGGTCTCGAGCGTCACGTCGGTGATCGAGCCTGTGGGCACGGGTACGCGAAGCGCGTAGCCATCCAGCTTGCCGGCGAGCTCCGGGATGACGAGGCCGATGGCCTTGGCCGCACCGGTCGAGGTCGGGACGATGTTCAGAGCGGCGGCACGGGCGCGACGAGGGTCGCTGTGCGGGCCGTCCTGGAGGTTCTGGTCGGCCGTGTAGGCGTGAACCGTCGTCATCAGACCGCGCTCGACGCCGAACTTGTCGAGGAACACCTTCATCAGCGGCGCGAGGCTGTTCGTGGTGCACGACGCGTTCGAGATGATGTTGTGCGAGGCGGGGTCGTACAGACCCTCGTTGACGCCGAGGACGATCGTGATGTCGTCGCCGGTGGCGGGAGCGGAGATGATGACCTTCTTGGCACCCGCGTCAATGTGCTTCTGCGCGTCGGCGGCCTTGGTGAAGAAACCGGTCGACTCGATGACGATGTCGACGCCCAGCTCGCCCCAGGGCAGGTTGGCGGGGTCGCGCTCGGCGAGGACCTTGATGGGCTTGCCATTGACGACGATGCTGTCGCCGTCGAGCTCGACGGTCGCGTCGAGGCGGCCCGTGATCGAGTCGAACTTGAGCAGGTTGGCGAGGGCTGCGTTGTCGGTCAGGTCGTTGACCGCGACGATCTCGAGGTCGCTGCCCTTGGCGAGGGCGGCGCGGAAGTAGTTACGGCCGATGCGGCCGAAGCCGTTGATGCCGATCTTGACGCTCAATGGAACTCCAGGTTGTCAGGCGTCAAAAGACGCACGTGGGTGGGGCTAGATGCTGAAAATGACGGCTTTTGGCCTCTACGACAGTAGCGCAGGGGCCCGACAGCGGGTCTTAGAAGACGAGGAGGCCGTCGGTTTTGGTGGTCGCGGCGGTGTAGCGGGCCTGGACGTTCTCCCACGAGACGATGTTCCAGAACGCTTTGACGTAGTCAGCGCGGACGTTCTGGTAGTCGAGGTAGTACGCGTGCTCCCACACGTCGAGCATCAGCAGCGGCACGAGGCCGAAGGGCACGTTGCCCTGCTGGTCGAACAGCGTTGAACGCGAGGTCTTTCTCGAGCTTGTTGACGTTCGCGAGGTTGCCGGTCTCGCGTGCTTCGGCGAGGGCGGCGTTCGCGGTGTTCGCGCCGGTGACGTAGGTCTGGTGGTGCTTGGAGTGGTGCAGCTCCATGATGCGGCCCGAGATGCTCGGCGCGAGGGCCGAGTAGTCGTAGGCAAGGTCGGGAAGAGTGTATTCAGCCATCGTGGTCTCCTAGCTATCGCGGTCATTTCAGTCTAGTGACGGCTCAGATAACGATGATCGGGCCTGACGCGAACGTTCAGGAAACGTCGTGCTGATCCGGTCGGTATTGGCCAGGGCGGCTGGTCTCCGACACGCTCGGGGCGGCCGACGGGCCAGGAGCGCAGGATCCGCCACACGTGTGCTGGATCCCCGTCTGCCCGGCACCCGAGGTACCTCGACAGTGCCCATATGGTCGTCTGCAGCTTCGGCAGGGGCCGATTTGCGCACTCTCGCGGCGGCGCCACCCGACCACCGCCGGCCAAATAAGTTCAGTCGAGATCGAGGTCGGCCGGCAGATTCGCTTCGGTACCGGGGATACCCTCGTCGGCGGCCTTCTTGTCGGCCATGGCGAGGAGGCGTCGGATGCGACCGGCGACCGCGTCTTTGGTCATGGGCGGGTCGGCGTGGTGGCCGAGCTCGTCGAGGCTGGCGTCGCGGTGAGCGAGGCGGAGCTCTCCGGCGTATTTGAGGTGGTCGGGGATGTCGGGCCCGAGGATCTCCATCGCACGGTCGACACGAGCGCAGGCGGCGACTGCGGCCTGGGCCGAGCGTCGGAGGTTGGCGTCGTCGAAGTTGACGAGGCGGTTGGCCGTGGCGCGCACCTCGCGTCGCTGACGGAGGGCCTCCCAGTCGCTCACGCTCTTGGCAGCACCCATCTGCTTGAGCATGGCGCCGATGGCTTCGCCGTCGCGGATCACGACGCGATGCACTCCCCTGACCTCGCGGGCTTTCGCGGCGATGCCGAGGCGACCGGCCGCGCCGACGAGAGCCATAGCCGCCTCGTTGCCGGGGCAGATCACCTCAAGGGCGGCGGAGCGACCGGGATCGGTCAGGCTGCCCTGGGCGAGGAAGGCACCGCGCCAGATCGCCGCCAGGTCTTCGCGGGAGCCGGTGGTGAGACGGTTCGGGAGGCCGCGGACAGGACGTCGGCGGGCGTCCATGAGGCCGGTCTGTCGTGCGAGGGTCTCGCCGGCCTCGTGCACGCGGACGAGGTAGTGGCTGGTGCGGCGCAGGCCGGTGGCGGCGACGACAGAGACGTCGCTCCGGGCACCGTAGAGCTCGGCGAGATCTTTGCGGACTCGCCGGGCAAGCAGCGCGCTGTCGAGTTCCGCTTCGACGGCGATGCGCCCCGAGATCACGTGGAGACCACCGGCGAAGCGAAGAACCGTGGCCACTTCGGCGGCCCGCACCGTGGTCTTCGAGACCTCCACGCGGGCGAGTTCTTCTTTGACGTCGGCGGTCTGAGCCAAGGGTGGTTCCTTACGTGGTCGGAGTGGGCGGCCGGGGTGGTGGCCGCCATGGCGGTCTGCTCGATCGAACAGGTGGATGGCCGAGGGTTCTGGCCATGGGCATCATGCCCGGGTGGTGGCCCTGAGCCGGGTTGTCGCGGTCAGGAGGAGATCACCGTCTCACTCTCGACCGAGGTCGCGGTGTTTGACGCTGACGGCTACTCCGGGGAGCTCGCGCAGGTGCGCGGCCAGCTCTCCGACGAGGGTCACCGATCGGTGTTTTCCGCCCGTGCAGCCAATGGCGATCGTAGCGTGTCTCTTATTTTCGCGCTGATAGCCGGCCATGACCGGCTCGAGCGCAGCACCGAAAGCAGTGACGAACTCGCGGGCTCCCGGTTGGCCCAGCACATACTCGTTGACTGCCTTGTCGAGGCCGTTCTGCGGCCGGAGCTCAGGCACCCAGAAAGGATTGGGCAGGAATCGTGCGTCGCCGACCATGTCGGCGTCGGTCGGCAGGCCGTACTTGAATCCGAAGCTGAGCACCGTCACCTGCACGCCCGGAGTCTCGGGTGCGGCGAAGCGCTCGGTGATGACGGTGGCGAGCTGGTGGATGTTGAGTTCGGAGGTGTCGACGACGATGTCGCTCGACTCCCGCAGCTCTTCCATTCGGCTTCGTTCGGCCAGGATGCCATCGAGAAGGGTGCCGTCGCCCTGAAGCGGGTGCGGTCGGCGGACCTGCTCGAACCGGCGCACGAGCGCCGCATCGGTCGCATCCAGGAACAGCACCCGGACCTTCGTGGGCATGGACTCCTGTAATGCCCGGACGGCCTCCTGCGCCTCGGAGAAGAGCCGCCCGCCACGCACATCGACGACGGCCGCGATCTTCGGCAAGGAGTCGCCGGCCCGCTCAGCCAGGTCGATCAGCGGTCGCAGCATCTGCGCAGGAAGATTGTCGACGACGTACCAGCCGAGGTCTTCGAGCGCGTTTCCGACCGTCGACCGCCCCGCTCCCGACATGCCGGTGACGATCAGGACGTCCTGCTGTTCGGTGGTTTCACTCACGGCCGGGCCTCTCGCTGGCTTCTCGACGACGGGGCGAGCTTACCCGGGCCGCGCATCACACAGTCTCTCGTGTTGAAGGCGACAGCGCAGGATCCTGAAGCTCGTCGTGGTCTTCCGGTTCGGTCTCTGAGGTGGCCGGCTGCGACGCCGTGCCCAGCGTCTCGACAATGCTCGCCGCGAGCCTCGGACCGATGCCCTTTACCTCGGAGATGTCGGAGGCCGTGGCCTTCTTGAGGCGCGCCACCGACCCGAAGTGCTTGAGGAGGACACTGACGCGGGTGGCGCCCAATCCGGGGATCTCGGCGAGCTGACTCGAGATGTCGCGCTTGCGCTTCTGTCGCTGGAACGTGATCGCGAACCGGTGCGCCTCGTCGCGGATCCGCTGGATGAGGAACAGCGCGTCGGAGTTGCGAGGCAGGATGACCGGGAAGTCGTCGTCGGGGAGCCAGATCTCTTCGAGTCGTTTCGCGATGCCGCAGAGCTGAATCCCGGTCACGCCGAGGTCGTCCATCGCGCGCTGCGCGGCTGCGACCTGGGGCTGGCCACCGTCAACGATGAGGAGATTGGGGCGGTACGCGAAGCGCTTGCGCTGCTCCCCCACTTCTTCGACCGGTGCCGTCTCGTCGTCGAGTCGCGCCAGGCGCCGTGTGAGCGTCTGGTAGATCGACTCGGTGTCGTCGGTCGAAGAGGGGATGCTGAAGCGGCGGTACTGGTCTTTGCGAGGCAGGCCGTCTTCAAAGACCACCATGGACGCGACGATGTTGGTGCCCTGCAGGTGCGACACGTCGTAGCACTCCATCCGCAACGGTGCGTCGCCCATGCCGAGAGCCTCTTGAATGTCGGCCAGAGCCGTCGAACGGGTGGCGAAGTCGGCACTGCGCCTGGTCTTGTAGAGCATCAGGGCCTGGCCGGCGTTGTTGGACGCCGTCTGCATGAGATTGGCCTTGTCGCCTCGCTGAGGTGTGTGCAGAGCCACACGCCCTCGGACTCGACCGTCTGTGCTGCCGGTCGTCCGGAGGTTCGAGAGCCAGACCTCGAGAGCCTCGGAGTCGTCGGGCAGGGTCGGCACGACGATCTCACGCGGGAGCTCGGCACCGGCGGCGTAGACGTCTTGCAGAGCCTGCTCGACGATGTCTCCGGTCGAGATCTCGATCTCTTTGTCGATCACCCACGCTCGTGCACCGCGGATGCGACCGCCCCGGACCGTGAAGAGCTGAACCGCCGCGGCGAGCTCGTCTTCCGCCACCGCGAAGAGGTCGAGGTCGACCGAGTCGCGAAGCACCACGGCCGATTTCTCGAGGACCGCTTCGAGGGCGCCGACCTGATCGCGATACTTCGCGGCGTCTTCGTAACGAAACTCCTCGGCCGCGAGCTTCATCTGCTTCTGTCGGTCGGCGATCACTCGACGGTCGTAACTGCCCATGAAGCGGACGAATTCGTCGACGATCACGCGGTGCTCGTCAATCGTCACCCGCCCGGAGCACGGGCCGCCGCACCGCCCGATCTGACCCGGGAAGCAGGGCTTGCCGGTCTCCATGGCCTTCTTGTAGCTCGAGTCGGAGCAGGTGCGGATCGGGAAGACCTTGATCATCAGGTCGATGGTGTCATGCACCGCCCAGATCTTCGGGAACGGGCCGAAGTACTTGGCGCCCTTGATGCGGGTGTTGCGGGTCACCATCACGCGGGGCGCCTCATCGGCCAGCGTGATCGCCATGAACGGATACGACTTGTCGTCACGGAACTTGACGTTGAAGGGCGGGTCGAACTCCTTGATCCAGGTGTACTCGAGCTGGAGTGCCTCGATGTCGGTGCCGACGGTGGTCCACTCGACACTCCTGGCAGTGAGCACCATTCGTCGAGTCCGCTCGTGCAGAGACGGCAGCGGAGCAAAGTAGTTGCTCAGTCGGGCTCGGAGATTTTTCGCCTTGCCGACGTAGAGCACTCGACCGCGCTCGTCGCGCCATCGATACACACCGGGCTCGGTGGGAATATCGCTCGCCTTGGGGCGCCAGGAGACAGTGTTCGACATCGCCGCCTACTTCGCCAGGGCCTTGGTGCGCGGGCGTCCCTTCGCCTTGGGGCCCGCCGCGGCGTCGATCGACCCCTTCTTCGCCGGTGCGGGAATCTCGCCCCTCGGCATCGACAGGATCTCGGCGAGGAATCGACCCGTGTGGCTCTCGGGGACCGTCGCGAGGTGCTCGGGGGTGCCCGTCGCCAGCACACGACCACCGCCGGCACCGCCCTCGGGGCCCATGTCGATCAGCCAGTCAGCCGACTTGATCACGTCGAGGTTGTGCTCGATGGTGATGACCGTGTTGCCTTTCTCGACGAGGCCGTTCAGCACGAGCAGGAGCTTGCGGACGTCTTCGAAGTGAAGGCCCGTCGTGGGCTCGTCGAGCACGTAGATGCTTCGACCGTTAGAGCGCTTCTGCAGCTCCGTCGCGAGCTTGACGCGCTGCGCCTCGCCACCCGAGAGAGTCGTGGCGCTCTGACCGAGTCGGACGTAGCCGAGACCGACGTCGACCAGGGTCGACATGAACCGCGAGATCGAGCTGATCGGGGCGAAGAACTCGGCGGCCTCGCTGATCGGCATGTCGAGCACCTCGGAGATGTTCTTGCCCTTGTAGTGCACCTGGAGGGTGTCGCGGTTGTAGCGATCTCCGCCGCAGACCTCGCAGGCGACGTAGACGTCGGGCAAGAAGTTCATCTCGATCTTGATGGTGCCGTCACCCGCGCAGTTCTCGCAGCGCCCGCCCTTGACGTTGAAGCTGAACCGGCCCGGCAGATACCCGCGGGCCTTCGCCTCGACCGTCTCCGCGAAGAGGTTGCGGATCTTGTCGAAGACACCGGTGTAGGTGGCCGGGTTCGACCGCGGGGTGCGGCCGATCGGGGCCTGGTCGACATGCACGACTTTGTCGAGGTTGTCGAGGCCGGTGACCCGAGTGTGCTTGCCGGGGATCTGACGAGCGCCGTTCAAGTTGTTGGCGAGGACCTTGTAGAGGATGTCGTTGACCAGCGACGACTTTCCGGAACCGCTCACCCCGGTGACCGCGACAAAGGTTCCGAGGGGGAAGTCGACCGTCACATCAACGAGGTTGTTGGCCCGCGCGCCGACCACGGTGATCATGCGCTTCTTGTCGATCGGGCGGCGCTTCGTCGGCGTCGCGATGGAGCGTCGCCCCGCGAGATAGTCGCCGGTGTACGACGACGTGTTGGCGAGGAGCGCCTCGTAGCTCCCCGAGTGCACGACCGTGCCGCCGTTGACGCCCGCTCCGGGGCCGATGTCGACGATCCAGTCGGCGGTGCGGATGGTGTCTTCGTCGTGCTCGACCACGATCAACGTATTGCCGAGGTTCTTCAGCTTCACGAGAGTGTCGATCAACCGACGGTTGTCGCGCTGGTGCAGACCGATCGACGGCTCGTCGAGCACGTAGAGCACGCCGGTCAGGCCGGAGCCGATCTGGGTCGCCAGACGGATGCGCTGGGCCTCGCCACCGGAGAGGGAACCGGCCGACCGCGAAAGCGAGAGGTACGTCAGGCCGACCTCGAGCAGGAACTCCAGTCGCACGCGGATCTCTCGGAGCACCTGAGCTGCGATGCGCGCCTCTCGGGTGGTGAGCTCGATGTCGTTCATGAAGGCGAACGAGTTGGTGAGGCTGAGCTCGGAGACGTCGGCGATGCTGTGGCCGTTCACCAGCACAGCCAGGACCTCGGGCTTCAAGCGCTTGCCCTTGCAGACGACGCAGGGGATCTCGCGCAGGTAGCTGGCGTAGCGCTGGCGCTGCGAGTCGCTCTCGGCCTCGGCGTACTTGCGCTCGATGTAGGGCATGACACCCTCGAAGCCGGTCGAGTACTTCATCTCGCGGCCGAAGCGGTTGCGGTAGCGAACGGTCACTTCGAAGTCGTTGCCCTCGAGCACGGCTTTCTGCACCTCGGGAGACAGATCGCGCCAGGGGGTTTTCAGCTTGAAGCCGAGGTCGCCCGCCAAGCCCTCGAGGAGCTTCTGGAAGTAGTTGTAGAGGCCCTTGCCCGACTGGGTCCAGGGCAGGATCACGCCCTCGGCCAGGCTGAGCTCTTCGTCGCCAAGGAGGAGGTCGGAGTCGACCGACATCTTCGTACCGAGGCCGGAGCACTCGGGGCACGCGCCGAACGGGGCGTTGAACGAGAAAGTACGCGGTTCGATCTCGGTGAGCTGAAGCGGGTGGTTGTTCGGGCAGGAGAGCTTCTCGGAGAACGTCCGGTAGGCGGCCGTGCCGACCTCGTCGACGAAGTTGATCGTCACGAGGCCGTCGGTCAAGCGAAGTGCGGTCTCGAGCGAGTCGGTGAGACGCTGCAGCATGTCGTCGGAAGAGACGAGGCGGTCGACGACGACGGAGATGTCGTGCTTGATCTGCTTTTTGAGCTTGGGCGGCGAGCTCAGCTGGATCTGCTCGCCGTCGACGATCGCACGGGAGTAGCCCGACGACGCGAGCTCTTTGAACAGGTCGACGAACTCGCCCTTCTTCTGCGAGATGATCGGACTGAGCACCTGGAAGCGGCGCCCGCTCTCAAGGGTCATCAGCTGGTCGGCGATCTGCTGCACGCTCTGCTTGGCGATCGGCTCACCACAGACGGGGCAGTGGGGCACGCCGATGCGCGCCCAGAGAAGGCGCATGTAGTCGTAGATCTCGGTGATCGTGCCGACGGTCGAGCGCGGGTTGCGGTTCGTCGACTTCTGGTCGATCGACACGGCAGGGCTCAGGCCCTCGATGAAGTCGACGTCGGGTCGGTCGACCTGGCCGAGAAACTGACGAGCGTAGGCCGAGAGCGACTCGACGTAGCGTCGCTGCCCCTCGGCGAAGATCGTGTCGAACGCGAGGGACGACTTGCCCGATCCGCTCAGGCCCGTGAAGACAACCAGCGAGTCTCGAGGGATGGCGAGATCGACGTTCTGGAGGTTGTGGACGCGGGCGCCTTGAACGCTCAGAGTCGAAACGTCACCGGGATCGGCGATGCTCGCGTGAACGGTGCTGAAGTCGACGGCGGTGATGTCGCTGCCCTCGATGCCGGTGGGAGCGCCATCGCGCTTCTCGGAACCCTGTTTCTGGGAACCCTGGTTCGTGGAGTCACGCTTCTGAGACACGCTGGCGGCCTTGTTGGCGGGTGAAATCGACACTCTGTCCATTCTAGGGAGGGGGCCTTCGTGAGGCGGGGGTGAGAAAAAGTGGAGGCTCAGCCGATCGCGGGCTGCAGGCGGGTGAGACGGGCGGAGAGGTTCCAGAGCCGCGCTGCCACCCTCCGGTTGCGGGCGTGTTTCTTGGCCCGAACGACCGCGGGAGCGCCGGTGAGCTGGAACCACCCATCTGGCCCCCAGTATTCCCCGCCGGCGACGTCGGCGCCCGTCGCCGCCAGCGTCAGCGGGCGAGCGCCCTGGTCTTTGCCCTGCGAAACCGTGCGCATGGGCCCCACGACGGGTGCGGGCAGCCATCGCCGCCGGACGATGCCGGGGCGCTGCTCGGTGAGGTTTTCGAGGGCGAAGCCGGGGTGGGCGACGATGCTTCGAACCGATGAACCCGCCTCGCGGAGACGGCGGTCGAGCTCGAACCCGAACGTCATGACAGCAAGCTTCGATCGGGCGTAGGCCGCATAGTTGCGGTAGCGGCTCACCATCATGGGATCGTCGAGGTCGAGCCGGACCCACCGGTGGCTGATGCTGCCGAGGTGGATGATCCGCCCCGCGTCCGCGGCCGCCAGGTCGGGGAGCAGGTGAGCGATCAGAGCAAAGTGCCCGAGGTGGTTCGTACCGAACTGCAGCTCGAAACCGTCGGCCGTAGTGGCGCGCTTCCGTGAACCAACGACTCCGGCATTGGCCACGAGGGTGTCGACCGCTCCCCCGGACCGGATCTCGAGAGCGGCCCGGCGGACCGAGTCGAGGTCGGCGAGGTCGGCGACGACGATCTCGAGATCGGCTCCGGGAACGCGCTCGCGTACGAGGGAGGCGGCAGTCTCGGCCCGGCCCCGATCACGGCACGCCATCACGACGGTCACTCCCGTGGCGGCAAGCTGCTCGGTCACGAAATACCCGAGACCGGCGTTTGCCCCCGTGACGACGACGCGTCGCCTCGGCGACCCGTCGTCGGACTCAGCGGACATGCCCGGCCGCCTCCATGCCGCGAAGGTCTTTCTTCAACTCGGCGACCTCGTCGCGGAGACGCCCGGCCAATTCAAATTTCAGCTCAGCTGCGGCTTGGAGCATCTGGTCGTTGAGGTCGGCGATGATCGATTCGATACCGCCAGCGGCGGCAGCGGCCTTCCCCTCACGGCGCAGGTTCGGCGTCGGGGCCCGCTTGGAGCCCTGCCGGCCAGCGAGGAGCTCGGCCGTGTCGGCGCCCTCCCGGGCCAGGATCTCGGTGATGTCGGCGATCTTCTTGCGGAGCGGCTGCGGGTCGATGCCACGCTCCAGGTTGTAGGCGATCTGCTTGTCGCGGCGCCGCTCGGTCTCGTCGAGAGCCTGAGCCATCGAATCGGTCATCTTGTCGGCGTACATGTGCACCTCACCCGACACGTTGCGGGCTGCGCGGCCGATCGTCTGGATGAGCGACGTCGACGATCGCAGGAAGCCCTCTTTGTCGGCGTCGAGGATCGCGACGAGAGACACCTCGGGAAGGTCGAGGCCCTCTCGAAGAAGGTTGATGCCGACCAGGACGTCGTAGACGCCCTGGCGGAGCTCGGTCAGGAGCTCGACGCGACGAAGCGTGTCGACGTCGGAGTGGAGGTACCGCACCCGGACACCGGCTTCGGTAAGGAAGTCGGTGAGCTCTTCGGACATCTTCTTCGTCAGGGTTGTGACGAGCACCCGCTCGTTTTTGTCGACCCGGATCTTGATTTCTTCAAGGAGGTCGTCAATCTGGCCTTCGGACGGCTTGACGATGATCTTGGGGTCGATGAGACCGGTCGGGCGGATGATCTGCTCAACGACGCTGTCGGTGATGCCGAGCTCGTAGCGCCCCGGGGTCGCCGACAGGTAGACCTTCTGGCCGACGCGGTTGAGGAACTCCTCGAACTTGAGAGGGCGGTTGTCGAGCGCGCTCGGAAGGCGGAAGCCATGGTCGACGAGGGTGCGCTTGCGTGAGGCATCGCCCTCGTACATGGCACCGATCTGGGGCACGGTGACGTGCGACTCGTCGATGACCACGAGGAAGTCGTCGGCGAAGTAGTCGAGCAGACAGTGCGGAGCCTCGCCCGGTTGACGGCCGTCGATGTGCGCTGAGTAGTTTTCAATGCCGTTGCAGAAGCCGATCTGCTCCATCATCTCGAGGTCGAACGTGGTGCGCATGCGCAGCCGCTGCGACTCGAGCAGCTTGCCCTGCTTGTCGAGCTCGGCGAGCCGCTCGGCGAGCTCCTCTTTGATCGTGCCGATGGCACGATGCATGACGTCGGTGCCCGCCACGTAGTGCGACCCGGGGAACACGGAGACCGCGTCGATCGTGCGGACGACATCACCCGTGAGGGGATGCAGGTAGTACAGCGCCTCGATCTCGTCGCCGAACATCTCGATGCGAATCGCGAGCTCTTCGTACATCGGGATGATCTCGATCGTGTCGCCTCGCACGCGGAAGTTGCCACGGGAGAAGTCGATGTCGTTGCGCTGGTATTGCATCGCCACGAATCGCCGAACGAGCTGGTCGCGCGGGATCGACATACCGACCTGGAGGGCGATCATCGCCTCCATGTACCCCTCGGGGGTGCCGAGACCGTAGATGCAGGAGACGGTCGAGACCACGATCACGTCGCGTCGGCTCAGGAGCGAGTTGGTCGTCGAGTGACGCAGCCGTTCGACCTCGGCGTTGATCGAGGAGTCTTTCTCGATGAAGGTGTCGGTCTGAGGCACGTACGCCTCAGGCTGGTAGTAGTCGTAGTACGACACGAAGTACTCGACTGCATTGTGCGGGAAGAGCTCACGGAACTCGTTGGCGAGCTGGGCCGCCAGGGTCTTGTTGTGGGCGAGGACGAGCGTGGGGCGCTGCACCTGCTCGACGAGCCACGCGGTGGTCGCCGACTTGCCCGTGCCGGTCGCGCCGAGAAGGACGACATCGGTTTCTCCGGCGTTGATACGGCCGGCGAGCTCAGCGATAGCGGCAGGCTGATCGCCGCTCGGCTGGTACTCGCTGACCACTTCGAAGGGGCGCACACTGCGAGTCGGTTCCATAGAACAAGTCTACGAGCGACCGCCGACACTCGTCCGACTCGAGCAGCCGGCCCCGGGGTGCTGGGAGCGAACAGGCGTCGGATCCTCGGGTATTTTCGGGCCGTCCCGCCTACTGTCGAGACACCTTCGCGCGGGCAAGAGCCTGCAATCTCTCGGCAAGTCGATCGGTCTGTTCGAGAGTCGACTCGATGCTCGTCGAGGAGTCGACGACGTCGTCGGCCACAGCGAGCCGGGCCTCGTCGGTCGCCTGCGCATCCACGCGGCGTTCGGCATCGGCCCGGGTCATTCCGCGCAGGTCGACGAGGCGCGAGATGCGCTCGTCACGCGGCGTATGCACGACCACGACGTGGTCGAACTCCCCCGCGCCGCGAGACTCGACGAGCAACGGAACGTCGTACACCACGACCCGGGAGGCGTCGTCTGCAACTGCCTCGCGCATGCGCTGCTGGCTCAGTTGACGGACGGCGGGGTGAGTGATCGCCTCGAGAGCGAGTCGGGCATCAGGATCCGCGAAGACGATCGACCCCAACGCGGCCCGGTCGAGCGAACCGTCGTCGCTCAGCACGGTCGGCCCGAATCGCTCGGCGATTGCCCGGAGCCCGGCGCTGCCCGGCTCGACGACCTCGCGCGCGAGCTTGTCGGCGTCGATGTGCGCCGCGCCGTGGCTGGCGAGCCGCGTCGAGACAAGTGTCTTGCCTGCTGCGATCCCGCCGGTCAGCCCTACTACGAACACAGCAACACCCTAGTGCCCGCCCGAGGAGCTCGGCTGGTCGGTGTCGCCGCCACCGTGATGGCGAGATGGCCGAGACCACGGGTATCGGCGCGCGAGCCGGGAGATCCGGCCATCTCGCGCGGCCAAGGGTGGCACCGCCGCACCGCCGCACTGCCGCACTGCCGCACTGCCGCACCGCTCAACGCCGAACGGCGACCCACCCGAGGGTGAGCCGCCGTTGCGGATGCCTAGCCCCGAGGGGCTGGCGGTGTGACTAGTTGTTGCTCGAGAGACGCTCACGCAGAGCGGCGAGCGACTCGTCGTCGGCGAGCGTGCCGGCACCCGAAGCGGACTCGGCCGAGAAGGACGAACCGGTCGGAGCCTCGAACGCGGTGGCCTCTTCGACGAGCGAAGCGGCAACCTGCTTCTTGTGTGCTTCCCAGCGAGCCTGGGCAGCAGCGTAATCCTGCTCCCACTTCTCGCGCTGGGACTCGAAGCCCTCGCGCCACTCGTTGGTCTCGGGGTCGAAGCCCTCGGGGTACTTGTAGTTGCCCTGGTCGTCGTACTCCGTGAGCATGCCGTAGAGAGCCGGGTCGAACTCGGTGCCCTCGGGGTCGACACCCTCGTTGGCCTGCTTGAGGCTCAGCGAGATGCGGCGACGCTCGAGGTCGATGTCGATGACCTTGACGAACACCTCGTCGCCGACCGACACGACCTGCTCGGCGAGCTCGACGTGCTTGGCGGAGAGCTCGGAGATGTGGACGAGACCCTCGATGCCGTCGGCGACGCGAACGAACGCACCGAACGGAACGAGCTTCGTGACCTTGCCGGGAGCAACCTGACCGATGGCGTGCGTACGAGCGAAGACCTGCCACGGGTCTTCCTGGGTGGCCTTGAGCGACAGCGACACGCGCTCGCGCTCGAGGTCGACCTCGAGGATCTCGACGGTGACCTCTTGGCCCACCTCGACGACCTCGGAGGCGTGCTCGATGTGCTTCCAGGAGAGCTCGGAGACGTGGACGAGACCGTCGACGCCGCCCAGGTCGACGAACGCACCGAAGTTGACGATCGACGACACGATGCCCTTGCGGACCTGGCCCTTGTGGAGGTTGTTGAGGAACGAGGTGCGGCTCTCGGACTGCGTCTGCTCGAGCAGAGCGCGACGCGACAGGACCACGTTGTTGCGGTTCTTGTCGAGCTCGAGGATCTTGGCCTCGATCTCCTGGCCGAGGTACGGCGTGAGGTCGCGCACGCGGCGAAGCTCGATGAGCGACGCGGGCAGGAAGCCTCGAAGACCGATGTCGACGATGAGACCGCCCTTGACGACCTCGATGACCGTTCCGGTGACGACGCCGTCGGCGTCTTTGATCTTCTCGACGTCTCCCCAGGCACGCTCGTACTGAGCACGCTTCTTGGAGAGGATCAGGCGGCCTTCTTTGTCTTCCTTCTGGAGGACGAGGGCTTCGACCGTGTCGCCGACGTTGACGACCTCGGTGGGGTCGACGTCGTGCTTGATCGAGAGTTCGCGAGAGGGGATGACACCCTCGGTCTTGTACCCGACGTCGAGGAGAACCTCGTCGCGGTCGATCTTGACGACGGTGCCCTCAATGAGGTCTCCGTCGTTGAAGAACTTGAGAGTCTTTTCGACCGCGGCAAGGAAGTCTTCAGCAGATCCGATGTCGTTGATGGCGACCTGCTTGGGTGCCTTGGTCGTTACGATTGTCATGTAGTGGTTGCTCCGTTTTGGGCATTTCTCGGGCCGCATCTCGCTGACATGGATCGACCGGAGTCGGCGTGCCAGGGGTGTGTGAGAGTGCAGCGTGCGGATGATTCGACGCAGTTTGCGCCCAGCGAGTCTAACGGCTAGCCGGCCCCGCGATCAACCTGCGGCGCGCGGCATGTCAGTGAGCGCCGTGAGAAGTCGCCGAGCGCGCGCCCGACGTCAGCCGAGGAGCGCTCGGCGCAGCGTGTCCAGGCCTACTCCCCCGAGTGCGAGAGCCTCGGAGTGGAATCGACGAACGTCGAACGAGTCACCCTCGCGCCGCGCCCGCTCGGCCCGCAGATCTTCCCAGACCCGCTGGCCGACCTTGTACGAGGGAGCCTGCCCCGGCCAGCCGAGATAGCGGTCGATCTCGAATCGCAGGGTCGCTTCGGCCTCGTGCGCGTTGTCCATCAGAAATGCGAGTGCCTTGGCGTGGTCCCACACGCCGCCGGCCTCCCGAGATGGTGTGCCCGGGAACTCCTTGCCGAGGTGCACACCGAGGTCGATGACGACTCGTGCGGCCCGCATGCGCTGGCCGTCGAGCATACCCAGCCGGTCGGCGGGGTCGGCGAGGTAGCCGAGTTCGTCCATGAGGCGCTCGGCGTAGAGCGCCCAGCCCTCGGCATGGCCCGAGGTGCCGGCGATCGATCGACGGTAGGTGTTGAGCGACGCTCTGTTGTAGACGGCTTGGCCGAGCTGCAGGTGATGTCCCGGCACGCCCTCGTGGTAGACCGTCGTCTTCTCCCGCCAGGTCGTGAATCGCGTCGTGCCGACGGGAACCGACCACCACATGCGGCCGGGCCTCGAGAAATCGTCACTCGGGCTGGTGTAGTAGACGCCGCCGTCTTTGGTCGGGGCGATGCGGCACTCGAGCGTGCGAATGGCCTCGGGAATGTCGAAGTGGGTCCGGCCCAGTTCGTCGACCGCCCTGTCGCTCGTCTCTTGCATCCAGCTCTGCAGAGCAGCGGTGCCGTGCAGGCTGCGGGAGTCGTCAGCGTCGAGCACTTCGATGGCGCGCTCGACCGTGGCCCCCGGCTCGATCATCTGGGCGATCGCCTCCTGCTCGGCGGTCATGCGCGCCAGCTCGACTCGACCCCACTCGTAGGTTTCGTCGAGGTCGACGGTGGCACCGAGGAAGCGTCGCGAGTGGAGCTCGTAGGCCTCGCGACCGACTCCGTCGTGCTCGGTGGCAGCCGGAAGCAACTGCTCGACGAGGAATGCCCGGAAGCGGAGGTAGGCAGCCGCCGCACTGGCGGCGTTCGCCGAGAGCTCGTCGCGCAGGGCCTCCGACACCGGCTCTCCCGATTCGAGACGAGGATCCGCGGCGAACGTCGAGAAGAAGCCGTCCTGGGCCGTGTTGCGCACGCACTGCTCTGCCACCGCCTCGACCTGGCGCTTGGCAGGGACGACGCCCTCGTCGATGCCGTGCACGAGCGTGATCGTATAGCCGTGGAGGGCAGTCTCGACCTCGGCCAGGCGACCGGCGACGGCCTTCCAGTGGGCCTCGGTCGCCGTGGGCATCAGGTCGAAGACGTCGCGGATGCCCTGCGCCGGGGAGGCGATGACATTGAGGTCGCGAAGCTGCAGGCGCCGCTCGTCGTACTCGAGGTCGAGTTGGAGCGAGGCGGTGAGATCATCTTTGGTCACTCGGTCGACATCGTCGGCGGGCTCGGTCGCCTCGAGTTCGGCGAGAGTTTCACGGACGGCCGCTACATACCGAGCCTGGCCTTCTGGTGAGTAGTCGGCGTAGCGGTTGGGCCCGCCCTCGCGCCCGAGCCAGATGGCCCAGTCGGGACTGAGATCGACCAGGGTGTCGACCCATCGCTCGGCGATGGCATCGATGGCGGTGCTCGAACGGACGGGGGCGGTGGCGTCGGTGCTCATGTACCGAGCCTAGCCAGAGCCTCCCCCATCGGCTCTCTACAGCTCGATCGACGAGCCCGACTGAATGGCCTCGACCAGGCGGCTGACGGCCGGGTCGCCCATGAACAGCTGGAACGGGACGACGGGAGTGCCCTCGGGAGCAGCCTGTCGGGCGCGTGCGGCGAGGTTGTTCTGCGTGACGACGACGTCGGTGTCAGCGGGGATCTCGTGAACGGCAGAGTGCGAGACCTCGACCCCGCTCTTCTTCAACTGCTTCTTGAGCGTGGTCGCGAGCATGATGCTCGAGCCCATGCCGGCGTCGCAGGCGACCACCAATTTCTTGACGTGTGCTCCATCGAGGGTGGCCACGGTAGCTCCTAGGTCGGCGGCGGGGATTACCCAATGATGCTCCGCGCGAGGGTGTGGTGCCCACGAGGCCGGAGGCACGTCGGTGGAGGCGCACGCACCGCTGCCCGAGCCCCCGGCCTCGGGCGGCGGTTAGTCAGTGCGCGGCGGCATCCCAGCTCTCGCCGAGGCCGACCGAGACGTCGAGAGGAACACGGAGCTCGGCCGCCGAGCCCATCCGGCGCCGAACGACGTCTTCGACTATTTCGGCCTCCCCCTCGGCGACCTCGACGATGAGTTCGTCGTGCACTTGCAACAGCACCCGCGACTGCAGCTCGCGCTGGTCGATCTCAGAGCGGACGCCGAGCATGGCGCGCTTCATGATGTCGGCGGCGGAGCCCTGGATCGGGGCGTTCAAAGCGGCGCGCTCGGCGTTTTCGCGGAGCACGCGGTTCGACGACTTCAGGTCGGCGAACGGGCGCCGACGCCCGAAGATCGTCTCGGTGTAGCCGTCGTCGCGGGCCTGCTCGACGACGTTGCGGAGGTACTCGCGCACAGCCCCGAATCGCGAGAAGTAGTCGGTCATCAACTGCTTCGCCTCTGCGGTCTCGATACGCAGCTGCTTCGACAGCCCGAAGGCGCTCAGCCCATAGGCGAGACCGTACGACATGGCCTTGACCTTGGTGCGCATCGCGGGGCTGACCTCGGAGGGCTCGACGCCGAAGATGCGGGCCCCGACGAAGCGGTGCAGGTCTTCACCCTCGGTGAACGCGGTGATGAGGCCTTCGTCGCCCGAGAGGTGCGCCATGATGCGCATCTCGATCTGCGAGTAGTCGGCCGTCAGGAGCGTCTGATAGTCGGGACCATGCTGGAAAGTGGCCCGGATCTCGTGGCCGACCGCGGTCTTGACCGGGATGTTCTGCAGGTTCGGGTCGATCGACGAGATACGGCCGGTGGTCGTTCCCGTCTGGTCGTAGGTCGTGTGGATGCGGCCGTTGTCGTCGATCGCCTTGTCGAGAGTGTCGATGATCTGGCGCAGCTTCGTGGCGTCGCGATGCTTGAGCAGCAGCCCCAAGAAGGGATGGGGGTGCTTCTCTTGCAGGTCGGCGAGGGACGCGGCATCGGTCGAGTAGCCGGTCTTCATCGAGCGGGTCTTCGGCATGTCGAGCTGCTCGAACAGCACCTCTTGCAGCTGCTTGGGCGAGCCGAGGTTGACCTCACGGCCGATGACCTCGAATGCCTCAGCCGCGAGCGTCGCCGCCGTGTCGGCGAGGCGTGCAGAGAGGGCTCGAAGAGCGGGGCGGTCGGTCGCCACGCCCGTGAGCTCCATATCGCCGAGCACCGGAACGAGGGGAAGCTCGAGGTCGCGCAACACGCCCCGGGAGCCCTCGTCGAGCAGCTCGTCGAGCTCCGCGGAGACACGGAGGGCAAACCACGCCTCGGCAGCGGCACCGCCGGCGTCGTCGGCGGGCACGAGTTGGTCGGGGTCGGCGACCGGCATGCGTTCGGCCAGGTGCTCGTAGACCAGGTCGGCCAGTGCGAACGAAGTACGCCCCGGTCGCAGGAGCCACGCGGCGATTCGCGGGTCGCCGACGAGGCCGGTCAGGGTGAGACCGACTCGCTTGAGCGCCTTGTACGCGCGCTTGGCGTCGTGCACGACTTTCGGTGAGTCAGCGTCGAGCCACGCTTCGAGAGCCACGTAGTCGCCTCGGCCCGCCGCCCAGGGGATGTAGACCGAATCGTCGCTGGCCGCGATGCCGAGGCCGGTGACTGTGCCGTCGCTGCCGTACTCGACCGACACGCCGACCGGCGGTTTGTCGGCGGCGGCGTGGGTGCGCAGCCAGTGCGCTAGCTCTTCGTCGACGAGCGTGCGAACGACCGGGACGACGGGGCCGGAGGGTGCCTCGGGCTCGGCGGCGACGCCTGCGGCGGGAGCCGAGGATCCGGCGGCGCCGCCCTCGGCCAACGCGACCACGCGCTCGAGCAGCGTGCGAAACTGCAGTCGATCGAACACCTCGCGCACGGCGGGCACGTCGATCGGGCGTCGCTCGAGATCGTCGGGACCGACCGGCAGATCGATGTCGGTGACGAGACGGTTGAGTTTGCGGTTGCGGACGGCGCGGTCGTACTGCTCGCGGAACTTGTCGCCGACGACGCCCTTGATCTCGTCGCGGTGCGCCACGACCTCGTCGAGAGAGCCGAACTGGTTGATCCACTTCACGGCTGTCTTCTCGCCGACCTTGTCGACGCCGATCAGGTTGTCACTCGTCTCGCCGACGAGGGCCGCGACCTCGGGGTACTGGTGGGGCTCGATGCCGTAGCGCTCGAACACCTTGTCGCGGTCGTAGCGCGTGAGGTCGGTGACGCCGCGGGCCGAGGGGTAGAGCAGTGTGACGTCGTCGTTGACCATCTGGATGGCGTCGCGGTCACCCGAGACCACGAACACCTTGTAGCCGCCGGACGACCCCCGGGCAGCGAGGGTGGCGAGGATGTCGTCGGCCTCGAAGTCTTCTTTGGTGATGGTGGTGATGCCCATCGCGTGCAGCGCCTCTTCGAGCAGAGGGATCTGACCGACGAACTCGACCGGAGTCTCGTTTCGGGTGCCCTTGTACTCGGGGTATTCACGCGTGCGGAACGAATACCGGGAGATATCGAAGGCGACCGCCAGGTGAGTCGGCTTCTCGTTCTTCAGCAGGTTGAGCAGCATCGAGATGAAGCCGTGGATGGCGTTCGTGTGCTGGCCGTCGCGATTGACGAAACTGTCGATGGGCAGGGCGTAGAAGGCCCTGAAGGCCAGGGAATGACCGTCGATTACGAGAAGGGTAGGCTTTTCTGAACTCGGCACCCCGTCAGCCTAGCCGCCCCCTCCGACACTCGTCTTGGCCTCGGATCCTGGGCTCTTTTCCCTCTCGCCGTCCTGGAGAAATCGTGACCGACCAGCCGTTCAGCCCCGCCGCCCTCGCCTTCCTCGACGGCCGCGGCGCCGGGGAGCTCGCCGAGAAGATGGGCATCGAGATCGTCGCGCTGAGCGCCGAGCACGCGGTCGCGACCATGCCGGTCGACGGCAATCGGCAACCGGTCGGCATCTTGCACGGCGGGGCTCACGTCGTGCTCGCCGAGTCGCTCGGGTCGATGGCCGCGAGCGTCCACGCCGGGCCGGGCCGCATCGCCATGGGCATCGAGCTCAACGCCTCGCACAGCCGGGCCGCCTCGTCGGGCGTCGTCACGGGCACGTGCACCGCGATCCACCTGGGCCGCACGCTGACGACGCACGAGATCGTCATGACCGACGAGGAGGGGCGGCGACTCTCGACGGTTCGGATCACCAACATCCTTCGCGATGCGCCTACCTCCTAGGCGGCAGCCGCCGGGAGCCTTGGCCGCGCCTCCGTTGCAAATGTGAAGGAGAAACGTCGGTGAGCTGACGAATTCATAGGGATCTGCGGGCGCGAGGGCGAGAATCTTCTTCAAATTCGAAGGAGAGGGGCGGGCACGCACAAGCGGCCGGCTCCCAGAGGGAACCGGCCGCCGCGGTGAGTACAGCTACTTCTTGACGCTTACTTCTTGACGCTGAGCTGCTCGATGATGGCCTGGGCGACATCGTGCATGGTGAGACGGCGATCCATCGACGCCTTCTGGATCCAGCGGAAGGCCTCGGGCTCGGTGAGACCCATCTTCTCGTTCAGCAGGCCCTTGGCGCGATCGACGAGCTTGCGCGTCTCGAAGCGCTCGACCAGGTCGGCGACCTCGGCCTCGAGGGTGATGATCTGCGTGTAGCGCGAAAGAGCGATTTCGATCGCGGGCAGGAGGTCGTTGGGGGTGAACGGCTTGACGACGTAGGCGAGGGCGCCCGCCTCGCTGGCGCGCTCGACGAGCTCCTTCTGGCTGAAGGCGGTGAGGAGAACCACGGGAGCGATGTGATTCTTCGACAGCGTTTCGGCCGCGGAGATGCCGTCGAGCTTGGGCATCTTGACGTCCATGATGACCAGGTCGGGACGAAGTTCGGTGGCCAGTGCGACCGCAGTCTCGCCGTCGCCCGCCTCGCCGACGACCTCGAAGCCGTTGTCGCGAAGGATCTCGACGATGTCGAGACGGATGAGTGACTCGTCTTCGGCGACGACTACTCGGCGGGGAGCTGTTGGTGTTGCTTCTAGGTCACTCACGATTGGAATCCTACCGGTCTGTTCTGAGGAGGGGGCTCGCATCGTCGCGATCCGGACCGGAGCCTCGGTGGAGACGCGGCCAGGGTGCGAATGGCGGGACTCGAACCCGCAAGCCGTGAGGCAGAGCATTTTGAGTGCCCCGTGTATGCCAATTCCACCACATTCGCGCAGTCGTCGATCCTAGCGGACAGGTCGCCGTCGCTGGTGTTCTCGCCTTCGCCTCAAGGCCGGACGGCCCAAAAGAATCACTTTCTTCGCGACTTTGTGGCTGGAATCCCCCCGCGAGTCATCGTCCTGGGCTACGGTTGTCAGTACTGGTTGTTGTGTTACGCATTTGTACTTCGCGATGGGGCACGTGGCATCGGTTCGTCATTCAGGCGAAAAGGTCGTCCGAGTCTCATCGTTCTTAGAGGGAGCGGACCAAAAAAGCACCGCGACGAGAGATCCCACAGGTAAGGGATCGAACACCTCTGATTGAAGGAATAGAAAAATGGCAACAGGCACCGTGAAGTGGTTCAACTCCGAAAAGGGCTTCGGCTTCATCACCCCCGACGACGGATCCACTGACGTGTTCGCGCACTTCTCTGCGATTTCCGGCGACGGCTACCGCAACCTCGAAGAGAACCAGAAGGTCGAATTCGAGACCGCTCAGGGCAACAAGGGCCTCCAGGCCGAGAACATCCGCGTTCTCTAAGACCCCCGCACTTCGAAAGACCCCGTCTGCTTCGGCAGGCGGGGTCTTTTCGCGTGCGCCAGCTTGGTACGCGTGCGCCAGCCTGTTCGAGTGACGCGGAGACGCGTTCAGCGCGGAGTGGCCAACCCGAGCAACTCGGCAACCGGCTCGAAATCGTGTCGCGCCGTGATGTACGCCAACTCGGCCAGCGCACCCGCTTCGGCCGCGGTCGCCGTCGTCGCCCCCGTCGACGACGGTGTCGAGACCCGAGGATCCGGCACGAACGGCGCATCATCCCGCGCAACGAGGGCGGCTCGATACCGCTTGGTCACGACGCTCCACAGCACGAGCTCGTCGGCCGTGGCATCGTCGGGTGCCCCGCGAGCGACGTCTCCCGGGATCTCGACGGCGGGAAGCCGGACCTGCTCGGGCTCGGGCTTCCGGCCGAGACACGCCTCGCGGATCCCGTAGGCGCTGGCGAAACCGACCAGGCCGCCGAGGATGAACATCATCAGCAGCGCAACGGGGTCGGCCAGATCGGACGACCTGATTGCCGAGGCATCGATCAGGATGCCACCGGCCACTCCCCCGACGACGACGCTCCAGTGGATGCGAGGGCGGCGGTGGTGCGGTGAACCCGGACGGGCCCAGCTGGCCTGAGTCTCGGCGACGTCGTGCCCGGTGTCGGAGGGGACGGCGTAGAGCCGTGCGCCGACCGCGAAGCATCCGGGATGCGAGCCGTTGATCGCCATGGTGACGATCCTAGGATCGGGTGAGCGGTGGGATCCTCGATTCTCAGCAGGAACACGGCCCCGAAACAGACGGACCGACAGAGAAGGCCGGCACCTCCGAAGAGGTGCCGGCCTCCTGGGTCGAGACGACTAGTCGCGCGCGTACGCCGGTGCGGCGCCGGCGTGCGCGTCACCCACCCGGTGGACGCGGAGGTCGTTCGTCGACCCCGAGATTCCGGGAGGGGAACCAGAGATGACGATGACCTTGTCGCCGGTCTCGGCGAGAGTGTTGCCCAGGAGGACGTCGTCGACCTGGCCGAACATCGCGTCGGTGTGCGTGACCGGGTCGACGAGGTACGACTGGACGCCCCAGCTCATCGCCATGCGACGGCGGATCGCCTCGTCGGTTGTGAAGGCGACGATCGGGATCGCGTGGCGCAGACGCGCCATGCGGCGAACGGTGTCGCCCCCCTCGGTGAAGACGCACACGTAGCTGGCCTGCACGAATTCGGCGACTTCGGCCGCAGCCAGCGTGATAGCGCCACCGAGGGTGCGCGGCTTGGTGCCGAGCGCGGGAATGCGCTCGAGACCGTGCTCTTCGGTCGAAGCGACGATGCGAGCCATGGTCTGCACCGTGATGACCGGGAACTCGCCCACACTGGTCTCACCCGACAGCATGACTGCGTCGGCTCCGTCGAGAACGGCGTTCGCGACGTCGGAGGTCTCGGCGCGGGTCGGGATGGGCGAGGAGATCATGGACTCGAGCATCTGAGTCGCGACGATGACCGGCTTCGCCATGCGGCGGGACAGCTCGACTGCGTGCTTCTGCACGATCGGGACCGCTTCGAGCGGGAGTTCGACGCCGAGGTCGCCACGGGCGACCATGATGCCGTCGAACGCGTCGATGATGGCCTCGAGGTTGTCGACGGCCTGGGGCTTCTCGATCTTGGCGTAGACGGGAACCTTGCGGCCCTCCTCCGCCATGATCTCGGCCACTCGATCGATGTCGTCGGCATTTCGCACGAACGACAGGGCGATGAAGTCGGCGCCGAGCTTGAGGCCCCAGCGCAGGTCGGCCTCGTCTTTGTCGGAGAGGGCGGGCACGTTGACCGCGACTCCGGGCAGGTTGATGCCCTTGTTGTTCGAGACCGTACCGGCGACGACGACCTCGGTCGTGACGACGGTGCCGTCGGTGTCGAGTACCCGGAGCTTCACCCGGCCGTCGTCGACGAGGAGCGGGTCGCCCGCGGAGACGTCTTGAGGGAGACCCTTGAAGGTCGTGCCGCAGATCTCTTTGGTGCCGAGGATGTCTTCGGTCGTGATCTTGAAGATGTCACCGACGGCCAGCTCGTGCGGCCCATCGGAGAACTTGCCCAGGCGGATCTTCGGACCCTGGAGGTCGACCAGGACGGCGACGGCGCGGCCCGAATCGGCGGCCGCCTGGCGGACGTTGTCGTAGACACCCTGATGGACGTCGTATGTGCCGTGGCTCAGGTTCATCCGCGCGACGTCGACTCCGGCATCGATGATGGCCCGGATGTCTTCATAGCTCGAAGTCGCCGGCCCGAGGGTGGCGACGATCTTTGCACGTCTCATTTGTTCCTTCGTTGGAGGTGGCTGCGTCGGTGGACCTGATGCACGCAGGTGACGGTCGAGGCCGTGTCGCCAGTTTATTCCCGCAAAGCGGCTGGAATCTAACCGGCGGATGGCTGGAGGGCGAGCAATCGGTTAGAGAGACAGAGCCCGGTCGGTCGGCTTGACCGGCGAGGGCAGAGAAGTCGCACCCTCGAGGTACTTGTCGACGGCGGCCGCCGTGGCGCGGCCCTCGGCGATGGCCCACACGATGAGCGACTGACCGCGTCCGGCGTCACCCGTGACGAACACGCCCGGCTGGCCGGTCTCGTACGACACGTCGCGCTCGATCATGCCGCGGTCGGTGAAGGGCATCTCGAGCTGGCCTTCGAGGGCCTCGCGCTCCGGACCGGTGAAACCGAGTGCGAGCAGGACCAGGTCGGCCGGGATCTCGCGCTCGGTGCCGGACTTCGGCACGCGGCGGCCGTCGACGAACTCGGTCTCGGCCACGCGGATGGCCCGGACCTCGCCGACATCGTTCGAGAGGAACTCGACCGTGGAAGCGAGGTACTCCCGCTCGCCACCCTCTTCGTGAGCACTCGCGACCTCGAAGAGCGTCGGCTGCATCGGCCAGGGCTGGCTGTCGGGGCGCTCCGACGGAGGCTGCTGGCCGATAGCGAGGTTGGTGACGCTGAGCGCGCCCTGACGGTGCGCGGTGCCGATGCAGTCGGCACCGGTGTCGCCGCCGCCGAGCACGACGACGTGCTTGCCCTCGGCCGAGATCTGGTCGCCGAGCGAATCGCCGGCCCCGATCCTGTTCTGGGCCACGAGGTACTCCATGGCGAAGTGGACGCCCGGCAGGTCGCGGCCCGGGATCGGCAGGTCTCGGGGAACGGTCGCCCCGGTGGCTACGATCACGGCGTCGTAGCGAGCGCGGAGGTCATCCCAGGCGATGTCACGGCCGATCTCGACGCCCGCGCGGAAGCGGGTGCCCTCTGCTCGCATCTGAGCGAGACGGAGCTCGATCTGCTTCTTCTCCATCTTGAAGTCGGGGATGCCATAGCGGAGGAGGCCGCCGATGCGGTCGTCGCGCTCGTAGACGGCGACGGTGTGGCCTGCGCGGGTCAGCTGCTGAGCAGCAGCCAAGCCGGCCGGGCCGGAACCGACGACGGCGACGGTCTTGCCGGTGAGGCGCTCGGGCGGGTGCGGGGTGACCCAGCCGTTCGAGAAGGCCTGATCGATGATCGACACCTCGACCTGCTTGATCGTGACCGGCGGCTGGTTGATACCCAGCACGCACGACGATTCGCAGGGCGCGGGGCAGAGCCGACCCGTCCACTCCGGGAAGTTGTTCGTCGCGTGCAGACGCTCGATGGCCTGGCGGCCCTCACCGCGCCACATGAGATCGTTCCACTCCGGGATCAGATTGCCGAGGGGGCAGCCCTGGTGGCAGAACGGCACGCCACAGTCCATGCAGCGACCCGCCTGACGTCGCAGTTCACCGCTCTCCTGCTGCTCGTAGACCTCTTTCCAGTCCATGAGCCGGACAGAGACGGGACGACGCGGGGGAAGCTCGCGCTTCTGGACCTTCAGAAAACCTTTGGGGTCAGCCACCGGTCACCTCCATGATTCGATTCCAGACCTCGTCACCGTCGAGGTCGAGGCCCTCGGCAGCAGCGGTCTTACGGGTTTCCATTACAGCGGCGTAGTCGCGAGGCAGTACCTTCACGAACTCCTCCGCGGACTTCTCGAGGTCGACGAGCAGCTTCTCCGCCACCGGTGATCCGGTCTCGGCGAGGTGCTGACGGAGGAGATCCTCGAGGATCTCGATGTCGGCACTTCCGAGCGGCTGGAGCAGCAGCTCGCCGGCCGTCAGCGAGTCGTCGTTGACGTTCTCGCGGCGGAGACCGTGCACGTAGGCGGTACCGCCCGACATGCCGGCGCCGAGGTTGCGGCCGGTCTCCCCGAGGATGACGGCGAGACCGCCCGTCATGTATTCGAGCGCGTGGTCGCCCACGCCCTCCACGACGGCGCTGGCGCCCGAGTTGCGGACCAGGAAGCGCTCCCCCACGATGCCGCGGATGAACATGCTGCCCTGGGTCGCGCCGTAACCGATGACGTTGCCGGCGATGACGTTGTCTTCGGCCGGGAAGCTCGCCTCCTCGGGCGGACGCACGATGACCGTGCCGCCGGAGAGGCCCTTGCCGACGTAGTCGTTGCTGTCGCCGACGAGTCGCAACGTGATGCCCGCCGGAAGGAAGGCACCGAGCGACTGCCCGGCGGATCCTCGGAGGGTGATGTCGATGCTGCCCGCGGGGAGACCGTGCTCGCCGCGCTGAACGGTCACTTCGTGGCCGAGCATTGTTCCGACGGCACGCTCCGTGTTGCGGATCGGAAGGTCGAGCGCGATCGAGCCGCCGGTGGCGATGACATCGGCGGATGCGGCGATGAGCTGGTTGTCGAAGTGCTTCTCGAGCTCGTGATCCTGCTGGACGAAGTTGCGGCGCGGCTCGTCGTCGGCGAACACCGGGCCGACGAGCACGGGAGAGAGGTCGAGCCCCGACGCCTTCCAGTGGTCGACGGCGCGGTCGACGCCGAGCAACTCGTGGTGGCCGATCGCCTCGTCGAGCGAGCGGAAGCCGAGCTCGGAGAGGTACTCCCGCACCTCCTGTGCGAGGAACTCGAAGAAGTTGACGACGTGCTCGGCCTTGCCGGTAAACCGGGCGCGGAGCTCGGGGTTCTGCGTGGCGACACCGACGGGGCAGGTGTCGAGGTGACAGACCCGCATCAGGATGCAACCCGACACGACGAGGGGTGCGGTCGCGAAACCGAACTCCTCACCACCGAGCAGGGCGGCGACGATCACGTCGCGACCCGTCTTCATCTGACCGTCGACCTGAACGACGACCCGGTCGCGCATGCCGTTCATCATGAGCGTCTGCTGCGTCTCGGCCAGGCCGATCTCCCACGGGGTTCCCGCGTGCTTGAGCGAGTTGAGCGGGCTGGCACCGGTGCCACCGTCGTGGCCGGAGACCAGGACGACGTCGGCGAGAGCCTTGGTCACGCCCGCAGCGACGGCGCCGATACCCGACTGCGACACGAGCTTCACGTGCACCCGAGCGGTCGGGTTGGCGCGCTTGACGTCGAAGATCAGCTGCTTGAGGTCTTCGATCGAGTAGATGTCGTGGTGCGGCGGCGGCGAGATGAGTCCGACACCGGGCGTCGCGTGACGAGTGCGGGCCACCCAGGGGTACACCTTCGACGGTGGCAACTGACCGCCCTCGCCGGGCTTGGCGCCCTGAGCCATCTTGAGCTGGATGTCGGTCGCGTGTGTCAGGTACATGCTCGTCACACCGAACCGCCCGGAGGCGACCTGTTTGACGGCGCTGCGACGCTCCGGGTCGAGGAGACGGTCGACGTCTTCGCCGCCCTCGCCGGTGTTCGATTTGCCGCCAAGGCGGTTCATCGCGATCGCCAGCGTCTCGTGAGCCTCTTTCGAGATGGAGCCGTAGCTCATCGCACCCGTGGAGAAGCGCTTGACGATCGACTCCACCGACTCGACCTCGTCGAGGGGGACAGTCGGGCGGGCGTGTGTGCGGAGAGTGAAGAGACCGCGGAGCGTCATCAGCTGCTCGGCCTGGTCGTCGACCATCTTCGTGTACTCGCGGAAGATGTCGTAGCGCCTCGTGCGAGTGGCGTGCTGCAGGCGGAACACCGTCTCGGGGTTGAAGAGGTGCGGCGGACCCTCGCGGCGCCACTGGTACTCGCCACCGGTTTGGAGGCGCTCGTGAGCTGGGCTCGCACCGTCGGCCGGGTAGGCGCTGAGGTGACGCTCGGCGTTCTCGGCCGCGATCACGTCGACGCCGACACCGCCGAGGCGGGTCGAGGTGCCGGTGAAGTAGGTGTCGATGAATTCCTGGCTGAGGCCCACGGCCTCGAACGCCTGGGCGGCCGCATACGACGACACGGTCGAGATGCCCATCTTCGACATGATCTTGAGCACGCCCTTGCCGAGCGCCTTGATCACGTTCTTCACGGCCTGCTCCGGCGACATGCCGGTGATCATGCCGCTGCGGACGAGGTTCTCGCAGGTCTCCATCGCCAGGTACGGGTTGATCGCCGACGCACCGTAGCCGATGAGGGTCGCCACATGGTGGACCTCGCGCACGTCGCCGGCCTCGACGATCAAGCCGACCTTCATGCGGTTCTCAGTCCGGATGAGGTGGTGGTGGACCGCCGCGAGCATGAGCAACGACGGGATCGGCGCGAACTCCGCGGTGGAGTCGCGGTCGGACAGCACGATGAACTCCGAGCCCTCGGCGATCGCCTCGTCGACCTCGGCGCAGAGAGCCGCGATGCGGTCCTCCATCGCGCGCGGACCCTGGTCGACGCGGTAGAGACCACGAAGAGTTGCGGTGAGACGCGAGCCGGGTGCGGGATCGATGTGCTGGATCTTGGCGAGCTCGTCGTTGTCGATCACCGGGAAGTCGAGGATCACCTGGCGGGCGTGCTCGGGCGTGGCGTCGAGCAGGTTGCGCTCCGGGCCGAGCCCGAGCTTCAGCGACGTCACGACCGATTCGCGGATCGAGTCGAGCGGCGGGTTCGTCACCTGGGCGAACTGCTGCGTGAAGTAGTCGAACAGGAGGCGCGGACGGTCGCTGAGCACCGCGATGGGGGTGTCGCTGCCCATCGCGCCCAACGGCTCTGCACCGGCCTTGGCCATCGGGGTCAGCAGGATCCTGACCTCTTCTTCGGTGTAGCCGAACGTGCGCTGGCGGCGCGTGACCGACGCCGGCGTGTGCACGATGTGCTCGCGCTCGGGGAGGTCTTTGAGGTGGATGCGACCCATCTCGAGCCACTCGCCGTACTCCTCGGACGAGGCGAGCTGCTGCTTGATCTCGTCGTCTTCGATGATGCGGCCGGCCTCGGTGTCGACCAGGAACATCTTGCCGGGGCGCAGACGGCCCTTGCGGACGATCTTCGACTGGTCGATGTCGGGCAGCACGCCGATCTCGCTGGCGAGCACCACGAGTCCGTCGTCGGTGACGAGGTAGCGACCCGGGCGGAGGCCG
The DNA here is from genome assembly GCF_049472575.1 of Frondihabitans sp. 4ASC-45. Lineage (NCBI taxonomy): Bacteria > Bacillati > Actinomycetota > Actinomycetes > Micrococcales > Microbacteriaceae > Frondihabitans > Frondihabitans sp. 4ASC-45. Next base: position 365,927 of record NZ_JBCEBN010000002.1, on the reverse strand, counting down.
TTGCGGTCGAGGGTGGCGCCGGCGAGCGAGCCGTCGGTGAAGGTGATGGCTGCCGGGCCGTCCCATGCCTCCATGAGCATCGAGTGGTACTCGTAGAAGTCGCGGAGCACCGGGTCGATGCCGACCTGGTTCTCCCATGCCTCCGGAACCATCATCATGATCGCGTGCGGCAGCGAGCGACCGGTCAGGCTGAGGAGCTCGACCACCTCGTCGAACGAGGCGGAGTCGCTGTTGCCGGGCGTGACGATGGGCAGCAGCGGGGTCACGTCGCCGATGAGCTCGGACTCGAGCTGCGACTGCCGGGCCCGCATCCAGTTGCGGTTGCCGCGGACCGTGTTGATCTCGCCGTTGTGCGCGATCATGCGGAACGGCTGCGCAAGGGGCCACGACGGGAACGTGTTCGTCGAGTAGCGCGAATGCACGATTGCCAACTTCGAGGCCACCCGCTCGTCGGAGAGGTCGGGGTAGAACGGCTCCAGCTGGAGGGTCGTGACCATGCCCTTGTAGACCATGGTGCGGCTCGAGAGAGACGTGAAGTAGGCGCCGAGCTCGCGTTCGGCACGCTTGCGCATGCGGAAGGCGAGGCGGTCGAGGGCGACGCCTTCGACGTGGTCGGAGCCGTGCGCGGCCGCGACGAAAAGCTGCTCGAAGGCCGGCATGGCGTTGCGGGCCAGGGTGCCGAGCTCGCCGGAGCGCACGGGGACGTCGCGCCAGCCGACGACCCGGAGGCTCTCTTCGACGACGATCTTCTCGATCGCCGCCTGAAGGGTCTTCCGCTCGTCGAAGTCCGTGGGGAGGAAGGCGATGCCGACCGCGTAGTGGCCCGCCTCGGGCAGGTCGAACTCGACGACCTCGCGGAAGAAGGCGTCCGGAACCTGCATCAGGATCCCGGCACCGTCGCCCGTGCCGGCGTCCGAGCCGACCGCCCCGCGGTGCTCGAGGTTGCGCAGGGCCCCGAGCGCGGCATCGATGATGTCGTGGCCCGGGGTGCCGCGGAGCGTGGCGACCATGGCCAGGCCGCAGGCGTCTTTCTCCTGGGCAGGGTCGTACAGACCCTGGGCGGCGGGAATGGTGCTGAAGGTCTGGTGCGCTGGCGTGAGAGCCATGTCGATCCGTCCTCACGATGTGGGACTAGTCGTGACTGACTAGTAGAGGAAAACTTACGCAGGGCGGGGCGTCGCTGGCCCGATTCGCTGGCACTCGGCAGAAAACCGAGTGGGTGTGGCAGGCGCCGGGGGCTCGGGGTCGTGGCCTTCGGGGCGTCTCGTCGCGGTGGTTCTAAAGAGACCCACGTGGACGTCTCGGCGATCTGTGTGCGGATCGGAGAGGTGGAGCGGATGCTGGTGCCGCTGCTGTGATGCGGCTGCCAGTGGTGCGGGGTGGTGTTGGTGCGGTGCTGCAGGGTTGCTCGGTGCAGGGATCCTGTCGTGCGGAGTGCTGTCGTGCGGAGTGCTTGTGGTGCAGGGTGCTTTGGTACAGGGTGCGGCCGGCAGGAGCCTGGTCAGGCTTTGACGGTATCGCTGTCGCTGGTGGCGGCGGTCGCGTCGGCGTCGTCGGCGGCGGTCTCGTCTACGGAGTCTAGCTCAGCGTCGTCGCTGTCAGCGGTGTGGGCGTCGGCGCGAGTGTCGACGTCGTTCGGCCCGCGGCCTGGGACGTAGGCGCTCGGCACCATTCCGGTGTGGTTTCTGCTCTGCACGATGAAGATGATGATGCCGAGGACGACCGCGGCGAGGGCTGCCCAGACGTTGGTGCGGATTCCGAAGAAGAGCTGGCTGTAGTCGGTGCGAATCGACTCGAACCAGGCCCGGCCGACGCCGTACCAGATGAAGTAGAGGGCGAGCGTCTTGCCCCACTCGAGCTTCACGTTGCGGTTGATCAGCAGGATCACGGCGAGGCCGAAGAGGTTCCAGATGATCTCGTAGGCGAACGTCGGGTGGAACAGCGTGCCGGCGGGCAGGCCCACGGGGTACGCGGCGTTGGTCGTCTCGATCTCGAGGCCCCAGGGCAGCGTGGTCGGGGTGCCGAAGAGCTCGTGGTTGAAGTAGTTGCCGAGGCGGCCGAACGCCTGCGCGAGCATCAGGCCGGGCACGAGTGCGTCGGCGAAGACGGTGAAGCGGAGGCCGGTCTGGCGGCATCCGAGCCAGGCGCCTAGGGCACCGAAGATCAGCGCGCCGAAGATGGCGAGCCCGCCCTCCCAGATCGCGAAGACGTGCCAGAGCGGCTGGCCGTTGAAGTAGTCGTCGGGGTGCGTGACCACGTGGAAGACGCGCCCGCCGACGATGCCGAACGGCACGCACCAGATGGCGAGGTCGATGATGATCCAGCGCTCGGCACCGCGACGGTTCAGCCGGTAGTTGGTGACGAGGACCGCCGCGACGATGCCGAGCAGAATGCAGATGGCGTACGCGTGGATCCGGAGGCTAAAGGGAATCGACGCACCGAACGTGTCGTTGATCCACCCCGTGAGGTCGAAGTACTGCCACGAGGCAGAAGGGCTCGGAATGCTCAGGGGCAGCAACGTTCAGGTGCCTTTCGTGGGGAAACAGGGGCCGGACCGAAGGATCCGTCACGGCCGAAACCGGGGTGTTCGTACGGTGTCGTGCGACGAACCCCGCCGCTACGAGACTCTACTGCCCGAAGCGAGGTCGCTCGACACGGCCGCGAGTCGCTCGAGGCCACCCTCGGCGAGTGCCCGGACGAAGGCGGAGCCAATGATGGCGCCGTCGGCGTAAGCGAGGACTTCTCGCACCTGCTGGGCGGTGGAGATGCCGAGGCCCACGCAGGCATTGTCGACCCCGACGGCCCGGAGGCGTGCGACGAGAGTGGCCGCGGCCGAATCGACGTCGGAGCGGGCACCCGTGATGCCCATGGTCGAAACGGTGTAGACGAAGCCCCGGCTCGCCTCGACGGCCTGCTTCAGGCGTGTCTCGGAGGACGAGGGGGCGGCGAGAAAGACACGATCGAGGTCGGCGGCGGTGGCCGCAGCCATCCACTCGGATCCTTCGTCAGGAATGAGGTCGGGGGTGATGAGCCCGGCTCCCCCGGCGGCGGACAGCTCGTCGGCGAACCTCTGAGCGCCGAACTGCGCTACGGGGTTCCAGTACGTCATGACCAGCACGGGCGTCTTCACCTGCGACACGATCTCGCGGACGGCGGGGAACGTGTCGCGAACGCGATACCCCTCAGCGAGAGCACGCTGGGTGGCCGCCTGGATGACCGGGCCGTCCATCACCGGGTCGGAGTAAGGCAGACCGAGCTCGAGCACGTCGACCCCGTTGTTCGCCAGGGTGACAGCGGCGTCGATGCTCGTCTGGATGTCGGGGAAGCCGAGGGGCAGATAGCCGATGACGGCACCCGACCCGGCGTCTTTCCGGGCGTGGATCGCCGCGCCGACCTTGCTGGTGGTGGAGTCGATCACAGTTGCACCGCCCCGTCGTCGACGATCTCGCCCTCGAGCAGACCGAAGTAGCGGCTCGCGGATGCCACGTCTTTGTCGCCTCGCCCGCTCAGCGATACCAGGATCGTCGCATCGGGCCCGTGCTTGAGCCCGAGTTTGATCGCTCCGGCCAGCGCGTGAGCCGACTCGATCGCGGGGATGATGCCCTCGGTGCGGGTGAGGAGGCGGAAGGCCTCCATCGCCTCGGCATCGGTGATCGGCTCGTAGTGCACGCGGCCGATCTTGGCGAGCCAGGCGTGCTCGGGGCCGACCGCCGGGTAATCGAGCCCGGCCGAGATCGAGTGGCTCTCGACGGTCTGACCGTCGTCGTCTTGCATGAGGTACGACTTCGCGCCCTGGAGCACGCCGGTCTTGCCGAGCGTGATCGAGGCGGCGTGGCGCCCACTCTCGATGCCGTCGCCGCCCGCCTCGAAGCCGTAGAGCTCGACCGAAGGGTCGTCGAGGAACGCGTTGAAGATGCCGATGGCGTTGGAACCGCCGCCGATGCACGCGGTGATGTAGTCGGGGAGCTTGCCGGTGAGTGCCAGCACCTGCTCGCGGGCTTCTTCGCCGATGATTTTGTGGAAGTCGCGGACCATCGTCGGGAAGGGGTGCGGGCCGGCGACGGTGCCGAGCACATAGTGGGTCGTCTCGACGCTGGCGACCCAGTCGCGGAGAGCGTCGTTGATCGCGTCTTTCAGCGTGCGCGAGCCGGTGGCCACCGACACGACTTCGGCGCCGAGGAGGCGCATGCGGGCGACGTTGAGTGCCTGGCGCTCGGTGTCGACCTGGCCCATGTAGACCACGCATTCCATGCCGAAGAGCGCGGCGGCGGTGGCCGTCGCGACCCCGTGCTGGCCGGCACCGGTCTCGGCGATGAGGCGGGTCTTGCCGAGCCGTTTGGCGAGGAGCGCCTGCCCGAGCACGTTGTTGATCTTGTGCGAGCCGGTGTGGTTCAGGTCTTCGCGCTTCAGGATGACCCGTGCGCCGCCGGCGTGCTCCGCGAAGCGGGGCACCTCCGTGATGATCGACGGACGACCCGTGTAGGTCTTGTGCAACTCGGCGAGCTCGGCCTGGAAGGACGGATCGACGGCGGCCGCCTTGTAGGCCTCGTCGAGCTCATCGAGGGCTGCGACGAGCGATTCAGGCACATAGCGCCCGCCGAACTCGCCAAAATACGGGCCAACTACATCGTGCAGGGTGGTCATCAGACCTCCAGGAAAGTGGTGAGGGCGTCGACCGGGTCGCCGTGGACTACGAGAGCCTCGCCGACCAGGACGACGTCGGCCCCGGAACGGCGGTAGTGAGCCACGTCGGCCGGCGACTTGACGGCGGACTCGGCGACCCGCACGACACCCGAGGGGATGCTGCCGGCAAGCGAGCCGAAGAGGTCTTGGTCGAGCTCGAACGTGGTCAGGTCGCGAGCATTGACGCCCAGGACGGTGGCCCCGGCATCGAGACCGCGAACGACCTCGTCGGCGGAGTGCGTCTCGATGAGGGCCGTCATGCCCAGCTCGAGAGTGAGCTGGTGGAGTTCGACGAGCTTCTGCTGCGGCAGGCCCGCGACGATGAGGAGCACGAGATCGGCCCCGGCGGCGCGTGCCTCGAACACCTGGTACGGCTCGGCGATGAAGTCTTTGCGGAGCACCGGCACCGAGACGGCCGCCCGAACAGCGACCAGGTCGGCGAGGGTGCCCTTGAACTTGCGGCCCTCGGTGAGGACGCTGATGGCGCTCGCGCCACCGGTCTCGTACGAGTGCGCGAGGGAGGCAGGGTCGGCGATCTCGGAGAGGGCACCGCGAGACGGACTCGCGCGCTTCACCTCGGCGATGATCTTCACCCGGTCGGCTGGCTGAAGCGCAGCCCGGGCGTCGAGGGCAGGAGTCTGGGCGAGCGCAGCGCGTTCTACGTCAGCGAGGGAGACGAGAGAACGGCGCGCTTCGGCGTCGGCGAGAGCGCCGGCGTAGAGGTCGTCGAGCACTTACTGGTGAGCCTTCGGAACGTAGCGGGCACCGCCGACGCCGTAACCCATCTTTTTGAGGACGAGGCCGACGAGGGCCCCGATCACGATGAACCCGGCCGCGATCCAGACCACGATCGGCACATCGGCGCAGAAGGCGATGGTGCCGACGGCGAATGCCACGAGCATGATGACGACGGCCGTCCAGGCCGCCGGCGAGTTGCCGTGCCCGTCGGAGTCGCTGTCGTGGCTCGCCTCGGCGGCCTTGCCGGCCGACGCCTTCGTCACATGGTTCGTGCTCTCGATACTCACGGTGCTCCTTGAAATGCTGGGGGTACGAGCCCCGAGTCTATCGGTTGTCGCTCGGGTCATCCTCGCGGCGAGCCGTCGGATCTGCTCCCGTCGAGAGAGTGTCCCAGGCCACGACCGGATCGGTGGTGCCGTTCTCGTCGACGAGGCGGACGGCCTGGTAGCGACGAGTGGAGGCGGGCCAGCGCTTCGAGGTGAGGATGACCGCGACGCCGAGCGCCGCCATGGCAACGCCCGCGAGGAGTGCGACCCAGGGCCAGGCGGTCATCGAGTGGCTCTGGACGATGTCACGGACGGATGAGTCGCCGTCGACGCCGGTCACCTTCGTGATCGCGTGGGCCGCAGCGCCGATGGGGTCGGAGACCGCGAGGATCGCGGACAGGGCGACGGACCCACCCAGGAGGATTTCGAGGACCCCCAGGATGACGCGGAACACCGGGCCCGCAATCGTGATCGCCCCGAAGAGGGCGAGCCCCGCCAACGCCAGCGCCGACAGGGCGGGCGCCGCTGCGCTGCCGTCGGCCACCACCCGCACGGTGCCGCCGCTCGGGCTCGTAACGGTCGAGTTGACCCAGGTCTGCGTGTACGTGAGCAGGGTGAGACCGGCCAGAGCCAGTCCGGCGAGGATCGACGGGAGCTTGGTCGAGCGGGTCCGCTGCGGAGTGATTGTCATGACGCTGCCTGTCTGGCGTCGGCCTGGTCGACCGGCACGGATCAGTGAAGGGTCGTCATGGCGTTGGCCACGGCGACCGCTCGAAGGGGTGCGGCGGCCTTGTTGCGGGCCTCCTGGTTCTCGGACGCGGGATCGGAGTCGGCCACGAGGCCGGCGCCGGCCTGGACGCGGGCGATGCCGGGCTGGAGAAGAACGGTTCGGATGGCGATCGCGACGTCGGCGGATCCTGCGAAATCGAAGTAGCCGACCACGCCGCCGTAGACACCGCGCTGGGCGGGCTCCAGGGCGTCGATGATCTCGAGGGCTCGGGGCTTGGGCGCCCCGGAGAGCGTGCCGGCCGGGAAGGTCGCGCGGAAGGCGTCGATGGCGTTGCGCCCCGGGGCGAGGTCGCCCTCGACGCTCGAGACCAGGTGCATGATGTGGCTGAAGCGCTCGACGTGCATGAACTCGGTGACCTCGACGCTGCCCGGCACGCAGACCTTGAGGAGGTCGTTCCGGGCGAGATCGACGAGCATCAGGTGCTCGGCGCGCTCCTTGTCGTCGCTCTCGAGCGCGGTCGCGAACGCGAGGTCTTCTTCGGGGGTCGCGCCGCGTGGCTTCGAGCCCGCGATCGGGTGGGAGTAGGCGCGAGAGCCCTGGACCTTGACAAGGGCCTCGGGGCTGGAACCCACGATCTGATACGGAACGCCGGCGCTGTCTTCGAGACTGACCAGGTACATGTACGGGCTCGGATTGAGGGTTCGCAACACCCGGTACACATCGATGGCCGGCGCCGTCAGCTCGTGGTCGAAGCGCTGCGAGATCACGACCTGGAACACGTCGCCGTCGTGGATGAACTGCTTCGAGCGAGCGATGGCCTCGGCGTACTCGGCATCGGTCGACCGGCGCACCGGTTCCGGCTCGAGAGACATGTCGACCTGGGCGAGATGCGCGGGGCTCGGCCCGGCGAGCTTCGTCTGCAGGGCATCGAGCTGCTTCTGCGCGGCCGTCCACAGCGTCTCGCCGTCGTCGGTGCCGTCGTTGAGGGCGGTGGCGATGAGCAGCGCCGTGCCCGTGCGGTGATCGAGCACGATGAGCTCGGAAACGAAGCTGAGCGCCTGAGCCGGCACGTCGAACTCGGCGGGTGGCGCATCGGGCAAGTTCTCGAGCTGCCGCACGGCCTCCCAGCCGATGAATCCGACGAGACCACCGGTGAGCGGCGGGTGGCCGGGGATCACGGGGGTCTTCCAGCGGTCGTGGAGGTGAGACAGGACGTCGAGCGGAGCGCCCGAAGCGTCACCCAGCGCCCGTTCGCGCGACACGCCGTAGTCGATCCACTCGGTCTGGATCGAGGATCCTTCTCGCGTCGTGACTCCGCTCGTGGTCAGAACACCGAACGACGAGACGCCGATGAACGAATAGCGCGACCAGATGCCGCCCTGTTCGGCGGACTCGAGCAGGAACGTACCGGGACGGCCGTCGGCCAGCTTGCGGTAGATGCCGACCGGTGTCTCTTCGGCGGCGAAGAGACTGCGAACGACCGGGATGACCCGGTGGCCGTCGAGGAGCGCGTCGAATTCGGCGCGGGTGGTGCTGTCAGACATGCGGAGAGCCGATCGAGGAGGAGCCGGTCACGGGAACGAGGGGGTCGACGTCGAAGCAGGCGTGCTCGCCGGTGTGGCAGGCGGCGCCGATCTGCTCGACGGTGACGAGCAGGGTGTCGCCATCGCAATCGAGAGCGGCGCTGCGCACGAACTGGGCGTGACCCGAGGTGTCGCCCTTGCGCCAGTACTCCTGGCGCGAGCGCGACCAGAACGTGACCCGACCCTCGGTCAGCGTGCGACGGAGCGCCTCGGCGTCCATCCAGCCCATCATCAAGACGTCGCGGGTGCTCTCTTCTTGAATGATCGCCGGCAGCAGCCCCTTCGCATCGAAGGCGGCCCGCTCGACGACGGGCTCGACGGTCTCGCGGGTGAGCTGCTCGGTCATGGTGATCCTTCGATTGGTGAGGCGCACGGTGCCCCGGCCGCTCGGTCAGCGGACGATGGCACCGGATTCTGCGAGGGCCGACTTGACGTCGCCGATCGTCAGCTCTCCATTGTGGAACACACTGGCCGCGAGCACCGCATCGGCACCGGCCTGGATCGCCGGGGCGAAGTGGTCGAGCCGCCCGGCGCCACCCGACGCGATGACCGGCACGGCGGCGTTCTCGCGCATCAGGGTGATGAGCTCGAGGTCGAAGCCGCGCTTCGTGCCATCGGCGTCGATCGAGTTGACCAGCAGCTCTCCGGCCCCGCGCTCGACGGCCTCGCGGGCCCAGGCGACCGCGTCGAGAGTGGTCTCGCGCCGACCGCCGTGGGTGGTCACGACGAAGCCGGACGGCGTCGTGGGCGATCGCTTGACGTCGAGCGAGAGGACGAGTGCCTGGGCACCGAACCGGTCGGCGATCTCGCCCAGGAGCTCCGGGCGAGTGATCGCGGCGCTGTTGACGCCCACCTTGTCGGCTCCGGCGCCCTGGAGGCGCGCGACGTCGTCGGTGGAGCGCACTCCCCCGCCCACCGTAAGCGGGATGAAGATCTGCTCGGCGGTCTGGCGGACCATGTCGTAGGTGGTGCCCCGACCCTCGACCGACGCGGTCACGTCGAGAAAGGTGATCTCGTCGGCACCCTGCTCGTAGTAGGTGCGCGCGAGCTCCACCGGATCGCCCGCGTCGCGCAGGTCGAGGAAGTTCACGCCCTTCACGACACGGCCCTCGGCCACGTCGAGGCAGGGGATCACCCGGATGGCGAGGGTCGAGTCACCCGAGGCATGCGTTCGGTGAGTCACGGTCGCTCGCCCGTCACAGTCTCGCGGCGTGGATGGGGCTGACCAGGATCGCTCGAGCCCCGAGGTCGTAGAGGGCATCCATGATCTGGTTCGTGTCGGTGCGCGGCACCATGACGCGGACAGCAGCCCACTCCGGGTCGTGGAGAGACGAGACCGTCGGCGATTCGATGCCCGGAGCGACCTTGGTCGCCTGGTCGAGCAAGCGCACGGGCAGGTCGTAGTCCATGAGGACGTACTGGCGCGCGACCAGCACACCCTGAAGGCGACGCTGCAGGACGTCGAGGCCGGCGATGGACTCGTCGGAGGCGATCAGCACGGCCGTCGACTTGAGGATCACCGGGCCGAAGGTCTCGAGACCGGCCGCCCGAAGGGTCGTACCCGTTTCGACGACGTCGGCAATGGCATCTGCCACGCCCAGCTGCACGGCGCTCTCGACGGCGCCATCGAGGCTGACGAGCTCGGCGGTGACGCCGTTCTCGCGCAGGAACTCGCGGACGAGACCCGCGTAGCTCGTGGCCACGCGGACGCCCTCGAGGTCGGACGGCGCGTGGTATTTGCCCGCGGGGCCGGCGAAGCGGAAGGTCGACGAGCCGAAGTCGAGGCTGGTGACCTCGCGCGCCGGCGAGCCCGAGTCGAGCAGCAGGTCGCGGCCGGTGATGCCGACGTCGAGGGCACCCGAGCCGACGTAGGTCGCGATGTCGCGGGGACGCAGGTAGAAGAACTCGACGCCGTTGCGCTCGTCGGCGAGGTAGAGCGACTTCGGATCGCGACGACCGGTGTAGCCGGCCTCGGTGAGCATCTGGCTGGCGGTCTCGGAGAGCGAGCCCTTGTTGGGTACAGCTACGCGGAGCATGAGTCCGATTTCTCTAGAAGTGACGGGGCCGGTGGGGCTCGGAACGTCGAGCCTGGCTCAGAGATGTCGGTAGATGTCGGCCGGGGTGAGGCCCTTGGCCAGCATGAGCACCTGCAGGTGGTACAGCAGCTGCGAGATCTCTTCGGCGGTGGCGACGTCGCCCTCGTACTCGGCGGCCATCCACACCTCGGCGGCCTCCTCGACGATCTTCTTGCCGATCTGATGCACTCCTGCGTCGAATTCTTTGACGGTGCCGGAGCCCTCGGGGCGCTCGGTGATCTTGGCGCTGAGCTCTGCAAACAGGTCGTCGAACGATTTCACGACGCCTACGCTACCTGGCTCGCGCTCGCGCGGAGCGCGGCGATGCGGTCGACGGGCTCCGGGGTGCCGGCCGGACCGTAGACGGAGGATCCTGCGACGATCGTGTCGGCACCGTTCTCGACGGCGGTCACGATGGTCTCGGCGGTGATACCCCCGTCGACCTCGAGCCAGATCTCACGACCGGACGCATCGATGGCTTCTCGAGCGGCTCGGAGCTTCGGCATCGTCTCGCCCATGAACGACTGCCCGCCGAACCCCGGCTCCACGGTCATGACCAGGATCATGTCGATGTCGTCGAGGAGGTCGAGAACGGGCTCGATCGGGGTGCCCGGTTTGATGGCGACGGCCGCCCGGGATCCTGCGTTTTTGATCGCCTTGGCGACGGCACGGGGATCGGGTGCCGCCTCGATCGAGAACGTCACGGAGAAGGCGCCGGTCTCGGCGTACTTCGGGGCCCACCGCAACGGGTCGTCGATCATCAGGTGCACATCGAGGGGCAGCGGGCTCACCTGCTGGATGCGCTCGACGATGGGCAGGCCCAGCGTGAGGTTCGGCACGAAATGGCCGTCCATCACGTCGACGTGCACGAGGTCGGCCGTCGAGATGCGTCCGAGGTCGCGCTCGAGGTTGACGAAATCGGCCGAGAGGATGCTGGGGCTGATACGGATGGGGTGATTGCTGGGCACCCGTCAAGCCTATCGGGCGGTCCGCGGCACGACTTTTCGGGCAGGACGCCGCTTTTCGGTGGTGTTTCGCCCGCAAAGCGGTGTCTGCCCGCGCGAGGTTGCGAGACGCGAGCTAGGCGCGCTTGCGCAGCAACGCCACGAACATCGCGTCGGTGCCGTGTCGGTGCGGCCAGAGCTGCACGAACGGCCCGGCACCGAGGTCGAGCTCGGCGACCGCCACGCTCTGCAGCACCTCGGTGGCGTCGATCGTGTCGATCGGCGTACCGCCGTCGCGAGCCCAGCGCTTCAGACCGGACTCGACGACTCCGCGGGTCTCGGCCGTGTGCGGCGAGCAGGTCACGTAGGCGAGCGTGCCACCGGGCGCGAGCGCCGCGAGGGCCGACGAGAAGAGCTCGGACTGCAGCCCGGTCAGCTCGGCCACGTCGCGCGGCTGCTTGCGCCATCGGGCTTCGGGGCGGCGGCGGAGTGCGCCGAGGCCGGTGCAGGGGGCATCGAGCAGGATCCGCGCGTACGTCTCGGGCTCGGACGCCCCGATCTCGGTGGCGTCGCCCTGCCTGACCTCGACGAGCTCGGGTACGGAGGCCGTCGCGGCCGGCGACGACGAACCCGCCGCGCGGGCCGCGGCGGTGACGGCGGCGAGGGCCTGCTTGACCAGACCGACACGACCCGGGACGAGCTCGTTGGCAGTCAGTCTCGCACCGCCGACGGCGGCTTCGGCCGCGAGCAGGGCCGCCTTGCCGCCGGGCCCCGCGCACATGTCGAGCCAGCGCTCCCCCGGCTCGATCGGCTTCAGGCGCGAGAGGGCGAGGGCGGCGAGTTGCGAACCTTCATCTTGCACTCGGACCGTGCCGGATCGGACGTCGGCGAGGCTCGCGGGGTCGCCGTGCGGTGCTGTGAGAGCGACGGGCGAGAATCGGCCCTCCTCGACACCCTCGACGGCGCCAGGGTCGGCGAGGCCGGGCAGGGCTACGAGGCTGACGCGGGCCGGCTCGTTGTCGGCCTCGAGGAGGGTCTCGAGTTCGTCGGCCCGACCCTCGGCCGCGAGGGCCCCGCGAAGGGCACGAACTACCCATTCGGGATGCGAGTAGCGAGCTGCCAGGGCATCGTCGGGGCTCGTCGTCTCGGCCAGCACACGGGCGAGCCACTCGTCGGGGGTCGAGCGCGAGACGGTTCGCAGCACGCCGTTGACGAATCCCGTGCCCGAGCGACTGCCGACCTGACGCGCCAGTGAGACCGACTCATCGACGGCGGCGTGCGGAGCGACCCGGGTCGCGAGCAGCTGGTGCGCCCCGAGACGGAGCACGTCGAGAAGGGCCGGATCGATTTGATCGGTCGGCCGGCGAGCGGCGATCGAGAGGACGCGGTCGTAGTAGCCGGACATGCGCAGGGTGCCGTAGGTGAGCTCGGTGGCGAGCCCGGCGTCTTGGGGCGACAACCCTGCTCGCACGATGCGCTGCGGCAGCAGGAGGTTGGCGTAGGCGTCGTCGTGCTCGACCGCGCGGATCACGTCGAGCGCCACCTGTCGGGCCGGCTGGACGCGCGGCTCGACGCGCGGGGTGCGCTCAGAGCCGCCGCGCGGGCCGGTGCGGTTCGGTCGACGGCGGCCCGCCCCGTCGTGGTTTGCCCTGGGATGGTTCGCCCCGGAGCGGTTCTCGCCAGAATCGCGCTGCTCGCTCACGAGGCTGCTCCTGCCCGGTCGAAGGCCAGCGAGTCTCTGTCGGGCACCCCGCGCAGCCAATCCGCGGCCGCCATCGGCTTCTTGCCGGACGGCTGCACGGTGATCAGCTCGAGCGGCTCCGTCGAGGTTCCGACCAGAACCCGTCGACCGTCGAGAAGGATCCGCCCCGGCGCCACTTCGCTCGGCGCTCCCTCGGCGCTCGGCCCCGCTTCGGGCACCCGCAGCTCGAGCACCTTGAATCGGGCGCCATCGAGCAGAGCGTGCGCTCCCGGCTCGGGCGTGACGCCGCGCCAGCGATTGTGGAGGGCGGCTCGGCTGTCGGCGAAGTCGAGCAGCCCGTCGTCGAGAGCGAGTTTGGACGCGAGCGTGACGGGACCCGTCTGCTCGGTGCGGGTCGGGGATCCTGATGCGATCTCATCGACGACCTGCGTCAGTAGCAGAGCGCCCGAGATGGCCAGTTCGCCGAGAAGCTCGCCCGCCGTCTCGTCGCCGCGGAGCGGCTTGTGGATCGTGCCGAGGAGCTCGCCGGCGTCGAGTTCGGGCACGAGCTGGAAGACGGTTGCCCCGGTCTCGGCATCGCCCGCCATGAGGGCGCGCTGCACCGGTGCGGCACCCCGCCAGCTCGGCAGGAGGGAGAAGTGCAGGTTGATCCAGCCGTGGCTCGGGGTCGAGAGCAGCGGCTCGCGAAGGAGGGCGCCGTACGCGACGATGACTCCGAGGTCGGCCCCGGTGGCTCGGACCGCCGCCGTGATCTCGTCGGTGATGCGGCGGGCCTTGAGCACGGGGATGCCGAGTTCGACGGCGGCGTCGGCGACAGGAGTCGGGGTGAGGACGCGCTTTCGGCCCTGGGGCGTGTCGTCGCGGGTGAGGACGGCGATGATGTCGTGCTGACCGGCGGCGAGAGCTCGGAGGGAGGGAACAGCGGCGGCGGGGCTACCGGCGAAGACGAGGCGCAATTCGAGGCTTTCGAGTGGTGATCGGGGTGGGACGGGCGACTGAAATCAATCGGAGAAGGGCTCGACGTCGTCGAACCGCACTCTGAGTGTAGGAGCGGGCGTGCGGCGGTTCGTGTTGCGGGCATCGCCGGGGCGCAGATCGCGCGGTGGTTTGCGGCGGTCGGTCGCGGCACGGATCACCCGACCGCGGAGGATCGATGCGACGTCGTGCCCGTGCGCGTAGTCGAACCGGACGATGGCGCGAACGGTGCCGCCCTCGACGTCGACGGGGCCGAGGGACTCTTTGCGGATCGATTCGGGGAGGGCGTCGAGAGCGGTCTCGACGGTGTCGGTGCGACCGGTGACCGTGGCGACGCGCACCGACGGCGGAAATCGGAGCTGCCGTCGATCGGCCAGCTCGGACGAGGCGAATCGGGCGAGGTTCCAGGTCGCCATGGCGGAGGCGATCGTGCCGCCGACCCCGACGAGGAAGATCGGGGCGCGATGGCGGGCGAGGGCGATCGCGTCGGCCCACCAGCGCACGCAGTCTTCGGCCACGCGCAGACTCTCGCGGGCCAGCATCCGCTCGCCGTCGAGCAGGAGCACGGCCCGGTAGCCTCCCGGCGCGATCGGTTCGGCGCCACGCGTCGCGACGACGATGGCCGACTCGTCGTCGACCTCGAGCACCGGCCGCGACCCGTCGGAGACGATGACGCGCACGCCCGGGAACGCCCGACCGAGCTCGTCGGCGGTGCGACCCGCGCCGGTGCCGACCGACCGCATCATCGTGTTCTCGCACGTGACGCAGTGCCAGCCGACCGCGAGGGCACCGCACCAGGCGCACGCCGGCGTCGCGTCGGCGCTCTTCTTTTGCAGCGGCCCACTACAGCGCAGACACCGCGCCGTGTCGCCGCACTCGGTGCACGCCAGCCGAGGCGCATACCCGGGGTGCGCCACCTGCACGAGCACTGGGCCGTGCTCGACGGCGTTCCGGGCCTCGAGGTAGGCCGTCGACGGAATGCGCGCGTTGGCCGCGAAACCGTCGCGGGAACCCTGCTGGGTGGTGGGGATCACGTGCGGTTGATACCGAGGATCCGGTAGCACCTCGCTCAGCCACCCGATCTCGACCAGTCGCTGTACGTCGGTGGAGCGCGCGTGGCCCGCGAAGACCAGGGCCGGGTGCTGCTGCTCGTAGCGGAGCAGGGCGGTGTCGCGGGCATGGGCGTAGGGGGTCAGCGGCTCCGAGAAGAGCGGGTCGCCGTCGTCCCACAGGGCGATCAGCCCGAGTGTGGTCGACGGGGCGAGGAGCACGGAACGGTTGCCGACAATGACCAGGGCCTCGTCACCCCGCGCCCGGAGGAGGGCGCGGTAGCGGTCGGGGTTCGACTGCTTGGAGTCGAGCCGCACGATCGTCTCGGGCGGAAGCACGGCCTCGAGGGCCGAGACGAGTTGCTCTTGATCGCGGTAGTCGGGAACGGCGAGGATGGCCGATTCGCCACCCGCCACCGCGACGGCGGCCAGCTCGGCGAGCGTGACGGCCCAGCGGCCGACCCAGCGCGGCGGCAGGCCCGGCACCGCGGGCAGCTCGACCACGAGCGGCACCGCGTCGAGGGCGAGACGGGCGCGGCCGCGCACGGCGGCGACGAGATCGACCGAGCGGTAGCCCGTGATGCCGCGGGTGGCCACATCGTCGGGCTCGGGGGCCGACGCGTTGTCGGTGCTGCTTGTCTCGGTCTCCGCCTTTGCCGTTGCCGGTGTCGTGGCGTCTTCGGTCTCTGCCTCCGCCTTTGCGTCGGCGGCTGCCGCACGCGCGGCGAGCCACGCCTTTTCGACCCGCACCTGTCGCGTGGGCACGGCGAGCCGAAGCACGTCGCTCGCCGACCCGCCGGCGCGATCGGCGAGCGCGCGCGCCAGACGCCAGACCTCGGGTGCCAGCACCGGCACCTCCGAGATGAGCTCTTCGATCTCGCTGAGGCTGCCCTCGTGCTCGGATCCGTCGGCCATTTCGATCACGAACGCGTCGGCCATCCGCCCGGCCGAGCGCAACGGCACCTTGACGCGCATGCCGGGGCCGACCGTGCCGACCAGCCGTTCGGGCACGGCGTAGTCGAACAGGCGGTCGAGCTGCGGCAGCGGGGTGTCGACCAGCACCCGCGCGACGGCCCGTGACATGCGTGACTCGCCTTCGACGATGGTCTCTAGAGGCCCGCCGCGGCTCGGAGGGCGTCGACGCGGTCGAGTGCCTCCCAGGTGAAGTCGGGGAGGTCGCGACCGAAGTGCCCGTAGGTCGACGTCGCCCCGTAGATCGGTCGGAGAAGGTCGAGATCGCGGATGATTGCGGCGGGCCGAAGGTCGAACACCTGGCCGATGGCGTCGATGATCGTCTCGTCGGGCACGTGACCCGTGCCGAAGGTCTCGACGTAGAGACCCACCGGTGCGGCGCGGCCGATCGCGTAGGCGATCTGGATCTCGAGACGCTCGGCGAAGCCTGCGGCAACGGCGTTCTTCGCCACCCAGCGCATCGCGTAGGCGGCCGACCGGTCGACCTTCGACGGGTCTTTTCCCGAGAACGCACCGCCGCCGTGACGCGAGGCCCCGCCGTAGGTGTCGACGATGATCTTGCGGCCGGTCAGACCCGCATCGCCTTGGGGGCCGCCGATCTCGAAGCGCCCGGTCGGGTTGATGATGAACTTCGTGGCAGAGGTGTCGAGACCGGGCGCCTCGGCGGCGAGGACCGGGCGGATGACGTGCTCGATCACGTCGCGCTCGAGCTGCTCCATTGAGACGCTCGGCGAGTGCTGCGTCGAGAGCACGACAGTGTCGACCGTCTTCGGTGTGTAGCCGTCATAGCCGATCGTGACCTGCGTCTTGCCGTCAGGACGCAGGTAGTCGAGCACGGCGTCTTTGCGGACTGCCGTGAGGCGCTCGGCGAGACGGTGCGCGAGCCACACCGGAATCGGCATGAGCTGCGGGGTCTCGGTCGTGGCGAACCCGAACATGATGCCCTGGTCGCCGGCACCCTGCGAGTTGAGGGCGTCGTCGGCCGAGCCCGCACCCGTGCGGGTCTCGAGGGCATTGTCGACGCCCTGAGCGATGTCGGGCGACTGTGCCCCGATCGACACCTCGACGCCGCAGGTGCGGCCGTCGAAACTCACCGACGAGTCGTTGTAGCCGATGCCCGTGATGAGGTCGCGCACGATCGTCGGGATATCGACGTAGCCCGTCGTCGTGACCTCGCCCGCGACGTGCACCAGACCGGTCGTGACGAGCGTCTCGACGGCGACCCGGCTGTTTGGGTCGACCTCGAGGAGAGCATCGAGGATGCGGTCGGAAATCTGATCGCAGATCTTGTCGGGGTGCCCCTCCGTCACGGACTCGGACGTGAAGAGGCGGAGGCTACCGGTGGTGCTGGGGCTGCTGGAGGACACGGATTCCCTAAGACGAAAGCGGTGGAGATGCCGTTCGATTCGGCATTTGCAACTCTAGCCGGGGGTGGCGACACTCCCCCGGTCGCGTGACGACGTGTGAACGAGATCGCGGTTGTGGAGACGCGGTGGACGGGCCGGGGCAGAGCGGCTCACACAGCGGAAGAGACGGAAGCCGAGGATCCGGCCCGCGGATCCTCGGCTTCTGTCTCGTGGCGGTTCGCCCCGAACTGGCTCAGCGGCCGATCGGCGACATGTCGGGGTAGCGGTCGCCCGACGCTGCCGGCAACGCCGAAAGGCGTGCGACCTGATCGGCGCTCAGCGTGAGGTCGGCGGCACCGAGATTCTCTTCGAGTCTCGTCACGCGCTTCGTGCCCGGGATCGGCACCAGGTCGTCACCCTGCGCGAGCAGCCAGGCGAGGGCCACCTGGGCGGGAGTGCCGTCGACCTCGCCCGCCACCTGACGGACCTCGTCGACGAGACGCATGTTCGTCGCGAACGCCTCCTCCTGGAACCGGGGGTTCGCGAGACGGAAGTCGTCGGAGTCGAGGTCGGACGGCTTCGTGATCGCCCCCGTCAAGAAGCCGCGGCCGAGCGGGGAGTACGACACGAGGCCGATCCGGAGCTCGCGGAGGGTGTCGAGGACGTCGCCCTCGGGGTCGCGGGTCCAGAGGGAGTATTCGCTCTGCAGGGCAGTGATCGGGTGGACGGCGTGCGCTCGCCGGATCGTCGCGGCGCTCGCCTCGGATAGCCCGATGTGCCGAATCTTGCCCTCCTCGACGAAGCCGGCCAGCTGACCGATGACGTCTTCGATGGGCACGTCGGGGTCGACGCGGTGCTGGTAGTAGAGATCGATGTGATCGGTGCCGAGGCGTCGGAGGGACCCCTCGAGGGCCACTCGGATCGAGCCGGGATCGGAGGTGATATGACGCTCGGTGCTCGGGGTCGACTCCCCCGGCGTATGGCGCAGCAGGCCGAACTTCGTGGCGATGACGACGTCGTCGCGGCGATCACCGAGAGCCTTGGCGAGCAACTCCTCGTTCGAGTACGGGCCGTACGCCTCCGCAGTGTCGAACAGGGTGACACCGAGGTCGATGGCGCGGTGGATGGTGCGGACCGATTCGTCGTCGTCGGTGCCGGCGCCCGTGTAGAAGGCGCTCATTCCCATGGTGCCGAGGCCGAGTGCTCCGACCTCGAGGTCGCCCAGTGTGCGGGTCTGCATATGTCTCCTCTTTGTCTGGCGGCGTCGGGGGTAGCTGCCGCCCCATCGAGCTTGCTCCCGATGCGGCGGATCGGCCCTCAGCCTCGCCCGAGCGCGACGCCGGCGTGCGTCGAGTGACGGGAAATGCCCGCGGCTAGGCGGGCAGCCCCGCAATTGGCGGCACTCAGGGGGCAGGATCTGACACGCTGCGGGCGCTACTGCGCTTTGAGTAGCTCGATGAACTCGTCCGCCATGCTGATCTGCTCCTCGAGCTTCGCTCGCCGAGCGGTCGCCTGCTCGATGAAACCGTCGAGCGCTGCGCGGGCCTCGCCGGCTCCATCTGATGCTGCTGCTGTCTCTTCGCCAGCTCCTGCTCCTGCTCCTGCTCCGGCGCCAGCGCCGGCCTCGCCGAGGCGATCGACGACCCGGAGGAGCTCGGCCATCTCGTCGAGACTGAACCCCAGGGGCTTCATGCGGCGGATGACCATGAGCCTCGAGAAGTCGCGCTCAGTGTAGAGGCGGAATCCGCCCTCGGTGCGCCCCGACGGCGTGAGGAGCCCGACCTCGTCGTAGTGGCGAATCGTGCGGAGCGACATCTGTGACCGGTCGGCCATCTCTCCGATGTGCATCGTCGCCACGACCTCTTCGGCCGTCATCTCAGTAGCCACCGTCACCATCCTCGTCGCTCAACCCTTACGTTACGGTAGGGTTGAAGAAAGGGCCGCGAATACACCGGCCCTCTCGATCTTCCCACTCCTCGCAGATCACGACGGCGTGGGCTCACGCGCAACGGGGCGCGCCTCCGTCTTATCAATCGCTCTCCCGAGAGAGCCGACCACTCAGGAGCCGCCCCATGGCCTCAGCTTTGCCCTCAGTCCGCCCGGCTACCAAGCCGATCACCGTGCTCAGCGCCCTGCGCTCGCCGCAGCAGCTCTCTCGCGAAGTCCTCGCGGGCATGGTGACGACCCTCGCCCTCGTGCCCGAGGTCATCTCGTTCTCGATCGTCGCCGGGGTCGACCCGATGGTCAGCCTCGTCGCGTCGATCGTGCTGGCCCTCACGATGTCGATTCTCGGAGGTCGGCCGGGTGTGATCACGGCCGCCGCCGGATCCGTCGCCCTCGTCATTGCCCCGCTGGTGCACGACCATGGCGTGCAGTACGTCTTGCCGACCGTCATCCTCGCGGGCATCGTGCAGATCGTCTTCGGGTTCGCGGGGCTCGCACGACTGATGCGGTTCATCCCCCGCTCGGTCATGGTCGGGTTCGTCAACGCGCTCGGTGTGCTGATCTTCACCGCGCAGGTGCCGCACGTGCTGAACGTGCCGTGGCTGGCCTACGTGCTGTTCGCTCTGACCTTCGCCATCATCTTCATCGTGCCGCGGTTCACCAAGGTCGTCCCGTCGCCGCTCATCGCGATCGTGGTCGTGACGGCGATCGTCATCATCGCGAAGCTCGTCGTGCCGGATGTCGCCGACGAGGGCCCGCTCACCGGCCAGCTTCCCGGTATCACGCCGTTCCTCGTGCCGCTCAACCTCGCGACCCTCCAGTTGATCTGGCCGACAGCTCTGAGCGTGGCATTCGTCGGACTCATGGAGACCCTCCTCACCGCCAAGCTGGTCGACGAGATGACCGACACTCCGTCGCACAAGGGGCGTGAGTCGTGGGCACTCGGCGTCTCGAACATCCTCGCCGGTTTCTACGGCGGCATCGCAGGCTGCGCCATGATCGGCCAGACGGTCTTGAACGTCAAGACCGGTCGCGCTCGCACCCGCATCTCGACCGTCATCGCCGGGGTCTTCCTCCTGGCCCTCGTGACGGGATTGAGCTCGATCATGGGCCAGATCCCGATGGTCGCCCTCGCCGCCGTCATGATGGTGGTCGCCGTCACAACGGTCGACTGGCACAGCCTCAAACCCTCCACGCTCCGTCGCATGCCACTTCCCGAGACGCTCGTCATGGGAATCACGGTGGCGGTCGTCGTCGCGACGAACAACCTCGCCTATGGCGTGCTCGTCGGAGTCGTGCTCGCGATGGTCCTCTTCGCCCGCCGGGTCGCGCACGTCATCAGCGTCGAGCGGACGGAATCGGCCGATGGCTCAGCCGTTCACTACGACGTCACCGGGCCCCTCTTCTTCGGCAGCAGCAACGATCTCGTCGACCGGTTCTCGTACAGCGAGGATCCCGCAACCGTCACGATCGACCTGAGTCGTGCGCAAATCTGGGACGCCTCAACCGTCGCCTCCCTCGACGCGATCGAGACGAAGTACCGTGACCACGGGATCGAGGTCGGTTTCGACGGCCTGGATCAGCGGAGCACGCTGTTCCACTCGCGGCTGACGGGGCGGTTCGGCGCTTAGGGGTCGGTGGCGGGCTGGTCGAGTACTTGACGAATTGCCCCGAACAGCAGTCGCACGTGGGGTGCCATCCACGGTGGGGTACTCGGCTTGCGGAAGCCCCAGGCCCCAAGTACATGGCTGCGCCCCGTGACGCGCGAGACCGTGGCCGAGCTCGAGAACTCGAGCTGCACGCCCCCGTGGTGGTAAGCGAGTAAGCCCTTCGGCACCAGAAAGGCTTGCTCGTCGTCGAGGCTCGTCGTGGTCAGGGCTGACGCGCCAGGGGTTGCCAGAGCCTGTCGAATCACCTGTGGCCAGCTCTCGATGCACCCCTCCACGGCAAGCCCGGCAACGACGGTGCGGTCGTCCACACGAGTGACACCGAACTCGGTGACGCGGTATCCGCCAGTGTCGCTCACGCTGTGACCATACGCCGCCTCGCGGCTTCGCCATGAGGTGATCGTCCACGATCTGCTGGTGTTCGGGGCCGAACATCAGCACATCGTGGACACTCGCTGCCCGCGCGACGCTACGGTGGACGGCAGACGGAGGGAGACGAGATGACCGAGTTCAGCTGGACGCTGCTCGAACTCGTCCTGCCCCTCGACATCTGGCTTCGGACCGATCTGAACGCCCTGCCGCATCTCGCTCTCGGGCTCCTGCTCCTAGCCGTCGTCGGAGCGATCGCGATCGCGATCGTCGTGCACGGGGCCACGAAGTACCCGTCGATCGACGTGCCCGTGGCGGGCGCCCCCGAGCCACGCCGACCCCGTGAGCGGCTTCGGCGGCAGCAGGCACGCCGGGAGGCCCCGTGCGGTGGGGCTGGGGCGCGTGCGCCCGGATCCTGGGCTCTTCGTACCCGCTGAAGCCTGCCGGTACGGAGACTCCCGTTCGAGTCCGCATCGCACCAGTAAGGCAACCGCATGCCCATTTCGCGCCCGATTCGCCCGGTGAAACGACTTCGCCGGCTGCTCCACACCGTGACCGAGAGGCTCTGGCTGTTCTCGGGCTGGACTTGGGTCGCCGCCGGGTCTCTCGTCGGCTTCGAGGTGTTCGAGATCATCTTCACGAGCTTCGCCCTCGCGCCCGAGCTGCTACCCGTTGTGCTCGTCGCGATGGCCCTCGCTTATGTCTGGCGCGAACGTCTCGCGTCGTTTCGACAGCACCTCAGGATCCGCCGCCGCGCCGCTAGGGTCGCCCGGCACGCGGCACCGTGAGACCTCAAAATCAGCCCGGCGGCGCCGCTGAAACCCGTCGATTGTGAGGTCTCATCGCCCCACGCAAAAGCGGGCCGCCCCGAAGGGACGACCCGCTTGAGAAGGGAAGGTGTTACTCGGCGACGACCGCGAGGGGCTTCGACGTGAGCTTGTCTTCGTTGATCTCTTTCATCGCGACGGAGAGAGGTTTGTCGTCGATGGTCGAGTCGACGAGCGGCCCCACGTTGTCGAACAGCGAACCCTCGTGGAGGTCGGCGTAGTAGTCGTTGATCTGACGCGCGCGCTTCGACGCGAAGATGACGAGTGCGTACTTCGACTCGACCTTCGAGAGCAGGTCGTCGATGGGCGGGTCGATGATGCCCTTGTTCCTGTCGGCCATGGTGCCTCCTAAGCTTTCGGATGCCTCGTGGCACGAGCGGCCGCGGGCATTGCCATCAAGTCTACGACCTCTCGGGCCGCTTCGCTGACGTCGTTGTTGATCACTTTGTGGTCGAACTCGTCTTGCGCGGCCAGCTCGACCTTGGCGGTCTCGAGGCGACGCTGCTGTTCGGCGGTGTCTTCGGTGCCGCGGCCGATCAGTCGGCGAACGAGTTCGTCCCACGTGGGGGGCAGCAGGAACACCAGCACGGCCTCGGGCATGACCGCGCGCACCTGACGGGCACCCTGGATGTCGATCTCGAGTAGCACGCTCTGACCCTTGTCGAGAGCGGCGTCGATCGGGGGCCGCGGCGTGCCGTAGCGGTGCGAGTTGTGCACGGTGGCGTACTCGAGAAGTTCGCGGTCGCGGATCATCCGGTCGAACTCGTCGTCGGTGACGAAGTAGTAGTGCACTCCGTCGATCTCGCCCGGGCGCGGTTTTCGCGTCGTGGCCGACACCGACAGGTGCACGTCGTAGTTCTCGCGGATGTAGCTCGAGACGGTGCCCTTGCCGACGGCGGTCGGCCCGGCGAGCACGACGAGCTTCGATTTGAGGCGCCCACGGGCCTCCCGCTGCGAGAGCCAGTCCCCCAGGATCACGCGTTGGCGCACACCCAGACCGCCGACTCGCTTGGAGTCGGCGATGCCGAGCTGCTCCATGATGCGAGCGACACGGGTCGGCCCGATGCCGGGGATGCTCGTGAGGAGCTCGCGCACTCGGAGGGTCGCCTCGGGTGCGGTGACTTCACCGGCCCAGGCGGCGTCGGCGACGTCGAGCGCGGTGCGACGGCGCTCCGAGACGTCGTGCTTGACCTCGGCGCGGGCGCGGCGCGCGGCGACGGCGGCTTTCGCGGCGGCGGCACGGTCGACGGGCGGCGGCGTCATGCGAGGCATGCGGTCACCTCGTCGGAAGCTCGTCGAGCGGCGTCGCGAACACCCGAAGGGCCGGACCCGAGGATCGACCGCGACGCCGAGACCAGCACGCTGGCGGCGGCGGGGCCGAAGAGGCTCTTCACATCGCCGTACCGGGCCCCCTGCGCACCGAAGCCGGGAGCGAGGATGGGAGTCGACGCTAGCTGATCGAGGGCGATGCCGTAATCGGCGAGGTCAAGAGTCGCGCCCAGCACGAGACCGACGTCGCCGAGGTCGGCAGCTATCGGCGCGACGCGGGAATCGCCCTGATCAGAGGCGGAATTGTCGTTCAGCACATCGTCGACGATACCGGCTGCGACCGTCTTGCCGCTCGCCAGGCGCGCCGTCTGGGTGAGGCGGGCCTCCGGGTTCGACGTCGCGGCCAGAACGAAGACGCCGCGACCGGCCTCCCGCGCCCGCCGCAGGAAGCCGGCGTTGGCGCCGAGCCCCTGATAGGCCGCGCAGGTAAGGGCGTCGACGCGCAACGGTGAGTCGTCGGCGAACCAGGCATCGCCGTACGAATCCATCGTCGTGCCGATGTCGCCGCGCTTGGCGTCGCCGAGCACGAGGAGGTCGGTGTCGCGAGCCGCCTGCAAGACGTCTTCGAGAGCGGCGAAACCCTGGGAGCCGTACCGTTCGTAGAAGGCGACCTGCGGCTTGACGATGCCGACGGATCCTGCGGTCTGTTCGATCACGGTCAGCCCGAACGACCGAACGCCCTCCGCCGACACCGGGAGCCCCCACTCCTCGAGGAGGAACGGGTGCGGGTCAATGCCAACGCAGAGGTGGCCGTAGCGGTCGAACGACGCCGCCAGGCGGCTGCCGAACGACGCACCGCCGGCGGCGTCGCTCACAGCGCGGCAGCCCGGTCGAGGCCCGCCTGACGCTCCACTGCATAGTCTTGAAGGCTCGTCACGTCGTAGCCCGTGTGGATCGACTCGATGGAGGCGACAGCTGCCTGCAGCTGCGCCATCGTGGTGAAGAGGGCCTTGTCGGCCGCCACCGTCGCCGCGCGGATCTCGTAGCCGTCAGCCCGGCCGCTGGAGCCCGACGGCGTGTTGATGACGATGTCGACCTCGTCGCGGTTGATCAGGTCGACCACGCTCTCGCCGCCCTCGGAGTACTTGCCGACGATGCGCGTGGTGATGCCGTTGCGGATCAGGACGGTCGCCGTGCCCTCGGTTGCCGTGATCTCGAAGCCGAGCTGCTGCAGGCGGAGAACCGGGAGAACGATCGCGCGCTTGTCGCGGTCGGCAACGCTGACGAAGACCACGCCGGAGGTTGGGAGCCCGCCGTAGGCCGCCGTCTGGCTCTTCGCGAACGCGAGCGGGAAGTTGCGGTCGATGCCCATCACCTCACCGGTGGAGCGCATCTCGGGGCTGAGCACGCTGTCGACGACCTGGCCCTCCTTGGTGCGGAACCGCTTGAAGGGGAGCACGGCCTCCTTGACGGAGATCGGCGAATCGAGCGGCACATCGGAGCCGTCCTGGACCGGAAGGAGGCCCTCCTCGACCAGAGAGCGGATGGACGCGCCGACCATGATGCGCGAAGCAGCCTTGGCCAGCGGGATGCCGAGCGCCTTCGAGACGAAAGGCACCGTGCGGCTGGCGCGCGGGTTGGCCTCAAGCACGTAGAGCACTCCGGCGGCGATGGCGAACTGCACGTTGAGCAGGCCGGAGACTCCGATGCCCTCGGCGATCTTGAGGGTTGCCTCGCGGACCCGATCGATCTCGCCCCGACCGAGCGTCACCGGCGGAAGTGTGCAGCTCGAGTCGCCGGAGTGGATGCCGGCCTCCTCGATGTGCTCCATGATGCCGCCGACGTAGAGCTCGGTGCCGTCGTAGAGCGCGTCGACGTCGATCTCGACCGCGTCGTCCAGGAAGCGGTCGACCAGCAGCGGCTGGCCGTGGCCGATGACGACCTCGTCACGGGTGCGCTCGAAGTAGTCGGCGAGAAGCTCGGACGAGTAGACAATCTCCATGCCGCGTCCGCCGAGCACGTATGACGGGCGGACGAGGACGGGGTAGCCGATCTCGTCGGCGACAGCCACGGCGCTCTCGAAGTCGGTTCCGGTGCCGTTCTTCGGGGCGAGGAGACCGGCCTCGTCGAGGATCTTCGAGAACAGACCGCGCTCTTCGGCGGAGTCGATCGCGTCGGGGCTGGTGCCGAGGATCGGCACGCCGGCCGCCGCGAGGCCCTGGGCCAGGCCGAGAGCGGTCTGGCCGCCGAGCTGCACGACGACACCCACGAGCTCGCCCGCCTGGCTCTCGGCGTGCACGATCTCGAGGACGTCCTCCAGCGTGAGGGGCTCGAAGTAGAGCCGGTCGCTGGTGTCGTAGTCGGTGGAGACCGTCTCGGGATTGCAGTTGATCATGATCGTCTCGAAGCCCGCGTCGGACAGGGCGAACGAGGCATGCACGCAGGAGTAGTCGAACTCGACGCCCTGCCCGATGCGGTTCGGGCCGGAGCCCAGGATGATCACCTTGCGGCGGTGGGAGGGCACGACCTCGGTCTCGAAGTCGTACGACGAGTAGTGGTACGGCGTCGTGGCGGGGAACTCCCCCGCGCAGGTGTCGACGGTCTTGTAGACCGGACGGAGGCCGAGGTAGTGGCGGTGGTCGCGGATGTCGTGTTCGAGACGACCGCGGAGCTCGGCGATCTGTGCGTCGCTGAAGCCGTGGTCTTTCGCCTCTTCCATGACCTCGTACGAGAGCTCGTCGGCTGCGGCCACCCGCTCGGCCACCTCGTTGATCAGCACGATCTGGTCGATGAACCAGGGGTCGATCTTGGTCGATTCGAAGACCTGCTCAGCGGTGGCGCCGGCGCGGAGGGCCTGCTGCACCGTGACGATGCGGCCGTCGGTCGGGACGCTCGCGAGTTCGAGCAAGGCGGTGACGTCTCCGGGCTCGCCTTTCCAGTGGAAGCTCGAGCCGCGCTTCTCGAGCGACCGGAGCGACTTCTGGAGGGCCTGCGTGAAGTTGCGGCCGATGGCCATGGCCTCGCCGACGCTCTTCATGGTGGTGGTGAGGGTGGTGTCGGCGGCCGGGAACTTCTCGAACGCGAACCGCGGCACCTTGACGACGACGTAGTCGAGCGTGGGCTCGAACGAGGCCGGGGTGACCTTGGTGATGTCGTTCTGGATCTCGTCGAGGCGGTAGCCGATGGCGAGCTTCGCGGCGATCTTGGCGATCGGGAAGCCGGTGGCCTTCGACGCCAGGGCGCTGGAGCGCGAGACGCGGGGGTTCATCTCGATCACGATGATGCGGCCGTCGGCCGGGTCGATCGCGAACTGGATGTTGCAGCCACCGGTGTCGACGCCCACGCGACGGATGATGTCGATGCCGATGTCGCGGAGCTTCTGGTACTCGCGGTCGGTGAGGGTCAGCGCCGGGGCGACCGTGATCGAGTCGCCGGTGTGCACGCCTACCGGGTCGAAGTTCTCGATGGAGCAGATCACGACGGTGTTGTCGGCCGTGTCGCGCATGAGCTCGAGCTCGTACTCCTTCCAGCCGGTGATGCTCTCTTCGAGCAGGACCTCGGTGGTCGGGCTGGAGTGCAGGCCGTCCGAGACCATGCGGGTCAGCTCTCCGGGCGTGTGGGCAAAGCCCGACCCGAGGCCGCCCATGGTGAACGAGGGGCGGACGACCAGCGGGTAGCCGAGATCGTCGGCAGCGGCGAGGGCTTCGTCGACCCGGTGCACGATGTGCGAGCGCGCGACATCGGCACCCGACTCGAGCACGAGTTCTTTGAAGATCTGGCGGTCTTCGCCCTTCTGGATCGCTTCAACCTTCGCGCCGATGAGCTCGACGCCGTGCTTGGCCAGGATGCCGGCCTCGTCGAGCGCGATCGCCGCGTTGAGGGCGGTCTGGCCGCCGAGGGTCGGGAGCACCGCGTCGGGGCGCTCCTTGATGATGATCGACTCGAGCACCTCGGAGGTGATCGGCTCGATGTAGGTCGCGTCGGCGAAGTCGGGGTCGGTCATGATCGTCGCCGGGTTCGGGTTGACCAGGATGACGCGCACGCCCTCTTCGCGAAGGACGCGGCAGGCCTGCGTGCCCGAGTAGTCGAACTCGGCCGCCTGGCCGATGACGATCGGGCCGGAGCCGATGACGAGGACGGAGTTGATGTCGGAACGCTTGGGCATCAGTTGCTTTCCTTGGGGTCGGCCTGGACGGCGTCGGCCGTCGATGAGCGCTCGATCACGAGAGCGCGGAACCGGTCGAAGAGATGGTTGCTGTCGTGGGGGCCGGCAGCGGCCTCGGGGTGGTACTGCACCGAGAAGGCGGGGATGTCGAGGGCGCGCAGGCCCTCGACGACGTTGTCGTTCAGAGAGAAGTGGCTGACCTCGACGCGGCCGAAGCCGGCGGGCGAGTCGAGCACGCCGTCGATGGGGGCGTCGACGGCGAAGCCGTGGTTCTGGCTGGTGATCTCGACGGTGCCCGTGGTCTTGTCCCACACCGGCTGGTTGATGCCGCGGTGGCCGAACGGAAGCTTGTACGTGCCGAAGCCGAGGGCGCGACCGAGCAGCTGGTTGCCGAAGCAGATGCCGAAGAACGGTGTTCCGTCGCGGAGGGCGCTCTGCAGCAGCTCGACCTGAGAGTCGGAGGCCGACGGGTCGCCGGGGCCGTTGGAGTAGAAGAGCGCATCGGGCGCGAGGGCCTTGAGCTCGTCGACCGTTGTCGACTGCGGCAGCACCATCACGTCGAAGCCGCGCTCCGAGAGGTAGCGGATCGTCGAGGTCTTCACGCCGAGGTCGAGCACGGCCAAGGATCCGACACGGTCGCCGACCGCGGGAACGTCGTACCGCTCCCGCGTGGAAACCTGGCCGCTGAGGCTGAGTCCGCGCATGTCGCGGCCGTTCTTTACGATGGCGAGCTGCTCGTCGTCCGGGAGCCCGGCCTCGTCGCCCGAGAAGATGCCAGCCTTCATCGACCCGACGTCACGGAGACGGCGGGTGATGGCGCGGGTGTCGACCGAGCGGATGCCGACGATGCCGTCGCCGGTGAGTTGCTCGTCGAGACTGCCCTGGGCACGGTAGTTCGACACGACGCGGCTGGCGTCGCGGACGACGAAGCCGGAGACCCAGATTCGGCTCGACTCGGGGTCTTCGTCGTTGACACCGGTGTTGCCGATGTGCGGCGCCGTCATAACGACGATCTGCCCGGCGTACGACGGGTCGGTGAGGGTCTCCTGGTAGCCGGTCATGCCGGTGGCGAAGACCGCCTCGCCGAGGGTGCGCCCGGTGGCGCCGTAGGGGCGACCGACGAAGCGGGTGCCGTCTTCGAGAACGAGGACGGCCGTGTTCGCGGTGGACGAATCTGTCACGAGGTTTTCTCTCCAGTGCTGATGAGGGTGCTGACCGCGGCGACGAGTTCTCGGGGATCGTCGGAGTCGCGGAGATAGGTGTCGACGTCGAGGTCGCCGAGGCGCCAGCCGAGCTTGATCAGCCCGTCGGTCTCGACGACTCGATCGATGGTCCAGGTCGAGCGGCCGACATCGCGCAGGTCGGCTCGGGCGATGAGGATCGGCGGCTCCCCCGCGATGTCGAGCACGACACCGTCGGGGTGGACGCTGACGACGGCGCGGCCACGGAAGCCGAGGCCACCGACCACGATCCGATCGAGCCGGTCGGAGGCTTTTGTCGTGGCGACGTAGAACAGGTCGCGCTCGGCGAGGAGCTCGCCGAGTTCGGCGGAGGCCGGTGCCGGGGTCGGACGGGTCACGTCGGCCTGTCGTCGTCGTCGCGCGAGCCAGCCCGCGCGCATCCAGAAGTAGATGCCGACGGCCGCGACGAGAAACCCGGCGCCGATCAGCCAGCGGATCACGGAGCGCCGACCAACGCGGCGGCCTGCGCGGAGACCGTCTCGGTGTCGACGACGGCGGCGTCGAGCACGGTCGCGTAGCCGCCATGGAACGTGGCCACGACTCGCCCCGGCAGCTCGCGCTCGAGGTAGGGCGAGTTGGTGCTCTTGCCGGCGAGGTCGTCGATCGAGAAACTCCTGCTCACACTTCGATCGTAGAGCGTGATCTCGGCCGGCGAGCCCACTCCGATCGGCTGACCCTGTCCGCTGACCTGCCCGATACGGGCGGGAGCGGCCGAGAGCACTCGCTCGACGCCCGCCCAGTCGAGGAGGCCGGTGTCGACCATGGTCTTCTGGACGACGCTCAGCGCCGATTCGAGGCCGACCATGCCGTTGGCCGCGCCCGCCCACTCGCACGACTTCGCCTCGGCGGTGTGCGGAGCGTGGTCGGTCGCGACGATGTCGATGGTGCCGTCGGCGAGGGCGCCACGGAGAGCTTCGACGTCTTCGCTGCGGCGGAGCGGCGGGTTGACCTTGTAGCGGGCGTCGTAGGTCGAGACCAGGTCTTCGGTGAGCAGCAGGTGGTGCGGAGTCACCTCGGCGGTGACCTCGAAGCCCCGCGACTTCGCCCAGCGGACGACCTCGACGCTGCCCGCGGTCGAGACGTGGCAGATGTGAAGGCGAGCGCCGACGTGGTGCGCGAGCAGCACGTCGCGGGCGATGATCGCCTCTTCGGCGACGGCCGGCCAGCCGCCGAGCCCGAGCGTCGCGCTGAGTTCGCCCTCGTTCATCTGCGCACCCTCGGTGAGGCGCGGCTCCTGGGCGTGCTGGGCGAGCACTCCCCCGAAGCCCTTGATGTATTCGAGGGCTCGGCGCATCAGCAGTGGATCGGCGACGCAGAGCCCGTCGTCCGAGAAGACGCGGACGGCCGCGCGCGAGTTCGCCATCGCGCCGATCTCGGAGAGGTGGGTGCCCTTCAGCCCCTGCGAGACAGCACCGATCGGCCGCACGGTGACGTAGCCTGCGCGATCTCCGAGGGCCTGCACCTGCTCGACGACCCCGGCGGTGTCGGCGACCGGCGACGAGTTCGCCATCGCGTTGACGGCCGTGAAGCCACCCTTCGCGGCGGCGCGCGAGCCGGTCAGAACCGTCTCACTGCCCTCGAATCCGGGTTCGCGCAGGTGGGTGTGGAGGTCGACGAGGCCCGGCAGCGCGAGGAGGCCGTTGGCGTCGATGACCGTGGCGCCGGCCTCGGACAGGTTCGTTCCGAGCGCCTTGACGGCTGCGCGGGAGGCGGTGCCGCTGGATCCTGGTCCGAGAATGATGTCGGTGGTGCGACCGTCGCTGAGGGTCGCGCCCTTGAGGAGGTAGTCGTTCATCGTTGGTCTCTTCTCAGTTCGTGACGCCGGCGGCGAGGGTCAGATAGAGCACGGCCATGCGGACGGAGACGCCGTTCGTGACCTGCTCGAGCACGGTCGATCGGGGCGAGTCGGCCGCCTCGTCGCTGATCTCGAGCCCGCGGTTCATCGGCCCGGGGTGCATGACGAGGGTGTGCTCGGGCAGCCCGTGGAGGCGTGCGGCGCTCAGGCCCCAGGAGCGGGCGTATTCGCGGCCGTTGGGGAAGAACGCGTCGTTCATGCGTTCCTGCTGGATGCGCAGCATCATCACGACGTCGGGCTTCACTCGTGCCAGCGCCTCGTCGAAGTCGTAGAAGACGTCGGCGTCGAAGGCGGCGACGCCGTTCGGCAAGAGAGTCGGCGGGGCCACGAAGGTGACATGGGCGCCGAGGGTCTTCAGCAGCCAGGCGTTCGAGCGGGCGACGCGGGAGTGCAGCACGTCACCGACGATCATGACCTTGACGCCGTCGAGGTCGCGTCCGCGAGCGGAATCGCCGAGGATCCGGCGGCGCATCGTGAACGCATCGAGCAGGGCCTGTGTCGGGTGCTCGTGGGTGCCGTCGCCAGCATTCACCACGCCGGCATCGACCCAGCCGCTGGTGGCCAGCACGCGGGGTGCGCCCGATGCCGGGTGCCGGATCACGATGCCGTCGGCACCCATCGCGGCAAGCGTCTGCGCGGTGTCTTTGAGCGACTCGCCCTTCGAGACGCTCGACCCCTTGGCCGAGAAGTTGATCACGTCGGCGCTGAGGCGCTTGGCCGCGGCCTCGAACGAGATGCGCGTGCGGGTGCTGTCTTCGAAGAACAGGTTGACGACCGTGATGCCGCGCAGCGTCGGCAGCTTGCGCACCTCACGGGTCGAGACGGCCGCCATGTCTTCGGAGATGTCGAGGATCTGGATGGCCTCGTCGCGCGACAGGTCGGCAGTGCTCAGGAGGTGCTTCACGACGCTCCCCCTTCGCTGCGGGCGTCGGTTCGCTCGTCGGCGATCGCCACCTCGTCGAGGGCGTCGACCGGTTCGAGCCGGACGAAGATGCGCTCGGCTGTCGAGGTCGGGAGGTTTTTGCCCACGTAGTCGGCTCGGATCGGCAGCTCACGGTGGCCCCGGTCGACCAGGACCGCGAGCCGGACGGCTTTGGGACGGCCGATGGCGCTCAGCGCGTCGAGGGCTGCCCGGATCGTGCGGCCGGAATAGAGCACGTCGTCAACGAGCACGACGGTCTTGCCGTCGATCCCGCCGCTCGGCACGGTCGTCGGCCTGGGCGCACGGGTCGGCTGTCGGCGGAGGTCGTCGCGGTAGAGCGTCGCGTCGATGGCGCCGACGGGAACGGCCTGGCCGCTGATCGACTGGAGGGCCTCGCCGATGCGATCGGCGAGAACGACGCCGCGAGTGGGAATGCCCATCACGACGAGATCGTCAGCGCCACGGTTGCCTTCGAGGATCTCGTGGGCGATGCGCGTGAGCGCGCGGGTGATGTCAGCCTGACTCAGCACGGTGCGTGTGCTCAATCGGACCTCCCTTCTCCGTCTCTCTGGACGGCTCTTAAAGGTGGGTCGTAAGAACGTGTCCAAGCCTAGCGGTCTCGGCGGGCCGGGGACGTCGGGCGGTAGGGTCCCCTCGTGACGTCCGCGAGCGAAAAGGGCACCTGGTTCGAATTCGACAGGTCGGCGTTTAAGGCGCTGCTCGCTCGGCAGGGTCGTCTCTTCGTAGGGTTGATGGTGGTGGCGAGTCCCCTTCTCGTCTTCAACCCCCGAGAGCGATTCGACACCTCCCCGTGGGACTTCGTTCCTCTGGGTGTGGCCTTGGTGATCTCCGCGGCGATCATGGCGGGTTCCGCGCTTCTCCTCATCGCAATCATCGGGGCGACCGACCGTCGGGTCGCGATCGATCTAGCCGGCCGCCGGTTGCGCGTGGGATCCCGTGTTCTCGGCTTCGACGTCATCGACACGGCGTCGGTGGTCACTCCGACGAGCGACCCTCGGCAGGCCCTATCGATCCGCTTCGGCCAGGGCCGATCCCCTCGTCGTCGAGCCACGATCCTGCTTCTCCGCGACGACCACGAAGTGCTCTCGGACGAGACGAAGAGGGTGCTGCTGGCGGCTCTGGCCCAGTGTCCGCTTGTTCGGCCCACGAGTCCGTATGATCCGAACGGCCGGTTCGCTTCGGCCAACTTCCCGGGGACTCTGGATCAGAAGGATGCCCTTGACTTCGTCACGCATCCTCGGCGCGTCCGCGACTCGCTCGGCTGAGGCGTGCCGGGCAGACGGATTGTGCGGGGGTCGGTCACGAGCGCGCGGGAAGCTCCACGTCTTCGTGCGTCGCGCTGTCGACGAACTTGCGCGAGCCGTCGGCCCCCTGCACGAACATGAAGTCGCTGCCGACGGGGAAGTCGTAGATGGCGAGCACGAGCGGCTCGATCTCGGCGACGCGGTTGAAGTCGGCGAGCTGCATGTTTCCAGGCGTGTTGACGAAGTCCGCGTCGTCGTCCTGAGACATGAAGCGCCAACCGTTGTCTTCGGGCGCCACCGACGGTTCGCGGAACGCCCACCCGAGTGCACTCGAGCCGTTGAGGAACTTCGACGAGGCGATCGAACCGCCCGCGTTCGGGATGAATTTAGTGGTCACTGCCGTCACCGCGCTTTCGAGCCGGACCGATCAAAGCGCCGACGCGCGGCCCAGGTCGTAGAGGTCGATATCGTTCGCCTCGAAGACGTCGATCAGGGCGTCCGCGTCGTTCGCTTCGAAGAACGTGAATTCGGCGTCGGTGATCGGTATCGCCATCAGCCACTCGATGTGGGTCTCGTCGTCGACGAGGGGTTCGAAGTCGCCCGCCCATCCGAACTGATACCAGATGAGCGCGTGCGGCGTCGTGACGTCTTGCCCGTAGCCTTCGAATACGCGCGGGAAGACGCGCTTCGGCTGGATCTGGAAGCGGTCGTGGGCCAGATTGAACGCACACGAAGACAGGCCGCCCGAGAACGCGGTCGTCGAGTCGGCAGCGATGCCGACGACTTCGACTCGAAGCTGCCGCGGGCCGATCGTCGTGTCGTTGTCGAACGCGCTCATGCCGATCGTGGAGTATGAGGTAAGTCCGGGTTCGGGCGAGGGCGTGCAGCTCAGGATCTCCACGGAGTGCTCTTCGGACTCGTCGTAGAACTTCACGACCCGGGGTGTACCGCCGAAGATTCCGGCGGCCGTTCTCGCGATCGTGCGGAGGTCGGTCACGGGAGGTACGGCAGCGCGACCTCTTCGCGCGTCGTGCTGTCGACGAACTTCCGGGCCCCGCTGGGCTCGATGACGAAGGTGAGATCGGTGCCGACCGGAAACCCGTAGATGGCGATGACGGCGGGCTCGATTTCCGCGACTGCATTGAAGTCGGCGACCCTGATGTTGCCGGGCGTGTTGATGAAGGTCTCGTTGTCGTCTTGCGACAGGAATCTCCAGCCGTTGTCTTCGGGCGCGACCGGTGCCTCGCGGAAGGCCCAGCCGAGCGGGCTCGAGCCATCGAGGATGCGAGTCGATGCGAGCGAATCGCCCGCATGCCTGATGAATTCAGTGGTCACGGAGGTACCTCTCCATTCTGGCGACAACTGCGGCGCGGTACGGCACCTTCCCCTACCTCCAACCTAAGCGCGAGTCGCCGAATCCGAAAGCGGCGGTTCGGCGCTGCTCACAGCAAAGCGGCGGCGACAGTGGTCCGAAGACCACCGTCGCCGCCGCAAACGAGCGTGCGCGCGGGGCGCCGCTGCTAGTTCTCGAGCTGGGCGTCGAGCGTGATCTCGACTCCGGTCAGCGCCTTCGAGACGGGGCAGGTCGCCTTCGCTTCGGCGGCGGCCTTGGCGAAACCGTCGGCGTCGACGCCCGAGACCTCGCCGCGAACGGTGAGGTGGATGCCGGTCAGCTTGAAGCCACCGTCAGCCTTGTCCGGGCCGAGGGTGACGTCGGCCTTGACGTCGAGAGCCTCGACGGTGCCGCCGGCGGCACCGAGGATCGCCGAGAACTGCATGGCGTAGCACGACGAGTGAGCGGCGGCGATGAGCTCTTCGGGGCTGGTGGCTCCGTTGGCGTCGTCAGCCGCACGCTTCGGGAACGACACGTCGTAGGTGCCGATTTTCGACGAGCTGAGTTCGACCTGGCCGGATCCTTCTTCGAGGCTTCCGTTCCAGGCGGTGCGAGAGGTGCGAGTGGGCATGATGTCTCTTTTCTTGAGGGGTGGGAATGCGGAGTCGGAAAAGTCAGGCGGCCTGGCGGACGTGCGCCGCGACCGTGGCGATCTGCTGTTGCAGGGAGCGAAGGGCCTCAGGATCCAACCCGGTCGCCTGGCAGATACCGTCTTGGATCGAGGCGGTCGCGCCCCGCAGCTCGGTGCCACTCGCGGTGAGTGACACCTCGACGACGCGCTCGTCGCCCGGCGTGCGAGTTCGAATGACGTGGCCGGAGGTCTCGAGGCGACGGAGCAGGGGCGACAGCGTGCCGGAGTCGAGGTTGAGGCGGTCGCCGAGGTAGCCGACGGTGACGGGCCCCTCTTCCCATAGCACGAGCAACACGAGGTACTGGGGGTAGGTGACGCCGAGAGGCTCGAGCAGATCGCGGTACCGCGCCGTCAGCGCCCGCGACGCGCTGTAGAGCGCGAAGCAGATCTGCTCGTCGAGCAGGGGCGTCGGTGCGGTGGGCATGACGATCACGCTAGCACATTGCGCGCAATAGTGTTGTGCGCAACTAGTCGTCGGGCAAAACGCCGAGTGCCGCCAGATGCTCTCGCCCGGGCTGGGCGGAGAGCATTCGGCGGCACTCGGCGTGAGAGGCCTCGCTAGGACGCGGTCGTGGTCGCGATCCGGCCCAGAAGGCCGTTGACGAAGCTGCCCGAATCGTCGGTCGACAGGCTCTGCGCGAGCTCGACGGCCTCCGAGATCGCCACGGCGTCAGGGATGTCGTCGTTGTGCGTGAGCTCCCAGATGCCGATGCGCAGGATGGCCCGATCGATCGTGGGCATCCGGGCCAGAGTCCAGCCCTGGGAATACGTTTCGATCAGCTCGTCGATCTCGGGGCGATTCTCGATGACGCCCTGAACGATGTCGCGCGCGTAGCCCCAGCTCGAGTTGCGCTCGGGGGTGTCGAGCGCACGCTGCGTCTCGGCGACGAGCGCATCGTCGATCGAGATCTGGCGGATGTCGGCGACGTAGAGCACGTCGAGGGCGCGCTTACGCGCTTTGGTGCGAGCACTCATTGTGGAGACGCGACCTAGTCGTTGACGCGGCCGAGGTAGCTGCCGTCGCGCGTGTCGACCTTGACCTTGGTGCCGGTCTCGAGGAAGAGCGGCACCTGGATCTCGTAGCCGGTCTCGACGGTGGCGGGCTTGGTGCCGCCGGTCGAGCGGTCGCCCTGGAGACCGGGCTCGGTGTAGGTGACCTCGAGTACGACCGACGCGGGAAGCTCGATGTACAGCGGGTCGCCGTCGTGCAACGCCATCTGCACGTTCTGGTTTTCGAGCATGAAGTTCTTCGAGTCGCCGACGATCGTGGCGGGCACGTTGATCTGGTCGTAGTCGGTGGTGTCCATGAACACGTAGCCATCGGCCTCGGCGTACAGATAGGTGTATTCGCGGCGGTCGACGTTCGCGAAGTCGATCTTGGTGCCGGCATTGAACGTCTTGTCGACGACCTTGCCGCTCATCACGTTCTTCATCTTGGTGCGGACGAACGCTCCGCCCTTGCCGGGCTTGACGTGCTGGAACTCGATGACGTTCCAGAGCTGGCCGTCGAGGTTGAGAACGGCGCCGTTCTTGATGTCGTTGGTAGTCGCCATGCGAGGAATCCTTTGAAGATGAGAGAAAAGTGGCTGGTGCACGGCACCCCGAGGGATGCGGCACGTCGGCCGGATTCGGCCATCGACAAGTGTAGCCGACGCTCGGATCACGGGCACGGGAGCGAGCGCTCGGCGAGAAATCAAGAGGTGAGCCGCTCCCGGAGGAACGCCACCACGCGCTCGCGCGCCGCCAGCGCCGGATGGCCCGGTGCCTCACGCACCTCGCTCGTGATCACCGAGTGCGCGTTTTTCGAGAAGCCGCCCTCGTTGCCGGGCGAGGAGTCGAGTTCGATCATCTCGAACGCGTCGCCCAAACGGTTCTTCAGGGTCGCGAAGCGCGCGGCCTGAGCGGCGCGGTCACCCGAGAATCGCAGGCCGAGCGCGCAGACCTCGCCGGCAGAGGCCCGGGCGGCCACGCGGTCGAATTCGGCAGGCGAGAGGCCTGGATCCTTGGCCCGCGCCTTTCCGAGAGGAAACGGAACGGAGGGCTGGCTCAGCACGGACGCCGAAACGGAGTCGTCGACAGCCGCCGCGAGAGCGAAGCCGCCGGTGAAGCACATGCCGATCACGCCCACGCCGGTGCCGGGCGTGCGCGCCGCGAGGTCGGCGGCCACTGCTCGCAGGTAGTCGGTGATGGGCCGGTGCGCACCGACTGCGAAAGCCCTAAATTCTGCCGCGACGCAGAGACGAGCGACCACGCCCAGGACGTAGCCCGTCGTCGGCGCACGGCCCGGCTCTCCGAAGGGCGAGGGCACGACGACGGTGAAGCCCTCGTCGACGAGGTGGTCGGCGAGCCCCAGCACCTCGGGCGTGATGCCCGGCACCTCGGGGATCAGCACGACGCCCGGGCCGGAGCCCTTCTCGTAGCAGTCGTAGGTCAGCCCGCCCCCGGTGTAGGGCACCACGGCCCAGCCGTCGAGCGTGGACACGGGAGCGGAAGGCGTCATGCGGCTCATCGTAAGCCGGATGGGTACGGTGTCGTCATGGGAGTCCACAGGTCGTGAGCGACGACGAGCCCTACGTCCCGTTGAACCGTCGCCCGAACCCCGACCTCGTCTCGTACGGGCCGACCAACGACGACTCCCCCGGGTTCACCATCGGCCTTTGGGCCACGGAGGCCCTCCTGTTCGCCGTGGTCCTCGGCGGATTCACCGTGCTGAGGCCCCTCGGCGATCTCGTCAACGTCGTCACGGCGCTCGCCTCGATGCTGCTGTTCGTGGCTCTCTACGCGATCATCCTTCGGGGTCGGTTGCGAAAGCCGTCGAGGTCGGGTTCGAGATACGTTGTGCGGATCCTCGCCGTCGTCCTTGGGCTCGCAGCAGTGGTGGCGACGACGCTGCTCGGAGTCCGTACCGCCGCGGGAACACCGACGGGTGAACTCGTGCTCCCGGCCGTTGGCACCTGGGTGCTCGGCCAGGCCGCACTCGTGGCGGCTTACTTCTCGCGCATGTTCCGAAGTCTCGCTGACGGCGCCGACCCTCGCGGTCGCACTTCGGGGCCGTCCTAGCCTCACCTGGGAAGCTTTGTCCAAGGTTCTAACGCTGCGCCTGCTCCAGGACGACCCGCTGCTGCTCGGCGACGTGCTGCTGATTGGCGTCGTCCTCGTGCTTGGCGGCGTCTTGCCGACTGGCGACGTCCCTCCGGTCGGCGACGCGCGCCCCCGCGGCGGCGACCGCGAACCGGTACGAGTCGAGGCCGAACCCGGCGATGATGCCGGTCGATACGGCGGAGATGACGCTCGACTGCCGCGACTCCCCCTGCGATACCGGGTTCGTGAGATGCGCCTCGATCACCGGCAATCCGGCCTCGACGACCAGCGCGGCCGCGTCGCGCAACCCGTACGAGTAGCTCGTGAACGCGGCGGGATCGATCACGACACCCCAGCCCCGGTCGGCAGCCTCGTGAAGCCACGAGATCAGTTCGGCCTCGTCGTCGGTCTGCCGAGCCACCACGATGATCGACGGATCGACGGATTCCAACGCGACCAGGAGGCCCGCCGCAGTTCCCGACGACGCCGAATGCGCCGAGGGATACCGCGAATCCGGCCCGCCGACGTCGGGTGAGGTAACGACCAGCACTGTTGCGTGGGTGGCGGTCGTCACGCCCCGATCTCCTGGTAGGCCGCGAACAGCAGACCGGAGTCGGGTGCCTCGAGCACCGTCGGCCGGGCCGTGTCGTCGAGCACGATGAAGCGCAGCATTCCGGCCCGGGTCTTCTTGTCGCGCTGCATCGTAGCGAGCAGCGTGTTCCAGCGGCCGGTCGGGTAGCTGATCGGCAGACCGAGAGACACGAGGATCCGGCGGTGCCGATCCACGACCTCATCCGACAGGCGCCCCGCCAGCCGCGACAGCTCGGCGGCGAACACCATGCCGACCGAGACAGCGGCTCCGTGCCGCCACTGGTAACGCTCGGCGTGCTCGATGGCATGGCCGAGCGTGTGCCCGTAGTTGAGGATCTCGCGGAGCCCTGCCTCGGTGAAGTCTTCGCCGACGACGCGCGCCTTGAGACCGATCGCGAGCTCGATGACGCGCCGGAACTCCGGGGTCGTCGGGTCGACGACGCGATCGACGTCGGCCTCGACGATGTCGAGGATCTCGGGCTCGGCGATGAACCCTGCCTTGACGATCTCGGCGAAACCGGCGAGGACGTCGTTGCGCGCAAGGCCGTCGAGCAGATCGAGGTCGACGAGCACGCCGGCCGGGGCGTAGAACGAGCCGACGAGGTTCTTGCCCTCGGCGGTGTTGATCCCGGTCTTGCCGCCGATCGACGCGTCGACCATGCCGAGCACCGTGGTCGGGATCTGTACGAGCTGAACACCGCGCAGCCAGGTGGCCGCGACGAATCCGGCGAGGTCGGTCGTCGCTCCGCCGCCGAGGCCGATGACGGCATCGGTCCGGGCGAAGTCGGCCTGGCCGAGGATCTGCCAGCAGAAGGATGCCACCTCGACGCGCTTGCCGGCCTCGGCGTCCGGGATCTCGGCGATGAGCGCCTCGTAGCCGCGGGCCAGCAGCGACTCGCGGAGGGCCGAGGCCCGGGCGCCGAGCGGCGGGGCGTGCACGATGAGGATCTTCTTGGTCTGCGGGCCGAGGAGGTCGGGCACCTCCGCGACGACGCCGCGACCGATTCGCACGTCGTAGGGCGAGGCGCCGGAGACGGAGATGATGGTCGTCGGCGTACCCGCCGTCAACGTCTCGGCGGTCGGATCGGTCTCTGGTGCGTCGGTCATGTGGGCTCCGTTTCGACCCACGCCACGATGTCGTCGACGACGTGCGAGAGGGGTCTGTTCGAGGTATCGAGGGTGAGGTCGGCGAGCGAGGCGTAGATGGGGGCGCGCTCGGCAGCGATGCGCTTCCACGCCGCAATGCCGCCGTGATGAAGGAGGGGTCGGTCGGATCCTCGGATTCGGGATTCGACTGCCTCGGGAGTGACCGTCAAGAGAACGACCCGTTCGTCACGAAGTCGGGCGCGGGTGCCCTCGTCGAGCACTGCCCCACCACCCAGCGACACGACGACGGTGCCCGCAAGGGCAGAGATCACCGCATCGCGCTCCAGTTCGCGGAACCCGGGTTCGCCGAGCGACTCGAACAGGGCGGGAATGGGGCCGTGCTCCTTGACGATCTCTTTGTCGGTGTCGACGAAAGCACGACCGAGGCGTTTGGCGACCCGGCGGCCGACGCTGGTCTTGCCGGCCCCCATCGGGCCGATCAGCACGACGGGGCGGTGACGCTCTTCCGACATCAGAACTGGGTCGCGGGGGCGCCGCTCTCGGTCGTCGTCGTGAGGAGCTCGGGAATCGCCGCCAGGTAGTTGGTCATGTTGCGGCTCGTCTCGTCGATCGAGTCGCCACCGAACTTCTCGAGCACGGAGTTGGCGAGGACGAGAGCGACCATCGCCTCGGCGACGACGCCGGAGGCCGGAACCGCGCAGACGTCGGAGCGCTGGTGGTGGGCGCTGGCCGTCTCGCCGGTGGCGACGTCGACGGTCGCGAGAGCGTGCGGCACGGTCGCGATCGGCTTCATGCCGGCACGGACGCGAAGCACGGTGCCGGTCGACATACCGCCCTCCGTGCCTCCGGCGCGATCGGTGTCGCGAGAGATGCCACGACTCGTCTGCCGCAGTTCGTCGTGCGCCTCGGATCCGCGGCGGGTGGTGGTCAAGAAGCCGTCACCCACCTCGACGCCCTTGATCGCCTGGATGCCCATGAGGGCCGCGGCGAGCTGTGAGTCGAGACGGCGATCCCACTGCACGTGCGAACCGAGGCCGGGCGGGAGGTTGTAGGCGAGTACCTCGACGACACCGCCGAGAGTGTCGCCGGCCTTCTTCGCGTCGTCGACCTCTGCGACCATCAGGGCCGACGTCTTGGGATCGAAGCAGCGCAGCGGGTCGCCGTCGAGCGCCTCGAGGTCGTCGAGCGTGGGCAGGGGCCGACCCTCGGGCACGCGGACGGGTCCGATCGAGAGAGTGTGGCTGACGAGCTCGATGCCGAGCTCGGCCAGGAACGACTTCGCGACAGCACCGAGGGCGACCCGAGCCGCGGTCTCGCGGGCACTGGCGCGCTCCAGGATGGGGCGAGCGGAGTCGAAGCCGTACTTCTGCATGCCGACCAGGTCGGCGTGACCGGGTCGGGGCCTGGTCAGCGGAGCGCTGCGACCACGGGATGCCTCGCTCACCTCCACCGGCTGGGGGTTCATGACCTCTTCCCATTTCGGCCATTCGGTGTTGCCGACGCGCAGCGCGATGGGACTGCCGATCGTGCGCCCGTGGATGACACCACCCGAGATGTGCAGCTCGTCTTGCTCGAACTTCATGCGCGAGCCGCGGCCGTAGCCGAGCTTGCGGCGCGCAAGGTCGCTCTGGATGTCTTCGAGGAACACCGGCACACCGGCCGGGATTCCTTCGAGAACGGCAATCAGTTCGGGGCCATGAGACTCACCCGCGGTCAACCATCGAAGCATGTGTCGATTGTTCCACACGCGACGGTTGCCCCGTCGCGAGGCTCCCCCGGCCTACTGGTACTCGGGGTGGGCCCGCAGCCACGACTGGAACTGCGTCACGGCCTTCTGGTGCTCGGCATAGGTGGTCGAGAACACGGTCTCGCCGCTGTCGAGGTTGACGGTCACGAAGTAGACCCACGTGCCGGTCGCCGGCTTGACGGCGGCCTCGATGGCGATCTCACCGGGGTTCGAGATCGGCCCGACGGGCAGACCCTTGTGCACGTAGGTGTTGTATTTGTTGCTCGCGTCCGTACGCTCGGCGTCGGTCGTCGTGACCCGGTCGGTCGTGCCTGCGCCATACGCCACGGTCGCGTCGGACTGCAGCAGCATTCCGTCGTCGATCCGGTTCTGGAACACCCGCGCGACCTTCGGGTAGTCGGCCGCGAGACCGGCCTCCTTCTGAATGAGCGACGCGAAGATGACCGTGCGCTCCCACTTCGATTCGGGCACCCCCGCGGCGGTGAGGCGCTTCTTCATCTCGTCGACCATGTCTTGCAGGTAGGCGTGAGCGGTCTTGTTCGGTTCGAGCTCGTACGTCGCGGGGAACAGGTAGCCCTCGAGACTCGTCGCGTTCGACGGCAGATCGAACGACTTGTAGTCGGCCGCGGCCTTCTTCACCTTGGCGATCGGGATCTTCGTCGCGCTGGCCGTCAGACTGATGATGCCCTTGAGGGTCGTGCCCTCGGGGATCACGATCTTGGTGGTGATCCGGGCCGACGTCGACTGGAGGCGGTCGATGGCCGACTGCGCGCTCATGTGCTCGAACATCGAGTAGGTACCGGGCTGGAACGAGATCTCTTTGTTCGCCAGCAGCAGGCTGTAGGTCGCGGCCGACGTCTTGGTCACACCGGCCTTCGCGAGCTTCGACGCGATGGTCTCGCCGATATCACCCGAGACGATCGTGAACTCGACCTTGGTGCCATTGCCTGACCCGGCGTAGTCGTCGTCGGGCTCGCCGCCGAACAGCGACTGGATGCCGGGGGCGTACTGCTTGTAAAGGGTCGAGATGACGGCTCCACCACCGCCGACGACGATCAGGAGAACGGCGATCAGGATCCAGGTGCCCGGCTTTCGCCAGCGAGATCGTCGACGCTCGACCGGCGCCGTCGGTGGGGGTGCCGCAGCCTCCGCTGACGCCTGCGGTGCTCGCTTCGGGCGCTCGGTCTTGCGGGGAGCCGCGCGTCCGCGTCGACGCTCCTCTTCTTCGCGCCGAGCTCGGAGGTCGCGCCGCGACGGGCCGGGATCGGCCACCGTGGGCGTCACAGGAGGGGTCTGTCCGCTCGGCGGAACCTGTCCGCTTTGCGCAAGGCCGCCCTGCAGGGGCTGGCCGCTCTGCTCCGGCTCGTCGGCCGTCTCTCCCGATCGCCGCGACGTCGTCGTCGTGCGCTTCTCGGAGGGGGTGCCGGCAAAGATGTCGTCCCAGGAGGGTTCGTCTGCCACGTTCTACCGTTTCTCGTCGGAATTCGTCGTCACGGGAACAAGGGAGCCCGGTGGACGTCCGCTCGATCGTTCCAGGTCGATGGCGTGCTGGACGATTATAACGGCGGCCACCTGATCGATCACGGACCGCTGCTTTTTCGACGACCGACCGGAGGCGCGGAGGGCCGACGATGCGGTCACCGTCGAGAGACGTTCATCGACGAGACGGACTGGCCGAGGATCCGCGCCCCGCGCCAGACGCTCCGCGAATTCGCGCGCGTCCGACGTCGACGGGGTGTCGCCGCCCGACAGTGACAGGGGCAGGCCCACCACGATCTCGATCGCGTCGAGCTCGGTGGCGTGCGCCAGAATCGTCTTCACGTCGTCGCCGGCGGCACCGGTGTCTTTCGGGCTGCCCGAGCGCGTGACCGTCTCGATCGGCGTGGCGATCAGACCGTGGGGATCGGTGCGCGCGACGCCGATGCGGGCTTTGCCCACATCGACGCCGATCCGCGCCCCGCGGCG
This sequence comes from Frondihabitans sp. 4ASC-45, assembly GCF_049472575.1. Lineage (NCBI taxonomy): Bacteria > Bacillati > Actinomycetota > Actinomycetes > Micrococcales > Microbacteriaceae > Frondihabitans > Frondihabitans sp. 4ASC-45. The sequence goes on along the minus strand of NZ_JBCEBN010000002.1, from coordinate 322,825 downwards.
AAACCCCGTATCGATGATCAGGACCTGAGCGCTTCGACGATGGCGGTGAGTGCGGCGGGGATCGCCGACACATCGGAGCCTCCGCCCTGAGCGAGGTCGTCTTTACCGCCTCCGCCACCACCGAGGATGCCGGCCGCGGTGCGGGCCAGAAGGCCGGCCTTGGCGCCGGCGTCGCGCGCCGGGGCGTTGGTCGCCACGATGACCGCTGGCTTGCCCGAAACGTCGGCCGCGAGGGCCACGACGGCGGGAACCGAGGATCCGAGACGCTCGCGAACGTTCGTCGCCAGACTCCGCAGTTCGTCGGCCGACTTCACCTGACCGACGTGTTCTGAGACGACACGCAGATCGCCCACGGCCGAAGCCTTCTCGACGAGTGCGGGAACGCGCGTCTGCAGGGCCGCCGCTTCGAACTCGGCAATCCGCTTTTCGGCCGCCTTCAGCTGACCGGCGAGGTCGGCGATGCGATCGGGAAGCTGCTCGCGCGGCGTCTTGAGCGAGGAGGTCAGTTGGTTGATCAGCGAACGCTCGGTGGCGAAGTCGCGGAAGGCGTCCACGCCGACGAGCGATTCGACGCGGCGGTTGGTCGATCCGATCGATGACTCACCGACGAGGTTGATCAGACCGATCTGCGACGAATGCGACACGTGGGTGCCGGCGCAGAGCTCGCGCGACCAGGGGCCGCCGATGTCGACCATGCGCACCTCCTCGCCGTACTTCTCGCCGAACAGGGCCATGGCTCCGGCCGCGCGCGCTTCGTCGAGCGGGAGGATGCGAGTCGTGACCTCGAGGTCGTCGCGGATCTTGGAGTTGGCGATGTCTTCGATCTCGCTGCGGGTGCCCGCCGACAGGGGGTTCGACCAATTGAAGTCGAGGCGCATGTAGCCCGACTTGTTGTACGAGCCGGCCTGGTGCGCCTCGGGGCCGAGCACCTGCCGCAGGGCGGCGTGGATGAGGTGCGTCGCCGAGTGTGCCTGCGTTGCTCCGCGACGGTACGTGGGGTCGACCACGCTGGTGGCGGCGTCGCCGACACCGACCTCGCCGGATCGCACCTGCACGCGGTGGCTGATGAGGCCCTTGACGGGCTTCTGCACGTCGAGCACCTCGAGGTCGAACCCGTTGCCGACAATGCTGCCCGCATCGGCCTCCTGGCCACCCGACTCGGCGTAGAGCGAGGTCTCGGCGAGGATGACCTCGGCGATGTCGCCGGCCACGGCTCGATCGACCGACTCGCCCCCGACGATCAGACCCAGGATGCGCGACTCGGTGTTGAGGAAGTCGTAGCCGGTGAAGACCGTCTCGCCCCGGCCTCGGAACGCCGAGTAAACGCTGAGGTCGGCGAGGGCCGTCTTGCGCGACTTCGCGTCGGCCTTGGCGCGAGAGCGCTGCTCCTGCATCAGGGTGTCGAACGCAGTGCGGTCGACGGTGAGGCCGGCCTCTTCGGCGATTTCGAGGGTGAGGTCGATCGGGAACCCGAACGTGTCGTGGAGAAGGAAGGCGGTGTCGCCCTTGAGCTCCTTCTTGCTGGCGGCGACGGTCTGGTCGACCGCCTCGTCGAGAATCGCGGTGCCGGAGGCCAGGGTGCGGAGGAAGGTCTCCTCCTCGGCGAAGGCGAGGCGCGAAATGCGGCTGTAGTCGGTCTCGACCTCGGGGTAGGCGGCCTTCATCGCGTCGCGCGAGGCGGCGAAGAGCTCGGGGAAGGTCGCGCCTTCGACACCGAGCAGGCGCATCGAGCGCACGCTCCGTCGGAGGAGGCGGCGCAGGATGTAGCCGCGGCCCTCGTTCGACGGGGTCACGCCGTCGCTCATGAGCATCAGCGCGGAGCGGACGTGGTCGGCGATGACGCGCATGCGCACGTCGTCGTCGTGGTCGGCGCCGTAGGCCCGACCGGAGAGCTCGGCGGCACGGTCGAGCACGGGGCGCACCTGGTCGATCTCGTACATGTTGTCGACCCCCTGCTTGAGGAAGGCGACTCGTTCGAGACCCATGCCGGTGTCGATGTTTTTGTTGGGTAGCTCTCGCACGATGTCGAAGTCGACCTTCGAGCGCACGTTGTCGATCTGGTACTGCATGAACACGAGGTTCCAGATCTCGACGTAGCGGTCGTCGTCGGTGGCGGGTCCGCCGTCGATGCCGTAGGCGGGGCCACGGTCGAAGAAGATCTCGGAGCAGGGGCCGGCAGGGCCCGGCTGGCCGGTGTGCCAGTAGTTGGTGTCTTTGTCGAGACGCTGGATCTTCTCGTCGGGAAGGCCCGCGATCGACTTCCAGAGGGCGATGGCCTCGTCGTCGTCTTTGTAGACGGTGACCCACAGGTCTTTCTGGTCGAACCCGAGCCCGCCATCGGCCTCCGGGGTTGTCAGCAGCTCCCACGCGTAGGTGATCGCCTGCTCTTTGAAGTAATCGCCGAACGAGAAATTGCCGTTCATCTGGAAGAAGGTGCCGTGGCGCGGCGTCTTGCCGACCTCTTCGATGTCGTTGGTGCGGATGACCTTCTGCACGCTCGTCGCCCGCGGGTACGGCGCCGGCACCAGGCCGGAGAGATACGGGATGAACGGCACCATGCCGGCCACGACGAAGAGCAGGCTGGGGTCGTCGCTCACGAGCGAGGCGGACGGCACGACGGTGTGCCCACGGTCGCCGAAGTACTTCAGCCAGCGGTTGCGAATTTCAGCGGTCTGCATGGTGGTCTCTCAGATCTGGTGTGTCGGAGTCGCTGGTGCGTCGGATTCGAGGCGCGACGGATCAGTCGCGATCGCGCAGTTCGGCTTCGCGGCTGCGATAGCCATCGGCCACGGCCGTGGAGAAACGCGACAGGCGGCTGTCGAGACCCGTGAAGAACTCCCGACCGGCCGGTGTCTGGTTGACCTTGTGGGCCACGACGAAGCCCAGGGCGGTGCCGACGAGCAGGAAGAACAGGGATTTCACGGTTGGAGCTCCTTCGAATGGACTGCCGTCAATCCTACCGAGATGCAGAAAGGGAGCAGACCGCGCGAGGCGGGCTGCTCCCTGTCTGTGGAGAGGCTCTCCCTGTGGAGGAGGAGAAGCCGGGTGAAGAAAGGGTCTAGCGGGCGGCGTAGTACTCGACGACCAGCTGGACTTCACAGGTCACGGGGACCTCGACGCGCTTCGGGCGACGAACGAGCTTCGCCTGCAGCTTGTCGATCTCGACCTCGAGGTACGCGGGAAGCTTGGGGAGGACGTCCACGTGACCACCGGCGGCGGCGACCTGGAAGGGCTCCATCGACTCCGACTTCGGCTTGACGTGCATCATCTGGCCCGGCTTGACGCGGAACGAGGGACGGTCGACGAGCTTGCCGTCGACGAGGATGTGACGGTGAACGATCATCTGGCGAGCCTGAGCCGTGGTGCGGGCGAAGCCGGCACGCAGGATCAGTGCGTCGAGACGCGTCTCGAGGAGCTCGACGAGGTTCTCACCGGTCAGGCCCTTGGCCTTGCGGGCCTCTTCGAAGACGATCTTGAGCTGAGCTTCGCGGATACCGTACTGGGCACGCAGACGCTGCTTCTCGCGGAGACGGACGGCGTAGTCGCTGTCGGTCTTGCGCTTGGTGCGGCCGTGCTCACCGGGAGCGTAAGGACGCTTCTCGAGGTAGCGGGCGGCCTTCGGGGTCAGCGCGATGCCGAGGGCACGCGACAGACGGGTCTTGCTGCGGGTACGTGACTTAGTGGACACGGTTCCCTTCCTTGTCGAAAATGGAAATGAAATGAGCGTCAAGCGCGCGAGCGCCGGCGTTCGTAACAAGAGGGGTGATCGCCGCGGTGGCCGACCGGCTACAGGTCGTCTCACCTTGATCAGAACGTCTTCCGCAGCCGCGCTTCGACGCCCTGAATACAGGCAACCGTTCAAGCTTACATGGAGAGAAGGATGTGCGGGAGCATTAGTGCCCCCGGGTGATTCTCCGCAGCTTCTCGAGCCTGGCCGTAACGTCGCGCTCATTGCCGTTGCTCGTGGGGTCGTAGTAGCTGCGCCCCACCAGCTCGTCGGGGAGGTACTGCTGCTCGACGACGCCGAACTCGGAGTCGTGGGCGTACTTGTAGCCCTTGCCGTGGCCGAGCCGTTTGGCGCCCGGGTAGTGCGCGTCGCGCAGGTGCTTCGGCACGCGGCCGGCTTTGCCGGCTCGCACGTCGGCGATGGCCTGATCGATGCCGAGGTAGGAGCGGTTGGATTTGGGAGCGGTCGCGAGGTAGACAACGGCCTCAGCCAACGGGATGCGGCCCTCGGGCATGCCGATCATCTGCACCGCATCGGCCGCGGCCATCGCGATGAGGAGGGCCTGCGGGTCGGCCATCCCGATGTCTTCTGCGGCCGAGACGATGATGCGCCGGGCGATAAACCGAGGATCCTCCCCGGCCTCGATCATCCTGGCCAGATAGTGGAGTGCGGCGTCGACGTCGCTCCCCCGCACCGACTTGATGAACGCCGAGATGACGTCGTAGTGCTCGTCGCCGTTGCGGTCGTACCGGAGCAGCGCCCGATCGACGGACTGGGCGACGAGCTCGGAGGTGATGAGCGGGGCGGGCCCGGACTGCGGGTCGGTGTCGTCGCGGGGCCGGGCTGGATCCTTGTCGTTGTCTTCGTCGTCTTCGTCGTCTTCGTCGGCCTCATCGTCGTCTTCGTCGAGGTCGTCGACCGAGCCCGCATCGGCCTCGACGTCGGCCATGGCCCACGCGGACTGCGCCGACGCCTCGAGGGCCGTCAGCGCACGGCGGGCATCGCCCGAGGCGAGACGCACGATCATCGCGAGGGCGTCGTCGTCGAGAGTGACACTGTCGTCGAGGCCTCGGGGGTCGCGGACGGCGCGTCGCACCAGCTCGGCGAGGTCGTCGTCGCTCAGTTGCTCGAGGGTGAGGAGAAGCGACCGGGAGAGGAGCGGAGTGATGACGGAGAACGAGGGATTCTCGGTCGTCGCGGCGATGAGGATGATCCAGCCGTTCTCGACCCCGGGAAGCAGAGCGTCTTGCTGCGCTTTGGTGAAGCGGTGGATCTCGTCGAGGAACAGCACGGTCGTCGTGCCGTAGAGATCGCGGTTGGTGAGCGCCTTCTCCATCACCTGGCGGACGTCTTTGACACCCGCGGTGACGGCCGAGAGCTCGACGAACTGTCGGCCCGAGCTGTGGGCGACCGCCTGCGCAAGAGTCGTCTTACCCGTGCCGGGCGGACCCCACAGGATCACCGAGACGGCACCCGACTCGCCGGAGGTGTCGGACGCGAGCTGCACCAGCGGCGAACCCGGTCGCAGCAGGTGCTTCTGGCCGGCGACCTCGTCGAGGCTGGTGGGGCGCATGCGGACGGCCAGAGGGGTGGAACTCTGCCGCACGCGCGAAAGCGGGCTCATGAGAACTCATGCTAGACCGGACCCCCGACACCGCCTGCCGTGGTCGGAGCCGCTCCTCCGTTACAGTTCAGGCTGAACCTGCTTCACGCTCCTCCGGGGGCGCCAGCTCATTCTGGAGGATCCGTGGCACCGAGCAAGAACGACCGTGAAGCCCGTGAGCGGCTGAGGCGCTACACCGCCCGTCAGCAGGTGTACGGGGTGCAGACCAAGCGTCGGTTCCGTGACAACGTTGCCGCGATCATCGCCGTCGTGCTCGTGGGCGCTCTCGGAACGGGCGCGCAGATCGTCTACGCCCGGGGTGGGTTCTCCCCCGCATCGACGGCAGCTTCGTCGCCGTCCGCTTCGGCGTCTGCCGCCTCCGCCGTGCCGTCGAAAAGCATCGCCGAAGACCGCACCTGGACGGGCTCGCTGAAGCTCAACTCGAACGTGACGCTGGGCATCGAACTCGACGGCGCAAAGGCGCCTCAGGCGACCAGCGTGCTCGTGACCCTGATCAAGAAGAACTTCTACGAGGGCACGCACTGCTGGCGGATGAGCAACGGCAACGGCGCCAAGTTCCTCCAGTGCGGTGCGACCAAGGCCGATGGCACGGGCGACGACGGGTACCAGTTCGGCCCTCTCGAGAACGTGCCCGCCGACTCCGAGTACAAGACCGGCGTCATCGCCATGGCGCGGGCCTCGACGGCCGACTCCCAGGCCACGCAGTTCTTCATCGTCTATGGCCCCACGACCCTCGACGGGACGACCGGCGGTTACACAGTGGTCGGCAAGGTGACCTCCGGCCTGTCGTCGATGGAGAAGAACATCACCGATAAGGGCCTGACCCCCGCAGATTCGGCGAAGAGCCCGACGGACGGCGCGCCCAAGGTCGCGACGACGATCACCGCCGCCACCATCAAGTAGCTTCATTCCAAGGCTCCGCCCAGGCTTCGCGTCTGTGCAATAGGCTGAACATCCATCGCGAGAGGCTGATGGACCTCACCGACGAGACACGCAGCAAGGTGGAATTGTGGCTACGAACGATCAGGCGCCCTGGGGCCGAGTCGATGACGACGGGACGGTCTACGTCCGACAGGCCGATGGCGAACGCGCCGTCGGCCAGTACCCCGACGCGACCCCCGAAGAGGCACTCGCCTACTACGAACGCAAGTTCACCGAGCTCGCCGGTCAGGTGACGCTCCTCGAGCAGCGCGTCAAGCGGGGTGCCAGCGCCTCCGACGTCTCGAAGGCGGTCGGCCACCTCAAAGAGGCCTTGGCCGAGCCCAGCGCCGTCGGCGACATCGATGCCCTGCGCACTCGAGTCGCCGCTCTCGACACGACAGTCGTCGAACTGACCCAGCAGCAGAGCGCTGAAGCGCAGGCCGCTCAGGCGGAGGCCGTCGCGTACCGCACGGCTCTCGTCGTCGAAGCCGAGGCATTGGCGGCTCAGGATCCCGCGCGGGTCCAGTGGAAACAGGTCACCGCGTCCGTCGACGACATCTTCTCGCGCTGGCAGAAGCACCAGCAAGACGGCCCGCGCATTCCCAAGGGCGAGGGCAACGACCTGTGGAAGCGCTTCCGCGCGGCCCGCTCGACGATCGACACGCACCGTAAAGCCTTCTACGCCGAGCTCGACTCGGTGCACCGTGACGCCCGAAGCCGCAAGCAGGCTCTGGTGGAGCGTGCCGAAGAGCTGGCGCCGAAGGGTGCCGACGGCATCCCCACCTACCGCCAGCTGCTCGACGACTGGAAGCGCGCCGGCCGCGCCGGCAAGAAGTACGACGACGCTCTCTGGGCCCGATTCAAGGCTGCCGGCGACGTGCTCTACGGGGCGAAGACCGCCCTCGTCGCGCAAGACGAAGAAGAGTACAGCGCCAACCTCGAGGCGAAGAACGCTCTGCTCGACGAGGGCCAGGCGATCCTTGCGCTCACCGACCGGGTTGCGGCTCGCGACGCTCTGATCTCTCTGCAGCAGCGCTTCGACGACATCGGTCGGGTTCCGCGCGAGCAGGTCCGACCCGTCGAAGACCGCCTCCGCAAGATCGAGACGCACGTTCGCACCCTCGACGAAGAGTTCTGGCAGAAGAACAACCCGGAGCGCAAAGCCCGGTCGGAGGGCCTCGCCGGCCAGCTGCAGAGTGCCATCGCGAAGCTCGAGACCGAGCTCGAGGCGGCACAGGCCTCGGGCGACAAGCGCGCGATCAAAGACGCTCAGGAGGCGCTCGACGCCCGTCGCGTCTGGCTGGACGCGCTCGGCTAGACATCGCGTTCGTCTCGGGCTCTGCAAATCGGCTCAGACCCTCGCTATCGGCTCGGACCCTCGTTATCGGCTCAGACCCGTGTCCTAGGACGCGGGTCTGTGCCGGTTAAGCGGGTCTGCGCCGTCTTCAGGGGGCTATGCCGTCTTGAAGGGTCGGTGCCGCTCGGGCACTCGTGGGCGCCTCGGCGGGCGCGCGGGGCGGGCCTCCACCGCGCCGGGGCGGCCAGCGGCTGTCCACAGATCGGGGTGGCCGCGGATCCTCGTCGTCTCGTTCGTCGAGGCTGGAGTCATGACCACCTCGCTTCCGTCCGTTCTCACCACCGCTGAGCTCCCCTCCGTCGAGTTACAGGCCGCCGCCCTCGACGGAGACGTGTTTCCCCTCGACCGGGCGTTCTGCTCGATCGCCGAATTCGATGTTCCGTGGCGGCGGGCGCTGGCCCTCGCGCCGCGTGTGACTCCGGCAGCGGTCGCGGTGCGCCTGACGGCGGCCTGGGTCTGGGGCGCAATTGCCGAAGCGCCGTGGGAGGCGGAGGTCTTGACGCACGGGCATCGGGTGCGCGACTTCGCTGACGAGATCGTTGACTTCGGGCCGATCCGGGTGACTACGCCGGCTCGCACGCTCGTTGACCTCGCGCGCGCCGACGTGTGGGACGCCCGGGTGGCGCTGGCGGCCCGTCGGCTTGCCGAAGAGCACCACTTGACCGCTGACGACATCCGCGCCGTGCTCTCGCGATCGACGCATCTGCCGTACCGGCGGGCGGAGGATCGGCTCGGCGGGCTGGGCCTGACGGCGGGCCGCGACTGTGCCTGAATTCAGGAACGGTCGGGCGCGGATCCTGAACAAAGGAGTGCCGAGGCCCAAGGCTCCTGACTGACGTGCGGTGGAGATTCGCTGCTCCTTCGTCGAGGAGCGCGACTCCTTAGTTCAGGAGCCCAAGACCCTACGAGCCCAAGAGCCCGCGAGCCCAAGACCCAACGAGCCCAAGACCCAACGAGCCCAAGGATCCGCGACACCGCGCTCGCTCAACCCCCGCTGACGCGGTAGACGTCGTAGACCGCATCGATGCGGCGAACCGCATTCAGCACCCGGTCGAGGTGGGTGGTGTCGCCCATCTCGAACACGAACCGGCTGAGGGCCAGACGCTCGGACGAGGTCGAGACCGTCGCCGACAGGATGTTCACGTGATGCTCCGAGAGCACCCGCGTGACGTCGGAGAGGAGGCCCGACCGATCGAGCGCCTCGATCTGGATCTGCACGAGGAACACGCTCTTGGAGGAGGGCGCCCACGAGACTTCGATCATTCGCTCGGGCTCGTTCATCAGGCTCTGCACGTTGTGGCAAGAGGCCTGGTGGACGCTGACCCCCTGACCCCGGGTGATGAAGCCCACGATCTGGTCGCCGGGCACCGGGGTGCAGCACTTAGCGAGCTTGACGAGAATGTCGGGTGCGCCTCGCACGAGCACGCCCGAGTCGCTGTTGCGCAGGGGCCGCTGACGACCCTTCGACGGGAACTCGAGGTCGAGATCGGTGTCGTCGTCGGTCTGCGTCTGCACGGCGGACAGGATCTTCTCGATCACCGACTGCGTCGAGATGTGCCCTTCGCCGACAGCGGCGTACAGAGCCGTAATGTCGTCGTAGCGCATCGTCGCCGCGACCTCGGCGATCGAGTCTTGGCTCATGAGCTTCTGGAGCGGGAGGTTCTGCTTGCGCATGGCTCGCGCGATGGCGTCTTTGCCCTGCTCGACCGCCTCGTCGCGGCGCTCTTTCGTGAACCACTGCTTGATCTTGTTGCGGGCGCGCGGGCTCTTGACGAAGGCGAGCCAGTCTTGGGAGGGGCCCGAGTCGGGGTTCTTCGAAGTGAAGACCTCGACCACGTCGCCCGACGTGAGGGTCGACTCGAGAGGCACCAGGCGGCCGTTGACCTTGGCCCCCATCGTGCGGTGCCCGACCTCGGTGTGCACGGCGTAGGCGAAGTCGACGGGCGTCGCCCCCGAGGGCAGGCCGATGACCTTGCCCTGCGGCGTGAAGACGTAGACCTCTTTCGCCCCGATCTCGAAGCGGAGGCTGTCAAGGAACTCCCCCGGGTCGGCGGTCTCGGCCTGCCAGTCGGAGATGTGGGCAAGCCACGCCATGTCGGTCTCGGTCTTGGGGTCGCTCAGGTTGTCGCGGCCGCCGTTCATCCGCTGCTTGTACTTCCAGTGCGCGGCCACACCGAACTCGGCACGCTGGTGCATCTCGTGGGTGCGGATCTGGATCTCGACCGGACGGCCCTTGGGCCCGATCACGGTCGTGTGCAGCGACTGGTACAGGTTGAACTTCGGGGTCGCGATGTAGTCCTTGAAGCGACCGGGGATCGGGTTCCAGCGCGCGTGGATCGAGCCGAGTACCGCGTAACAGTCGCGGAGCGAGTTCACCAGCACGCGGATGCCGACGAGGTCGTAGATCTCGTCGAACTCGCGACCGCGCACGATCATCTTCTGGTAGATCGAGTAGTACTGCTTCGGTCGGCCGACGACGTCGCCGCGGATCTTCGACGACTTGAGGTCGCTCTTGACCGCGTTGATGACGTTCTGCACGAACTGCTCGCGCTGCGGGGTCCGCTGCTTGACCAGACTGTCGATCTCGACGTAGAGCTTCGGGTGGAGCACCGCGAAGCTGAGGTCTTCGAGCTCCCACTTGATCGTCTGGATTCCGAGGCGGTGGGCCAACGGAGCGTAGATCTCGAGCGTCTCGGTCGCCTTGCGGCTGGCCGACGAGGATTCGACGAAACCCCAGGTGCGCGCGTTGTGCAGGCGGTCGGCGAGTTTGATGACGAGCACGCGGATGTCTTTCGACATCGCGACCACCATCTTGCGGACGGTCTCGGCCTGAGCGCTGTCGCCGTACTTGAGCTTGTCGAGCTTGGTGACGCCATCGACGAGCATGGTGATCTCGTCACCGAAGTCGCGACGCAGCATGTCGAGCGTGTAATCGGTGTCTTCGACGGTGTCGTGCAGCAGGGCCGCCGCGATCGTCTTCGCACCGATGCCGAGGTCGGCCAGAATCTGAGCGACTGCCACCGGGTGGGTGATGTACGGCTCACCGCTCTTGCGGAACTGACCGGTGTGGGCGCGCTCGGCAACCGTGTAGGCGTGTTCGATGATCGAGAGGTCGGCCTTGGGGTGATGCATGCGGACCGTCTTGATGAGCCGGTCGACGGCACCCGCCGGCTGACTCCGCGAGAAGAGGCGGGGCAGCAGAGTGCGCAGTGAGGCCGTGGAGGCTCCCCCACCCTGCGGCGCTGAACCCGGGCGACCCGGATCACCGGGCGCGGGAGACTCGGTCGTAGAGATCTCTGTCGTCATCAGCGCCCACTCTCGTCAGTGCATGTGTTCAGCAGTGCATCTGTTCAGCTAGCGGACTCGGTCACGAAAGCTCTCGCCCGACTACCGCATCTGTTCAGGATAGTCGGTCGAGGTCAGCCGACTGACGGCTCGGCACCGTTCTCGCTCGTCAGTTCGCCCTCGGCGTGCTGCCAGGCCACCATGCCGCCGAGCACGTTGACCGCGTTGTAGCCGTTCTGACGGAGGGCGTTGGTCACCTGGGCGGAACGACCGCCGAGATGGCAGACGACGAGGATCTCGCGGTCGTCGGGGACCTCCGACACGCGGACGCCGATCTCGGACATCGGCAGCAGGTGCGCGCCGGGAGCATGGCCGGCATCCCACTCGTGCTGCTCGCGCACGTCGAGGAGGTAGGCGCCGTTCTCGACGGCGCTGACAGCCTCCGCGGCATCGATCTCAGTGCGCTGGGCGGATCCTTCGGTTGTCATGCGGTGACCTCGGCTTTCGCCTTCTTCTCATCGGACTTCTTGATCAGCGTCTCGTGACCGCGGATCTGTGCGTAGACCGGCGCCGCGATGAAGATCGTGGAGTAGGTGCCGACCAGGATCCCGATGAACAGCGACAGGGAGATGTCGCGCAGGGTGCCCGCACCGAGCAGAACCGATCCGATGAAGAGGATCGCTGCCACGGGCAGCAGGGCGACGACCGAGGTGTTGATCGAGCGGACGAGCGTCTGGTTGACCGCGAGGTTGACCGATTCGCCGAAGGTGCGAGACGAGCCGTTCTTGTCTTCGGAGTTGTTCTCGCGGATCTTGTCGAAGACGACGACCGTGTCGTAGAGCGAGTAGCCGAGGATCGTCAGGAACCCGATCACCGCCGCCGGCGAGACCTGGAAGCCGAGGATGCCGTAGACGCCCGCCGTGATCACCAGGTCGTGGATGAGCGAGATCATCGCGGCCGCCGCCATCTTCCAGGTGCGGAAGTAGATGGTCATGAAGATCGCGGCCAGGATGAGGAAGATCACGAGCCCGCGGATGGCCTGTGTCGTGATGTCGCCACCCCAGGTGGCGCCGATGAAGCTTGTTGCGACGTTCTTCTCGGGCACGTCGTACGCCTTGGCGAGGTCGAGGCCGAGGGTGTCGGTCTGACGCGTAGTCAACTCGTTCACCTGCACGCGGACGATGTCACCGCCGACGATCGAGACGAGGGGCGTGGCGTCGGATTTAAATGCCGTCACGGTATCGATGGCGGTCTCTTGCTTGGGGTCGGTGACCCCCGAGATCTGGTACTCGGAGCCGCCGGTGAAGTCGATGCTGAACTGGAAGCCGCCGCGGGCGAGCGGGATGAGCACGGACGCGAGCACCAGGATGATCGCGATGCCGTACCAGATCTTGCGTCGGCCGACGATATTGACCGAACGGGCCCCCGTGTAGAGGTCGTTACCGAACTGGGAGAAGCTGGCCATCAGGAATCCTTCTCGGACGTGGTGCCGGACTGGTCGTTCGTGGGTGCGGTGCCGTTGGTCGGCCCGGTGCCGCTGGTGGGGCCGGTGCCGTTCGTCGGCGCCGTGCCGTCCGCCTCGGCCCTGCGGCGCTCGGCGATCGTCTGGCGCTTCTCGGCCTCCTTGCCGCCGGCGCGCTTGCGGCCCGCCGCGAGGGGCTCGCGGAAGTGCGCACGACCGCGGTAGACGGCACCGAGGGCATTGGGATCGAGCCCGCTGAACTTGTGGCCGCCGCCGAAGTAGCGGGTGCCGGCGAGCAAGCGCAGCATCGGGTGGGTGAACAGCACCACGACGATGACGTCGATGAGGGTGGTCAGCAGCAGGGTGAGAGCGAAACCCTTCACGTTGCCGACCGCGAGGATGTAGAGGGTGACGGCGGCGAGGAAGTTGACCGTGTCGGAGGCGAGGATCGTGCGGATCGCGCGCTTCCAGCCGTGTTCGACGGCCGACTCGAGGGGGCGGCCGTCTCGGAGCTCGTCTCGGATGCGCTCGAAGTAGACGATGAACGAGTCGGCGGTGATACCGATGGCGACGATGAGACCTGCCACACCGGCCAGCGAGAGGCGGTAGCCGTCGTGCCACGAGAGGAAGTCGATCGTGAGATAGGTGATCACGCCGGAGATCGCGAGCGAGAGGACGGTCACGAAGGCCAGTGCCCGGTATTGGATCACCGAGTAGATGATCACCAGGATGAGGCCGATCAGACCGGCGATCAGGCCGGAGAGGAGCTGGGTCGTGCCGAGAGTGGCCGAGATGACCTCGTTGCTCTGGACCTCGAAGTTGATCGGCAGGGCACCGAACTTCAGCTGGTCGGCCAGGGTCTTCGCGGAGTCGGAGGTGAAGTTACCGGTGATCTGGGCCGAGCCGTCGGTGATCGCCGAGTTGGTCGACGGGGCGGTGATGACGGATCCGTCGAGCACGATCGCGAACTGGTTGCGCGGTGCGGTCAGCGAGACAAGACGGCTGGTGACGTTCTTGAACTCCGTCGTGCCCTTGCCGTTGAAGTCGATGTTGACTGCCCACTGGCCGGTGCTGTTGCCCTGCGAGTTAGTGGCGAGGCCCGACGTCGCGTCGCTGATCGTCGAGCCTTCGACCTCGACGGGGCCGAGGATGAACTTCGAGACCTGACCGCTGTCGTCGGTGGAGCAAGTGACCAGCGGCTCGTCGTCGGGGGCGTTCGTCACGTCGTCGGGAGCGGCGCAGTTGTAGTTCGTGTAGAGGTCGGCGAGACGCTCCGAGATCCAGCTGACGTCAGAGGCATCGGTCGGCTTCGCGGTCGGGTTCGCATCCAGTGTCTTGCTCGGCGTGTACGGCGTGGCCGACGCCGAGGCCCCGACCGAGCTGGCGGTCGCGGCCTCGGTGTAGAGGACGGGACGGAACGTGAGGCGAGCAGCGGACTCGATGCGGTTCAGCTGCTCTTCGCTCGGCTTGCCGGGCAGCGACACGACGATGTTGTTGCGCCCCTGCGTGTTGATCTCGGCCTCGGTGACACCGTTCGCGTTGATGCGCTGACGGATGATCGACACGGCCTGGTTCAGCTGGTCGGACGAAACCGTGGCACCGCTCTGGAGCTGTGCCTGCAGGGTGATCTGCGTGCCGCCCTGGAGGTCGAGTGCGAGCTCGGGGACGAAGCTGGCGTTGCCCCACCACCCCGTGTCGTCGCCCGTCGTCTTGTGCAAGATCGTCGCCGCCCCGTTGAGGGCTGTGATGGCGGCGATGATCACCAGCAGCCAGGTCAGGGAGCGAAGGGCCTTCTTCGCGGGCGTCGATCGTGCCACGGAGGAACTCTGCTTTCTCATGCGAAGAGGGCGTGCCGAGGCGAGCCCTCATCGGGTGGGGATCCGGCCAGACGGCCGGGATCGAGACGGATCAGGACTTGTCGGTGCCGGTCGACGGCGTTCCGTCGGTGTTCGGGTCGACGCGCTCTCCGAACGAGGGCTCGTTCGAGGTGATTGCGGTGTCTTTGTTGAGGCTGTAGCGGGGCTGGTCGGACGAGGATCCGACGATGCCGGTCTCGGTCGCAGGAACCTCGGCCACCACGGGCTCGACGATGCGGCCGAGGGTCTGGCGGTGCACCTTGATGATGGTGCCGGGCGCGATCTCGACCTCGGCGACGTTCTCGGCGTCGTCGATCGACACGAGCGTGCCGTAGATGCCGAACGTCAGCATGAGCTCAACACCGGGGACCATCTTGGTCTGGAGTTCGGCCTGCTCGTTCTGACGCTTGCGACGGTTGCGGAAGATGAAGAAGATCAACACCACCAGGAGGACGAGCATGATCGCGGTAGGTGCATCCATGAAATTTCTTCTTTCGCGTGGTGAGATGAGGTGGTTGTCGTCGCGTGAGATCAGACACGACCGCTGAGAAGCCTCCGGCGATTATAGGCCATCACCAAAAAGCCCCTCTGACTGTCGGGCGAGGCCGAAGTGCCGCCAGGCCTCGGGCGTGGCGATCCTTCCCCGCGGCGACCGGGTGAGCAGCCCCACTCGCACCAGGAAGGGTTCGACGACGGATTCGATCGTGTCAGCTTCTTCGCCGACCGACACGGCGAGCGTGTTCAACCCGACAGGGCCCCCGTCGAAGCGAGTGAGGATCGTCTCGAGGACGGCCCGGTCGAGCCGGTCGAGGCCGAGGGCGTCGACGTCGTACAGGTCGAGGGCGCCTCGGACGGTACAGAGATCGGCGCGCTGGCCGTGCACCAGGGCGAAGTCGCGGACGCGACGGAGCAGGCGGTTCGCGATGCGCGGGGTGCCTCGGCTGCGACCCGCGATCTCGCGGAGAGCCACGCCGTCGATGTCGATCTCGAGCAGCGACGCGGCCCGGCGGATGACCTCTTCGAGCTCGGATTCGTCATAGAACTCGAGGTGCGCCGTGAACCCGAAGCGGTCGCGCAGCGGGTTCGGCAGCAGCCCGGATCGCGTCGTCGCGCCGACAAGCGTGAAAGGCGAGAGTTCGAGCGGAATGCTCGTCGCGCCGGCACCTTTACCGACCATGATGTCGATGCGGTAATCCTCCATGGCGAGGTACAGCATCTCTTCCGCTGCCCTTGTCATTCGATGGATCTCGTCGATGAACAGCACTTCGCCGGGCACGAGCGACGACAGCACGGCTGCCAGATCGCCGGCGTGCTGGATGGCGGGGCCGCTCGACATGCGCAGCGGGCGGTTGCTCTCGTGCGCGACGATCATCGCCAGCGTCGTCTTGCCGAGACCGGGCGGGCCGGCCAGCAGGATGTGATCGGGGGTGCGCCCCTGCATGGCCGCCGCGCGGAGCAGCAGCTCGAGCTGGCCGCGCACCTTCGACTGCCCGACGAATTCGGTCAGCGACTTCGGCCGGAGGGCGCCCTCGAAGGCGAGCTCGGCATCGTTCTCGAGATCGGGGCGAGTGAGGTCGTCGCTCATGGGGGCGCTCAGCGACCGGCGCCGGAGCGCTGCGGCCCGAGGCGGGTGAGGGCGGCGCGGAGCAGCGCGGGCACGGCGGTCGTCACCGAGGCGTCGGCGGTGTCGACCACGTCGTCGATCGCGGCTTGCGCGTCGCGCTCCGACCAGCCGAGGCCGATGAGGGCGATCAGCACGTCGGAGGCGGTGGTCGATTTCGCCGTGACGGTCGGCGCCTGCATGCGCACGTCGAGTTTGCCGGTGAGTTGCACGACGATGAGCTTCGCCGTCTTGGGGCCGATTCCCGAAACCCGACGGAACGCCGCGTCGTCTTCGGTGGCGACGGCGGAGGCGATCTGGGTGGGCGTGAGGTGGCCCAGCACGCCGAGGGCCGACTTCGGGCCGACGCCGGTGACGCCGCGAAGCAGGTCGAAGATCTCGAGCTCGTCGGGAGTCGTGAAGCCGAAGAGCGCGAGGTCGTCTTCGCGTACGATCAGCGTCGTGAAGAGGTGAGCAGTCGAGCCGATGGGCAGCGAGAGCGCAAGCTGCGGCGTGACCGAGACCTTGAGCCCCACTCCCCCGACCTCGATCACCACGGTCGAACCGGATGCGGCGGCGACGGAACCGCGGAGGCTGGAGATCATCCCTTCAGCCTAGGAGCGCGCATCGACTTCTCGGCGTCACGCCACGCACGCTGAGCCGGAGTGAGAGCGCCCGGGGTGGGCGTTGTCGCAGAAAAACGGGAAAGCGACGAGGATCCGGCGGGCGTGCTCGCTCCCGGGGCGTTTCGGCGCCACGCATGGCAGATCGCCAGCGCCAGCGCGTCAGCCGCGTCGGCGGGCTTCGGCACCTCGTCGAGGCCGAGCAGCCGTGCCACCATGGCGCCGACCTGCTTCTTGTCGGCCGAGCCGTAGCCGGTCACAGCCGCCTTCACCTCGGACGGTGTGTGTAGGGCGACCGGGATGCCGCGCTCGGCGGCGGCGCGCAGGGCGAGCCCGCTCACCTGCGCGGTGCCCATCACCGTGCGCACGTTGTTCTGCGCGAAGACGCGTTCGATCGCCATCGCGTCGGGGCGGAACTCATCGACGAGCGCCTCGATGCCACGGCCGATGATCATCAGCCTCTGCTCGAGTGGAGCGTCGGCGGCCGACCGGATCGTGTGGACGGAAACGAGCTTCGGGACGCGGTTCGCGGCGACCTCGACGATGCCGACACCGCAGCGGGTGAGGCCGGGGTCGACCCCCAGCACACGAAGGGTCATTGGAGCCCGGTCGTTCGCACGCCCGGGCTCACCACGATCGTCGCCCGCTTACTCGTCGTCGTCGAGCTCGGCCTGCACGTCGGCCGTCACGTCGATGTTGCTGTAGACGTTCTGCACGTCGTCATCGTCGTCGAGGGCGTCGATGAGACGGAACACCTTGCGAGCGGTCTCGGCGTCAGCCTCGACCTTGAGGCCGGGCACGAACTCGATGTCGGCGGCGTCGTAATCGATGCCCGCCTCTTGGAGAGCGGTGCGCGTGGGAACAAGGTCGCTGGGGTCGGTCTGGATCTCGAAGCCCGCACCCTGGTCGATGACGTCTTCGGCACCGGCGTCGAGTACGGCGCCCATCACGTCGTCTTCGGTCAGATCGCCCGACTTCATCACCGTGATGACGCCCTTGCGGGCGAAGTTGTAGGCCACGCTGCCCGGGTCGGCCATCGTGCCGCCGTTGCGCGACATGACCGTGCGGACGTTGGCGGCCGCGCGGTTCTTGTTGTCGGTGAGGCACTCGATCATGAGAGCGATGCCATTGGCGGCATAGCCCTCGTAGATGATCGTCTGGTAGTCGACGGCGTCACCAGTGAGGCCGGCACCGCGCTTGACGGCGCGGTCGATGTTGTCTTTGGGGACGGAGGTCTTCTTGGCCTTCTGGACGGCGTCGACGAGGGTCGGGTTGCCCTCGAAGTCGGCCCCGCCCATCTTGGCCGCGACCTCGATGTTCTTGATCAGCTTCGCGAACGACTTCGCGCGGCGACCGTCGACAACGGCCTTCTGGTGCTTGGTGGTTGCCCATTTAGAGTGGCCGGACACGGTGGCTCCTTCGCTTACTTTTGCTGCCGTGTCTTCTCGACACGAAGATCTCGATAAGTGTACCGGCCGCCCTCGTCAGGCGCGGCGAGCACGCACCTTCTCGACGAAGTACTCGTGAAAGCGGTAGTCGTGAGTCATCTCCGGGTGGAACGACGTTCCGAGCAGGTTGCCCTGCTCGACGGCGACGACGCGGCCGTCCGCCAGAGTGCCGAGCGGGCTCGCAAGGGGGCCGACCTCGTCGACCACCGGAGCGCGGATGAAGACCGCGTGTACCGGCTCTCCGTCGAGCACCGGCACGTCGAGGTCTTCTTCGAACGAGTCGCGCTGCGAGCCGAAAGCGTTGCGGCGCACCGACACGTCGAGGCCCCCGAGGGTCTGCTGCCCGGCCATCCCGTCGAGGATCCGGTCGGCCAGCATGATCAGACCGGCGCACGTCCCGTAGACGGGCAGCCCCGAAGCGATCGCCGCCTTCAACGGCTCGGCGAGCTCGAACGTGCGCGAGAGCTTATCCATGACGCTGGATTCGCCGCCGGGGATGATCAGACCGTCGATCTCGTCGAGTTCGGCGGCACGCCGGACGGTCACCGCCTTCTCGCCGAGGGACGAGACGACGTGCAGATGCTCGCGGAAGTCACCCTGGAGGGCCAGGACGCCGATCGTGAGCGGGGATCCTTCGTGTGTCACCGTCGTGTGGACGCCCGCGCTACCAGCCGCGCTCGGCGAGGCGGTGCGGTGCGGGGATGTCGGCGACGTTGATGCCGACCATGGCCTCGCCCAGACCGCGAGAGGCCTCGGCCACGACCCTGGCGTCGTCGAAGAACGTGGTCGCCTTGACGATGGCGGCGGCCCGCGTTGCAGGGTCACCCGACTTGAAGATGCCGGATCCGACGAAGACGCCGTCGGCACCGAGCTGCATCATCAGCGCCGCGTCGGCGGGGGTGGCCACGCCACCGGCGGTGAAGAGGACGACGGGGAGCTTGCCGGTCGCCGCGACCTCGCGCACGGTCTCGATCGGAGCCTGCAGCTCTTTCGCGGCGACGTAGAGCTCGTCTTCGCGAAGGTGGCGGAGGGCCGCGATCTCTTTCGTGATGGTGCGGATGTGCTTGGTCGCCTCGGAGACGTCGCCGGTGCCGGCCTCGCCCTTGGAGCGGATCATCGCGGCACCCTCGGTGATGCGACGGAGCGCCTCGCCGAGGTTGGTGGCGCCGCAGACGAAGGGAACGGTGAACTTCCACTTGTCGATGTGGTTGACGTAATCGGCGGGGCTCAGTACCTCGGACTCGTCGATGTAGTCGACGCCGAGCGTCTCGAGGATCTGCGCCTCGACGAAGTGGCCGATGCGGGCCTTCGCCATGACCGGGATGTTCACGGCCTTGATGATCTCGTCGATCATGTCGGGGTCGGACATGCGAGCGACGCCGCCCTGAGCACGGATGTCGGCGGGAACACGCTCGAGAGCCATGACCGCGGTGGCACCGGCGTCTTCAGCGATGCGGGCCTGCTCGACATTGATGACGTCCATGATGACGCCGCCCTTGAGCATGTCGGCCAAGCCGCGCTTGACGAGAGAGGATCCGGTAGTCGAGGTGGGGGTGCTGTCGCTCATAATCGCCTAGCTTACGGGGTTGACGCCGGTGCGTCCGGGCCCATAGGCCAAGCCCGAGAGACCGCGTCGCGCACGTCGCCGAGCAGGTGGGTGACCGCTTTGGTCTCGGCGACAATCGGGAAGAAGTTCGAGTCGCCCGCGTAGCGGGGCACGACGTGCTGGTGCAGGTGCGCCGCGATTCCGGCGCCACCCACGCTGCCCTGGTTCATGCCCAGGTTGAAGCCCTGCGCGTGCGAGACCTCGGTCAGCACCCGCATGGCGATCTGAGTCAGCGAACCGATCTCGGCGACCTCGTCGGGGGTCGCCTCGTCGTAGGTCGCGATGTGCCGGTAGGGGCAGACGAGCAGGTGACCCGGGTTGTACGGGAACAGGTTCAGCAGGACGAACGCGTGCTGGCCGCGCGCGACGATCAGGGCTTTCTCGTCGGACTCCCCCGGTGCCTCGCAGAACGGGCACCCGCCCTTGCCGCCCGGGCCGTTCTCGACGTAGACCGCCCGGTGCGGCGTCCAGAGACGTTGGAAGGCATCGGGCGCCGCCGCGAACGAGCGGGACGACTCGGCGTTCTCGTGCTCGTTCGCGGCGTCGGTCACCGTCAGACCTGCGCCTTCGTCTCGATGGCCTCGACGATCTTGGCGATCGCGTCGGCGACCGGGATGCCGTTCTCCTGCGACCCGTCGCGGTAGCGGAAGCTCACCGAGCCCGCGGCACGATCTTCTTCGCCGGCGATGAGCTGGAAGGGCACCTTGGCCTTCGTGTGCGTGCGGATCTTCTTGGGCATGCGGTCGTTGCCGTGGTCGATCTGCACCCGAACGCCCGCGGCCCGGAGCTGGGCGCCGATGCTGTCGAGGTAGTCGCCGTACTCGTCGGCCACGGGGATGCCGACGACCTGGACGGGAGCGAGCCACACGGGGAACGCCCCGGCGTAGTGCTCGGTGAGCACGCCGAAGAAGCGCTCGATGGAACCGAACAGGGCACGGTGGATCATCACGGGTCGCTGGTGCGAGCCGTCGGTAGCGGTGTAGTCGAGGTCGAAGCGTTCGGGCAGGTTGAAGTCGAGCTGCACCGTCGACATCTGCCAGGTGCGGCCGATCGCGTCGCGGGCCTGCACCGAGATCTTCGGGCCGTAGAACGCGGCGCCGGCAGGGTCGGGCACGAGCTCGAGCCCCGTCTCGCGGGCGACCTGGGCCAGGGTCTCGGTCGCTTCCTCCCAGGTGGCGTCGTCGCCGACGTACTTCTCAGGATCTTTCGTCGAGAGCTCGAGGTAGAAGTCGTTGAGACCGTAATCCTTGAGCAGCGACAGCACGAACCCGAGCGTGTTCTTCAGCTCGTTCGCCATCTCCTCGCGGGTGGTGAAGATGTGCGCGTCGTCCTGCGTCATGCCGCGGACGCGCGTGAGGCCGTGGATGACGCCCGACTTCTCATTGCGGTACACGGTGCCGAACTCGAAAAGACGGAGAGGCAGGTCGCGGTAAGACCGGCCCTGCGAGCGGTACACGAGGATGTGCATCGGGCAGTTCATCGGCTTGAGGTAGTAGTCGGCGCCCTGGCGGACGATCTCGCCCTCCTCGTTGCGTGCCTCGTCGAGGTGCATCGCCGGGAACATGCCGTCTTTGTACCAGTCGAGGTGACCGGAGGTCTCGTACAGGTTCGACTTGGTGATGTGGGGCGTATAGACGAACTCGTAGCCCTCCTGCTCGTGGCGCTTGCGCGAATAATCTTCCATCTCGCGGCGGATGATGCCGCCCTTGGGGTGGAAGACGGCGAGCCCGGAACCGAGCTCGTCGGGGAACGAGAAGAGGTCGAGTTCGGCGCCGAGCTTGCGGTGGTCGCGCTTGGCGGCCTCCTCGAGGCGGGCGAGGTGCTCGCGCAGCTCGTCTTTCGTGGCCCAGGCGGTGCCGTAGATGCGCTGCAGCTGCTTGTTCTTCTCGGAGCCGCGCCAGTAGGCGGCCGCGTTCCGCATGAGCTTCCAGCCGTTCTGGATGAGCCTCGTCGACGGCAAGTGCGGGCCACGGCAGAGGTCGCGCCAGACGACGTCGCCGGTCTTCGCGTCGACGTTGTCGTACACGGTGAGCTCGGCGCCGCCGATCTCGACCGCCTCTCCGGCATCGCCCGCGGCCTGGTCGAGGTCGGAACCGCCCTTGAGGCCGATCAGTTCGAGCTTGTACGGCTCGTTGGCCATCAGCTCGCGAGCCTCGTCTTCGGTGACCACGCGGCGCACGAAGCGCTGGTTCGCCTTGACGATGCGCTCCATGACCTTCTCGATGGCCTTGAGGTCGTCAGGAGTGAACGGCTCGGCGACGTCGAAGTCGAAGTAGAACCCGTCGGTGACGGGAGGGCCGATGCCGAGCTTCGCCTCCGGGTTGATGGACTGGACGGCCTGCGCCATCACGTGCGCCGTCGAGTGACGCAGGATCTCGAGACCCTGTGGCGAGTTGATCGAGACCGGCTCGGCAACGATGCCGGGCTCGAAGGTCGTGGCCATGTCGAACAGCGCGCCGTCGACGCGGACCGCCACGATGCTGCGGTCGGGGAACAGGTCGAAACCCGTGGCCGTCTCGGTGACCTCTCGCGGTTCGAGGGGATTACTCACGGGTGCGACGGCATCTGACACGGGTGTTCCTTTGCTTTCAGGGGTTTCGACCAGTTTACCGACCGGGAAGCGGCACCGAGACGAGACGGTCGTCGGAGTCTGCAGGCGCGCCACGGCCATCGGTGTTGCTGGTGAGGATCCAGAGGGAACCGTCGGATCCTTCGCTCACGTCTCGAAGACGGCCGAGTTCGCCCTCCAGGCTGGATGTGACGGAGAAGTCGTCGCCGGGCGTGATGGTCCAGAGTCGTTCGCCGCCGAGGCCGGCCAGGTAGAGGTGGTCGCCGATCGCGGCGAGTCCACTCGGGCTGGCCTCGTCGGTGGTCCAGGTCACCTTCGGGTCGGTGTAGCCGTCTCCGCCGCCCGTGCCCTCGACCTCGGGCCAGCCGTAGTTGTTGCCGGCCTCGATGAGGTTGAGCTCGTCGAACTCGTTCTGCCCGAACTCGCTGGCCCACATCCGCCCGTCATCGCTCCAGGCGATGCCCTGCGGGTTACGGTGGCCCATCGACCACACCAGCGAGTCGTCGAACGGATTGCCTGGGGGGACATCGCCGTCAGGGGTCATGCGCAGGATCTTGCCATTGAGCGAGTCGCGGTCCTGGGCCGCCGTCGGGTCGCCCGCGTCGCCGACCGTGACGTAGAGCAGACCGTCGGGACCGAAGGCGATGCGGCCGCCGTCGTGATTGGACGCCTTAGCGAGACCGTCGAGGATCGTCACCTGTGACGACAGACCGTAGGATCCCGCGGCACCGGTGAGCGCGACCCGCACGATGCGGTTATCGGTGGCGGTGGTCTCGTAGGCGTAGAGCCGATCGGGGTCGGCCGGGTCGAGCGCCAGGCCGAGCAGGCCGCCCTCCCCCTCGTGTACGACGCCTTCGATAACACCCACGTCGCGCTTCGAGCCGTCGGCTTCGACTTCGACGACGGTGCCATCGTCACGCTGGCTGATGAGGATCGAGCCGTCCGTCGTGCGGACCATCGACCAGGGGGCTTCGAGTCCGGTGGCGATGTCGGTGATGGGTGTCGTGGTGCCCTTGCTGTCGCCGGTGCTGTCGCGTTCGCCGCGCGATGCATCGGAACCGCCGCTGCATCCGGAGAGCAACAGCGCGGTGAGAGCAGCGGGCAGAATCGCGAGTCGTCGTCGGTTCATGCGGCCATCGTGCCCCGCCCGGCTGAGCGTCGCGCGCGTCGCCGCGTCGGCGAGACTCCAGTAGTTGCGGGTGCGCAGGTGTGCCACCCGCAACTACTGGAGTCTCGCTCTGAGCCACGGCGAAACTCCACAAATGGCCCATCACGCCGGCGCGGACGGACCACTTGGGGAGTCTCGCGACACGGGGTGCGTGAGCGTGCGGAGAGAAAGAGAGAGCTAGCGCGAAGCCAAGTACGCCATCGGGTCGGTGGCCACACCATTGAGTCGGATCTCGAAGTGAAGGTGGCATCCCGTCGACACACCCGTGTTGCCGACACCGGCGATGTTCTGCCCGGCGCTGACCGTCTGCCCGGCCTGCACGTAGATGCCGGTCGTGTAGAGATGGCCGTAGGCGCTCGAGACGCCGTTGCCGTGATCGATGATGATCATGTTGCCGTAGCCGCCCGAGGGGCCGGCGTAGCTGACCGTGCCCGCGTGCGTCGCGTAGATCGGAGTGCCGCAGGAGGCGGAGAAGTCGGCGCCGGAGTGCAGGCGGTAGTCGTGGTAGACGGGGTGGTACCGGTAGCCGTACGCCTGATAGAAGCTGTACGCGGTGATCGGTTTCGTCCAGCCGGATCCTGCGCCCGGGTTGGGGGCGCTGCTGCCGCCACCGGTCGAGGGAGCCGGCGTGGAGGGGGTGGACGGAGTCGAGGGGGCCGCCGGTTGAGCCGCTGCCGCAGCAGCCTGGGCGGCCGCTGCATCGGCTGCCGCCTTCGCTGCCGCTGCCTCACGGGCCCGCGCTGCCGCAGCTGCCCGCGCTGCTGCTGCCGCGCGCGCTTTGACGCCGTCCTGGTAGCCGTCTTCGATCGACAGCCGGTCGTTGCGCAGGGTCGCGAGCTGCGCCTTCATCACGCCGAGGTTGTCTTGCTGCTCCGCCTCGGCCGAGGAGGCCGCTGCCGTCGCCGCGGCGGCCCGCTCGAGGGCTTTCTGCGAGGCGTCGGCGAGGCGGGTCCGCTCCGTCTTGGCCAGCTTCGCCTGCGCGGCGAGGGCTTCGGCGGTGTTCGTCGCCTTCTGGGCCTCGTCGTAGAGCTTGTCGACCTGGTCGCCGATCTTCGCCGACATGCTGAGGCCCTTGAGGAATTCACCCGGCTTGCTCTCGCCGAAGAGCAGGTGGGTGGTCATGTTGCTGCTGCCCGGCCGGGCAAGCGTCGCTGCTATCTGCCCTACTGCAACTCCGAGTTCATCTGCCTGCTTCTGGGCCTTCTTCTGCTCGGCGACGATTTTGTCGTACTTGCCGGCGGCGAGGTCGAGCTCGTCTCGGGCGTTTTGAAACTCCTCGCCGGCTTTGTCGGCGGCGGCCTGAGCCGTGGCCGTCGCCTGCTCGAGCTCAGCGATGAGCGAGGTGAGCGAGCCGATCTGCTTGTTCTTCGCCCCTTCACTGCCGCGGGCCTGCTCGACGTCGTCCCAGCTCGGATACGCGTCGGCCTCGGCGGGCGCGGCGACGAATAGCGGGAGTGCGAAAGCGAGCGCGAGGGCCCCCACGCTGATGCGACGGCGGGTGTGCGAGAGGGGGGCGCGCTGCGGCGGCGCGGAGAAAGACCGAGTCATGACAGATGTGAGCGTTGCAGATGTGACTGGTGTGACGCAAGGGGCAGACGCGAAGTGGGGCCGTCACTGAGACCGGTCGAGGAGTCTAGGTTGGTCTCTCAGATGTTCACGCTCACCCTTCCTCCCCTCGTCCACGACGCCGCAGCCGGTCGTGATCTCGCATCTGCCGTGCCAGACGAAGCGGCCGCCCACGTCGAGATCGACGCCAGTCTCGTGGCTCTGGCGGATCACGCTTTCGTCGGCGAGCTCCTCGACGGGCTCCTCGAACGCGGGCTCGAAGTGCTCGTGGTCGGGGGCGCGGCCGATGACCTCCAGGAGGCGTTCGTCGCCTCGGCTCGGGGGCGCGAATTCGGTGAGCTCTGGTTCGCCACCGACACGGCGGCCTGACCCTCGACGGTACGCCGGGGTTCTCTCTTGCCAATTTGAGAGCGATCCTGGCCAGTAGGAGCGCACGCCGGGCTTTTCGGCTCAAATCGCTCGCATAGTGGCGGCCGCGGAGGCGCTCACCCACTCAGCCGCGTAAAGATACATCGCCGATGTATCGCAGAAACAAGCGGGGTCACTAGACTCAGCGAGTGCCCATGCCCGATGTTCCCGTCGTCTCCGTCGGTGTGCTCGGGCCTCTTCGGGTGGCCGGTGCCACGACCGCAGCCGAGACTGTCTCGCCTGCCGGGCCCCGCGCGAAGACACTCGTCGTCGCGCTGACACTCGCAGGATCCGACGGGGTCACCTCCGCCCGCCTCATCGACGATCTCTGGGGTGACGAGCCGCCCGTCTCGGCGAAGGCCGCGCTCCAGACCCTGATCTCTCGCCTTCGCCAGTCAGTCGCTCCGGGCGTCATCGTCTCGACCCCGACCGGCTACCGTCTCGGCGACCCTCGGGCGAGCGACCTCCAGGTGGCTCGTTCGCTTCTTACAACCGCGAGGATCCGGCCCGGCGCCGATCCGGCCACCGTGACCTCTCTCACCGGCGAAGCCCTCCGCCTCTGGCGGGGAGCGCCCGGCTCCGACCTCGAGCCCGGACCGGTGACCGACGAGCTGACCCGCGTGGCCGCCGCCCTCCGAGCGGATCTCCTCCGGGTCGCGGCGACCGCCCGATGTGATCTCGGAGACACGGTCGGAGCCCTGGAGGCCCTCGACGAGTTGACTGCCGACGCGGTGGGTCTGGAGCACGAAGACCTGGTCGTGCTCCGGATGCGGATCTTGAGCGGAAGCGATCGCCGCACCGAGGCGCTCCAGGTCTTTGCGTCGTACCGGGAGCGTCTCGCCGATGAGCTCGGCACGGGGCCCTCGAGCGCCCTCGTCGCGCTGAACGCCGAATTGCTTGCCGCCGAGGACGATCCGCTCGACGACGGTCGCGCTCAGCAGGGGCCTGTCGAACCAGCCCCGAGCGCCGCCGCACCGGCTCGCCGGGGTGCGCACATCGCACTCGGCCTCCGCTCGGCCCCGAACGAACTGCTCGGACGGTCGTCCGACGTCGACCGGATCGAGGCCCTGCTCGAGCACGCCCGACTGGTCACGATCCTCGGCCCGGGCGGGCTCGGCAAGACGCGGCTGGCTCAGGAGGTGGCGCATCGTGCTGCCGGGCAGTGGCCCCGCGTCGCCGTCGTCGAGCTGGCCGGCGTGCGGGACGGGGAGGACGTCTTGCTCGCCGTAGCGAGTGCCCTCGGGGTACGCGAGGTGAGTGCGCCGCGGATACGGCTCTCGGATCCTGGTGTCGGACCGGTCAGAGACCGACTTGTCGCCGTTCTCGCCGAGATGTCGACCCTGCTCGTCCTCGACAACTGCGAGCACGTCGTCGACGCCGCGGCCGGCCTGGTGTCGGAGCTGCTCGCCGAGACGTCCGAGCTGAGAGTCGTCGCCACGAGCCGCTCCCCGCTCGCGATCGGCGCCGAGACGGTGCACCCGCTCGGATCGCTGCGGAGCGACGGCGCGGCCGTGTCGCTGTTCGAGCAGCGGGCGAGGGCGGCTCGGCCCGGCGTGCTGCTCCCCCGCGACGTCGTCGTCAGGCTCTGCGATCGGCTCGACGGCCTGCCACTCGCGATCGAGCTCGCTGCGGCCCGGGTGCGGTCGCTGTCGGTCGACGAGATCGAACGGCGTCTGGGCAATCGCTTCGCCCTGCTCACCTCGGGTGACCGGTCGGCGCCCGAACGGCACCGGACTATCACGGCCGTGATCGACTGGTCGTGGAACCTCCTCGGCGACGATGAGCGAGTGCTGCTGCGACGACTGTCGCGGTTTCCGGACGGCTTCTCGGCCGACGCCGCCGAGCTGCTCGGTGCGGCACCGGGTGTATCAGCCGGTCGGCCGAACGACCGGGTCGTCCTGAGCCCGGGCGATATCGGGCTCGAACCCGTGGCAGTCGCCGACGCTCTCGACGGCCTCGTCCGCCAGTCGCTGCTCGGCGCCGCCGACGAGCCCGGCACCGGGCGGCTCCGCTACCGGATGCTCGAGACGGTGCGTGAATTCGGTGACCTCCGACTCGCCGAAGCAGCCGAGGAGGAGCTCGTCAGCGACGGCATGTTCGCCTGGGCCGAGGCCTTCTCCCGGTCGATCCGGTCGAGCCTCGACGGCGCCGACCAGGTGCGGAGTTTCGCCCTCATGGCCGCCGAGCAAGACGACCTCGTCTTCGTGCTGCGGCAGGCCCTGGCCGAGAGCCGACGGGGTGTGGTCGCCGCGACCTTCGCCGCGCTCGGCTACTACTGGTCGCTGGCGGGCAACCACGCCGAGGTGCAGGCCTTCGCGCCCGAGGTGATCCGGGTGCTCCGCTCTGCGCCGGTGGAGGCCCGCTACCGCGACCCCGAGATCCTCTGCGCCTCGATCGCCGGCAGCCTCCTCGCCTTGGGGGACCGCCGGTCGGGGCTGCTCGCGGTGGCGCACCTCCGGAGCCTTCGGGCGAGCGGTCCTGCGCAGGATCCTCGCCTCGACGCTCTCTCTGGCCTTTTCTTGGCGACCGTCGTTGATCCGCCCGCATTCCGTCGGCGCCTGAAGGAGGCCCTCGCATCGGGCGACGATGTGATCGTCGAACTCGCCTCCGCGATCGACGGCCAGACCGCTGAGAACGAGGGGCGAGTCGGTGACGCGTTCCGGCTGGCGCTCCGAGCGCACGAGAGCGCCGTCGCGAACGGCCACGTCTGGACGATCGGGACCACCGCCTCGTCGCTCGCCGAACTGGCAAGCCAGTCGGCCGACCCGGAGGCGGCCCTCGGCTGGTCAAATGTCGCACGAGAAGCGCTCGAGAGCCTCGGAGCCGCCGGCGACCTGCAGGAGGTCGCCTTCCGGCGGGCCATGGCGGAGCTCTCGCTCGGACGGTACGACGCGGCGCGGCGGTACTTCGAGGGGGTGCTCGTCGACGAAGAGAACCAGGGCGAGGATCCGGGTGGCTCACGCCTCATGAGCAGGGTCGGCCTCGCCGAGGTAGCTCTGGCCGAGGGGCAGGCCGACGAGGGCGTCCGCCTCTACGACGAAGCGCTGGCGATCTTCCGAGGGGAGCAGTCGCGGTCGCGGTCGCCTCTCGCACTCCTAGTGGCTGCTGCTGCGCTGGCCGCGCACGTGCGCGGGGGCGCGGCGTTCGGTGGTGGGCTGTCGACCAGCGCGTCGGCTCCGTCGCGGGCTCCATCCTTGGCGAATCGGCTTCGCACCCGGCTTCTGGCGACGCACCGTCTCTCGGGGGCATTCGAGGACGTCCCTATCGCGGGGGCTGCCGTTTTTGCGCTGGGCGTGTGGATCCTCGGCTCGTCGTCCGGGTCTTCGTCTGGGCCTGCCTCCGGTTCGTCGTCGGAGCCGGCCGCCGGGCACTGGCCCACGTCGCTCGGACTGCGGCTGCTCTCGCTCGCCGAGACGATGCAGGGGCGACAGGAGGTGCCGTCTCTCGTGCGCGCGGATGCCGTTGCCGGAGTGACGGGTCGGTTCGGCGCCGAGATGATGGAGGCCGCGCGGGCGTCCGCGGCGCTTCTGACGCCGTCGGAGGCCTACGCCGAGGCGCTGGAGCTGCTCGTGGATCGTCGGTTGCGCGCCTAGCGCGGTGAGGTCGCCGGTGCCTCGCCGATCGCGGTGGTGCCCGTGGTGTCTTTCGCGTCGGGCTCGTCGATCGCGTCCGACTCGTCTTCCGTCTCGAGCTCGAGGTCGTCGAGGTCGTACGAGTGAGTCGTGGGGGCGGGGAACTCGGGTGCCTGGGCGGCTCGCCACGTGATGGACATGGATGTCAACGCCAAGAGGGCCCCGATGACGCCGGCCGCGATCAAGAGGCCGCCGACCGTGCTGCCCGACTGGGCGGCGAAGAGCTTGGGGTAGTCGGCCGTGCCCGAGGCGTAGACCGCGGCTTCCTTCGCGTTCGACTGGGTCATGAGGAGGTAGCCCCCCGCCACGACGACGAGCGACACCAGCCACAGGACCATGCGCGGAATGTTGATGCGGGCAAAACGGCGGGAGGAGCTGAGCGACATGACGACTTTCGATGGAGGGGTGCGATCCGGTCCGGATCACAGCGAACCTACGGAGGCCGCCTTGGCATCGCTTATGAGTGGGCTCGGGGTCGTCGATGAATGCGTGCCGGGCGCAGTAGCTACCCCCGACCTGGAGGAATCCGACAAACGCACGCCCGGCGAGACTGACAACGTGTGTAGCGGCCCACGGATGATTTCGACACCGTCGCGGAGGGTTCTACCGTGAGCCAGAACCCCACCGGAACGGAATCAACGCTGATGACACGTCTCGAAGAAATCACTGCGCGCGCAACCACACCTGCAGCGGCGCCCACCACGCCTCTGACCACCGCGGCCGACACCCTCGACACCGCCTGGCTCGGCGAGTACCTGCTCGGACGGTGGTCCGAGGCGCGCAAGCACTCCCGCGAGCTGCTGCGCGACGACGCCTTCCACCGGCACGCCGACCTCACCCTCGCCGAACAGCGCGAGCGCTGCTTCGGCCAACTGCATCAGCTGCTCGAACGCGGGGCAGTCCTGCGCGCGTTCCCGACGCACCTGGGTGGAAGCGACGACCACGGCGGCAATATCGCCGCGTTCGAAGAGATCGTCTCCGCGGATCCCTCGCTTCAGATCAAGGCGGGTGTGCAGTGGGGCCTCTTCGGCTCTGCCGTGATGCACCTCGGAACCGAGTACCACCACGAGACCTTCCTGCCCGGCATCATGAACCTCGAGGTGCCGGGGGCCTTCGCCATGACCGAGACCGGCCACGGCTCCGACGTCGCATCCATCGGCACCACCGCGACGTACGACGCCGACGCCGAAGAGTTCGTGATCCAGACGCCGTTCCGCGCCGCCTGTAAGGACTACCTCGGCAACGCCGCCGTCCACGGCCGGGCGGCCGTCGTGTTCGCGCAGCTCGTGACGCAGGGCGTCGAGCAGGGAGTCCACGCCTTCTACGTGCCGATCCGTGACGACAACGGGTTCTTGCCAGGAGTCGGCGGCGAAGACGACGGCCTCAAAGGCGGCTTGAACGGCATCGACAACGGCCGACTGCACTTCGACGGGGTGCGAGTGCCGCGCACGAACCTCCTGAACCGCTACGGCGACGTCGCCCCTGACGGCAGCTACAGTTCGCCCATCGCCAGCAAGGGTCGACGGTTCTTCACCATGATCGGCACGCTCGTGCAGGGGCGGGTCTCGCTCGACGGCGCGTCGGTGGTCGCGTCCAAGCTGGCGCTCCATATCGCGATCACCTACGGCACCCAGCGTCGGCAGTTCACCGCCGCCGACCCGACGAGCGAGGTGGTGATCCTCGACTACCAGCGGCACCAGCGTCGCCTGCTCCCCCGCCTCGCCACGACCTACGCGATGTCGTTCGCGCACGAGAAGCTCCTCGCCGCGTTCGACGGCGTCTTCTCGGGCGAGCACGCCACCGACGCCGACCGGCAAGACCTCGAGACCCTGGCCGCCGCCCTCAAGTCGCTCAGCACCTGGTCGGCCCTCGACATCCTCCAGGAGGCTCGCGAGGCCTGCGGCGGTGTCGGATTCCTCGCCGAGAACCGCCTCACCCGGCTCCGAGCCGACCTCGACGTCTACGCGACCTTCGAGGGCGACAACACGGTTCTGCTGCAGCTCGTCGCCAAGCGCCTGCTGACCGACTACTCGAAGAAGTTCACCGGCGCCGATCCGCGCCGGGTGGCGACGCTCGTCGCTGGCCAGGTCGGACAGGCATCGGTGGACCGCTCCGGCTTACGACGCCTCGCCCAGACCGTGACAGATCGAGGATCCGTCGGCCGCGCCGTGGGGCACGTCCGCGATGCCGAATCGCAACGCCAGCTCCTCACCGGCCGCGTCGAGACGATGATCGCCGGTGTCGCGGCGAAGCTGCGCCCCGCCGCCAAGTCGGCGTCGGGAAAGCCCTCGCCCGTCGAAGCAGCCCGCCTATTCGACCAGAACCAGGACGAGCTGATCGAGGCGGCCATCGCCCACGCGGAGCTGCTCCAGTGGGAGGCCTTCACCGAGGCGCTGGCGAGTGTTCCCGATGAGGCGACCCGTCGGATCCTGACCTGGCTTCGCGATCTATTCGGCCTCGGGCTGATCGAGAAGCATCTTGCCTGGTACCTGATCCACGGGCGGCTGTCGGCGGCCCGCGCCACGGCCGTCACCGACTACATCGACGATCGCCTGCTGCCACGGCTGCGCCCGCACGCGCTCGGCCTGGTCGAGGCCTTCGGGTTTGCGCCCGAGCACGTGCGGGCGCCGATCGCGTCCGGGGCGGAGCAGCAGCGCCAAGACGAGGCCGCCGCCTACTACGCCTCCCGTCGCTGACGGGGCGGCGCGGGAGCGGTCGCGTCAGGCCTTGCGCATGTAGGCGCGCACGGTCAGTGGGGCGAAGATCGCCACCACGACCCCGGCACCGAGCAGCGCCAGCCAGAGGTTGCCCGTGATCGCACCGGTGTTGGCGAGGTCGCGGACCCCCGACACGAGGTGCGAGACCGGGTTGCCCTCGGCGAACCACTTGAGCCACGACGGCAGCGTGCCGGTCGGCACGAAGGCGTTCGAGAGGAACGTCAGCGGAAAGAGCACCAGGAACGAGATGCCCTGCACGCTCGACGCGCTGCGAGCGACAACACCGAAGAACGCGAAGATCCAGCTGAGGGCCCAGGCACAGACGATCACAAGAAGCCCGGCCAGAACGACGAAGCCGAAGCCGCCGCCCGGACGCCAGCCCAGGATGAATCCCATGGTCAGGGTGAGCGTCGTCGCGATCGCGTAGCGGACAGTGTCGGCGAGGAGCGCACCGGCGAGCGGGGCGATCCGAGCGATCGGCAGCGACTTGAATCGATCGAACACGCCCTTGTCCATGTCTTCGCGCAACTGGGTGCCGGTGACGACGGAACCGGTGATGACCGTCTGGACGAGGATGCCGGGGATGATCAGCGGCAGGTAGTCCGCGATGCTTCCGGCGATCGCACCGCCGAACAGGTACGTGAACATCAGCGTGAAGATGATGGGCTGGATCGTGACGTCGATGAGCTGCTCGGGAGTGCGGCGGATCTTGAGCAGCCCGCGATAGGCCATCGTGAACGAGTGGCGGATGGTCTGCGAGACGCTGACGTGGTTCTTGAGTGGGCGACCGGCCGGGCCGGTGAGACGCGGAGTCGTGCTGGTGGGGCTGAGGGTGGTCATGCGTTCACCGCTTCTTTCGGGGAGGTGTTGGCGGCGGCAGCGCCGTCGGCTGGTGCGGCATCGGCGTCGACGCCGTGCCCGGTGAGAGTGAGGAACACCTCGTCGAGCGTCGGCTTCTGCACGCTCATCTCGGTGAGGTGGATGCCGCGCTCGCGGAAGGCGACGAACAGGTCGGTGATCCGGTCGGGGTCGGTCATCGGCGCGGTGATGCGACCGGCTTCGGGCGAGACGGCCGCCGAGACCCCGAGCACGCTTCGAATGAGGTCGCGGGCGGGTGCGACGTCGGCGGGTGAGGCGAGCCGGAGCTGCAGCGACGATTCGCCGACCGACGATTTGAGCTCCTCCGAGGTGCCCTCGGCGACGACCCGACCCGTGTCGATCACCGCGATGCGATCGGCGAGCTGGTCGGCCTCCTCGAGGTACTGCGTCGTGAGCAGCACCGTTGAGCCCTCAGTGACGAGGCGCCGGATGGTGTCCCACATCTGCGAGCGGGTGCGCGGGTCGAGCCCGGTGGTCGGCTCGTCCAAGAAGATCAGCGGCGGCTGGGCGATGAGGCTTGCGGCGAGGTCGAGACGACGACGCATTCCGCCCGAAAATTTCGCGAGCGGCCGGCTGGCGGCTTCGGTGAGGCCGAACTCCTCGAGCAGCTCGGTGGTCTTGGTGCGGGCATCGCGACGCGACAGCCCGAGCAGTCGGGAGAAGATGATGAGGTTCTCGGTCGCCGACAGCTTCTCGTCGACCGACGCGAACTGCGCGGTGACTCCGATGAGTTGCCGCACGACCTGCGCCTCTTTGACGACGTCGTGGCCGAAGATCGTGGCCGATCCGCCGTCGGGCCGCAGAAGCGTGGCGAGCATGCTGATGGTGGTCGATTTGCCGGCGCCGTTCGGGCCGAGCACTCCGTAGACGGTGCCGGCGCGGACGCTGAGGTCGACGCCGTCGACCGCGCGGTTCTCGCCGAAGACCTTGACGAGCCCGTGGGCTTCGACGGCCCAGTCGCTTGAGGTGGTCATGTCTGACCTTTCGTGAAAGAGGGGATGAGGATCCGAGGTGACCGGCTTTCGTTGCCGGCCACAGGGATCCTGCGCTCCCCCGCTTTCACGGGGCTTTCACACCCTTGCGCGCCTCTGTCAGGAGGCGCTCGCCTCTGTCAGGAGGCGCCTGTCTTTCTTACGACGCGCACTCGATGCACACGGGGCCGAGCTTGGTCTCGTGATCGAGCTGGGCGCGCGGGCGCACGAGGAAGCACTCGACGCAGGTGAACTCGTAATCCTGCATCGGCAGCACGACGACGTCGAGCGCTTCGTCGACGTCGGCGGCGTCGAGTTGGAACCCGCCCGAGGCATCGCCGTCGTCGAGGTCGGCGACGAGGCCGACCTTCTGGGGAGCTCGCTCCTTGAACGCCTGCATCGAGTCGTTACCGTCGTCGTCGGGGGCGTTGCGGGGTGCGTCGTAGTCGGCAGCCATGGTGTTCTCCTGCAAATGTGTCGCGGCTTGCAACCCGCGCGGATCTGGTGGTCGCCGTAACTATAGGCGGCATCTCGCCCTCAGCCGAACCATGTTCGCCAACGGCTGTAGTGCGTGTCGGAATCGAGGGCCGTCTCGGGGCCGCAGCGCTAGCGTGAGCGTGTGACCACTGACGCTCTCCCCCGCACCCGCCCGTCCGCCGTCGGCATCGATGCGGCGAGAATCGCCGCTCTCGTCGATGCCCTCGAATCGACGGCCGGCGTCGAACCGCACAGCCTCATGGTGCTGCGCCACGGGCAGGTGGCAGCGGAAGGGTGGTGGGCGCCGTACAGCGCCGATCGCCAGCATCTGCTCTATTCGATCAGTAAGAGCTTCACCTCGACCGCCGTCGGATTCGCCATCGCCGAGGGTCTCTTCTCGCTCGACGACACCGTCGTCAGCCACTTTCCTGAGCTCGATGCCGAGATCACGGATGAGAAGAGCCGCAGGATCCGGGTGCGTCACCTTCTTGCCATGGCCAGCGGTCACCGCGAAGAGACGGTGGCGCGGGCGTATTCCATCGACCCGGTCGATCTCGTGCGCGGCTTTCTGCTCATGCCGCCCGACGAAGAGCCGGGCACGCTGTTCTGCTACAACCAGCCGTGCACCTTCACTCTCGGGGCGATCGTGCAGCGCCTCAGCGGCCAATCGCTGACCGACTACCTGCGCCCGAGGCTGTTCGATCCGCTCGGCATCGGCGAGGTCGGCTGGCAGACCGACGCATCGGGGCGTCAGCTCGGCTACAGCGGCTTCTACGCACCGACCGTGGCGCTCGCCAAGCTCGCGCAGCTGTATCTGCAGCGCGGCGTGTGGGAGGGCGAGCAGATCCTGCCCGCTTCGTGGGTCGACGACGCGACGGTGTCGCACATCGACAACTCGAACCACGGCGACAAAGACTGGGGTCAGGGCTATGGCTTCCAGTTCTGGATGGCGCGACACGGCTACCGCGGCGACGGAGCCTACGGGCAGTTCGCCGTGGTGCTGCCGGAGCACGACGTGGTCATCGCGATCACCGGCCAGACCCCCGACATGCAAGCCGTGCTCGACGCGGTCTGGCAAAACCTTCTGCCCGCTTTTGATGGTTCTATGCCCTCTGCGGAGGCCGACGATGCTCTGGCCGAGCGGCTCGCCGGGCTCGCGCTGCCCGTGGCCTCCGTCCCAACGACGCGCGTCTCGGGCACCTTCACGCCCGGGGCGGGCAATCGTCTCGCGACGCTCACCTCGGTCGCCTACCTGCCGGGTGGGCTCGGTCTGCCGGGCGGGCACGGTCTGCCGGGCGCGCACGGTCTGCCGGGTGGGCACGGCTCGCCCGGTGACACGGGCAAAGGATCCGACACGGTCGAGCTGGTCGACCGCGGCGAGACCCTGCGCGCCACCGTCGGCGTGGGATCCTGGGCTCTCTCGGAGGCGGTGGCCGTCGCTGCCTCCGACGGGCCGAACGGCACTGTGCGCCTCGATGTGATCTTCGTCGAAACTCCCCACCGGCTGATCGTGACGCTCGACCCGGTCTCGGCGACCTTCGCGGCGGAGTGGCAGACCGAGCCGCTCGACGAGGCACCTCTCGTTCGCCGCCGTATGCCGCGCGCCTAGCTGCGCGTTCGACTGTATATCGCGTGTAGGATACCGGGGTGCAAAGTCGAGCCAGCGTAATCAGAGTTGTGCCGGAGCTCCGTGCCGTGCACCTCGAACGGCAGCGGGTCGGGGTGCCGGCCGAGGTGCTCTACTTCGGGACGAAGTACGATCTCGGCGACTCGCTGCCGGGTGCCGTGGGCAATGCCTTGGCTGGGAGTCGATTCACCCGGGTGACCCGGTTCGGAGCCCTTCGGCGAATGATTACGACGTCGGCCACTCGGCTCGAGGTCTTCGAGCCGCTCTGGATCCGCCTCTGGCCGACCCACTTCGCTCTGGTCACTGCCTTTCGGCTCGCGGGACTCCTTCGACGTAGACACCGCGAGATCGGCACCTACGCGATGGAGAACAGCTCGCTCGCGACGCTCGTCGGGGGTGATCGGACGCCGCCGCGGATCCTCGTCTCGGGTATCGGTCTGCTGATCGGCCTCGCGGCTCGCCTGACGCTGACCCGGATCGCCTTCGCGAGCGAGGCGTCCGCCGACGTCTATCGACGTCTGCCGTTCGTCGAGGGCATACCCCGTCGGGTCGGGCTCGAACTGCCCTCCGCCGGCCCGGGGCAGCCTGGATCGCCGCTCAGCGCGGTGTTTCTGGGCGTGCTCGACGAGCGGAAGGGCGTCCGGCTGCTGCTCGAGGCCTGGGAGCTCGTCGAGGTACGGGTTGCCGGAGCGAGACTCACCCTGATCGGCGGCGGCCCACTCGGTGACGTCGTCGACGTGTGGGTGCGTGCGTCTCCGCAGACTCGGAGTGCACGCGGCTCGCTCCCCCGCGACGAAGCCACCGAGATCGTCGGTCGCTCTTCTGTGCTGGTGGCTCCCTCAGTTCCCGACGGCCGCTGGCGAGAGCAGATCGGCCTGCCGATCAAGGAAGGCCTGGCGGCAGGGCTGACCATCGTCACGACCGACCAGACCGGCCTTGCCGGGTGGCTGAGCGACCACGGGCACGGCGTCGTGTCGGTCGACGCCGGGGCGTCGTTGCCAGGGCATCTGGCGGAGGCCCTGGCTGAGCGTCTCGTGGCCGCCCTTCGTTCGCCTCGCGACCGTGAGCTCGTGCGGGCGTCGCTCCCCGAGCGCGACGGCCGGCTCGACGCCGACGCCTGGCTGAACGCCTAGGGCGCTCGGCGCTCGGCGCTCGTAGTCGCGTTTCGCGCGTTTAGTCGCGAAATGCCGCGACTAAACCTGCGAAACGCGACTAGATGCGGCGCCTACCGTCACGATGGGCGACGAGGGGGCCTCGGCAGCTCTGCGGTGCGTTTCGCGCCGACCTCTCGGGAAAAGCAAAAACCCCCGACGAATCGGGGGTTTGTGGTGGTGAGCGATACTGGGA
The DNA here is from genome assembly GCF_049472575.1 of Frondihabitans sp. 4ASC-45. Lineage (NCBI taxonomy): Bacteria > Bacillati > Actinomycetota > Actinomycetes > Micrococcales > Microbacteriaceae > Frondihabitans > Frondihabitans sp. 4ASC-45. Next base: position 285,955 of record NZ_JBCEBN010000002.1, on the reverse strand, counting down.
TCGAACCAGTGACCTCTTCCGTGTCAGGGAAGCGCGCTACCGCTGCGCCAATCGCTCATATGTATTCAGTTGTCCGTCTGAGGCTTTGAAGAGACTCAAACCGGTGGATCTGGAGGTGGGGACGGGATTTGAACCCGCGTGAACGGCTTTGCAGGCCGGTGCCTCGCCTCTCGGCCACCCCACCCTGATCGGGTGAGCTTTCACTCGAGCGGATGACGAGATTCGAACTCGCGACCCTCACCTTGGCAAGGTGATGCGCTACCACTGCGCCACATCCGCAAAGTGTCTGACGTACGACACCTGGTTGTTGTTTCTGCCGCATCTCTGCGACCTCAGGAACTCTATCCGATGGTTTGCCCGAAGTACAAACTGAGATTGATTCGTGTCTCGACGAGTCTCCCGCGGGGCCGACGAATAGGTTCGAACTCGATTCATCCAGTAGTATCGACGAGTCCCACGGGCGATTGGCGCAGTTGGTAGCGCGCTTCCTTCACACGGAAGAGGTCATCGGTTCGAGTCCGGTATCGCCCACTGTATTTATTGTTCGCCCTCGAGGCGACACCTCTGTGACTTCTCCGGGCGAGGCCGCCATTTTGCGAGCGATCCGGAGTCGTAGGGCCCCGACACGCCGCAATCGTGAGGCAGGCGCCGCGGATCACTCTCAAATTCGCACCACACCGTTGCGAAAGAACACAGCGCTGCGCCAGACCACACCCACAGTCGCGTCACAGAGCGTCACACCCCGTCACCCCGCGACGTACAGCGGTGCGGCGCCTCGAGACGCTCTACCGTCGCCGCATGATCCGAATCGACCAGCTCAGCAAGGTGTACGAGCACGGTGGCACACGTTCCGTCGTGCTCGACCGCCTCGACTTCGAAGTCGGCCCGCGCGAGATCGCCGCCGTGGTCGGCAAAAGCGGTGCCGGCAAGTCGACGCTCGCGCAGTGCGTCACCCTCCTCGAACGACCCACCTCGGGGTCCGTCGTCGTCGACGGCGTCGACCTGACCGCGGCGTCGGAGAAGGGTCTCCGCACCGCCCGCCGGGCGATCGGCACGATCTTCCAGTCTGACGGCCTCTTCTCGCGTCGTACGGCCGCCCAGAACGTCGCGCTCCCCCTCGACTACCTCGGAGTCACCCCGGCTGAGTCGAAGGCGCGAGTCGCCGAGCTGCTCGACCGGGTCGGTCTCAGCGACAAGGCTGACCACTACCCGCACCAGCTCTCGGGCGGGCAGAGGCAGCGAGCCGGTGTGGCGCGCGCTCTGGCGCTCCGCCCCCGGATCCTGCTCTCCGACGAAGCCACCTCGGGCCTCGACCCCGAGTCGACCCGTTCGATCCTCGGGCTCCTCCGCGAGCTGCGCGACGACCTTGACCTGTCGATCCTGCTGATCACCCACGAGATGGACGCCGTGCGCGAGATCGCCGATACCGTCGCCCGTCTCGAGGTCGGCCGGTTCACCGAGTCGGGCCGGGTCGTCGACCTGCTTCAGGATCCGACATCCCGTCTCGGCGTCGACCTCCAGCCGCACCGCGCGTCGGCCCGTGCGGCCGACGACCAGGAGTCTCTCGTGGTCACGTACGGGCGCGCCGATGTGCCCACGGATTGGCTGGTGCGCGCGTCCGCCGAGCTCAGCGCCCCTCTGGCGTTGCTCGGGGCGGCGGTCGAGGTCGTCGACGGCGTGACCGTCGGAACGGTGACGGTGGGGGTGGTGGGCGATGTCGAGCGGGCCCGACGCGTGCTCGCCGAGCTGGGGCTGCTGCCCCGGGGCCCGGTCGGTGCCGCGAGCGCCGAGCCCGAGCGGGGTGCCGCCGGATCCTCGGCTTCGGAATCGATCGACACGGCGCCCGTCGACCCGACCCTGGAGGTCGTCGCGTGAGCAACTCGAATCTCGTTCCCGTCGATCAGATTGCAGGCCTCGTGCTGCCTGCCCTGGGCGACACGATCGTCATGGTCGGCATCACGATGGTGGTCGTCGTGGCCGTGGGGGTGCCGATTGGCGCGCTGGTGCACAACACCGGCCGCGGGGGGCTGTTCGAGCAGCCGCTCGTGCACACGCTGACCGGCTGGATCGTGAGTCTCGGGCGGAGTCTGCCGTTCCTCATCCTGATGGCCGCGATCATCCCGTTCACGCGGCTGGTCACGGGCACGAACATTGGCATCGCCGCGGCCGTCGTTCCCATGTCGGTTGCGGGCATCGCGTTCTTCAGCCGAATCGTCGAGAACGCGCTGCGCGGTGTTCCGCCCGAGTTCTCGCGGGTGGCTCGCGCTGCCGGGGCGTCGAGGCTGCAAGTGATCCGGACTGCACAGCTGGCCGAGGCGCTGCCCTCGATCGTCGGCGGCTTGACGATCAACACGATCGCGATGATCGAGTACTCGGCGATCGCCGGCACGATCGGCGCGGGCGGCATCGGCTACGTCGCCGTCACCTACGGTTACCAGCGCTTCGACACGCGGGTGATGCTCGCGACCATCGTGATCCTCGTCGTGCTCGTCGCCCTGGTGCAGTTCGCCGGCGATCGGCTCGCCCGTCGTCTGACGCCGCGGCTCCGATTCGCCAGCAGGGTCGCCCGCGACGCTTCTCCGGCCCGGCGTCCGCGCGTCGCCGCCTGACCCTCCCTTATTCACGCCCCTCTCACCCGAAAGCAGCACAGCCATGTCTTCCTCCGAGACCACTCCCCCCACGTCAGGCGGCCCCGACCACGGCTTCACCCTGACCAAGCGCCGCCGCTGGCCCTACGTCGCGGGAGCGGCCGTGGCCATCGTCGCCGTGGCAGCGGGCCTGACCGTTCCGCGCCTTCTCCCCGAGGCCAGCGCCAACGACACGAAGGGCGCCACGCTCTACGTCGCCACCGCCGAGGGCAACGCCGCCGAAGAGGCCCTCGTCGACTACGTCGCGAAAGAGGTCGCCCCCGACTACGGCATCAAGGTCGCCTTCAAGGGCCTCTCCGACTCGACCACTTTGAACCGCGCCGTCAGCGAGGGCGAGGTCGCAGGCACGGTCTACCAGCACAAGCTCTGGCTGAGCCAGGTGCTCAAGGCGAACCCCGACTTCAAGGAGACCGCGGCTACCCCGGTCTTCCGCTGGGGATTCGGCCTGTGGAGCTCGAAGTGGAAGACGGTCGACGCCATTCCCGACGGCGCGACGATCTCGCTCTACTCCGACCCCGCGAACGAGGCGCAGGGGCTCTGGATCCTCGACCGTGCCGGTCTGATCACCCTCAAGCCGGGTATCGACAAGGGCTACGCGACCCAGGACGACATCGCCTCGAATCCGAAGCACCTGAAGTTCACGCTGCTCGACTTCGCCGCCCAGTCGCGCTCGCTCGACGACCTCGACGCCGCCGTCGGCTACACCGAGTACTACCTCGCCGCGGGCATCCCGGTCTCGAAGCAGATCTACGCCCCCGCCGCCCCCGACCAGTTCGCCGGGCAGCTGACCGTCGGCACCAAGTACGCAAAATCGGACAACGTCAAGAAGCTGATCGCGGCGTTCAAGGATCCTCGAGTCCAGACCTTCCTGAGCACCGACTCGAAGGTCAAAAACATCCTGCTGCCGGTCGACGCGAAGTAGGCGCCCTGCGCGTGTGACACCGCGTTACGGACGCCCTGACAAACCGCCCCAACCCACGGAGGATGAGACCATGACCCGACAGATCCGCTTCAACGCCTTCGACATGAACTGCGTCGCCCACCAGTCGTCCGGGCTGTGGCGCCACCCGAGCGACCGTTCGCGGCACTACAACGACATCGACTACTGGACGAACCTGGCGAAGCTGCTCGAATCGGGCACGTTCGACGGCCTGTTCATCGCCGATGTGCTCGGCACCTACGACGTCTACGGCGGCAACAACGTCGCGGCGATCCGCAATGGGGCGCAGATTCCGGTCAACGACCCGGTGCTGCTCGTCTCAGCCATGGCGGCCGTCACGAAGCACCTCGGTTTCGGCGTGACCGCGGGCACGGCGTACGAGCACCCCTACCCGTTCGCCCGGCGCATGTCGACGCTCGATCACCTCACGAAGGGGCGCGTCGGCTGGAACGTCGTGACCGGCTACCTGCCGAGCGCGGCGCGGAACATGGGCCACGAGGATCAACTCGAGCACGACGCCCGCTACGACGTCGCCAGTGAGTACCTCGACGTGCTGTACAAGCTGTGGGAGGGGTCGTGGGAAGACGACGCCGTCGTCGAAGACCGCGAGGGTGGCGTGTTCACCGACCCCGCCAAGATCCACGAGATCGGTCACCGCGGCGAGAACTACACGGTGCCCGGCATCCACCTCTCCGAACCGTCGATTCAGCGCTCCCCCGTGATCTACCAGGCTGGGGCCTCTCCCCGCGGCGTCGCCTTCGCCGCAGACAACGCCGAGGCGATCTTCGTGTCGGCTCCCACGGCGGCCGTGCTCAAGGCGACGGTCTCGAGGATCCGCGACGCCCTGGAGAAGGCCGGCCGCGAACGCTACTCGGCCAAGATCTACACCCTGCTCACGATCATCACCGACGACACCCACGAGAAGGCCGTCGCCAAGCACGAGGAATACCTCCGCTACGCCAGCGAGGAGGGGGCTCTCGTCTTCATGTCCGGCTGGACCGGCATCGACCTCTCGGAGTACGACCTCGACCAGCCGATCGGCGACGTGCAGGGCAACGCGATCCAGTCGGTGATCGAGAACTTCAAAGAGTCGGCGAAGCTCGACGGCCGGGAGTGGACTGTGCGCGACATCGCGCGGTTCGGCGCCATCGGCGGACTCGGGCCGATCTTCGTCGGCTCAGGATCCGAGGTGGCCGACCATCTCGAACAGCTTGTCGCCGAGACGGACGTCGACGGGTTCAACCTCGCGTACGCCGTCTCGCCGGGCACGTGGGAAGACGTCATCGAGCATGTGATCCCCGAGCTGCGGGCCCGCGGCGCCTATCCGACGGAGTACGTGGAGGGGTCGCTTCGCGAGAAGCTGTTCGCGCGCGGCGACCGGCTGCCCGAGGAGCACCGCGGCGCGTCGTTCCGGCTTGGAGGCGCGCGCTCGACGTCGACCGGATCCGTGGCAGACAAGGCATCTGTCGACGCCTGACGCCTGACGCCTGACGCCAGCCGCGAGACGTCGTGCGGACCCACGGACGTGCCGCGGCGCGTCTGCGAGTCCGTGCGACGTCTCGCGGCGCCCGCGGCCTCAGGCCGAATGCACGTCGCGCGCCTTGCCCGACAGGTACCAGCTCGATCGCGCTCCGCTCTCAACGGGTTGCATGCCGACGACCACCTTGCCGCGCGAGTGCTTCTCGCCCAGGTCGGCGAACGCCTGCACGATGTAGTCGAAGGGGTAGAACCCGGAGATGAGCGGTTGGATCCTGCCCTCTTCGATCATCGTTGCGAGCTCGCTCAATATCATGGCCGGTTCGGTGTCGTCGCGGTCGACCGTGATGAAGCGCATCTCGGTCTCGAGGCGGTCTTCGCTCGACGAGAAGCGGCTGGGGATCACCTTCAGCGACTTCGCCAGGGCCGGGTTGTCGCCGCCGAAGTTGTCGATGAAGGCGGTGACGGGGCCCTTTGCGGCCTCGCGGATGCGCTCTTCGAGGCCGTCACCGTACGTGATCGGGATCACGCCGATCGAGCGGAGGTAGTCGTGGTTGCGCGGGCTGCAGGTGCCGATCACGCGGGCTCCGGCAACCAGAGCGAGCTGGCATTCGAGGTGCCCGACGCCGCCGGCAGCTGCGGTGACCACGAGAACGTCGTCGGAGCCGAGAGCGAGCCCGCGGACGACGTCGTAGGCCGTGGCACCGGCGAGGTACAGGCCCCCCGCGATCTCCCACGAGACTCGCTGGGGCTTCGGCACCACGGCGGTGCGGGGCACGGCGATGTAGGTGGCGTGGGCTCCTCCGCCGACGGCGTGGCCGATCACTTCGGCGCCGACGGACAGGTCGCGAACCGCTCTGCCGCGCTTCTTGACAATTCCGGCGAAGCAGGATCCTTGATTGGCCGGAAACGCCAGCGGCAGGCGACTCTGAAAGTCGCCCTGCCGGATGTAGTTCTCGATGTGGTTGAGGCCTGCGGCGACGATCTCGACCACCACCTCGTCGTCGTCGGGGGCTGGGAGCTCTTGGGTGACGAAGTGGAGCTCATCGACGTCGCCGTAGCGATCGAACTGAACCATTTTACCTGAGCGAGCCATCACGACCTCCTGGTTCGGCCCCTCATCGGGCCTTTGCTCGATCGTGCTCCTTTTCGGCTTCGAGTGCACACCGGGCCCTCAACCGACGAAATCGGGCAGATCTCCCGCGAGTGCGGCGGATCTGCCCGATTCGGCAGGCCGAGGGCCCGGCGGGGAGTGAGGGCTAGGCGCGCTCGTCGAGGAGCACGTAGCCCTCCTCGCCGTGCACGGCCGTGTCGATGCCGGCGACCTCGTCTTCGCTCGTGACGCGGAAGCCCATGGTCTTCTCGATCACGAGGCCGATGACGAAGGCGAAGGCGAACGAGTAGACCATGACCACGACGGCCGCGAGAGCCTGGACGCCGAGCTGGTGGAAGCCGCCACCGAAGGCGAGGCCGACGTCGTTCGCGAAGAAGCCGATGTAGAGGGTTCCGACGAGACCGCCGACGAGGTGGACGCCGACGACGTCGAGCGAGTCGTCGAAGCCGAGCTTGAACTTGAGGTCGATCGCGATTGCACAGATGGCACCGGTGAGGATGCCCAGCACGATCGCCCAGAACGGCGTGAGGGCGGCGCACGCCGGGGTGATGGCGACGAGACCGGCGACGGCACCCGATGCGGCACCCACGGAAGTGGCCTTGCCGTCTTTGACCTTCTCGACGATGAGCCAGCCGAGCACTGCGGCGGCGGGAGCGGCGAGGGTGTTGACGAACGCGAGGGCGGCGACGCCGTCGGCAGCGAGCTCCGAGCCGGCGTTGAAGCCGAACCAGCCGAACCAGAGGAGGCCGGCACCGAGCATCACGAAGGGAGGGTTGTGCGGCTTGTAGGCGCCCTTGGCGAAGCCGACGCGACGGCCGAGCACGAGTGCGAGAGCCAGACCGGCGGATCCTGCGTTGATGTGGACCGCGGTACCGCCGGCGAAGTCGATCAGGCCGAGACCGGCGAGCCAGCCGCCGTCGACGACCGAGCCGTCTTTGCCGAGGGTGAAGTTGAACACCCACGAGGCGACCGGGAAGTAGACAATCGTGGCCCAGACGCCGGCGAAGACCATCCAGGCGCCGAACTTGGCACGGTCGGCGATCGCACCCGAGATGAGGGCGACGGTGATGATGGCGAACGTCGCCTGGAAGGCGGCGAAGGCGAGCTGGGGGAAGGCGGCCTCCTGGCCGATCAGCGAGTTGAGGCCGAACATGGCCGGGTCGAAGCCGAGGAATCCGTCGATGCCGATGAACGTGTCGGTTCCGTTGGAGCCGGTTGGGCCGTTCGAGAAGGCGATGGAGTAGCCGTACAAGACCCACAAGACGGCGATGAGGCCGATTGCGCCGAAGCTGAGCATCATCATGCTGATGACGCTCTTGGCCTTGACGAGGCCACCGTAGAAGAAGGCGAGGCCGGGGGTCATGAGCAGGACCATGGCGGCCGTGATCAGGATGAAGGCGGTATTGCCTTGGTCGAGCATCTGGTGTCACCTCTCAGTTGTGCAGTGCAGGGTGTCCCGGACCGAACGTCGCTGGAAAGTGCAGGGGCGACGACCGGTGCTGACTCGGGATACGGCTCATACTGGCGTCCCGACGTTTCGGTTCGTGCGCACGTATGTTTCCCGGATGTAACACGGTTCGCCCGTTTGTAAACAACACGTTTCGCGAATCTGGCCTTTGGGCCCGAAGGTGCCGTGAGAGCGCGAAGCGCCGGGAAAGCGGGAGCCGGGGCCTAGAGAAGCGTGAGCGCGACCAGTCGCGACATGGCGCGGAGGTACTTCTTGCGGTAGCCGCCCGCCAGCATCTCGGCGCCGAAGACCTCGTCGAGCGCGAGCCCCGAGGCGACGACGCGCACCTGGGCGTCGTACAACCGGTCGACGAACGCGACGAAGCGGAGCGCCTCCATCTGATCATGGAGGGGGCCGACGTCGCGGAGAGCGACCGTGTCGATGCCGTCGATCAGCTTCACGTACTTCGACGGGTGCACTGTCGACAGGTGTTCGACGACGGCCTGGAAGTCGTCGACCGACACGACGCCCCGAGCGGATGCGATCGCACGGTCGAGCTCCTCCGTCACGATCGCGTGCGCCTCGATCTCGCGGCGTCGATAGTCGGTGCCGTCGATGCGCAGGGTGCGGAAGCGATCGCTCAGCGCCTGGATCTCGCGCAGGAAGTCGGCTGCGGCGAAGCGGCCCTCCCCCAGAGCGTTCGGCGGAGTGTTCGATGTCGCTGCGATCCGGGCTCCCTGGTCGGCGAGTTCGCCGAGGAGTCTCGTCATGATCATCGTGTCGCCCGGGTCGTCGAGCTCGAACTCGTCGATGCAGATGAGAGTCGCGCCTTCGAGCTGCGCTACCGCTCCGCGGTAGCCGACCGCGCCGACAAGGGCCGTGTATTCGATGAACGTGCCGAAGTATTTCGTGCCAGAGCCGGCTGCCCCCGGGGTCTGGTGCCAGAGCGCCGCGAGCAGGTGGGTCTTTCCGACGCCGAAGCCGCCGTCGAGGTAGAGACCGAGCTTTTTCGGCACGGCCGCCTTGCGGCGGAAGAAACCGGCCCGCGCGGGCGTGGCCTGGTCGCCGAAGGTGCGGACCGCTTCGACCGCCTCCGCCTGCGACGGGTAGCCGGGGTCGGGGCGGTAGTTGTCGAGCGAGGCGCCGTCGAACTGACGGGGAGGAACGAGGTGGGCGACGATCTCAGCGGCGGTGATGGAGGGAGAGCGGTCGGTGAGAGAGACGGTGTCTCGGATCCTGGTGTCCGCCTCGCCCGCGGTGGGGCTGCTCTCGTCGGTCATCCGGCAGCGCCGTCCTCTCCGTGTCAGATTTGTGTCAGAGTTTTGCGCGGGCTCCGCGCGGCATACATGGCGCCCGTCTAGCGTTGTCGACGGAGACGGCGAAAAAACACTGCTGCCGCAGACGGCGAAGTGAAACTCTACGCCGCACGCCGTAACCGTACGTGTCGCCTCCGGGCGACGTCTGGAGGAACCATGCCTGTCGATCGCGATCCGTCCGCTCAGTTCAGCGACTACGCCCACCCCGAGCGCCTCGTCTCGACCGAGTGGCTCGCCGAGAAGCTCGCCGGCGACCCTGCCGCACGGGCCGGCCTCGTCGTCGTCGAGTCCGACGAAGACGTCCTGCTCTACGAGACCGGCCACATTCCCGGCTCGGTCAAGGTCGACTGGCACACCGATCTCAACGACCCCGTGCAGCGCGACTACATCTCGGGGGAGAAGTTCGCCGAGCTGATGAGCGAGCGCGGCATCTCGCGCGACTCGACCGTCGTCATCTACGGCGACAAGAACAACTGGTGGGCCGCCTACGCCCTCTGGGTCTTCACGCTCTTCGGCCACGAAGACGTGCGCCTGCTCGACGGCGGTCGCGCGAAGTGGGAGGCCGAGGGCCGCGAGTACACCCTCGACCAGCCCGCGATCACCCCGGTCGAGTACCCCGTCCCCGAGCGAGACGACACCGGCATCCGCGCCTACAAAGAAGACGTGCTCGCCCACTTCGGCAGCCCGCTGATCGACGTCCGCTCCCCCGAGGAGTACAACGGCTCGCGCACGACCGCGCCCGCCTACCCCGAGGAGGGCGCCCTGCGCGCCGGTCACATCCCGAGCGCGCAGAACGTGCCGTGGGGAAAGGCCGCGGCCGACGACGGCACCTTCAAGCCCCTCGCCGAACTCGACTCGATCTACCGCGACGGCGCCGGGCTGAAAGACGACGACGAGGTGGTCGCCTACTGCCGCATCGGCGAGCGTTCCAGCCACACCTGGTTCGTGCTGCACCACCTGATGGGCTTCGAGAACGTCCGCAACTACGACGGCTCGTGGACGGAATGGGGCTCCGCCGTGCGCGTGCCGATCGTCACGGGTGCTGAGCCCGGTGAGGCTCCGGCGGCCACCACCCGATGAGCACGGTTCCGACGAGCAACGGCGAAGGATCCAGCCCGGCCCTCCCCGAGGCCCTGGCCGAGATCCAGCGCGACTTCCTCGACCTCTCCGTGAAAGACCGCCTGCAGCTCCTCCTCGAGTTCTCGAACGAGCTGCCGGGGCTGCCGGAACGCTATGCGGATCACCCCGATCTGCTCGAGCAGGTCGTGGAGTGCCAATCGCCGGTGTTCATCTTCGTCGAGGTGACGGATGGCCTCGTGCACCTGTATGCGACCGCACCGCGCGAGTCGCCGACGACTCGCGGCTTCGCGTCGATCATCGCGCAGGGCCTCGAGGGTCTGACGGTCGACGAAGCTCTCGGCGTGCCCGACGACTATCCGCAGACCATCGGTCTCGTGGAGGCCGTGAGCCCGTTGCGGATTCGAGGAATGACTGCGCTGCTCGGGCGGGCCAAGCGGCAGATTCGCGAGAAGACCGCCGCGTGATCCTGCGCCTTCTCCACCGGTCGAGAGAAGCCGGCCCCGATGTCGCCACGCGTCTCGAGGTCGGCGCCGACGACACGCACGAGGTGCTCAAGGGCTGGTACGCGCCACCGACGACGCCGTGGCTCCGGCTCAACCTGATCGCCGCCGTGTCGGGTGACGCGGCGGGTACCGACGGCACCTCCGACACACTCAGCAACCCGGCCGACCGGGCCATCCTGCGGGCCATCCGCGATGTCGCCGACGCCGTCATCGTCGGGGCGAAGAGTGTTCGCGCTGAGGGGTATCGGGTGCCGTCCACCGCAAAGCTGGTCGTCGTGACGAGCTCGGGTGACCTCAGCGGCCACCGCATCGACGCGGAGCGCGCCGATCGGGTCGTCGTCATCTGCCCCTCGTCGGCCGTGGCGCGCGTGACGGAGTCGCTCGGCGATTCGCTCTGCGGGCTCGCGACCATCCTGGTCGCCCCCGACACTGAGGGCCGTCTGGCTCCGGCCGCGATCGTCGAGCGCCTCCACGCCGAGGGGCTGCGCTCGCTCGTCTGCGAGGGCGGGCCGTCGCTCGCCGGGCAGTTTTTACACGACCGTCTCGTCGACGAGCTGTGCCTCTCGACCTCGCCGATCGTCATCGGCTCGGGCCTGCCCGTCTTCGGCACCGAGCGGTTCGATGCGTCAGCTCTGACTCTCGATCAGCTGCTCATCGACGACCAGTCGTCGCTCTACGCGCGTTGGAAGGTGCAAGCCTCCTGAGCCCGGGTGACGCAACCGACACGGCAGGGGTCGACGAGAATGCCCGGTCGTGCGCCGGCTGGCCATGAGCGACCGAGGTCACCTACGGCGTGCCTCGGAGCCACGGTTCTGCCGGGAGCCTAATCTTCATCTCGTGTCCGATACTCCCTCACGTCCTCAGGAACCGGCTGTGACCGGCCCCCGGGCCTTCGTCGAGGCCGTGGAGGCCATTCGCGCCATCGACGCGCGCGACGACCTCGTCGTGACGGAGATCCCTGCGCCGAGTGGGCTGGCCCCGTCGGCCTTCGCCCTCGCCGCCGACGTCGTCGGCGTCGGCGAGAACGCCGACCCCGAGCTCGGCACCGGACGTTTCATCGTCCTGTACGACCCGGAAGAGCCCGAGCCCTGGGGAGGACCCTGGCGCATAGTCAGCTTCGCCCAGGCCCCGCTCGAGACCGAGATCGGCCTGGACCCATTCATCGCCGACGTCGCCTGGAGCTGGCTGATCGAGTCGCTCGGTGCCAACGGCGCCGCCTACTCGTCGGCCTCGGGCACGGCGACGAAGATCCTGTCGAGCGGCTACGGGGAGCTCTCGTCTCAGAGCGACGGGGCGTTATTGGAGCTCCGCGCGTCCTGGTCGCCGAGCGATACCGACCTCGCCCCGCACGTGCGGGCCTGGGCCGAGCTCATCTGCACCCTCGCCGGTCTCCCGCCGACCGCGGAGGGCGTCACGCTCCTAGCCTCTCGAAGGGTCGGGCGTGACAAGTAGGATCGAAGAAGAAACCCCGCCCCAGGAGGCTCCCGTCGACCACGTTCCCGCCGCCGACGACGACCACGCGTTCGTCGACGTCATCACGACCCGCGAGGCCTACCTCGACGCCATCGACGCCATCGCGAAGGGGCACGGCCCTGTCTCCGTCGATGCCGAGCGTGCCTCCGGCTACCGTTACTCGCAGCGCGCGTATCTGATCCAGGTCTTCCGCCGCGGTGCCGGCGTGTTCCTCTTCGACCCGCCGGCTCTCGGATCCTTGCGCGAACTCAACGACGTCATCAAAGACGAGGAGTGGATCTTCCACGCCGCCTCGCAAGACCTCGCCTGCCTCCGTGAGGTCGATCTCGACCCGGTGCGGATCTTCGACACCGAGCTGGGTGCCCGCCTGGCAGGCCTTCCCCGAGTCGGGCTCGGCGCCGTCGTCGAAGAGCTCCTCGGCATCCACCTGGCAAAAGAGCACTCGGCCGCCGACTGGTCGACGAGGCCACTCCCCCAGAGCTGGCTCGTCTACGCCGCCCTCGACGTCGAGTTGCTCGTCGATCTCCGCGACGCGATGTACGACGTGCTCGTCGAGCAGGAGAAGGTCGAGATCGCCGAGGAGGAGTTCCAGGCGACCCTGCGACGCGAGGCCAAACCTCCCCGCCAGGAGCCATGGCGTCGCACGACGGGTCTCTCCACCCTGCGTGGGCAGCGTGCTCTTGGCCTCGTTCGCGAGCTCTGGGAGGCGCGAGACGACTACGCCCAAGAGGTCGACACCGCTGCTGGTCGCCTCCTTCCCGACTCGTCGATCATCGCGGCCGTTCGCGAGAACCCCGCCACGAAGCGCGATCTCGGCGCTCTGAAGTCGTTCGTCGGTCGAGCGAGCCGCACCGAGCTGAGCCGCTGGTGGGCCGCTCTCGAACGGGGCCGTGCGTCGACCGATCTTCCCTCGCTCCGCGGGCCGTCGACCGACCAGCTCCCCCCGCCCCGCTCGTGGGCCGACCGCAATCCCGAGGGTGACGCCCGCTACAAAGCCGCTCGGCCGCGCCTTCAGCACATGTCCGAGGCGATGTCGATCCCGGTCGAGAACCTCCTCACTCCCGACCACCTGCGACGAGTCGCGTGGGAGGCGCCCGAGGTTCTCGACCTGGCCCACATCGGCCAAGGTCTGCGCGAGGCCGGTGCGCGCGAGTGGCAGATCGCGGCCACAGCCCCCGCCATCCTGCAGGCCTTTGTCGAGGCTCACCAATCGCTCGCGCAGGGCTCCGAATCGGCTTCGTAGATAAGCGCAGTCGATTACTGGCCCACAGGTGCCGCTTCTAGGATCGAGCCGTTGGCGTCTGCAACAGGCGCAGTCGATTCAGGAGGCAATGTGGCCATCAGAACAGAAGTCGTCTTCGTCGACGGGGTTCGCACCCCGTTCGGGCGAGCCGGCGAAAAGGGAATGTACTGGCAGACCCGGGCCGATGATCTCGTCGTCAAGGCCATGCGGGGGCTGCTCGACCGCAACCCGGGGCTCGACCCGGCCGACATCGACGACGTCGCCATAGCCGCGACGACGCAGACGGGCGATCAGGGGCTCACTCTCGGCCGCACGACGGCCCTGCTGGCGGGACTGCCGCGATCCGTGCCGGGGTTCGCGATCGACCGCATGTGCGCCGGAGCGATGACGAGCGTCACCTCCGTCGCGGGTGCCGTCGCCTTCGGCGCCTACGACTTCGCGCTGGCCGGCGGCGTCGAGCACATGGGCCGCCACCCGATGGGATTCGATGCCGACCCGAACCCCCGCTTCGTGGCAGAGAAGCTTGTGAGCGGCGAGGCCCTCAACATGGGCAACACCGCTGAGCGCATTCACGATCGGTTCCCGTCGCTGACCAAGGAGCGCTCCGACCACTTCGCGTTCCGGTCGCAGCAGAAGCTCGCTCAGGCCTACAGTGACGGGCACATCCAACCCGACCTCGTTTCGGTCGCCGTCCGCTCCGCAGCCGGATGGGGGCTCGCCGACCGCGACGAGGCTCCTCGACCCGAGACGACTCTCGAGGGTCTCGCGACGCTCCGCACGCCCTTCCGTCCGCACGGCCGCGTCACTGCCGGCAACTCGTCCGGCCTCAACGACGGTGCCACGGTCTCGCTAATCGCGTCAGAAGACGCAGCCAAGCGTGCCGGTCTGGCGTCCAAGATGCGGCTCGTCAGTTTCGCCTTTGCCGGAGTCGAACCCGAGATCATGGGAATCGGTCCCGTTCCCTCGACCGAGAAGGCTCTTCGCAAGGCGGGCCTCACGATCGACGACATCGGCCTTTTCGAACTCAACGAGGCGTTCGCGGTGCAGGTGCTGTCGCTCCTCGACCACTTCGGCATCGACGACGACGATCCGCGGGTGAACCCGTGGGGTGGCGCCATCGCGGTCGGCCACCCGCTGGCTTCCTCGGGGGTTCGCCTGATGATCCAGCTCGCCCGCCAGTTCGAGCTGCACCCCGAGGTCCGCTACGGGCTCACGGCCATGTGTGTCGGCCTCGGTCAAGGCGGAAGCGTCATCTGGGAGAACCCGCACTTCGACGGAAAGAAGAAGACCAAGTGACCGACACCTCGCTCCTTCTCGACCTCTCGCGCGACGAGGTCGTCACGCACTCGTACGTGCGCGACGTGGCTCTGCCCTCCGGCGGCATCCTGGCCCTGGTCACTCTCGACAACGATCGCGACCACCGGCGCCCGTCGACGCTCGGGCCGGTCACTCTCGTCGAGTTTTCCGAGACGCTCGATGCCCTTCGGGCCCGTGCGGCTTCCGGAGAGATCCGGGCGATCGCCGTCACCGGCAAGCCCTACTTCCTCGCCGCCGGCGCCGACCTGTCGAAGGTCGGCCAGATCCCCTCGCGCGAGGCGGGCCGGCAGATGGCCCGGCTCGGCCACGACGCTCTCGGCAAACTTCACGATGCCGGGGTGCCCACGTTCGTGTTCATCAACGGGCTCGCCCTCGGCGGTGGTCTCGAGGTCGCCCTCAACGCCGACTACCGGTCGGTCGACTCGGCAGCACCGGCCCTCGCGTTTCCCGAGGTGTTTCTCGGCATCATCCCGGGCTGGGGCGGCGCCTGGCTCCTGCCGAACCTGATCGGCATCGAGAACGCCCTCAAGGTGATCGTCGAGAACCCGCTCAAGAACAACCGCACGCTGAAACCCGCACAGGCGCTCGAACTCGGAATCGCCGACGTGATGTTCGGCTCGGCAAGCTTCCTCGAAGACAGCATCCGCTGGGCGGACGGCGTCATCAGCGGGGCGGTCAAAGTCGCCAGGCCCCACGTGCCGGGCAAGATCGAGCGTGCCGTCAAATGGGACGCGGCGATAGCGATCGCTCGTAAGACGCTTCAGAAGAGGATCGGCACGGTCGCGAAGGCTCCGTATGCCGCGCTCGACCTTCTTGCCGGGGCGAAGAAGGCCACCCGCGATGAGGGGTTCGTCGCCGAAGACGAAGCGCTGGCCGATCTCATCTCGGGCGACCAGTTCCGTGCCTCGATCTACGCCTTCGATCTGGTGCAGAAGCGTGCCAAGCACCCGGCCGGCGCGCCCTCCCCCGACCTGGCCCGGAAGATCACCAAGGTCGGCATCGTCGGCGCCGGGCTCATGGCCTCGCAGTTCGCCCTGCTCTTCGTGCGCAAGCTCAAGGTTCCCGTCATCATCACCGACATCGACGAGGCCCGTGTCTTGCGGGGTGTCGCCGGCATCCGATCGTCCATCGACGAACTGCAGGCGAAGGGCCGCGTCTCGCCCGACGAGTCGAACCGCCTCAAGGCCCTGATCTCGGGAACAACCGACATCGCCGACTTCGCCGACTGCGACTGGGTGATCGAGGCGGTCTTCGAAGAGCTGGGTGTCAAACAAGACGTCTTCTCGCGCGTGGAGAAGGTCGTGTCGGAGTCGTGCGTGCTCGCGACCAACACGTCGTCGCTCTCGGTGTCGGCCATCGGATCGGTGCTCACTGAACCGGCACGCCTGGTGGGTTTCCACTTCTTCAACCCGGTGGCCGTGATGCCGCTGGTCGAGGTCGTGAACACCCCCTCGACCGACGACGAGACGCTCGCGACCGCGATGGCCGTGGCGAAGACGCTGGGCAAGAACGCCGTCATCACAGCCGACGCACCGGGGTTCGTCGTCAACCGCGTGCTCGCAAAGCTGCTCGGCGAGGCGATGCACGCTGTCGAGACCGGCACGCCCTTCGAAGTCGTCGATCGTGCGACGGCCCCGTTCGGACTGCCGATGACGCCGTTCGAGCTCCTCGAACTGGTCGGGCTGACGGTGGGCGCGCACGTGCTCGACACGCACCACGCCGCTTTCCCCGAGCGCTTCTTCGAGAGCGAGGCCCTGCACCGCCTCGCCGAGTTCGGTCACATCTTCGAGCGTGACTCGAAGGGCAACCGCAAGGGCTTCGACCCCAAGGCTGTCAAGCTGGTCGGCGGATCCAGGTCGGGTGAGAAGCGCGAAGCGCTGACCGAAGAGCAGCTCCGCATCCGCATCGAAGACGGCCTGGCCGACGAGATCGGTCGCATGCTCGACGACGGTGTTGTCGCGGCGCCCGAAGACATCGACCTCTGCTTGATCCTCGGCGCTGGATGGCCGTTCCAGATGGGCGGCGCGACACCCTACCTCGACCGGGTCGGTGCGTCCGAGCGTGTTCGAGGCCGGGCGTTCCACGACCCGCTCATCCGCGGGGTCGGTGCGGCCTAGGCACCTGGAGCCTCCAGTCGAAAGTGCCCGAATCGTCGCCGATCATCAGATCGGACGGCGATTCGGGCACTTTGGTGTGCGGGCTACTCGGCGTCGGCCGAACTGCGCTGGGCCGATGTGACCGAGGCCGACGAGCCAGTCGACGGCGACGCCCCCTCGGGTCGGGCGACAGGCAGCTTCGACCCCAGCACCATGGCCGTCACGTCGCGCGCGACGGCCTGGGCCGTGAGGCCAGCCGCGTCGAAGATCTGGGCGCGCGAGGCGTGGTCGATGAACTCGTCGGGCAGACCGAGCTCCGTGACCGCGGTGTCGACGTCGGCGGCGCGCAGATCTTGACGCACGCGCGTGCCAATTCCGCCGACCCTCACGCCGTCTTCGAGAGTGACGACGAGGCGGTGCTGGGCGGCGAGGTCGACGACGCTGCGAGGCACGGGAACGACCCAGCGCGGGTCGACGACCGTGGCGCCGATGCCCTGCGAGGCGAGTCGGGCTGCCACGTCGAGCCCCAGCCGGGCCATCGGGCCGACGGCCATGATGAGAACGTCGGGTCGGTCGCCGCGGGCGAGGACGTCGACGCCGTCGTCAAGACGCTCGACGGCGTCGATGTCGTCACCCGCCTCGCCCTTGGGGAAGCGGATGACGGTGGGAGCGTCGGTGACGGCAACGGCCTCGCGGAGCTCTTCGCGAAGGCGGGTGCCGTCGCGGGGCGCGGCGATGCGGATGCCGGGGACGACCTGCAGGATGGCGAGGTCCCAGATGCCGTGGTGGCTGGGCCCATCGGGGCCGGTGACCCCTGACCGGTCGAGCACGAACGTGACTCCGGCCTTGTGCAGGCCGACATCCATGAGTACTTGGTCGAAGGCCCGGTTGATGAAAGTCGCGTAGAGCGCGACGACCGGGTGCATTCCGCCGAAGGCCAACCCGGCGGCTGAGGCGACCGCGTGCTGCTCGGCGATTCCGACGTCGAGCACCCGCTTCGGATACTTCTCGGCGAAGCGATGGAGGCCGACGGGGCGCAGCATCGCCGCGGTGATGCCGACCACAGTACGGTCGCGATCGGCGATCGAGACGATCTCATCGGCGAAGATGCTCGTCCAGCCCGGAGCGCTCGACGTCTCGAGGGCCTCGCCGGTCTCGGGGTCGATGTGCCCAACGGCGTGGAACTGGTCGGCGACGTCTTTGAGCGCGGGCTCGAAGCCCCGGCCCTTCTGCGTGATGGCGTGCACGATGGCCGGAGCACCGTAGTTCTTCGCCTGCTGCAGGGCCTCCTCCATCGCCTTCTGATCGTGACCATCGATCGGGCCGATGTACTTGATGTCGAGGTTCGAGTAGAGGGCGTCGTTGTTGGTGAAGCGGCTGAGGAAGCCGTGGAGGCCGCCCCGGACGCCCCGGTAGAACGCGCGCGCCGGGGATCCTAAATGATCGAAAGCCGCTCTCGAGGAGACGTGCATATCGCGGTAGGCCTGAGCGGTGCGCACCGAGTTCAAGAACCGGGCCATGCCACCGATGGTCGGTGCGTACGACCGGCCGTTGTCGTTCACGACGATGATCAGGCGGCGGGTGTTGTCGTCGCTGATGTTGTTGAGGGCCTCCCACGTCATGCCCCCGGTGAGGGCGCCGTCGCCGACGACGGCGACCACATGGCGGTCGCCATGACCGGTCAGGGTGAACGCGCGTGAGATGCCGTCGGCCCAGGACAGCGACGACGAGGCGTGCGACGATTCGACGATGTCGTGCACCGACTCGCTGCGCTGCGGGTAGCCGGCCAGGCCGCCCTTGAGGCGCAGGTCGGAGAAGTCTTGACGCCCAGTGACGAGCTTGTGCACGTACGACTGGTGGCCCGTGTCGAAGACGAAGGCGTCTTTCGGCGAGTCGAACACCCGGTGCATCGCGAGCGTGAGCTCGACCACGCCGAGGTTCGGGCCGAGGTGGCCTCCGGTCTTCGACACCTCCGTCACCAGGAACCGGCGGATCTCGGCGGCCAGCACGAGCATCTGCTCGTCACTCAGCCCATCGAGGTCGCGGGGCTCGTGGATCGTCTCGAGGAGGCTCATGTGTCTCGCTTTCCGGGGGCACGGGTATAACCCCACCTGAAGTTTAGGCTTCGTCGCCTGGCAACGGACGAACGCCCCACCCTCCCAGAATGGGGAGTGGCGGGGCGTCCGTCGGGAAGACTACTGACCTACACCAGCGAGCGGAGCACGTACTGGAGAATGCCACCGTTGCGGTAATAGTCGGCCTCGCCCGGGGTGTCGATGCGAACGACTGCGTCGAACTCGACCACGGCCTTGCCCTCGGCGGAATGCGCCGTCGGCTTCGCGACCACGTGCACCGTCTTCGGGGTCGTGCCCTCGTTGAGGGCGGTGAGGCCGGAGATGCTGATCGACTCGCTGCCGTCGAGCCCGAGAGACTCCCACGTCTCGCCCGCCGGGAACTGCAGCGGCACGACGCCCATTCCGATGAGGTTGGAGCGGTGGATCCGCTCGAAGCTCTCGGTGATGACGGCTTTGACGCCGAGGAGCGATGTGCCCTTGGCGGCCCAGTCTCGCGACGAGCCGGAGCCGTACTCTTTGCCGGCGAGCACGACGAGGGGGGTGCCCTCGGCGCGGTAGTTCTCGCTGGCGTCGTAGATGAACGACTGCGGGGCGTCGGGCTTCGTGAAGTCACGCGTGTAACCGCCCTCGACGCCGTCGAGAAGCTGGTTGCGCAGGCGGATGTTCGCGAACGTGCCACGGATCATGACCTCGTGGTTGCCGCGGCGCGAACCGTAGCTGTTGAAGTCTTTGCGCTCGACGCCGTGGTCGGCGAGATACCGGCCGGCCGGGCTGTCGACCTTGATGGTCGACGCGGGGCTGATGTGGTCGGTCGTCACCGAATCGCCGAGTTTCGCCAGCACGCGGGCATCGGTGATGTCGACGACGGGGGTCGTCTCGATCGTGAGGCCATCGAAATACGGGGGCTTGCGAACGTAGGTCGACTCGCTGTCCCATTCGAAGGTCGCGCCCTCGGGCGTCGGGAGCGAGCGCCAGCGGTCGTCACCGTCGAAGACGGCGCCGTACTCGCGGGTGAACATGTCGGTGTCGATCGACTCGTCGATCGTCTTCTGCACCTCGGCGGCCTCGGGCCAGATGTCTTTGAGGAAGACCTCGGTGCCGTCGGATCCCGTGCCGAGCGCGTCGTTCTCGAAGTCGAAGTTCATCGAGCCGGCGAGAGCGTAGGCGATGACGAGGGGCGGCGACGCCAGGTAGTTCATCTTGACGTCGGGGTTGATGCGTCCTTCGAAGTTGCGGTTGCCCGAGAGCACCGCCGTGACGGCGAGGTCGTTGTCTTGCACCGCGGTGGAGATCTCGTCGAGGAGCGGCCCTGAGTTGCCGATGCAAGTGGTGCAGCCGTAGCCGACCGTGTAGAAGCCGAGGTCTTCGAGGTAGCTGGTGAGACCGGCCTTCTCGTAGTAGTCGGTGACGACCTTGGAGCCGGGAGCCAGGGTGGTCTTGACCCACGGCTTGGCCTTGAGGCCCTTTTTGCTGGCGTTGCGAGCGAGCAGCCCGGCCGCGAGCATCACCGAGGGGTTCGAGGTGTTGGTGCAGCTCGTGATGGCCGCGATGGCCACGGCGCCGTGGTCGAGCGTGAACTCGGATCCGTCGGCCAGGGTGACCGGCGAGGGCTTCGAGGCGTGCGACGGCGTGGCGGACGAGGCGTGCGTGTGGCTGTGCTCGTGCGCGGTGTCTTCGTCCTGGGGCGTGAGCCCGACGGGGTCGGACGCCGGGAACGTCGCCTCGACGGCCTCGTCGACGCCCGAGTGCGCTTCGGCGTCGGCGTAGTTGCCGAGGTCGATCTCGAACTGGCTCTTCGCGACGGAAAGCTCGATGCGGTCTTGGGGGCGCTTCGGGCCGGCGATCGACGGCACGACGGTCGCGAGGTCGAGCTCGAGGTACTCCGAGTAGCTGGGCTCGACCGAGGGATCGTGCCAGAGGGTCTGCTCCTTGGCGTAGGCCTCGACGAGAGCGACCTGCTCGTCACTGCGCCCGGTGAGGCGCAGGTAGTCGAGGGTGACGTCGTCGATGGGGAACATCGCGGCGGTCGAGCCGAACTCGGGGCTCATGTTGCCGATCGTGGCGCGGTTCGCGAGCGGAACCGCTCCGACGCCTTCGCCGTAGAACTCGACGAACTTGCCGACGACGCCGTGCTTGCGGAGCATCTGCGTGATGGTGAGCACCACGTCGGTTGCCGTGACGCCGGTCGGGATCGCGCCCGAGAGCTTGAAGCCGACCACCTTGGGGATCAGCATCGACACGGGCTGGCCGAGCATCGCGGCCTCGGCTTCGATGCCGCCGACGCCCCAGCCGAGCACGCCGAGGCCGTTGACCATCGTGGTGTGCGAGTCGGTGCCGACGAGCGTGTCGGGGTACGCGCGAAGCACGCCGTCCACGGTGCGGGTGAAGGTCACCTGCGCCAGGTACTCGATGTTGACCTGGTGCACGATGCCCGTTCCCGGGGGAACGACCTTGAAGTCTTCGAACGCGGTCTGGCCCCAGCGCAAGAACTGGTAGCGCTCTCCGTTGCGCTCGTACTCGAGCTCGACATTGCGCTCGAGGGCGTTCTCGCTGCCGAACAGGTCGGCGATGACGGAGTGGTCGATGACCAGCTCGGCAGGCGACAACGGGTTGATCTTGGTGGGGTCGCCGCCGAGATCCGCCATTGCCTCTCGCATCGTGGCGAGGTCGACGATGCAGGGCACGCCCGTGAAGTCTTGCATCACGACTCGAGCCGGGGTGAACTGGATCTCGGTGTCGGGGTCGGCCGACGGCACCCACGACCCGAGGGCCTTGATCTGCGACTCGGTCACGTTCGCGCCGTCTTCGGTGCGAAGGAGATTCTCGAGCAGGACCTTGAGGCTGAAGGGCAACTTGTCGAAGCCGGGAACCGCGTCGATGCGGTAGACCTCGTACGTCTTCTCACCGACGGTGAGGGTGCTCTTCGAGCCGAAACTGTTTACGTCTGACACGTGCCGTCTCCCTTGCGCTGACTCGCCCCATCTTCGCCGTGGAGCGAGGAGCTCCACCAGCAAGGCCAGCCTAAGTCCGTGCGTGTGGGGCGGACTGGCCGGAGGCTCAGAATCGAGCCCAACGATCTATCTTGATGTCAAGACAAATCTAGCACTCGAATCAGGATCCGGGCGCAGCGCCATCGGCAGCCACGTCAGCGGCCGACCGGGCCGAATACACCGTCCGCACCAGCAGCCACGTCACCCAGAGCATCGCGGCGTAGAACGGCACGCCGAGCAGGAGCTTGAGGGCACCGAGCAGCGCGACGTCGCCGGCGAGGAAGAGCGGCACCTCGACGGCGAGGCGGATGCCGAACAGGAGCACCCACAGCCACGTTGTCAGCGTCAGCACGCGGCGTTTTGCCCGGTCGGCACGCCAGGCCGAGCCCTCGTTCGTGAGGAGCCCGACGACGATTCCGATCAGCGGCCAGCGGGCGGCGAGCGAGACCAACAGCACCAGCGCCGACACGGAGTTGATCACGATGCCGGGAATGAAGTTGTCGATCGTGCGCCCCGAGATCAGGGCGAGAAGGGCGGAGAGCAGGATCCCGAGGAGCCCCGCGATTGCCTGAGGCACCGGGCCTCGCTGCACGGCCCTCACCACGACGAACACGACGCCGAGGGCGACGGGCGCCAGCACCGAAGGCAGGAGCTCGTGCGTGATCGTGTAGATGACCAGGAAGCCAAGACCGGGGAGGATCGACTCGATGAGGCCGCGGACTCCCCCGATGGCCGTCAGCAGAGCATGGCCGGTCGGCACCTCGCCCGGCGCGACCTTGCCGATGCCCGCTCGCTGCGCCGCGGCACGAAGCTGCTCGCTCAGCGTTGCCGCAGGAGCCTCGTCGGCACCCGTGCCGCTCGGCTCCGGCTGCACGCCGTGGGAGTCGCTCGTCACCGGATCAGACCGTGGTCGTGCCGGGGTCGCCCGGGGTCGACTTCGGCATGTGCAGCGGGATGAGGTCGCGGGGCGGCATCGGCTCGGTGCCGCGGACGACGACGACGCTGCGGAAGAGCTCTTCGATCTTCTCGGCGGCCTCCGGGTCGACTGTCGCGTCTCCGGCGATCACGCCACGGAGAAACCAGCGCGGGCCGTCGACGCCGACGAAGCGTGCGAGTCGAGTGGTCTGCCCGGGGACGGCGCCCTCGGAGCCGGCCGCAATCGGGATCTCGGCGCGGATCTCCGGCCCGAACGGACCGTCGACCTCGGCCGTCGTGCCACCCTGCTTGCGGATCTGGTCGGCGATCTGCTCGCGGATCTCGTGCCAGAGGCCCGTCGACCGCGGGGCCGCGAACGGCTGGACCTGCAGGGTCGACTTGGCGAAGTCGAGCCCAACGGCTACGACGCGCTTGGAACCCTCCTCGACCTCGAGGCGAAGATGGAGCCCCTCGCGGGGAACGATCTTGACGCCGCCCAGGTCGACGTATGGGCGCACCGGGTTGGCTTCGCTCTCGTCGAGCGGGCCCTCCTCGGCGCGGTCGTCGGGGGCGGACTTGTCTTCGAGGATGAGGTCGGTCTCGGCTTCTTCGGCCTCGACGAGGTCGACTACCTCGTCACCCTCCGTGACCTCGGTCGTCTCGAGCTCGACGGCGTCGACCGACGACGTCTCTCCGAGTGCTGCTGCCTCGCGGCGGCTCTTTCTGCTCACTTGGTGCCTTCCGTAGTCGTGTCGGTGGTGCTGCCGGTCGTGCCGGCGTCATTTGCCACACCGTAGGCCGTTGCGGCGACGCTGAACCCGCTCCTACCCGTCGAACCGAATCCGCCTTCTCCGCGGACGCTCTCGGGGAGGGTGTCGACCGGAACGAATGTGGCTCGGACGACCGGCATAACGATGAGCTGCGCGATCCGGTCTCCTATGGCGATGTCGAACGGCGTGCGGGCGTCGGTGTTCAGGAGGGTCACCTTGATCTCACCGCGGTAGCCGGCGTCGACCGTGCCGGGAGAGTTGACGACTGTGATGCCGTGCTTCGCCGCCAGACCCGAGCGGGGTACGACGAAGGCCACGTGCCCTTCGGGGAGGGCGATCGAGACGCCGGTCGAGATGAGCGCCCGCTCTCCGGGGAGGAGTGAGAGAGCCTCTCGACTGGTGAGATCGGCCCCGGCGTCGCCCGGGTGGGCGTAGAACGGGGCTTCGACCTCGCCCAGAGGGGCAAAGGGAACGTCGAGGCTCTGAGTCACGTGTCGAGGGTAGTGCAGAAGTCTGGTCGAATAGTCTCATGACCTCGTACCGCGAACGCCTCTCCCCGCCCCCGCAAGTCTTCGTGGCTTTACTGCTCGTGGTGCCGGCGTCGGTGCTGGTCTTCCTGCCCATCAACGTGCCCGTCGGCTGGGGTGTCGGAATCGCCCTCTTCGTCGGATTCGGGCTGGCGCTCTGGTTCGGCTCCCCCGTGCTGACGGTCGCGGAGGAGGGCTTCCGGGCCGGCCGGGCCATTCTCTATCCCGGTGAAATAGGAGCGGCCGCCGCTTTCTCGGGTGAGGAGGCGACGGCCGAACGCGGTGTGCGTCTCGATGCTCGTGCGTGGACCTTGTTTCGCGGCTGGGTCAAGCCGGTGATCAAGATCGGGCTGACCGACCCCAGCGACCCGGCTCCTTACTGGCTCGTCTCGACGAGACACCCGGAGCGGTTGTCGCTGGCGATCGATGCAATCAGGCCGCGCACTCCAGGCAGATAGGCCCGAGTTTGGTCTCGTGGTCGAGCTGCGAGCGGTGCTTCACCAGGAAGCACTCGACGCAGGTGAATTCGTCGGCCTGAGGGGGCAAGACGACGACCTCGAGGTCGAGGTCGCTGAGATCTTGCCCGGCGAGTTCGAAGCTCCCGGGGTTGTCGGCGTCGTCGACGTCGACCACACCTGACATCTTGTCGGGAACCCGCTCTTTCAGCGCCTCGATCGACTCAGAATCGTCGTCGTTCTTTCGAGGTGCGTCGTAGTCGGTGGCCATGCCCATCCAGTTCTGTACTCATATTCGCCCGAAGATCAGGGTCTGATACCCAAATCGGCGGGCACAGTTTGCACCAATCGATGATCAATAGCAAACCAGCCCGCGCGGCCGTCTTTGTCGTCTCACGCCGCAGCAAATGAACTTGCGGCGCGCCCGCGTTATTCCCCGGAATTCCGGGAGTTCCGTGGCATCCTCACTGGTGAATCGCGACGGCGGAAGGCGTGAGGCATGCAGGAGTTAAAGGTCATCGGAGTGGAGAGCGGCGCGCTGCTCGTCGCCACCGACGCCGGGAGCGAATTCCGGTTGCCCGTCACGCAGTCCCTGCAGTCGCAACTGCGGCAGGCCGGGCCCGACCAGGCGCCCGTCGTGCAGAAGGTCTCGCCCCGTGAGATCCAGTCGAGCATTCGCGCCGGCCGTACCGCCCAGCAGGTCGCCGACGAGACGGGTGCCGATGTCGTCTATGTGCGTCGTTTCGAAGGCCCCGTCCTCGACGAGCGCAATTTCGTGCTCGAATCGGCCCGATCCGTGCCGGTGAGCGTCGCCGGTGGCGTGGACGCCCTCGGTGAGTCCTCGCGGTTCGGCGAGGTCATCGATTCGCGCCTCGACGAGTCGAGTGCCACTGACCGCGAATGGACGGCGTTCAAAGACGCCTCGGTCGGCTGGATCATCCGTGTCACCTACACGACCAGCGAGGTGGAGCGCGACGCCGCCTGGCGTTTCGAGCCCAAGAAACAGTCTCTCGCCCCGCATGCCGGAGACGCCCACACTCTTTCCCGTCAAGACGCCGACCACTCGAGTCTCGTGCCCCGCCTCCGCGCGGTAGCAGCCCAGGCCGAGCCGCAGACCCGGGGTTCGGTTGACACCGACGCCGCGGCCGGCTCCGACGAGCACACCGGAGACACGGGGCGGTTCGACAGCGGCGCCTTCGAGCCTCTGCCGGATGTGCCCGAGACGGTCGTGCCGGATCCTTCGGTCGGTTCTGCTTCTGCGCGCGCCCGCGATGGCTGGAGCGCCGCGTCGGTGGCTGCGATGAACCGCGCCCCCGAGAGCGAGTCGTCTCACAATCAGACCGCCGACCTGCTCGAGGCCCTGCGTCGACGCCGAGGCGAACGCGAGGCCGCGCGCTTTGACGACGACTCTCCGTCTCGCGCCGCTCATCCGTCGACCGGCTCGATTCGGGTCGTGGACGTTCCGCTTGACGAGTTCGACGACGGTACCGAGTCCGAGACGTCGAGTGAGCCCGTGCGCCCTGCGGTTCTCCGCCCGAAGGTCGTGCCCGATGGACGACGAGGATCCGAGGCGCCGGCCCCGTCTTCGTCGCCCGAGCCTCGGCAGAAGTCGATCCAGTCGCGCGGCCGCAAGGGTCGCGCGTCGATGCCGAGTTGGGACGAGATCGTCTTCGGTGCCCGCTCGGACGACGACCCGGCCTGATTGTCCCCGGGTCGTCCTTTGGCAGGATGCCGACGTTGAGTGGCGTGCCTGCCAGTCGTGGTCGACTTCGTGTCTCCCTACGGTGAGGGCATGACCGATCTCCTCACGCCGCCTACGCCGATCGCAGCGGCTTCCCTCGATGTCGCCCGCCGCTGGCTCTCCCCCGAACTCGTGAACCACTCCGTGCGTTCGTGGGCCTGGGCATCGCTGTTGGCCCGCGCCGAGGGGCGCACCTTCGACGACGAGCTCCTTTTCGTCGCGGCCATGCTGCACGATGCCGGTGTCGCGCCGCACTTCGATGCGCACGAGGTCGCATTCGAGGAGGCCGGAGGTGCAGTCGCGGCGGTCTTCGGGACAGGAGCCGGCTGGTCGCCTGCGCGCTCGGAGCGGGTGCGCGAGATCATCGAGCGGCACATGTGGCGTTCCGTCGACCCTGCGCTCGACGTGGAGGGCTACCTGCTCGAACTCGCGACCACACTCGACGTGCGGGGAGACGGTGCCTCACGGTGGCAGAAGTCCGACCTCCGCTCGATCACGGCCCGGGTGCCTCGCCTCGACTTCGGTCGAGCCTTCGACGCGTCGATCGCCGCGCAGGCGGCGCGCAAGCCCGAAACGGCTGCCGTGCGGCTGCACGCGAGCGGTGGTGTGGCGGCGGGGACGGCGTTCTGGGACGCGTTCGCGGCGAGGTCGTGATCACCGACGCTGCGGACATGCTGTCGGAGCCGCTGTGTTCTAGGCGTCAGGATCCGCCCACCCGCCGCATCGCCCCGACGATCCGCACGAGCGCCTCGCGGTCCTCAGCTGTGGCCGCTGCCAGCAGCTCCCCCACGCCGCGATCCACTTCGGCTTCCAACTCAGCGCCCAGCTCGCGTCCGGAGTCGGTGAGTCGCACCGTCACCACTCGCGCGTCGTGCTCCGCTGTGCCGCGGACCACGAGCCCGCGCTTCTCGGCTCGGTCGATCAGGCCCGAGACCGACGAGCGATCGAGCCGAAGGTGGTCGGCCAGTTCGGCCATACTCGGGGTCCGATCGCGAAGGATCCCAAGGACCCTCAGCTGCGTTACCGACAGCTGCTGTGTGGAGGCGACGCGGGTGAGTGCCTCGTGGACGGCGAACGTGAAAACCGCGGCAGCGTCGATGAGTGAATCGGCCATGACCGAGATGCTACTTGACTTAGTTGGTAACACCACGCATATGATTGGCGGCACCAACTACTTCACATCAAGGAGACACCATGCACGCGGCACTCGTCACCGATTTCGACCACAATCCCCGATACGCCGATGTCGATGAGCCCCAGCCGGTCAGGCCCCACGAGGAAGTCTTGGACGTTCTCGCAGCCGCACTCCACCCACGGGTTCGATCGCAGGCCGACGGTTCGCACTACACGTCGACCGACGCGCTCCCCCTCGTGCCCGGTGTCGACGGCGTCGGGCGCCGAGCCGACGGCTCGCTCGTCTACTTCGTCGTCGGCGACACCCAGCTCGGAACCCTCGCCGAGAAGACGATCGTCGACCTGCGCCGATCGGTGCCACTCCCCGCCGACGCCGATCCCCTCCTACTCGCGGCTGCGATGAACCCCGCGATGTCGTCCTGGGTCGCTTTGACCAAGCGCGTCTCGTTCCGGCCGGGGCAGTCGGTGCTCGTGCTAGGTGCCACCGGGGCCGCTGGTCAGCTCGCGATACAGGTGGCCAGGCGCCTTGGTGCCGGCGACGTGGTGGCGGCCGGTCGCGATCGGGCCAAGCTGGCTCGCGCCGGATCCTTCGGGGCTTCTGCCACGGTCGACCTCTCGGCCTCCCCCGACGAGGTCGCGGCCGACCTGGCCGCGAAGGCCGCCGACGTGGACGTCGTACTCGACTATCTCTGGGGCGAACCGGCGCAGAACGCAGTTATGCCGCTGCTGCTCGCCCGTGCCGATCGCAGTCGTGCCCTCGACTGGATTCAGATCGGGTCGAGCGCCGGCGCCGAGATTGCTCTTCCGTCGGCGGCCCTGCGACAGGCGAATCTCCGCTTTCTCGGCAGCGGCCAGGGCTCAGTGAGCACCGCGGGCATTGTCTCGGTGCTACCGGATCTCGTGGCCGAGGTGATGCGCGGTGGTCTGACGGTCGAGGTCGACGAGCGTCCCCTCTCGGAGGTCGAGGCGGCGTGGTCGGCGACGGGGGCAGCGCGCGTGGTGTTCGTGCCGTAATGGCCGCCACTCCCTCCTTAGTGGTGACAGCGCACCTCAATTCAGGAAGCAGGCGATGCGCCGCTCACCGCCTTAACGAACTGTGCCGACCTACGCGAACGCCCCGAAACGCGCCAAGGGCACCTGCGACTCTTCCGCCGACCACGACCCGTGCTGCCCGACCATCCCGCGGCCACGCACGTCGGCGTCGGCGTAATAGGCGATGCCCTTTCGTGCGGCGACGAGCAGATCACCGATCCGGGGTCTCACCGAGGCATCAACCGGGCCGAACCATCCGGCCTCGATCGCCTCGTCGCGCGTGACCACCCACGAGCGGGCGTCCTCCGACTCGTGCCAGGCGGCAACGAGCCTCGAGCGAGCTTCGTCGTCGAGGCCTGGCTCGAAGTGCAGCTGAAGGCAACGCGGCTCTCCCGCGAAGTGCCGCACGCCCTCGACCAGCTCGGGGCGGTGGCCGTAGAGAACGTGCTTCGCCGGATTGATGTCGACCATGCCGTGGTCGGCCGTGACCACAACAGCCTGATCGCGCTTGAGGCCCGACACGAGGGTGCGTAGCTGCGAGTCGACGAGCTCGAGGGCGGCCGACCACTGCGGCGACTCCCACCCGTACTTGTGACCGGCGACATCGAGCTCGGGAACGTAGACGTACGACAGCGAGGGCGCCGCCTCGCGGAGCACCGCGCCCGCCGCCTCGAACCGTGCTTCGACCGATTCGGCCGAGCGGTATTCCGCGCCGCGCAGGATCGCCTTCGTGAGACCGGAGTGTGCGTAGCGGGAGGGGCCGATCGCGAACGCTCGGATGTTCTGCCCGGGCGAGCCGTCGGATCCTGCGCTCGTCTCCGTGCTCTTCTCAGCGGTCGCCCGCTCGAAGATGGTCGGCACGCGCTGCCAGGTCGCCGGATCCATCCGCGAATCCCAGCCCGACAGCTGCTTGACCACCCGATCGTGCTCGGGGTCGAGCACGCTGTAGCCGACCAGGCCGTGCTCGCCGGGCAGCACACCGGTGGTGATCGTGGCGATCGACGAGGCGGTGGTCGTCGGAAAACCACAGAAGAGAGGTGTTGCGGCCGCCGCGAGAGTGCGCGCGTAGCCGGCGCGCTGTTTCAGAGCCGAGGATCCGAGCCCGTCCACGATCAGCACGACCACCTGGCGCGCCGGCGCGAACCCCAACCTGTTCTCCACACCCCGGAGGGCCGCTACGCAGCTGGGGAGAACGTCGGCCAGGCTCCAGGCCGAGGGGTCTCTCGCCGGTACCATGGTGCTCATCGGCCCCAGTCTGGCACAGCGCTCGGCCGCCGGTTTCGCCCCCGATCCCCCTGCAGTGAGAGTTCATGACGACGACCGACAGCACCGGCTCCTCCCCCACGGGCGAGCGCATCGAAGAGATCGATGTCTCGAGTGAGATGCAGGGGTCGTTCCTCGAGTACGCATACTCGGTCATCTACTCCCGCGCCCTGCCCGACGCCCGTGACGGGCTCAAGCCGGTGCAGCGCCGCATCCTCTACATGATGAGCGAGATGGGCCTCCGTCCCGAGCGCGGTCACGTCAAGAGCGCTCGCGTCACCGGCGAGGTCATGGGCAAGCTCCACCCGCACGGCGACTCGGCGATCTACGACGCCCTCGTGCGACTCGCCCAAGACTTCACGATGCGCCTGCCGACCATCGACGGGCACGGCAACTTCGGTTCGCTCGACGACCCGCCCGCCGCCGCCCGCTACACCGAGGTTCGACTCGCGCCCGCAGCGATGGCGATGAACGAGGGGCTCGGCGAAGACGTCGTCGACTTCGTTCCCAACTACGACAACCAGCTGATGCAGCCCGAGGTGTTGCCTGCTGCATTCCCGAACCTTCTCGTGAACGGCGGCTCGGGTATCGCGGTGGGCATGGCCACCAACATGGCGCCGCACAACCTCGTCGAAGTGATCGGAGCCGCGCGGCACCTCATTGAGCACCCCGAGGCGACCCTCGACGACCTAATGGCCTTCGTGCCCGGGCCCGACCTGCCGACCGGAGGCACCATCGCCGGGCTGGCCGGAGTCCGCGACGCGTATGCGACCGGGCGCGGCAGCTTCAAGGTCCGCGCCAAGGTCTCGATCGAAAACCTCACGGCTCGCAAGAAGGGGCTCGTCTTCACCGAGCTGCCTTACATGATCGGCCCCGAGAAGATCATCGAGAAGGTCAAAGACGGCGTCAACGCGAAGAAGCTCACGGGCATCTCCGACATCAACGACTTCAGCGACCGCCACCACGGCATGCGCTTGATCATCGACATCAAGACCGGGTTCAGCCCCGAGGCCGTGCTCGAGCAGCTCTACCGGCACACGCCGCTCGAAGACGGCTTCAGCATCAACAACGTGGCGCTCGTCGAGGGGCAGCCCCGCACGCTCGGTCTGAAAGAGCTCCTCGAGGTCTACGTTGCGCATCGACTCGAGGTCGTCACCCGCCGCAGCCGCTACCGCCTGCAGAAGCGCGAAGACCGCCTCCACCTCGTCGAGGGCCTGCTCATCGCGATCCTCGACATCGACGAGGTCATCCAGGTCATCCGCACCAGCGACGACTCCGAGGCCGCGAAGACGCGGCTCCGCGAGGTCTTCGATCTCTCCGACCTGCAGGCCGAGTACATCCTCGAGCTCCGTCTGCGTCGCCTCACGAAGTTCAGCCGGATGGAGCTCGAGGCGGAGCGCGACGAGTTGCTGGCCGCGATCGCGTCGCTTCGCGAGCTGCTGTCCGATCCCGCCAAGCTGCGGGCGCTGGTGTCGAGCGAACTGGCCGACATCGCCGACGAATACGGCACCCCGCGCCGCACACTCCTCACCGAGGCAGCGCCGTCGGTCGCCTCGACTCGCAAGAACGCCCCCGTCGTCGAGGTCGCCGATCTCCCGACGCGCGTGTATCTGTCGACGACCGGTCGTCTTCTCCGAGTCGACCTCCAGGATCCCGCGGCCGCCGACACCGAGTCCGGCGCCGGGCCCGTCCCCCCGTCGCGCCGCACCAAGCACGACGCGATCCGGTCCAGCGTCACCACGACGACGCGGGCCGAGATCGGCGCGGTCACCTCGACCGGTCGTCTCATTCGCTTCTCGCCCGTCGACCTGCCGGCCGCTCCCCCGACGTCGGTGCAGCTGGGCGCGGGCGTGCCGGTCAAAGATTATCTGGGCCTCTCATCGGCGAGTTCTCCCGCCTCCGAGAAGGTGCTCGCCCTCGTCTCGCTCGACTCCGCCGACCCGGTCGCTCTTGGCACGGCTCAGGGCGTCGTGAAGCGAGTCACGCCGGGGGCCTGGCCGTCGAAGCCGGAGTTCCCCGTGATAGCGCTCAAGCCCGGCGACTCCGTGGTCGGCGTGGCACAGGGCCCCGACTCCGACGAGCTCGTCTTCGTCACCACCTCAACGCAGCTGCTGCGCTACCCGGCTGCCCTCGTTCGCCCCCAGGGCACGGCCGGTGGCGGTGTCGCCGGTATCTCGCTGGCGGCCCGGGCGACCGTGCTGTTCTTCGGCGCCGTCCCCGCCACGGCATCGGCCGTCGTCGCGACAATCTCGACGTCAGCTGCGACCATCGCCGGGGCCGACCCGGGCCGGGCCAAGATCAGCGACTTCGCCGACTACCCCGCGAAGGGTCGAGCCACCGGTGGCGTTCGGGCCCATGCTCTGCTCAAGGGCGAAGACGGTCTGTCCGTGGCGTGGGTCGGGGTGGCTCCCGCCATTGCGGTGGCCGCCGACGGCGGTGTCCGTAAGCTGCCCGAGACGCTCGTGCGGCGCGATGCCTCGGGCACACCGCTCGACACGGTTGTCGGATCGATCGGCGGCGCGGTCTCGTAGCTTCGGCTTCGCGTCGATTCTGCGCTGCAGCAGGGCTGCGCGCCGGGCGAGGTGACGTGAATCGGCCGGTGTCACACCGCCGCGGCGCGCGAGGTCGGCCGATTCGCGTCGGTTTGATGTGCGGCGGAGGTCGGCGCCGAGTGAAGTGACGCGGTTCGGCCTTTGCGACGTGGCGCGCCGCGTCGGGTTGGCCGATGCGCGTCGGGTTGGCGTGCGGCGGTGTTGGAGCCGCGCGAGGTGACGTGAATCGGCCGATGCACACCGCCGCGGCGCGCGAGGTTGGCCGATCCGCGTCGCTTAGCCGTGCGGCCGAGGTCGGCGCCGGGTGAAGTGACGCGGTTCGGCCTTTGCGACGTGGCGCGCCGCGTCGGGTTGGCCGATCCACGTCGGTTAGCCAGCCGCAGCCGCAGCCGCAGCCGCAGCCGCAGTCGCGGCCGCAGTCGCGGCCGCAGTCGCGGCCGCAGCCGCAGCCGCAGCCGCAGCAGCCGCACCAACCCCTACGTGTCGATTCGCTCCCGCGCCAGCCCGGCACCCTCGATGATGAACTCCTTGCGGGGCGCGACGTCATTGCCCATCAGCAGCTCGAAGACCCGGCCGGCGTTCTCGGCGTCTTCGACCTTG
Organism: Frondihabitans sp. 4ASC-45; assembly: GCF_049472575.1. Taxonomy (NCBI): domain Bacteria; kingdom Bacillati; phylum Actinomycetota; class Actinomycetes; order Micrococcales; family Microbacteriaceae; genus Frondihabitans; species Frondihabitans sp. 4ASC-45. The sequence continues at coordinate 253,248 of NZ_JBCEBN010000002.1, read as the reverse complement.
ACGCGTCGGAGCATGCGGCCGGCGCGGTCCATCGTGGTGGTGGCAAGCTGCTCCGCATCCATCTCACCGAGGCCCTTGTAGCGCTGGATGGGATCCTGGTATTTCTTGTTCGTTCTCTTCAGGCCGGCGAGAACGCCCTGCAGCTCTTGCTCGGAGTACGTGTAGATCGTCTCGTTCGGCTTCGACCCGGGGTTGATGACGACGACGCGGTGCAGCGGGGGCACGGCGGCGAAGACTCGGCCGGCCTCGATCATCGGACGCATGTAGCGGAAGAAGAGGGTGAGTAGCAGGGTGCGGATGTGGGCGCCGTCGACGTCGGCATCGCTCATGATGATGACCTTGCCGTAACGTGCCTGGTCGAGGTCGAACGAGCGACCGGAGCCGGCGCCGATCACCTGGATGATCGACGCGCACTCGAGGTTCGACAGCATGTCGCTGACGGAGGCCTTCTGCACGTTGAGGATCTTGCCTCGGATCGGCAGGAGGGCCTGGTATTCGCTGTTGCGGGCAGCACGGGCTGTTCCGAGCGCTGAGTCGCCCTCGACGATGAAGAGCTCGCTGGTGCCGACGTCGTTCGAGCGGCAGTCAACCAGTTTGGCTGGCAGCGACGACGATTCGAGCGCGTTCTTGCGGCGCTGGGTCTCTTTGTGGGCGCGCGCGGCGATGCGTGACTTCATCTCGACGACGATCTTGTCGAGCACGGCCGCCGTCTGCGTTTTGTCGTCGCGCTTGGTCGAGGCGAACAGGTCGGCCATCGCCTTGGCGACGACGTTCGACACGATGGCGCGCACGGCCGGGGTGCCGAGCACCTCTTTCGTCTGGCCCTCGAACTGCGGTTCGGGCAGCCGGACGGTCAGCACAGCGGTGAGCCCCGCCATGATGTCGTCTTTCTCGAGCTTGTCGGTGCCGACCTTGAGGCGACGGGCATTGGCGTCGACCTGCTGCTTGAGGAACTTCAGCAACCCCGCGTCGAACCCGGCCTGGTGCGAACCGCCCTTGGGCGTCGCGATGATGTTGACGAAGCTGCGCGTGACCGTTTCGTAGCCGTCGCCCCAGCGGAGAGCGATGTCGACCTCGCACTCGCGTGCGACCTCGGTCGACACCATGTGGCCCTTGTCATCGAGCACCGGCACCGTCTCGGTGTATTTGCCGGTGCCCTGCAGTCGCCAGGTGTCGGTGATCGCCTTGTCGGTGGCGAGGAAGTCGGCGAACTCCGAGATGCCGCCCTCGTACGAGAACAGCTGCTCGACGGGCTCGCCGTCTTCGGTGGTGGCCGTCGTGATCGGGCGTTCGTCGCGAATGCGAATCGCGAGGCCCGGCACGAGGAACGCCGTCTGCTGGGCCCGGCTGACGAGGTCTTCGAGTCGGAACGCCGCGCCCTTGGTGAAGATCTGACGGTCGGCCCAGTAGCGCACCCGAGTGCCGGTCGCCCCCTTGGCGGCCTTACCGGCCACCCGGAGCACACTCCCCTTCTCAAATGGCGCGAAGGGGGCGTCGGGCGCGGGGGCGTTCGTACCGTCGTCGAAGGTGCCGGGCTCGCCCCGATGGAACGACATCGCGTGCGTCTTGCCCCCACGGTCGACCTCGACGTCGAGCCGCTCCGAAAGCGCGTTGACGACGGACGCGCCGACCCCGTGCAGACCACCGGACGCTGCGTAGGATCCGCCTCCGAACTTACCGCCGGCATGAAGCTTCGTGAAGACGACCTCGACGCCCGTCAACCCGGTCTTCGGCTCGATGTCGACGGGGATGCCTCGCGCCGTGTCGCGGACTTCGACGCTGTCGTCGGCATGGAGGATCACGTCGATCGACGAGCCGTGCCCACCGAGCGCTTCGTCGACGGCGTTGTCAATGATCTCCCAGAGGCAGTGCATGAGGCCGCGCGAGTCGGTGGAGCCGATGTACATGCCCGGCCGCTTGCGAACGGCGTCGAGGCCCTCGAGCACTGAGAGGTGACGGGCGGAATAATCGGATGCAGCGGCGGCCACGGGACTCCTTCTGGCGACAACGGCACGCGGCCCGAAAAGAAAAGACCCGGACACGCACCGATTCAAGAATACGGGGCTCAGTCTTCTCTCACCCTCCGACACCCCCTCCGACGCGGTCTGGGGGCCGCCCCCGGATTGGGGAGAAGAGATTCGCTTCGCGGCGAGCGAAATCGGCCCGAATCTCGCACAAACGAAACGTTCGCGTGTTTTGATGGCATCTACCTACCCACGCACCACCGTTCTGGAGGAGCATCACATGTCTCAGATGGCCACCGACCACAACGCCGTCGATGAGCTCGGCCCCCAGTACCAGCTGTCCGGCGCCGACCGTTGCGACAGCTGCGGAGCCCAGGCGTACATTCGCGCGACGATGGCGACGGGTGAGCTTCTGTTCTGCGCTCACCACGGCGCCAAGTTCAAAGAGAAGCTGCAGCCGAACGCGCTGGAGTGGCTCGACGAAACCGCCAAGCTCACCGCCCACTAGTCTTCGTTTCACCAAGAAGGCCCGCTCTCCTCTTCGGAGTGCGGGCCTTCTGCCGTGATCGACTCGACGCGAGCTTGCCGTTCGGCTACATCGCCTTGAAGGCGCGCTCCAAGTTCTTCTCGATCACGAGACGTGATTGACGGGCGTACTCGTCGAGGGTCGCGTGCGCGGGCCCTGCGTCATAGACACCGCCGATCCGCGAGACGGCCGAGGCGAGAACGCGATCCGTCAACTCCGGGTGGAGCGGGAGAACGGGGCCCTTCAGCTGGGTTCCGAACGAGGATCCGCGCGACACCCCCTCGGTACCGTCGCCGTTGCCGCCACCGGTGACGACTGTGCCGAACGCTGAGGCGCCGGCCGCGAGCTCGAACCGGGTCGCGTGGTCTTCGAACCCGAAGAGCGTGAGCGAGGGCCCCGAGTACGCCGTCTCGACTCGGAAGTAGTTGGCTCGACGCTTTGCTCCGCGGTGGGCTGAGGCATCGAAGAACCCGAGGCCTTCGAGGTCGGCACCCTCGCCGGAGATCCCCTGCGAGAGGAGTTCCATGCCGCCTCCGATGGCGACGACGGGCACACCGGAGTCGGCCCAATCGCTCAGCGCCTCACGGAACCGGAGGGCATCCGAGTGGATCGAACGCAGCGTCGACAGCGGCCCGGACCCGATCACGACGAGGTCGGCCCCCACGGGGAGGGAGTCGCCCGGCCGGTGCTCGACGAGCTCGACGTCGAGGCCGGCCCGCCGCGCGCGCTCGGCCAGAGCGACGACATTGCCGCCGTCGCCCGAGACGCCGAGCTGTTCCGGGTAGAGCTGCAGAAGGGAGAGGGTGGTCATGCGCGCTTCTCCAGATCGGGGTAGCCGAGCATTTTGCGGGCGATCATCATCTGCTCGTAGTTGACGATGAAGTTCTTGGTCTTGCTGGCGGGGGCCGGGAGCGCCTTCATCAGCTCGATGGCCTTCTCGATGCGAGGCTCGACGGTGCCGATCGGAATGCCGGCGTGCTCGAGGCGGAGCGCGATCTGCCAGGCCTTCTCCCCCGACACCACGTCGACGTGGTCGAGAGACGAGAAGTCGACGTCGTAGATCCACGAGATGTCGGGCGTGCCCTCGTCGATCGCCAGTAGCACCTGCTCGGGGGCATCAGCGAGGGCATCGAGGTTGAGCTGCAGGCTCGCCGCGTTCTTGAACATGACGAACTCGGCTTCGTCGGTGCCGATCTTGAGTCGCTCGCCACGCCCGTAGGCAGGCTTCATCGCGGCGAATGCCGCCACGGCTTTCGACTCGTCGAACTCGGAGCCGAGCGCGACACGCGCCGTCTGGATGGCCGCGGCCGCGTCGACCGCGTAGTGCAGGCCCTTGGCGGGGAGGCGGATGTCGAGGGACGAGGATCCGCCACCCGTCGCTCGGCTCAGCGCGATGGTGGCACCCTGCGCCGACAGCGCCCTGACCTCGGCCTCGGCTTGCAGTGGCGCGGATCCTTCGGTCTGGCCGCCGAAGGCGGAGGCGTTCTGCAGGCCGTGCGGCGCCTCGGCCACGAGCTCGGTGGACGCACCGAAGCGGGTGACGTCGAGGGTGCTGCTCGTGAACGGGCCGAGGTACTCGTCATCGCGGTTGGTCACGACGTGGGTGCCCGCTGTGGCGGCCGTGTCGGTCATCATGTCGGCGACGCGAGAGGTCTCGTAGAAGCGGTAGAGCTGGTCGACCTGCACGTTGAGCATCAGCACGGTCGACGGGTGGAGGTGCCCGGAGAGCTCGACGGCGAACGCCTCGTCGACCTCGAGCACGCCGACGTCGGCCTTCAGCTTGCCGAAGATGCTGACCTCGGAGAGCAGCGCCGACGCGATGCCCTGGGGCAGGTTGGCACCGGTCGGGTTGGTGAAGACGCGGAGCCCGTGCGCCCGCATGACGTCGGAGAGCATGTGCGTGGTCGTCGACTTGCCGTTCGAGCCCAGCACGAAGAGCACGCCGCGGTCGAACTGCTTCGTCACGTCGGTGAGGAACGAGGGAAGCAGTTTGAGCACTAGGTAGCCCGGATACGCCGACCCGCCCCCTCGGGCTCTTGCGATGATGCGGACGAGACGCCCGAGGAGGATGGGGAGAACGTACTTCATCGGATTCCTAGGGTCGTCGGCTTCGGTGAACGCGATGCCGGTTTACTCGAGGCGGTCGAACGCTTTCGATTTACTCGAGGCGGTCGAAAGCGGGAGCAGCGCCGGACGGCCGGAGCTTGTCGGAGGCCCGGTGCCGCGGACGCTTTCGGCCTATTCCAAATAGTCGCGCAAAGACTGCGACCGCGACGGGTGACGAAGCTTCGCCATCGTCTTCGACTCGATCTGACGGATGCGCTCGCGCGTCACGCCGAAGGTGTCGCCGATCTGGTCGAGAGTTTTCGGCATGCCGTCGCCGAGGCCGAAGCGCATGCGAATCACGCCGGCTTCGCGCTCGGAGAGGCTGTCGAGGAGCGACTCGAGCTGCTTCTGCAGCATCGTGAAGCCGACGGCGTCGGCCGGAACGACCGCTTCGGTGTCTTCGATGAGGTCACCGAACTCGCTGTCACCGTCTTCACCGAGCGGGGTGTGGAGGGAGATCGGCTCGCGGCCGTACTTCTGCACCTCGACGACCTTCTCGGGCGTCATGTCGAGTTCGCGCGAGAGCTCTTCGGGAGTGGGCTCGCGGCCGAGATCCTGGAGCATCTGACGCTGAACGCGGGCCAGCTTGTTGATGACCTCGACCATGTGCACGGGGATGCGGATGGTGCGCGCCTGATCGGCCATGGCGCGCGTGATCGCCTGACGGATCCACCAGGTGGCGTAGGTCGAGAACTTGAAGCCCTTGGTGTAGTCGAACTTCTCGACCGCACGGATGAGACCGAGGTTGCCCTCCTGGATCAGGTCGAGGAACTGCATTCCGCGACCGGTGTAGCGCTTGGCGAGGCTGACGACGAGGCGGAGGTTGGCGCCGAGCAGGTGGCTCTTGGCACGCTGGCCGTCTCGCGACACCCAGCGCAACTCGCGCTCGAGCTCTTTCGAGAGCCCGGTCGAGTTGGCCAGCTTGTCGTCGGCGAACAGACCCGCCTCGATGCGCATGGCGAGCTCGACCTCTTCGGCCGCATTCAGCAGCGCGACTTTACCGATCTGCTTCAAATAGTCTTTGACCGGGTCGGCGGTGGCGCCGGTGATGGTCGACGAGTAGACGGGGATCTCGTCGTCGTCGTCTTGCGAGATGACGAGCGCCCCGGTCGGCAGAACCTCTTCGGCGGCCTTGACCGCGGTGTCGGCGCTGTCGTCGGTCGACTCGGTGTCGTCGCCGTCGACCGCCTCGACGGCTTCGGCGGCAGGTTCGACGTCGGACTCGTCGTCGTCGCTCTTGGCCGTCTTCTTGGTCGCCTTGGCGGGGGCCGCCTTCGCGGTCGCCGCCTTGGCCGGTGCCTTCTTGGCGGGCGCCCGCTTCGCGGGTGCCTTCTTGACCGGGGCCGTAGCGGCGTCGGTCTCGGTAGTAGTGGAGGTCTCGACGGTTTCGTCGGCGACGGTGGCCTTGGTGCGAGTAGCCATTGGTGCACCTTTCACTCGGGCTTCGTAAAGCTGGGGAGGTGCCCAATGTCACTGATCCGGGTCGAAGACGCCCCCTGGCGCCATCAATTGGGCACTGTCTGTCTTTTCAGGCAGAACTCTGCTTTCAGGCAGAAGCCCGCTTTTCGGCAGAACTCCGCTTCTAGGCAGAACTAGGACCCATGTCAAGCCCTCGACATTTCGCCGAAGACAGGAAAGGGTCCGTGAGTAATTATTGCACGCCGCAGGGCGAACCGTTTACAGGGCCGCGGGATCCTGGTAGTGGAGCACTTCGTCAGCGCCCCGCCCGAGCGCGCATCCTTCGTGACAGTGCAACCCAGACCGGGCCCACTTCTATTCCTTCTTCGAGGTGCATGCGGCGCCTCGTGCGACGCCGATCGACGATGAGACCGGCGACGCCGAGCCCGATGACGACGTACTGCACCAGGAAGGCGATGCGGAAGCCCGACCACGAGAAGAGCGGTGACGGGTCGCCCATCGCGACACCGTGAGAGTGAACCGCGTCGAGTACGACCCCGATGAGGAACATCATCACGAAGCTGGCGAGGAATCCCCCGACATTGACGATGCCGTTCGCGACACCGAGGCTTCGCAGCGGATTGAACGTGCGCGCGAAGTCGAAACCGATCAAGGATCCTGGCCCACCGGCCCCGAGGACGACCACCAGCACGATCACCAGCCAGTGCGGCGGAACCCCCGGCCAGACCAGCACGGCCGTCCACACCAGGCCGATGATCGAGACGATGCCGAGAACGAGATTCGAGCGGCGAAGGGGGAACCGCGCGCTCAGGAGGCCGAGGATCGGCCCGGCCACGACGCCGGTGATGACGAGCAGGGCAAGAAGCCCGGACGCCTCGCCCCTCGAGAATCCGAGACCGCCGACCAGCGCGGGAACACCCCACAGCAGACTGAAGGTCGTGCCCGACGACTGGGTGACGTAGTGCGACCAGAATCCGAGACGGGTGCCCGGCCTCTTCACGCTCTCGACGAGTTGCCTGCCCGCGGTGGCCCACGACGAGACGACCGGCTGCCCGACCTGCCCCGCCGGTGCGTTGCGCACCACGCCGAGCAAAACGATCACCGAGAGCACGGCGACGGCCGCGGCGCTGAGGAACGCGGGAGACCAGCCGCGCGAGTGCAGCACGACCGCGAAGGGGACGGCGGAGAGGATCTGCCCCACCTGGCCGATGTTGCCGGTCCACTGCGAGACCTGCGGCAGAATCGGGCCGCGGAACCACGACGGGAGCAGCCGGATCACCGAGATGAAGGTGAGCGCATCACCGGCACCGACGAGCATGCGTCCCACGATGGCGAGACCGAGATGGGGCGGCGAGACGCCGACGACGGTCTGGCCGAGAGCCAGCACCGCGGCGCCGACAACCAGCAGCGCGCGCGGCCCGACACGATCGAGCATCACGCCCACGGGAATCTGCAGAGCCGCGTAAACCACGATCTGGGCGACGGCGAGAGTCGAGAGGGTCGACGCCGAGATGTCGAAGACGTGCTGGGCGTCGACGCCGGCGACTCCGAGGGACGAGCGCTGGAGCACGGCCACCACGTAGGCGAAGACGGCTGCGCCCCAGACGAGCCAGGCGCGCTTGGAATTCACCCGACCAGGTTACCGACCCGTCAGGTCACGCCTCGTCGTCGCGGGGGCGCGAGGCCAAGAACTTCTCAAGCTCGGCGGCGATCGAATCGGCGCTCGGCACCTGCCCGTCGAGGCCGACGAGCGGCGACGGCAGCGGGTTGCCCTCCATGTACGTGTCGTGGCGCTCTTCGAGCGTCTCGACGAGACGGCTCAGCTCGGTGTTGCCGGCGACCTGCTCGTCGACCTTGACCAGGAAGTCGCGGCCCTGCTCACGCAGGTCGTCGGTCGGGAAGATGAGGCCGGTCGCTGCGCTGATGCTCGAAAGCGCTGTCACCGCGGCGTCGGGGAACTCCGTGTCGGCGAGGTAGTGCGGCACGAGCAGCACGAACCCGGCGGTGGGGTGACCACCCGAGGTGAGCCGGTGCTCGACGAGATGAAGGGCGTTGGCCGGTGCCTGCGTCGTGGGGCGCCAGACCGACAGCGACTCGATGAGATCGGTCCGATTGCCGGAGACGGTGACACCGAGTTCGCGCGTGTGCGGCACCGGCATCGGGATCGCCTGCACCCAGGTGGTCGTCGCCATCTCGTAGCGCTGGATCAGCTGGATGACTGCACTCGTGAACTGGTTCCAGCGGAAGTCGGGTTCGAAGCCGGAGAGAAGCAGGAAGGGCTGCCCGATCTCGTCTTTCATGAGGCGGAGCGTCAACGTCGCCGCCTGGTAGTCGGAGATGTGATCCTGGTCGAACGTGATGATGGGGCGCCGGGCCCGGTAGTCGAGGAGGACGTCGGCGTCGAAGGTCGCCACGATCTCGCCCTCGAGCGACTCGGTCAGGTACTGGGTCAGCTGTGCGACCGTCGATCCGGCGTCGGCGAAGCCGGTCAGGCCCGCGACCAGCGGCAGGCCGGTCGGGATACCCGTGGCACCGGGAGAAAGCTCGTACAGGTCTGCGGGTTCGGACATCCTTCAATGCTAGGCACGGGTGGTCGACGCCACGCCCTTCGAGGGAATGCTGACAGCGAACGTGCCGCCCGGACTCCCATAAAGTGGCTGGTATGACCGTTCCGAAGCTCTCCGTCTCATCCGAACTCACCGCAGCCGACGTCTTCGTCATCGGCGTCGTTCCCGGCACGGGCGACGACGCTCCCACCCTGCTGTGGGATGCACCCGAGCTGGCCGATGCGCTCAAGGGTCTCGGCGTCTCAGGCGGACGCGACGAGGTAACGAGGTTGCCGGCCTCGTCTCTCGGATCCTCGTCGTCGTCGGTCTCGCCCGTCGCGACCATCGCGCTCGTCGGGCTCGGCGCCGCCGTCTCGATCGAGACGCTCCGGTACGCCGCAGGTTCTGCCGCGCGCCAGCTCACCGGCCGCACCCGCGTCGCCTTCGGTCTCCCCGTCGCCGACGACGCCGAGGCCCTGGCCGTGCTCGAGGGTGCCGCCATCGGCGCGTATGCCTTCGACTCGTACCGCCACTCCTCCGCGAGCGATGCCAAGAAGGCCGTCGCCGAGGTCGATCTCGTCACGGCCACCACCATCGATTCCGCAGTGATCGCCAAGGCGGCAGCCGTGGCCCAGGCCGTCCACACCGTTCGCGACCTCGTCACCACTCCCCCGATCGACCTCTCGCCGGCTGCTCTCGCCGGCGAGGCCGTCCGCCTGTCGGCCACCAAAGACGTCACCGTCACCGTGCTCGAGGGCGACGAACTCCGCGAGGCCGGCTTTGGGGGCATCATCGGAGTGGGGCAAGGATCCGCGCGCCCGCCCCGCTTGGTCAAGGTGCAGTACGCGCCCGCCGGGGCCGCGAAGCACCTCGCCCTCGTCGGCAAGGGCATCACATACGACACGGGTGGGCTGTCGCTCAAGCCCGCCGGCGCGATGGTCGGAATGAAGTACGACATGACCGGGGCGGCCACCGTCCTGGCCGTGACGCTGGCAGCTGCCGAACTCGCCCTGCCGGTCCGCCTCACCGCGTGGCTCTGCATCTCCGAGAACATGCTCGGCGCCGACCCCATTCGCCCCGACGACGTCCTGACCATCAAGGGCGGCACCACCGTCGAAGTGACCAACACCGACGCCGAGGGTCGCCTCGTGTTGGCCGACGGCCTCGTTGCCGCCAGCGAAGAGCAGCCCGACGCCATCGTCGACGTCGCCACGCTGACCGGGGCACAGGTCGTCGCACTCGGCATGCGCTACGTCGGCGTCATGGGAACCGACGACTTCGCGCCCCGAGTGGTCGAGGTCGCCGACGCCGCCTCCGAGCCGTTCTGGCGGGTGCCGCTGGCGCCCGAGCTTCGCACCCGGCTCAACTCCGACGTGGCCGACCTGGTGAACGCGACGCCGGGCAACACGGCCGCCGGCATGCTGCTCGCAGGCGTGTTCCTGAAGGAGTTCGTAGGCAAGAAGGAGGGCACCGACGAGCTCATCCCGTGGGCGCACCTCGACATCGCCGGGCCGAGCGAGAACAAAGCGGGCGGGTACGGCTTCACGACCAAGGGCGCGACTGGCATTACCGTGCGAACCCTGATCGACCTGGCCGCCTCGTTCTAGGTGGCGTACTAGGCTGACGGAGGCGGGAGAAACCCGCCTTCTTGCAGGGCCAGACCGGTGTCGCCATCGAACGACGCGGTTTCGGGCACTGAACGAATGCACGAAGGAGTTGCTGGGTGTCGGAACAGAATTTTGACCTTGTAGTTCTCGGCGGCGGTAGCGGCGGGTATGCCGCTGCGCTGCGAGCGAGCGAGCTCGGCCAGTCGGTCGCGATCATCGAGAAAGACAAGGTCGGTGGCACCTGCCTGCACCGCGGCTGCATTCCGACCAAGGCCCTGCTCCACTCGGCCGAGGTCGCCGACGTCTCGCGCGAGTCGCTGAAGTACGGTGTCGACGTCGACTTCCAGGGCGTCGACATCGCCCGGGTCACGACCTACCGCCGCGACATCGTCGAGCACAAATACAAGGGTCTCCAGAGCCTGGTCAAGGCCCGTGGCGTCACGACGATCGCGGGTGAGGGGCGACTGACCTCGCCGTCGACCGTTCAGGTCGGCGACGACACGATCACCGGCAAGAACATCGTGCTGGCGACCGGCTCCTATTCGCGCAGCCTTCCCGGTCTCGAAATCGGCGGCCGCGTCATCACCAGTGAGCACGCCCTCGAGCTCGATTACATCCCGAAGAAGGTCGCGATCCTCGGCGGCGGCGTGATCGGCGTCGAGTTCGCCAGCGTCTGGAAGTCGTTCGGCTCCGATGTGCAGATCATCGAGGCTCTCCCCCACCTCGTACCCAACGAGGAGGAGTCCGTCTCCAAGTCGTTCGAGCGGGCGTTCCGCAAGCGCGGCATCAACTTCTCGCTCGGCATCCGCTTCCAGAGCGTGTCGCAGAACGACGACGGGGTCGTCGTCACCCTCGAAGACGGCAAAACCTTCGACGCCGACATCCTCCTCGTCGCCGTCGGTCGCGGCCCGGTCACTCAGGGCCTCGGCTACGACGAGGTCGGCGTGAACATGGATCGCGGCTTCGTCCTCACCGACGAGCGCCTCGCGACCAACGTTCCCGGCGTCTACGCGATCGGCGACATCGTTCCCGGCCTTCAGCTCGCCCACCGCAGCTTCCAGCACGGCATCTTCGTCGCCGAAGAGATCGCGGGGCTGAAGCCCGTCGTGATCGACGACGTCAACATCCCCAAGGTCACGTATTCCGACCCGGAGGTCGCCTCGGTGGGTCTCAGCACTGCGAAGGCCACCGAGAAGTACGGTGCCGACAAGATCGCCGCCTACGACTACAACCTCGCAGGCAACGGCAAGACGTCGATCCTCGGTTCTGCCGGGTCGGTCAAGGTCATCCGCGTCGTCGATGGTCCGGTCGTCGGCATCCACATGATCGGCGCCCGCGTCGGCGAGCTCATCGGAGAAGCGCAGCTCACCGTCAACTGGGAGGCCTACCCCGAAGACGTCGCTGGCCTCATCCATGCGCACCCGACTCAGAACGAGGCACTAGGCGAGGCCATGCTGGCCCTCGCGGGTAAGCCCCTCCACGCGATGTAGCGCGGCGGTGCATCCCGCACCGGCAGTCGTCAGCACCATCCCCGCACCACCACAGTTTTTATAACAGAACCGCAGAAGGAGCCCCCCTGATGAGCGAATCCGTCAACCTCCCGGCACTCGGCGAGAGTGTCACCGAGGGCACGGTCACCCGCTGGCTGAAGAACGTCGGCGACCGCGTCGAGGTCGACGAGCCGCTGCTCGAAGTATCGACCGACAAGGTCGACACCGAGATCCCGTCCCCCGTCGCCGGTGTGATCGAAGAGATCCTCGTTGCCGAAGACGAGACGGTCGAGGTGGGTACCGCCCTCGTCAAGATCGGCGATGGTAGTGGTTCCGGCGCTCCTGCCGAAGATGCACCCGAGGCCGAAGCGCCCGGAACGGGCCCCGCGTCGACCGACGACACCCCCGCGACCGCTGCGGCCGGCGGCTCCTCCGAGTCGTCCGAGGGCTACGAGGGCCCCGCTGACGACGTGGAGTCCGTCTCGGCCGAATCCGCGGCTGACGACGACTCCTCTGAGGGGCTCGAGGCGGAGGTCCCCTCCGACTCCGCTCCCGCTCCGGGTGAGGGTGCGCCCGCCGAGGCGCCCGCTCCGGCAGAGTCGGTCGACCCCGCCCCCGCGGCCGCTGCTCCGGCACCTGCCGCTGCCGCGCCGGCTGCACCGGCTCCGGCCGCTCCCGCCGCGTCTGCCCCCGCGGCCGCTGCTCCCGATTCCGCCCCCAGTACCGGCGCGCCGGTCGGGTACGTGACTCCGCTCGTTCGCAAGCTCGCCGGTGAGAAGGGTGTCGACCTGTCGACCGTCTCCGGCACCGGAGTCGGCGGACGCATTCGCAAAGAAGACGTGCTGTCAGCTGCCGCTGCGGCCGAAGAGGCCGCCAAGGCCGCTTCTGCACCGTCGGCCTCCGCTGCCCCGTCCGCTCCTGCCGCTTCGTCGAAGTACGAGCCTCTGCCGGTCTCCGACCTCCGCGGCACGACCGTGCCGATGACCCGCCTCCGCAAGGTCGTTGCTCAGCGCGCCGTCGAGTCGATGCAGTCGACCGCACAGCTCACCAGCGTCGTCGAGGTCGACGTGACGAAGGTCGCGAAGTTCCGCGACGCCGTCAAGGGTGACTTCCTTGCCAAGACCGGCAACAAGCTGTCGTTCCTGCCCTTCTTCACCCTCGCGGCGGCGGAGGCTCTTCAGGCCTACCCGAAGCTCAACGCGACCGTCGACGGCGACTCGATCGTCTACCCCGACACCGAGAACGTCAGCATGGCCGTCGACACCGAGCGCGGCCTTCTGACCCCGGTCATCAAGAACGCCGCATCGCTCGATCTGGCCGGTCTCGCCGCCTCGATCGCCGACCTCGCCGGTCGTACCCGCGACAACAAGCTGACCCCCGACGAGCTCTCCGGTGGCACCTTCACGGTGACCAACACCGGTTCGCGCGGCGCCCTGTTCGACACCCCGGTCGTGTTCCTTCCCCAGGTTGCGATCCTCGGCACCGGCATCGTCGTGAAGAAGCCCGTCGTTGTCACGGCAGACGGCTCGGAGTCGATCGCGATTCGCTCGATGGTCTACCTGGCCCTCTCGTACGACCACCGCATCGTCGACGGTGCCGACGCCGCCCGCTTCCTCGTCGCGGTCAAGAACCGCCTCGAGGGCGGCGACTTCCAGGGCAAGCTCGGCATCTAACGGCATCAGCCCCGACACCGACTTTCGGGCCGACCACCACCGTTCGGCGGTGTTGTGCTCGGAGACCGGTGCCGCTGGCATCAGCCCGAGTCGATCGACCGCACTCGCCAACCGGCCTCCTTCTTCACTACGAAGACGGAGGCCGGTTTGTCGTTGCTCGACGTGGCGTCGAAGAGCACAACTCCACCCAGCCGGTTGATGGCCGTGCCGACGACGAGCTCTGGCACGGATTCGAGAAGGGCAGGATCCGCCACGACCCGCTCATCCTCCGCCAGCGCAGCTGACCCGGGTTCGTCGACACCCGCCAGGCACTCGGCGTCGAGCGCTCGGAAGCAGTCCGCGCGGAGCCGGAGCAGGAGACGAACGGCTCTGTCGGCGTCATCGCCGGCCAGGACAGCCTCCACCCGATCGAGTCGATCGGCTCGGGGGCCAGGCGGCGGCGACGTCGTAGGCATCGGGGTCGCTGTCACCATCCCCCCAGGCATCGTCGTTCCTGCGGCCCGATCCGGCGGGCCCGAGCTTTCAACGGACGTCGCGGCTAATCCTTGATCGTCGCTGGCACTACCGGCACCTCCACCACCGGAACCTCCACCATCGGCACCTCCACCACCAGCACCTCCACCACCGACTGCGAGTCCGATCGCCGCGCAGCCTACAACGGTGCCGGCCAGAACCCACACGCGCTTCCGCACCTGTCGCGCCGCTGCTCCGGCCTGGGCAGCGAGCTCGAATGCGTGGGCTCCCGCGGTCGAGCGGTGGGCCCAGGTGCGAAGCGTCGCCAGCCCCGGAACGAGATCATCGAGCGGGTGCATGGTCTCCACCTCGTCGTGCACCGGCACCATCTCGAAGGGAGCCTCGTCGTCGAGCGCGACGGGGGCGGCGAGATCGAAGAGCGCCTCGACGAGTTCGTCGAGCGTTGTCGACTCGTCGCAGAGTTCCGTGAAGCGCCGCCGCTGGTCAGCCCCGATGCCGGAGCAGACGGGCAGCACCTGCTCAACCGCGCGACGCCCGGCAGCCGTCGCCCCTCCGGGTGGGCGGGCGAGCCGCTGCGGACCCCGCGCCGGGGCGGCGCGTACACCCACGACGACGGGTGCGCCGTGTCGATCGAGCAGCACGTTGCCCAGGCCGACGCCACTCACGAGGTCGACGTGGCGTGCCAGGGGTGACCGCTCGAGATGCTGGAGCGCCATAAGCACCGGAACGAGGAGCGTCACGGCCTCCCCCGCCGCGAGCACCCCGCGATCGGCCACGAAGGTCGAGGCCGACCGGGTGCCGAGTCGAGGCAGGATCAACCCGGGAGAATCGGCACCCGCCACGAGGGCGACGTCGATCAGAGGAACGATGTGCCGGTGGGTCGCCCCCGAGAGCGCCACGGCCTCGGCCAGCGCGCGCGAGGCGGCACCATCGCCACGATGGATCTTGACGACGAGCGACGAGGATCCGACCCCACCGAGCCACTCGTACACATCGGCACTCACGCCCGCGGCGACGAGCTCGCCGAGGCGACTGTCGCGGGAACGGGGTGAGGTCATCCCTCGATCGTGACCGCCTCGGATCCTTCGCTGACCGGTGGTCGCCGGTCTGGGGAGAGGACGCTCGGCCGCCCGGCCTGGGGAGACAAGGCCTCGGGAGGTGCGGCGAGGCCCGAAGACCGTATCCTAGACAGCATGGCACGTAGCAAGTCCGCGGAGAACGCATCTCCGACCCCCGCAAAAGAGCCCGGTCGCATCAAGCAGATGTACCAGGTCTTCACCATGACCCGAAAGCACGACCCGAAGTCGATCTGGCTGATGCTGGCCGCCTTCGTCGTCCCCGTCGTCGCCGGTGTCGTGCTCGCGCTCGTGGCGGGCGGCAACATCCTCGGGCTGATCCTCTACATCGTCGTCGGCGTTCTGCTCGGTGTGCTGCTGTTCATGATCGTGCTCGGCCGTCTCGCCGAGAGGGCCGCGTACTCGCAGATCGAGGGCCAGCCGGGTGCGGTCGGTGCCGTGTTCAAGAGCGGTCTCCGTCGCCAGTGGCGTGCCAGCGAGATGCCCGTCGCCGTGAACGGTCGCAGCCAGGCCGCCGTCTACCGCGCCGTGGGTCGCCCGGGAGTCGTGCTCGTCACCGAGGGCACCAAGGGCCAGACCCAGCGCATCGTCGACGAAGAACGTCGCAAGGTTGCGCGCATCACACCGGGAGTGCCGATCACGGTCTTGAGCGTCGGCCCCGACGGCGACTCGATCCCGCTGCACCGCCTCGCGGCCCGGATGAACAAGGTCAAGAAGGCGATCGACCGCAACGAGGTGCTTGCCGTGTCGAACCGGCTCGACTCGCTCGGCCAGAACAAGCTCCCGATCCCCAAGGGCGTCGACCCGATGCGCGTGCGCTCCGGCCGACCGCGCTGACCTTCACGTCGCGACTGCGAAAGGGCACCCGACCGAGTTCGTCTCGGTCGGGTGCCCTTTTGGCTGGCGCGAATCTAGATGCGTACGAGCAGCGTGCCGGCGGCTCGATCGTGCAGGCCGCGCTGATCCTGGTCGTAGATGACAGCCGGGATCACGAGGCACAGCAGCACCGTCCGCACGACCGGACGCCACCAGCGCACGGCACCGCCCGTCTCGGGCACCACGCGCATCCGTGTCGCGAGGTGGCCGATGCTGCCGCCGACGGTGAGGGTGAACCCGATCTGCATGACCGCGAAGACCGCGAGCGTCGCGAACTCGTTGTAGTGGAAGAACGCCACCGAGACGATCACCGCGAGGAGCCAATCGATGATCAACGCCACGACGCGCCGACCGAGGCGGCCGACCGAGCGCGGGCCCGTCTGCGGCAACCCGAGGTCGAAACCCGGCCAGGGCGTCGACTTCTTCGGTTCGGGCGGCAGAGGCGGAGGGGCGGAGCTCGACATGGAGACGAGCCTATCGAGGCGCGGATGCGGGGGTGCCGGGAGCGGTCGGGCCGGATCCTGACGCCCTCTCGGAAGCGACGCGTAACATGCCGGAAACATTTTGGTCACCGCGGCGAAACGGCCCGTCAATAGCCTCATGACTGGAGGCGTCCCGCTTTCGCCCACGTTCCACGCCCATTGGAGACCTTCGCGTATGTTCAAAGATTCTTCCGAGGTGCTGAGCTTCATCAAGGACACTGACGTCAAGTTCCTTGATATCCGCTTCACCGACCTTCCCGGTGTGCAGCAGCACTTCAACATCCCCGCATCCACGGTCGACGAGGAGTTCTTCTCGGTCGGTCAGCTCTTCGACGGCTCCTCGATCCGCGGCTTCGCGTCGATCCACGAGTCCGACATGCAGCTCATCCCCGACGTCACCACGGGCTACGTCGATCCGTTCCGCGCCGAGCGCACGCTGATCCTCGTCTTCGACATCTTCAACCCGCGCAACGGCGAGCTCTACTCGCGTGACCCGCGTCAGGTCGCCAAGAAGGCCGAGCGCTACCTCGCCTCCACCGGCATCGCCGACACCGCGTTCTTCGCCCCCGAGGCCGAGTTCTACGTCTTCGACGACGTCCGCTACGAGGTCAAGCAGAACGCCTCCTTCTACTCGGTCGACTCCGAAGAGGGCGCCTGGAACACCGGCCGCGCCGAAGAGGGCGGAAACCTCGCCAACAAGACCGCCTACAAGGGTGGCTACTTCCCGGTCTCGCCCGTCGACAAGACGGCCGACCTCCGCGACGACATCAGCCTCAAGCTGATCGACTCCGGCCTCGAGCTCGAGCGTGCGCACCACGAGGTGGGCACCGGCGGCCAGCAGGAGATCAACTACAAGTTCGACACGATGGTCCACGCGGCCGACGACATCCTGAAGTTCAAGTACATCGTCAAGAACACCGCCGAGCTCTGGGGCAAGGTTGCGACCTTCATGCCCAAGCCGCTCTTCGGCGACAACGGCTCGGGAATGCACACCCACCAGTCGCTCTGGAGCGACGGCAAGCCCCTCTTCTACGACGAGAACGGCTACGGCGGACTCTCCGACATCGCCCGCTGGTACATCGGTGGTCTGCTGAAGCACGCCCCCGCCGTGCTGGCATTCACGAACCCCGCGATCAACTCGTACCACCGCCTGATCCCGGGCTTCGAGGCTCCCGTCAACCTGGTCTACTCGGCCGGTAATCGTTCGGCTGCCATCCGCATCCCGATCACGGGCACCAACCCGAAGGCCAAGCGCATCGAGTTCCGCGTCCCCGACGCGGCGTCGAACCCGTACCTCGCCTTCGCCGCGCAGCTCATGGCTGGCCTCGACGGTATCCAGAACCGCATCGAGCCTCACGAGCCCGTCGACAAAGACCTGTACGAGCTTCCCCCGGAAGAGGCGAAGAACATCCCGCAGGTTCCGGCCTCGCTGGACGCCGCCTTGATCGCCCTCGAAGAGGACCACGAGTTCCTCACCAAGGGCAACGTCTTCACCGAAGACCTCATCGAGACCTGGATCGCGTACAAGCGTGAGAAAGAGATCCTGCCGATGGCGCAGCGTCCTCACCCGTTCGAATTCGAGATGTACTTCGGCGTCTAAGTCGTCGTGCCTCCGGGGCCCGCACTCTTTCGAGGGTGCGGGCCCTTTCGCGCGCGGGGCCGGCGCATTTCGTGGGCCTGTTGCAAATTTGAAGGAGAAACAGGCCAGCCCGGGCCAGTTATCGCCGATCCCGGGCCGTCGCGGCGAGTTTTTCCTTCAAATTTGCAAGTGAGACACGAAGGCGGGGCCGGGACGAGGGCGCCACCGCAGAGGGCAGAGACGAAGACCCCGCCCCGACGCGAGTCGGAACGGGGTCTCACTGGCGTATCGGGTTGCGCCAGATCGGGCGGGTCCGCACGCATCACCGTGCAGCAGCCACCCGGGCTCGGGAACCTCTAGAGGGCGAGCGCGGCACTCTCGAACGCCTGGCGCTGACGCGGCACCGTGCGTCCGCCAAGGGGCCGGACCTCCCAGCCGGCGGCCGACCACACCTCGGTGTCGAGCGCGTTGCGGGCGTCGAGCACGATGGGGTTGGCAGCAAGCTCGGCCAGGTGCTCCGGGTCAGCGTTGACGAACACGGGCCACTCCGTCAGCAAGAGCACGGCGTCGGCGTCGGTCACGGCCTCGTCGAGGCTGTCGGCGAACGAGAGCGTCGGGAAGCTGCGCTGCGCTGTCGCGGAGGCCTCAGGATCCACCACGAGCACCTGGGCACCGCGCAGGTGCAGGGCCGCGGCGACGTTGAGGGCCGGCGAGTCGCGCACGTCGTCGGTGTCGGGCTTGAAGGCGGCTCCGAGAATAGCGAGCTTGCGGTTGAGGACGGAGCCGCCGCACGCGTCGATCGCCTGGTCGATGACCCGCTGGCGCTGCTGCATGTTGATCTCGTCCACCTCTTGCATGAGGCCGACCACACGGTGCGCGCCGAGCTCGTTCGCCCGAGACATCAGCGCACGGATGTCTTTCGGGAGGCAACCGCCGCCGAAGCCGAGGCCGGCGTTCAAGAACTTGCGGCCGATGCGGTCGTCGTAACCGAGCGCGTCGGCGAGAACGCGGACGTCGGCTCCCGCGACCTCGCACAGCTCGGAAATCGCGTTGATGAACGAGATCTTCGTGGCGAGGAACGCGTTGGCGCTGACCTTGACCAGCTCGGCCGTGGCGAGGTCACACGAGATGACGGGGGTGCCGGTCGCGATCGGCTCGGCGTACACCTCGCGCAGGATCGCCTCGCTCTTCGCGTCGGTGCCGCCGAACACGATGCGGTCGGGGCGCAGCGTGTCTTCGACGGCGTGGGCCTCGCGGAGGAACTCGGGGTTCCAGACGACCTGCGTCTCGACGCCGGCCGGCTTCGCGTCGGCGACGAGCTTGCGGAGCTTGGCTGCGGTGCCGACCGGCACCGTCGACTTTCCGACGATGATGCCGTCGTGGCTCAGCGACTCCGCGACAGCCTTCGTCGCGGCCTCGACGTAGCTCAGGTTGGCGGCATGACTCCCCCGGCGTTGCGGCGTGCCGACGCAGATGAAGTGCACGTCGGCCATCGAGACGGCGTCGGGCAGGTCGCTCGTGAAGCGGAGGCGGCCGGTGCCGACGTGCTTCACGATGAGCTCGGGCAGGCCGGGCTCGAAGAACGGCACGCGGCCGGCGCTGAGCGCCTCGACCTTCGAGGGGTCGGTGTCGACGCCGATGACGTCAAAGCCCATCTCGGCCATGGCGGCCGCGTGAGTCGCCCCGAGGTAGCCGGTGCCGATCACCGAGATGACGGGCTTGAGGCCCTTGCCCGCAGCCGCTGCGTCGGTCGACGGAGAGACGTCGCTGGTCTTCTTGGGAGTGCTCATGGTGATCTCCTAGGTGGGGCTGTTTCTGTCGAGGGGTGGGGCTGGCGGACCAACTGGGCGCCAGCCCCGAGGGTGTTGCTGAGCGAGTGACTCTAGGGAGTGGACTTCACCGGTCTCAGCGAGTATTTGATGTCTGAACGAGCAATGCCGGCAGAGAACGCCTGCAGAGCCGTCGAGGTCGAGTTCAGGCGCCAATCGTTGGTAACGAGCTGGTTGTTCAGAGTCGTGGTGACCGTCAGGCTGAACCAGGAGAATCCGATGATGTCTTTGTTCTCCGGCAGCGAGAGCGCGGTGAACAACTTGTCGATCCAGCCCGCCTTGAGGCCCCCGCCCTCGGTGGCTCCGATCTCCGCCAGGAAGATCGGCTTCGAGGTGTCGGGCACATTCCGGAGAAGAGCGAGCGTGTCGGCGAAGGTGTCTTCGAACGAGCCGTCCTGGGGCCCGTCGCCCGACGGACGTTCGTACCCGGACATCCCGATCCAGTCGACGTAGGCGTCTCCCGGATAAAGCGACTTCGTGTACTCGAGCGTCTTGTGCGTCTTGGTGAGGTTGTTGACGCGGTTCGGAGCCCAGATCCAGTTGACGTAGTCATTAGCGCCCTGGGCGGAGAAGATGTCGTGGACGTGCTTCCACATGTCGACGTACTGCCCGGCCGAATTGCCGTTGACGGAGTTTCCGTGGCCGTCGTCTTCCGACCAGGGGTACCAGGTCGCGTTCATCTCCTGATCGAGGCGAATGCCGACGGGTTGGCCGCTTGCGACGATGTCGGCGGCGTACTTCTTCAGGTAGGTGTCGAAGTCGCCTCGAATGATGTTGCCGAGGGAGTACTCCGGCTGATCGGCCTGGTTGTTGCCGGCCGTCGACGACTGGGATTCCCAGGTGATGATGGGCAGATCGCCCTTGGCCCATGAGCGCTGGACGGCGTCGGCGCGGAAGTCCTTGTCCCATCCCTGGAAGTAGCCGGCCGAGTTCGGCTGAACGCCGACCTTCGAGCTGACGTCGTCGAACTCCGACCAGCTGAACGGCGACTGCGCGGTGTAGAGGCCGAAGTAGCGGTTCGTGGGGTTCTTGATCGAGGCGAGGCTGGGGGTCGGCGTCACGATGGGTCCGATGGGTGTGTCTCCCCCGCCGGAACCGCCACCCGAGCCTGTTCCGCCACCGTTTCCTGCACCGGTTCCTTCTCCCGACCCGGCGCCGGTTCCGGCGCCGGATCCTGTTCCCGTTCCGGAATCGGTGCCCGTCGACGCTCCGCCGTTGATGCTGCCACCGCCGAGCGTGGCGGCACCGCTGTCAGCGGTCTTTCCTCCGTCTGCGGCGAGCTGGCTGGCAAGCGAGTCGGCTTTGCCCGACGTCTGAGCTTGGGCGGCCTTGGCGTTCGACAGCTTCGACGACAGCGACTCCGACTTACCGTCGGCCGCCGCCAGCTGCTTCTTGAGCTCGGCGATCTCGGTCGACTGATCGGTGAGCTGCGACTTCGACGACACGAGCTGCGTGAGCAGGTCGGCACGATCGTTTTTGAGAGCCATGTTGGTCGAGATCGGCTGGACGACGTCGCCGACGACCTTGCGCACAACGTTGTCGGTGGGCGACATCCAGACCATCCAGGAGATGAGCCCGAGGAGGACGACGATGGCGGTGGCGCCGAGGGCGGAACGGCGGGAGTTCTTCTTGCCGGTCGACCAGAAGGCCCCACCCGTGCTGAGCGGCGTGACTCCGCCGGATGAGTAGTCAGACAATGAAGAGAGCCTCCAGGATGATGATGACGGCACCGATCAGGTACGGCCATGCGGCTTTCGGGTTGAGCTTGCGTCGGGCGGGCGCCTTAGCGGTGGGAGCGGCCGAGACGGCCGTCTTGGCCCGGCGGCGGCTCTTGACGAGCACGGTGCCCGATTCGGGGGCGTCGGACGTGCCGAAGTCGAACAGGGTGTCGACGGTGGGCTGGCCGGGAGTATCGGTGAACTGAGCCTCGAGGGCGTCGAGGGGTGTCTCCATCGCGTCTTCGCGGCGATCCACCTCGTGCTGGACCTCCTCGGTGACGACTCCGCCGGAGTAGGCCCCGGCTCGGGTCCCCCAGCCGGCCGAGTGGCCCATGCGGAAGAAGCCGATGATGCGGATGGGCATCAGGAAGAACGTCGACACGATGATGAAGACGGGCAGGCGGATGAAATCGCCGGGCTTTTCGGAGAGGTGGCGCATCTGCCTGATGGCCATGCTGAGCACCGACGAGGCGACCATCAGAACGACGATCGCGACGACCCCCGATCGGAATCCGTATTCGTGGAGGATGCCCGTGTAGAGGTTCGTGCCCTGGTGCGTGGCTGCGTTGTAGATCCAGCCGCCGACGACGCCGAGGAGGACGAACGGCAGGACGATGTCCATCGCGAAGAAGAACGCGAGCATCGGGGCGTGCCCCAGCATCCACGGCATCATTCGGAGGGTGTTGTACTGGCTACCGCGAGCCCAGCGGAGCTGCTGCTTGAACAGCTTCTTGATCTGGAGCGGTGCATCCGTGTAGACGAGGCTCGTGTACTGGTACACGGTGCGGTAGCCCTCTTTGAGCGTGAGGTTCGTGAGGGTGCGGTCGTCACTCACCTCGAGGAAGACGCCCATGAACTTCTCGGTCATGAACTTGTCCATGACGCGGACGAGGATCTCGCGGCGGAACGCGATGGTGCGACCGGGAAGGCACCCGATCTGGCCGAGCACGCTCTGAGCGGGCATCGAGTAGAGCGCGCGGCTGTTCTCGAGCCAGTCGGCCCAGCGGGTGATCCAGGAGCGCTCGGGCTCGAGGATGCGCTGGCGCGTGGTCACTCCACCGACGTTGGCCTGCGCGAACGGCTTGAGCAGCTCCTCGAGCGTGCCTTCCGTCCACACGGTGTCGGAGTCGACCAGCACGGTGATGTCGCCGGTCGAGAGCTCCGTGCCGATCATGACAGCGTTGCGCTTGCCGGGGATCGGGGTGTGAGTCCACTGCACCAGCGGCGCGAACTCCTCGCAGATGCCCTGCAGCACCGGGTTCGGCTTGCCGTTGATGACGACGATGATCTCATCGGGTTTCTGCTCGACCATGCGGCCGATGACGTCGCGGAAGAGGTCTTCCGGTTCGTCCACGACGGGAACCACGACGCTGGTCGTGCCGGTGTAGTGCCCGGTGAAGGGGCGGTAGTTGCGCGAGATCACGACCTTGATGATCCAGAGGACCCAGATCATGATCGAGTAGACGGTGAAGAGGTAGACCTCGGGGTGACCCTGGATCTCATGACGGATTTGAAGGATGAACGTGAGCACGATGCCGCCTGCTGTGGTGGAAAGGGGGTGGCTTCCGCGTCATCGGGGAATCGGTCGTTCGGGTAGTGAATTTCTAACCCATGGCCGGGGGCGTTTCAAGCTGTCCCTCACAGTGGGGTGGCATCGGCCGGATCGGGGTACGTCGAAGTCCCCCGAAACGTGTCGCCCAAAGTGCTGACAGGTGATTGGTCGGTATCGGGGTGCGAGGGGTCTCCACCGCGGGGTCGAGCGGATCGTGGTAGGGCGGATCCTGGGGTGTAATAAAAGTGCTGATCAGAGCCAAGGATCCGGGTGTGTTTCGAGGGGTCTTTCTCAGTGGCCCACTATTACGGTTGCATTTCGGGCCTCTCACCACCGGGTGATCGGGCGACTCACGTGCGTAACCTCCCCGTCATCTTGTTCGGGGTACAAGGGGTGGTTTCGGGGTACGGATTAATCCGGTGAGAGCAATCCTCACGCAGAGTGCATCTCGGGCGTGTCGAGCTCGGAGGAACGCGTCAGCTCGTCGGTCGAGGCGACTTCTCGATGCCGTAGAAACCCGCCTCGAACACCTGACGCGACCGACGCGTGACCGCCAAATAGTCTTCTTCGAGGTCGGATGCCGAGCCCGCGGGATACTCGAGCAGTCGGGCGACGGCCTCGAGCTGCCGACGGTCGGAGGGCAGCAGGTCGCTGGTGCGGGAAGTCCAGAGCATGACGGCGGATCGGGCCCGGGAGGCGATCAGCCAGGCCTCCCGGAGGCGCTCCGCGTCGGTCTCCGCGACGAACCCGGTGTCGACAGCAGCCTGCAGAGCGCGGAGCGTCGAGGTCGTACGCAGCGCCTCGACGGAGCCCGCGTGCTGCAACTGGATCAGCTGCACGAACCACTCCACGTCGCTGAGAGACCCACGACCGAGTTTCAGGTGCCTGGTCGGGTCGGCGCCCTTCGGCAGGCGCTCCGATTCGACCCGGGCCTTCAACCGTTTGACCTCGCGGACATCCTGCTCAGAGAGCGATTGGGGGTACCGGACCGTGTCGGCGAGGGCCTCGAAGGCGACGCGCAGGTCGTCGTCGCCCGCGACCGATCGGGCGCGCAGAAGGGCCTGGGCCTCCCAGGTCAGAGCCCAGCGGGCGTAGTAGGCGGCATAGCTGTCGAGCGATCGGGCGACGGGGCCGTTCTTGCCCTCGGGGCGGAGATCGGCGTCGAGGTCGAGGGGCACGAGAGGGTCGTCGGTGAACCTCTTGAGATCGGCGACGATCTGCGCCGCTCGCTGCTGCGCCGAGGGGGTGCCGGGATCGGATCGGAAGACGTAGAGCACGTCGGCGTCGGAGCCGAACCCCAGCTCTTCTCCGCCGTACCTCCCGAGCGCGATGACGGCGAACTCGAGGTCGTCTCCCCCGTGTCGGAGTCGATCGTCGCGTCGGGCGAGGGCAAGTGCACCCGAGATGGCCGCCGACATGATGTCGGACAGGCCCTTGCCGAGCTGTTCGACCGTGATGACACCCACGATCGCCCCGAGCGCGAGACGGAGGATCTCGCGGCGACGGGCGGTCCGCAGGACGGTGGCTGCCTGGAGCGAGGTGTCGTGACGCGCCACCGTCGCCATCGCCTCGTCGAGCAACGTCGGCAGGGCCCGGGGATGCAGATCGGCGTCGTCTTCGAGCCAGGACGCGGCCTCGGGGATGCGCTCGAGCAGATCGCCCGCAAAGCGCGACGACGACAAGACCGTGGTGAGTCTCTTTGCGGCGCCCGACGAGTCGCGGAGCATGCGGAGGAACCAGTAGCTCTCACCCAGTCCGTCGCTCAGGCGGCGGAACGCCAGCAAGCCCAAGTCGGGATCGGTGCCCTCGGCGAACCACTGCATCATGGCCGGCAGCAGGTGCCGCTGGATGCTGGCGCGGCGCGAGACCCCCGCACTCATCGCCGCGATGTGACCCAGCGCGCCCTTGGGGTCGCGGAAGCCGATCGCCTGGAGTCGAGCTATGGCCGACGTCGTCGTGAGCGCCAGGTCGGCATCGGGGCGGCGAGCCACGGCCGACAGAAGAGGGCGGTAGAACAGCCGCTCGTGCAGGCTGCGGACCCTCCTCTTGATGGCGTGCCAGTGTTCAACGAGCCCTGCCGCGCTGGTCGCCAGCCCCGTGGCCCGGGCGAGAACGCGGAGGGCCTCCTCGTCGGTCGGCATCAGGTGCGTCCGTCGCATTCGCGAGAGCTGGATGCGATGCTCGAGCAGGCGGAGCTCGCGGTAGTCGCGGTTGAATTCGGCCGCCTCGGCCCGTCCGACGTAGCCCTTTGCCGCCAGGGCACCCAGCGCTCCGAGGGTCGAGCGCTGCCGGATCGACGGGTCGTTCTGACCGTGCACGAGTTGCAGCAGCTGGATGGTGAACTCGATGTCGCGCAAGCCCCCGGGGCCGAGCTTCAGCTGCTGATCGACCTCCGCGGACGGGATGTGCGCTGTAACTCGCTCTCGCATGCGCTGGGTCGACTCGACGAAGTTCTCGGTTGACGCGATCGACCACACGAGGGGCGCGAGCTTCTCGACGTACTCCGAGCCGAGTTCGCGGTCGCCCGCGATGGGCCGGGCCTTGAGGAGTGCCTGGAACTCCCATCCCTTCGCCCAGCGCTCGTAGTAGGCGAGATGCGACGACAGGGTGCGAACGAGGGCGCCGTTCTTTCCCTCCGGTCTCAGGTTCGCGTCGACCTCCCAGAGGGGCTCCTCGGGGGCGAGGTCGGAGAGCGTCCGGGTCGTGTGAATCGCGAGGCGGGTCGCGATCTCGACGGCGCGAGCGGACTCGAGGCCATCCGCCCCTTCTGCGACGAAGACGACGTCGACGTCGCTGATGTAGTTCAGCTCGCGCGCCCCCGTCTTACCCATGGCGAGGATGGCGAGCCTCGTTCGGGCGACCTCGTCGGCGGGGAACGCGACTTCGCGGCGGGCCACGTCGAGGGCTGCCTCGAGCGCGGCACCCGCGAGGTCGGCCAAAGCCGACGCGACCACGTCGAGCCCGGCCACGGGGTCGTAGAGCGTGAGGTCGAAGGCCGTGAGCGAGACCAGGCACTCGCGGTACGCGACCCGCACCGCCGTGCGGGCGGCATCGCCGGTGAGGTCGCCGACGGCGGACAGCAGGTCGCGCTCGTAATCGTCTTGATGCGGGACGGTCCAGACCTTGCTGAGCAGCGCGCGGAGCGATGCCGGACGCCGGACCAGGAAGTCGGCGAGACCCTCGGAGGCACCCAGCACGAGCATGAGGCGATCGCCCGGACGCTCGTCGGCGCGCGTGGGGCTCGGGAGGGTCTCCGCTCCGAGAAACACCCGTGTCTCGTCGGGGGCGCGCTCGATCAGTCGACCGAGGCGGACGAGAGCCTGATCCGGGTCTGCACTCCGAGAGATCGCAGCGACGTAGCTCTCAACCAGGGGCTCCCGGTCGATCAACTCGTCGAGGCGATCGCGACTCGCCCGAAGATCGGCGAACCCCAGCCGTGCCAGATCCGAGAGCGCGGTGGCTGATCGGGGCACGGTGGGGCTCGTCGTCGTTGTCGGTGTCGTCGTCCGCGGAGACGGCTCGGCTACAGCATTTCGAGGTTCGAACGCAGCTCGAACGGCGTGACCTGTGCTCGGTAGTCTTTCCACTCCTGGCGCTTGTTCTTCAGCACGTAATTGAAGACGTGCTCGCCGAGGGTCTCGGCTACGAGCTCGCTGTCTTCCATGAGCGAGAGAGCGTGGTCGAGGCTCGCCGGCAGCTGGTTGTAGCCGAGAGCACGGCGTTCGGCGTCGGTGAGGCTCCAGACGTTGTCTTCGGCCTCGGCGGGGAGCTCGTAGCCCTCCTCGATGCCCTTCAGGCCAGCGGCGAGCAGAAGCGAGAACGCGAGGTAGGGATTGGCCGCGGAGTCGATGGCGCGATACTCGACCCGACTCGACTGACCCTTGTTGGGCTTGTAGAGCGGCACGCGTACCAGGGCGGAACGGTTGTTGTGGCCCCACGTGACGAAGCTCGGCGCCTCGTCGCCGCCCCAGAGGCGTTTGTACGAGTTGACGAACTGGTTGGTGACGGCGGTGATCTCGGGGGCGTGCTTCAGCAGGCCGGCGATGAACTGGCGGCCGATCTTCGAGAGCTGGTATTCGGCGCCCGCCTCGTAGAAGGCGTTCGCGTCGCCCTCGAACAGCGAGAGGTGCGTGTGCATGCCCGACCCCGGGTGACCCTGGAGCGGCTTCGGCATGAACGTGGCGTAGACGCCCTGCTCGATGGCGACCTCCTTGACCACGGTGCGGAAGGTCATGATGTTGTCGGCCATCGTCAGCGCATCGGCGTAGCGAAGATCGATCTCGTTCTGGCCGGGGCCGGCCTCGTGGTGGCTGAACTCGACCGAGATACCGAGGTCTTCGAGCATGCGCACCGAGCGCCGGCGGAAGTCGTGAGCGGTGCCACCCGGAACGTTGTCGAAGTAGCCGGCCGTGTCGACGGGCACGGGGCCCTCCGGGCCGATCTTCGACGACTTGAGCAGGTAGAACTCGACCTCGGGGTGCGTGTAGAAGGTGAAGCCGCGGTCGCCCGCGCGCGCCAGGGTCCGCTTGAGCACGTTCCGAGGATCCGAAACACCCGGCGCGCCATCGGGCGTCGCGATATCGCAGAACATCCGGGCGGTGGGGTCTTCGGTGCCGCGCCAGGGAAGGATCTGGAAGGTGGTGGGATCGGGGTGCACCAGCACGTCCGCCTCGAACGACCGGGTGAGGCCCTCGATCGCCGAGCCGTCGATGCCGACGCCCTCGGCGAAGGCGCCCTCGACCTCGGCGGGCGCGATGGCCACCGATTTGAGGGTGCCGATCACGTCGGTGAACCAGAGTCGGATGAACTTGATGCCCCGCTCTTCGATGGTGCGAAGAACGAAGTCTGTTTGCTTGTCCATTCAGGCCCTTTCTGATGCCGGCTCGAAGCCATTAGTAGGCTAGTGGCTATGCCCCGACTCCGCTTGGCGCTCGCTCAGACCAACCCCGTCGTCGGGGATCTCGCGGGCAACGCAGACCAGATCGTCGAAGCCGCTCGCGCGGCCCGAGCAGCGGGAGCCGACCTCGTCGCCAGCGGTGAGATGAGCCTCACCGGCTATCCGATCGAAGACCTCGCGTCGCGCCCCAGCTTCTTGAAAGCGTCAAGACACGCGGTCGAGCAGCTCGCCGAGCGGCTGCAGGCCGAGGGGCTCGGCGACCTCGCCGTCATCGTCGGGCATCCTGACGGTCCCTTCGAACCGCGACTGCTCGACACGTCGAACGCCCCCACGGCGATCGCCAAGAACTGCGCCAGTGTGCTGCAGGGCGGGCGTGTCGTGACGACCACCGCCAAGTACCACCTGCCGAACTACTCCGTCTTCGACGAATACCGCGTCTTCATTCCCGGCGACGAACTGCTCGTCGTCCGTCTCAAAGGCGTCGACGTCGCCGTCATCATCTGCGAAGACCTCTGGCGTGACGGCGGCCCGGTCGGGCGTGTCATGGAGGCCGGCGCCGGCCTCCTTCTCGTGATCAACGCGAGCCCCTGGATCGCCGACAAAGACGAGGTGCGCCTCCCCCTCGTGACCCACCGCGCCACCGAGAACGACACCGTCGTCGCCTACGTGAACATCGTCGGCGGTCAAGACGACCTGCTCTTCGACGGCGACAGCGTCGTGGTCGACGGCTCGGGCGCGATCCTCGCCCGGGCGCCGCAGTGGAAAGAACACCTGCTCGTCGTCGATCTCGACCCCGAGCAGTCGACCGGCCGCACCATGCCGGCGGGCATCCGCAGCGTCGATGTCGACACGCGACCCGTCGGCCAGCTCGACGCCGTCGCGCCCGACATCGCCGAGCTCCCCGACGACCTCCAGCAGCTGTGGGAGGGCCTCGTCGTCGGCACCCGCGACTACATCGAGAAGAACGGCTTCAGGTCGGTGATCCTCGGCCTGTCCGGCGGAATCGACTCGGCCGTCTGCGCGGCCATCGCGGCCGACGCCATCGGTGGCGATCGCGTCTACGGAGTGTCGATGCCGTCGCAGTGGTCGTCCGACCACTCCCGCAGCGACGCCGACGACGTCGCCGAGCGCATCGGGGTGCAGTACTCCACCGAACCCATCGCCGATCTCGTCGCCCCGTTCGAGCGGCAGCTGAAACTGACCGGGCTCGCCGCCGAAAACGTGCAGGCCCGGGCGAGGGCGCTGATCCTGATGGGTCTCTCGAACCTGCACGGCCACCTCGTGCTCACGACCGGCAACAAAACCGAACTCTCGGTCGGCTACTCGACCATCTACGGTGACTCGGTCGGCGGCTTCGCCCCGATCAAAGATGTGCCGAAGACGATGGTCTGGGAGCTGGCGAAGTGGCGCAACCGGCACGCCGAAGCGCAGGGCTTGCGGGGACCGATCCCCGAGAACTCCATCACAAAGCCGCCGTCGGCCGAACTCCGCCCGGGCCAGGTCGACGAAGACACGCTGCCGCCGTACGAGATCCTCGATGGGATTCTCGACGCCTACATCACGAAGGCTCTCGGGGCGGCCGACGTCGTCGCGCTCGGGTACGACGCCGACATCGTTGCGGAGGTGACGAAGCTCGTCGATCGATCGGAGTGGAAGCGCCGCCAGGGTGCGATCGGGCCGAAGATCTCGGGCATGGCCTTCGGGCGCGACCGCCGACTGCCGATCACGTACCGCCCGACGTCGCCGTAGGCGGCGCCCGGGCTTTAGCAAACGCCAAACGGACTAAGCGACGTGCCGCGGCACGTCGCTTAGTCCGTTTCAGGTGGCCTCGACCCGCTGTGAGGGCGCGGCCACCGTTATGTTCAGCTCAGCGGTCGCCGGCGGCCTCTTCGGCGGCCCACTTCTCGCTGTTCGCCTTGATGCGCTCGAGCGCGTGCTGGGCCTCTTCGCGGGTGGCGTAGGGCCCGGCCCGGTCGACGGCGGGCGAAACCATGCCCTCCTCGACCTGATGCGTCTTCGTGTTGAACCAGAATTCGTGATCGCTGTCAGCCATGGGTTGACCCTACCCCTGGCCGCCGAGCCGTTTCGGTTGGCGGCCAGGGTGCCGACGCGGGCGGCTCTCGTCGAGATAATCAGGCCGGCGCGGGTGGACCGGGATGCCCACGCAGGCGCACTCAGGCCAGCTCGCGCAGCCGAGCCCCCTCACGGCAGCACGGTCACGAGCGACGCCGATGGCGAGACGCGCCGACCAGGCCCACGCCCGCGGCCGCTAGAGCCAGGGCAAGTGCGACGACTCCGGCGATCCCCTGCGATCCGGTGAAGGCGAGCTGCAGCGGTGCGCGCGGCCCGGATGCGGGCCCGGAACCCGCGGCCGCCGCAGGGCTCGGCGATGACGGGGGCCCGGACGGCTCCTCGCCCTGAGCGACGGGGATAAACACCTGAGGAGAAGGATCCGCCCCATCGGCATCGCTCGGAGAGGTTGCGATCGCAATGTTGCCGAGGTCGGCTCCGTCTCCGGCGTAAGACGGGTCGAGCGTGGTCGTGATGCGGAAGCTCGTCGACTCCCCCGGGCGGAGGGTGCGGTCGGACGCGCAGGTGACCCGCTGCCCCGAGGCGGTGCAGTCGTCGCCCGCGGTGAAGGTGAGGTCGTGCGGAAGGTCGTCGACCATGCCGACGTCGGTCGCCGGGGCCGTGCCGTGGTTCGTCGCCGTCAGCACGTAGTCGAGCGACTCGCCCGGTGTGACTGTGTCTTTGCCCCCGCCGAGTACAGCGCGCTTGTCGGTCGTGAGTTCGGCCTTCGGCGGATCTGTCACCGGGATGGTGACAGGCTCGGAGGGGGTGCCTCCGTCGGCATCGTCGGGTGAGGTGGCCACTCCGATGTTTGCGAGGTCGGAGCCGTCGCCGACGTAGTCGGCGTCGAGTCGGGCGGTGAAGGTGAACGCCTTCGAGCCCGAGACGGCGAGGGTCTCGGCCGACGAGCAGGTCACGTTCTGGCCCGTGGCCGTGCAGCCATCGTCGGACGCCACGAAGTGGATACCGGCGGGCAGCGCGTCGGTGGCACCGATCGCGCGAGCGCTGGAGGGGCCTGCGTTCTGGGCGGTGATCGTGTAGGTGAAGTCTTCGCCGGGCGCGACGAGCTCGTCGGTCTGGTCGAGGAGTGCGTACGTCTTCGTCGTGCTGATCTCGGCCTGCGGTGTGAGGGCTGTGGACGCGGTGGCGGTGTTGTTCGACAGATCGCCGTCGTTCCGGTCGGCAGGCACCTCGACCGTGGCGGTGTTGTCGAGGACGCCTGTGGCTGCGGGATCGACCGTGCCCGTCAGGCGGTAAGTGGCGCTGCCTCCAGGGGCAAGATCGGTGTGGGTCGCAAGCGTGTTGCCGGATCCTGACGCCTCATGACAGGCGGAGCCAGCCGAGGCGGCGCACGACCAGGTCACCCCCGACACGGACGACGGGACGGAATCGCGTACGAGGGCATTCGCCACGGGATTCTCGCCCGGGTTTGTCGCCGTGACCTCCCAGGAGACCGCCCGGCCGGGAACAACCTCGGCGGGCCCGGTCTTGGAGATGGCCAGGTCGGCGGGGACGGTCACCCGCAAGTTGTCGATCTCGTGAAGGTTTTTCGCCGTGCCGGTGGATGCCGCGAAACCGAGACGGAGCGTGGGCGGCAGGCTCGCCTGGCCCGACCAGGTGTTGACGTCGACGTCGTCGAAGACGGTTTCGAGGGGAGTGTCGCCACCACGGTTGGTCTGGACGGTGAACCTGACCGCCTTGCCCGCGGGCTGGATGCGGATGCGTGCCGAGCGTGCGCCGGCCCGGTCTGCCGTCATCAGCGAACCGCCGGGTGCCGGGGCGCCGAGTTGATAGGGGTAGCCGACGAGACCGTCGCCCGATCCGCGGACTGCGATCGAGCTCGGTGCCCTGCCCGGGCCCGAGTTGTTGAGGGGCAGACTGAAGTTGCCGAACTCGTCGAAGCCGATGCCGAGATATCCGCCCGGCACGCCGGGGATGGTGCAGTCGCCGACGCTCGCGGTCGTCGACATGCAGGAATAGCCGAGCCCTGCGCCGTGAGCGCCGGTGGCGAGCTGGGCGTCACCGTCGGCGAGAAAGAACGAAATACCGTCGCCGCCCAGTGCGTCGGCGTACATACCGTAGTCGAAGGTGATGTCGAGGCCGAGGGTGGTGTCGAACGGCTCGTCGGTGATCCACGACCCCTTGTGATGCGCAGTGTCGGTCGTGAGTCGAAGCCAGCCTGTGTCGACGGCCGCGTCGTCGAGCAGCGTGCCGCCCGCGGCACCGGCGGCGAAGTTCTGCTCGAAGGGCAGGGGGAAGTCTCGGGGCGCTGCGCTCGCCTCTGCCGTCGCGGCGGGGAGAGCGAGCGCCGTGACGACAGCGGCAGCAGCGACGGCCGCGACGGTGCGGCGGGGTCTTGTGGGGTGCATGGAAGCCTTTCACGCGGGGACAGTTCGGCCATATTGGCATTTGATATTGGTATGCGCAACCAGACCGGTCTGCCCCTGGGGATAACTGCCGGGGCCGCTTCCAGCCGCTCGGGTACCGCGGTCGCCCGTACGCCGGCAAGGCCGGCTGACCCCTAAGCTGGAACGCATGCCCCGGGACTCACACGGTCATCTGACCCCCGGCCGGATCTCGCCGCTGCGACCGGTCCCCTCGTCGATCGTTCGTCCCGAGTACGTCGGCAAGGCGGCTCCTGCGGACTACACGGGCGGTGACGTCTACGACGCGGCCACCATCGAGTTGATCCGCGAGTCGAGCCGGATCGCCGCCGATGCCATCACCGCCGTAGGCGAGGCGATACGACCGGGTGTGACCACCGAGCAGCTCGACGTGATCGCGCACGACTACGTCACCAGCCATGGCGCCTACCCGTCCACCCTCGGCTACCGGGGGTTTCCGAAGTCGGTGTGCACGTCGGTGAACGAGGTCATCTGCCACGGGATCCCCGACGACACCGTGCTGCTCGACGGCGACATCGTCAACATCGACATCACCGCGTACAAGAACGGCGTTCACGGCGACACCAACCGCACGTTCGTCGTCGGCGATGCGCCCCAGACGACCGTCGACCTCGTCGAGCGCACGCGCGAAGCTCTGAACCGCGGCATCAAGGCCGTCGCCCCGGGGCGCCAGGTCAACGTGATCGGTCGAGCGATCGAGATGTACGCCAAGCGCTTCGGCTACGGGGTCGTCCGCGACTACACCGGCCACGGCGTCGGCCGCGCGTTCCACTCCGGCCTCATCATTCCCCACTACGACGCGCCGCAGTTCGACGACGTCATGGAGGTCGGGATGGTGTTCACGATCGAGCCCATGCTCACGCTCGGCGGTGTCGACGCCGACATCTGGGCCGACGACTGGACGGTCACCACCCGCGACTTCTCTCTCACCGCCCAGTTCGAGCACACCATGGTCGTCACCGAGCGCGGCGCCGAAGTCCTCACCACCTACTAGACACTCCACCCCTCCCCTTTAGAAAGGCAGTTCCCCATGACCACCAAGGCAGTGGGCATCGACATCGGCGGTACCGGCATCAAAGGCGCCATCGTCGATGTCGAGTCGGGCGAGCTCGTCACCGATCGCATCAAGAAGCCGACCCCGGCGGGCGGCGAACCGGATGCCATCGTCGCCGTCGTCAAAGAGATCATCGAAGAGCTCGGCGACGACGCAACTGAACTGCACGTCGGCGTGTGCTTTCCCGCCGCCATCATGGACGGCAAGACCCTCTCGGCTGCCAACGTCTCGAAGAAGTGGATCGACTTCGAGGCCGAGAAGCTCTTCGAATCGACCCTCGGAAAGCCGATCCACTTCGTCAACGACGCCGACGCCGCTGGGTACGCCGAGTCGCAGTTCGGTGCCGCGAAGGGCGTCGCAGGTCTCGTCATCATGACCACCCTCGGCACCGGTATCGGCACCGCACTCATCCACGACGGTGTCCTCATCGTCAACGCCGAGCTCGGCCACCTCGAGATCGAGGGCAAAGACTACGAGACGAAGGCCTCGTTCGCCGCCAAGGAGCGCGACGACCTCAGCTGGAAGCACTGGGCCAAGCGCCTCCAGAAGTACTACTCCCGCCTCGAGGCGCTGCTCTACCCCCGGTTGATCATCGTCGGTGGTGGCGTGTCGAAGCATTACGACGAATTCTTGCCGCTCCTCGATTTGCGCGCCGAGATCGTGCCGGCGAAGCTGCGCAACAACGCGGGCATCCTCGGGGCCGCGGCCCTGGCAGCCGAGTCGAAGCCGTCCTTCTAGGGCAGTCGTTTCGGGCCGTCGCTCGCAGGAGCGGCAGAACGATAACAGGCGAAGGATCCGGCACCCCGGCAACGGGCTGCTGGATCCTTCGCCTGTTTCGGTCGTGGGCGAATGGGCCGGCTGGTACGCCGGGTTCTGTCTTGCCTCGCGGCCGCTTGCGCAACCGGTGAGGCATGGACGGCCATCTATCTTGGCTCTACGTTGCCGCAGCGCTCTAGCGGTCTACCCGAGGGCTGGACGAGCAGTCTCATGCGCCCTCTGTCTGACCTTGCTCCGGGCGAGGTTTACCTAGCCGGTCGGTCACCCGAACCGCTGGTGGTCTCTTACACCACCGTTTCACCCTTACCCCGTCGCGCCTCCGAAGAGGGCGCCGTGGCGGTCTACTTTCTGTTGCACTGTCTCGCGGGTCGCCCCGGGTGGGTGTTACCCACCGCCCTGCTCTGAGGAGCCCGGACGTTCCTCGGCGCGATGCCCTTGCGAGCTCCGCGACGCGACCGTCTTGCCGACCCATTCGCGAGACAAGCCTAGCGGGGTGGGCTCGGGTCAGATGCCCGACTCGTCCGTCCGCACCAGGACGGCCTGGCTGTCGGGGCAGAGCAGCACGTCGTCGGGGGCGGCGGAACGGACCGCCGCCAGGTCGCTGCCGGTGAGTTCGACGCCGCTGGCGCTCGAGACCCGAGCACGCAGGTGAGAGGCTCCGACTCCGTAGCGCTCGCGCTGGCGCTCGTACAGGGCGAGGAGGTCGGCGGGGATGCGGCCGGCGATCGTCTCACGGTCGGCGATGGCGTGGCCTCGCTCGGATTCGATCTGGGCGAGCGACGCTTCGCGCGAGGTGGCGAGCTCGGTCTTCGAAGCGGCGATCGCGTCGAGTTCGGACTGCGTGCCGGCGACGACGGCGCTGGTCTGTTCGACCCGATCCATCACCTCCAGCTCGATGTCTTCGAGGTTGCTCTGCCGTGAGGCGAGTGCCGTGAGCTCCTGTTCGAGGGCCTGGATGTCTTTGGGCGCTGACGACGACTGGAGTCGTTCCCGATCTCTCGCGATTCGCGCCTCGACGACGGTCACGTCGGATTCGACGCGGGTCAGTTCGCGGCGAGCCGCCTCGAAGACGGCTTCTTCGGAAGTCAGGCGCACGCGGAGGGCGGCTGTCTGCTTCTCGTATTCGGCGAGCTGGGCGTTCTCGGGCAGCTGGCGAGCGCGGTGGGCAAGCTGCTGCGCTGTCGTGTCGAGGCGCTGCAGGTCGAGCAGGAGCGCCTGGTCGGCGGGGCTGGCTTTCTGGGGCATTGAGTCTCACTTGCGTTCGGTGCGGAAAGCGGAAAGGGCCGGTTTCACTGGAGGACGGCGAAATCCCAGGGGTCGGTGCGGAGCTCCGAGACGGAGACCTCGACGCCGGGAAGGGCGGCGCGCAGCTCTGCCGCCGCCGTGTCGAGCCAGAGCCATTCGCTGGCCCAGTGCGACACGTCGACGAGCGCCGGGCCCTGCCCGAGAAGCATGCGGTCGCGCGCGTCGGAGGCCGGGTGGTGGCGGAGGTCGCTGGTGATGTAGACGTCGGCGCCCACGACGGACGGGTTGTCGAGAAGGGAGTCGCCCGCACCCCCGCACAGGGCGACGGTCTGGATGACCCGGTCGGAGGCCCCGGCCACGCGGACTCCCCCGGCGACCGGCGGCAGGATGTCGGCGAGGGCTCGGGCGAGGGCGACGAGTGTGACGGGCTGCGGCAGGCGCCCGACGATGCCGAGCCCGGTCGTGCCGGTGGAATCGCCAGACGACGTCTCGAGCGGAGCTTGATCGACGAGGCCCAATCGGGCTGCGATCGCTCGCGATGTGCCGGTCTCGACGACGTCGGCATTGGTGTGGGCAGCAAGAAGTGCGCAGGATCCGCGAATGAGTCGAGCGAGCACAGCGCCCTTGGTCGTGGACTCGGCGACGCTCGTCACACCGTGGAACAGCAGCGGGTGGTGGACGAGCAGCAGATCGGCGCCGACCTCGAGCGCCTCGTCGGCGGTATCGAGCACCGCGTCGACGGCGAGGTGAATGCGGCCCACAGTCGCGGTCGGATCACCAGAGACGAGCCCCGGGGAATCCCAGCCAGAGGCTCCCGAGAGGGGCCAGAGTGCTTCGACGGCTGCGCCGACGACTTCGAGTGTGACCACCGGTCAAGCTTAGTCGACCGGCGATTCAGGCTCGGGCGGCGGTCGAGCCTGGGGAATCGTTAGCCGAGCCGTCGGGCGCGCTGGCCGATCGGTCGCCGGCCGGGCCCTTGCGACCGTCGACAGCAACGACGATCACGAATGCCAGCACAAGCGCCGCTGCGAGACCCCCGACGACGGAGAGCTCGCGGGGCACGCCGTGCACCTGCACCAGCGACAGGAGGTACCCCTGCCAGGCGAAGGCGGACGACGTGGTTCGAATAAGTCCTTCGCCGATGACGACGCCGACGATGACCGCGAGAGCGAGGGCCAGGCCGGACGAGCGGTTCGACACGCTGCCCGCGGCCGCCCGGGAGCGGAGCGCGATGCGGCCCAGGACGATGCCGATCCAGGCCGCGGCCGGAACGGCGATCGCCCCGAGCGCGGCGGAGGGGGTGACCGGTGCACCGGTGGCGTTGACGAGGACGGCTGCGATCACGACGACGACCGCGAGGGCGGAAAGCGAGGCGACCAGGATCCTGGTGCTCGCCCGGGCGGGAACGCCCGCCTCAGCGCTGGGCTGGCCGGGTGACGTGGGGGTTCCGTGCTCGAGGAGTTCTTCGTCGGCGAGGCGGGCGCGCTCCGCGTGAACATTCCTCGACGCGTCGTCGACCGCGGGGATGTCACCGGCGGTCACGACAGGGGGCTCTGCGGCCGTCTTGCGGAGTCGGAGCGGAACGAGTCCTTCGCCCGTGGGGGTCTGGTCGACCGTGACGAGCTCAGCGGCGCCGGCGTCTTTGTCAGCGCGCGGGTCTGCGTTCTTGCCTGCGCCCACGTTCGCGCTCGCGTGTGCATCGAGCTCGGCCGACTTGGGCTCTGTGGTGGGAGGCGGCGTGCGGTCGACGGAGATGAGGGGCGGGCCGCTCTGAATTGGAATCACGCCGGTGAAGTGCAAGCGGGTCTTCTCGAGCTCTTCGAGAGCCTCGTCGGTGCCGATCCGGCGGATCTCGGCCTCCCATGCGGCAAAGCGCGCGGCTTCGGTGGCGCGGAGCTGCATCTGCGCCTGCAAGATGCCGATCAGGTCGATCGTCGCGGTGTCGTCGGTGTGGCGTCCGACGAGAGGGACGAGGTGTTCGTCTTCCAGCGAGCCGCGCTCGGGAGGCTGGGGAAAGCTGCGCTCGACCGGCTCGGGAACGAGGGTGTCTTCGGGGAAGTCGTCGAGGTCGTTCGGAGCTGCGAGCGAGTCGTCGGTAGCTGGGCTCTCGGTGACCGGGCTGGTGATGACTGAGCCCCCGATGACTGCGGTCTCGGAGGTTGCGCTCACGGTGGGGATATCGTCGGTCTGAGGAGTCTCGGCGGGGCGTTCGTCGGCCTCCATGATGGCTGTCACCGCCCCTAAACTGCTCGACTCGCGCTGGTGTTCCATGGCGGAATGATATGCGCTCACATGTCGGTATTTGTCATGACGCGCCGCGCACTCTCGTCTCACTCCCCCGTGAGTGTTCGTCACTGTCCTCGATCTGCTGATACCCGGCCCGATTCATCAGCAGATAGCGGACACTCACCCGGCTACCGACGGGCTGAGAGGCTGTAAGTGACTAGTGCGGGTGATGGGGGTGAGCGCTTAGGGTGAGAGCGCCGATTGCAAGTGCGCCTGTCAGCGTGCGTCGGCAAAGGCTTGTTCAGATCGTCTTCCGAGGGGGAAGCGCATGCACCGTTCCATCCGTCGCCGGGTCGCCGTCGGCCTCGCCACCGTTACCGTGTCGGCTCTCGTGGCTGTCGCCGGGGCTTCGGCGGCGGTGGCTGCGCCGTCGTCCAGCTTTCCGAAGGGCATCGATGTCTCGGAGTGGCAGAGCCACTTTCAGGGCAATCCCGACGTCAACTGGGCCGCACAGAAGGCCGCCGGTGTGCAGTTCGCGCTCATTAAGGCGAGCGGCGGCTACAAGGTGACGAACGAGGCGTTCGCCGATCAGTGGAACGGCGCGTACAACGCGGGCCTTATTCGAGGTGCGTACCACCTCGCCGCTCCCAACCTGCCCTCGACGAACCTGACGAAGAACGCGCTCACGCAGGCCGACTATTTCGCATCAAAGGCGTCTGACACCGCCCAGGGCAAGCTCTGGTCTGCTGGGGGCCAGACGTTGCCTCCGGTCCTCGACATCGAGAAGAACAATCAGCAGACGACGATCAACGCCTGCTTCGGCATGACGCCTACGCAGCTCCAATCGTGGATCAAGTCGTATTTGGCCGAGGTCACGGCGAAGGTCGGCCGCACCCCGATCATCTACACCTCGCGCGATTTCTGGACGGAGTGCGTCGGCAACTCGACGAAAACGTTCGCCGGAACCGCCCTCTGGCAGGCCAGCTACGACTCCACAGTCGGGGCCATCCCATCAAGCTGGGCGACCTGGACCATGTGGCAGTGGCGCGAGGGGAAGAACACCGCGGGCAACGGCGGCACCGACTACGACCAGGACGTCTACAACGGCACCCTCACGTCGCTCCACCTCCTCGCCGACCCCACCTACGGCCACGGCACGAGCACCGCGCCACGCTTGCACGACTTCAACGGCGATAAGAAGAACGACCTGCTCGTGGTCTCGTCGGCCGGCGGGGCCTACTTCTACAAGGGCAACGCGAAAGGGTACCTCCTCTCGTCGTCGAGTGTCGCGATGGGTTCCGGCCTGAAGTCGTACAACGCCTTCGCGGCGGTCGGCAAAATCAAGTCGTCGGGGTATGCCGGCCTCTACGCGCGGTCGTCATCGGGCACGCTGTACTACTTCCCGATCGGCGCCACGGGCAAACTCGGCACTCGCGTGACCGCCGCCAAGGGCTGGAGCGCCCTGTCGAACATCACCTCCGCCGGTGACTTCAACGGCGACGGCATCGCCGACCTCGTCGCGGTCGATAAGGTCGGCGTGCTCTGGGCCTACCTCGGCGCGGGCAACGGCACCTTCAAGGGCCGCGTGCAGTTCGGCTCGGGCTGGAACTCCAAGACCGCGCTCGTGGGCGCCGGTGACTTCACCGGAGACGGAAACGCCGATCTGCTCGCGCGCGACTCCGCCGGCCGACTCGCTCTGTACACGCACACCCCCTCGAGCGGCAGCCTTCGTGGCGCGACCCTGGCGAGCTCCGGCTGGAACAGCTACAAGCGTCTCTTCACCCCGGGTGACATCACCGGAGACGGCAAAGCCGATCTGATCGGTGTCGGCACCTCGGGCAAGACCTACCTGTTCCCCGGAACCGGCAAGGCCGCCACCTCGTTCGCCGCCCGTAAGGCCTTCGGAAGCTCGACGAGCTGGGGCACCAGGCTGTTCGTCGGCTGATCTGCCGATTGCGGCTCGATAAACGACAGAGAGCAGGATCCGAGACCTCGTGTGGTCTCGGATCCTGCTCTTTCGAGTGGAGCCTGATCCTCGCTCCATTCGATCCGCCGAATCGGATCGAAGCATTGCGACAGCTCGAGCCCTCAGCTCAACTGCTGCCACGCCGCGTGGCGACGCCTTCTTTCCGCTCAGAGAAAGAGGGGCGTCGTCCCCAAACCCGAACTTAGAGGTTCGGGCGCCCGGAATCCATAGGTTTGCAACGAGTTCATCGAACTGTTACAAACCGGGCCGGTCGGATTGTTTTAGCCACCCGAACCTTGATTATCAGCGAGATAAGACGATCGATAACAGGTGTCGCGCAGATTCCATCCGCTCCGGACGGACCAGGGCGGGGAGTAGCAACTCCCACATATCGCGAATCCGGTCGAGCAGATCGCGTCGCTGTCGCAGGGTGTCGGAGACGAGCTGCACTCCGGTGTAGCTCGGGATGATGTATTCGGCCACTCGACGCGGGTCGAGATGCTCGAAGAGGTCGCCCTGCTCCTGGCCGAGGGTGACGAGGGTCTCGAACGAGTCCATCCACTCGAGGTAGGGGTTCTCTGCCGAGAGCTCCGACGCGGTGCCATCGGTGGTCAGACGGATGCCGGCGCTCACGATGGTCTCGCTGGTCAGCTGGTGCGCGAGGCTCGCGCACATGCGCAGCATCCCCTCCATAGCGCTCTCGGCCTCGGCTAGTGCTTTGCCGGCGGCCACGCGAGCGACCCTGTGCTGCTCGTCGATGACGGCGTTAGCGATCTCGTCTTTGGAGTGGAAGTGGAAGTACATCGCTCCCCGCGTGACACCCGCCTCGTCGGCGATGAGGTCGAGCGACGCGTTTGCGTAACCGCGGGCGTTGAAGACGGTGGCGGCGCCCTGGATCACTGCTGCCCGTGTCGCGAGGGCTCTCTCCTGGGTTGGCACGAGTAGAGCGTACCGGGGTGGCAAAGGGAAACAGGTTGATCGGACTTTTTCGGTGAGGCGCCGAGAGAACGCCGGTGTCGCTCACCGTTTTACGCATTGCTGACTGATTATTCGGTGAGCGATGCGTAAAACGATTAGCGACGCGGCGCGAGACTGCCCGTGACCTGCTCGACGAGTGTGCGGCGTGCAGCTCGACCCTCTGGGGTCGGAAGGAGCGGATACACGTGCACCTGCTGGGGAGCTTCGAAGTAGGTGAGATCGGCGCCGAGAGCCTCGGCTCGCTCGGCGAGCAGGCGAGCGTCGGGATTGAGGATGTCGTGGGTACCGCTGAACATCGTGATCGGGCCGACCGCGGCCAGGTCGCCCGAAAGCGGGCTCACCCGGAGGTCGTCGACCGGGAGCTCGCCGCGCCAGAGGTCGGCATAGACGATGCCGCCCGGTCGAGCGAGCCACGGGTCGTTCGGCTGCACGACGGGGATGCCGGGGTTCGTGAAGGAGAGGTCGAGGGCCGGCGAGATGAGGATCGTCCGCGCCGGGGCGACACCGTGATCGGCCTGCAGGAGGAGCGCGGCAGAGAGCGCGATCTGCCCTCCGGCCGAGTCTCCGGCGAGAACCACTCCCCCAAGGCGTCCGTGGACATCGAGGGCGATGCGAGTGACCTGCTCGACGACCTCG
Source organism: Frondihabitans sp. 4ASC-45 (assembly GCF_049472575.1). Taxonomy (NCBI): domain Bacteria; kingdom Bacillati; phylum Actinomycetota; class Actinomycetes; order Micrococcales; family Microbacteriaceae; genus Frondihabitans; species Frondihabitans sp. 4ASC-45. Next base: position 212,077 of record NZ_JBCEBN010000002.1, on the reverse strand, counting down.
CCGGCGGTGCCGAACGGCGCCAACGGGTAGATCGGCACGGTGACCTCGACGTCGGCCTCGCGGGCGATCTGCGCGATCAGAGTCCAGTGCTGGGTGACGATCTCGTTGACCCAGGCTCCACCGTGCAGGTAGACGACGCCGGCACGAGGGCCTGCGCCGGGCGTCGAGCCGGGCGAATGCGACCCGCTCGGTGTGACCGTGTAGATCGGCCACCCGCTGCGGCGGTCGAGAGCGACGTGCACACCCCGAAGCCGCGCCGGTGGGGCAAAAGGTTGCGGGCGGATCCTTCGGTCTTCGATGTGGGCGCGTGCTTTGTCGGCGTCGACGAACGTGGCATTGGCCCGGACGACGCGGAGGAGGACGGCGACCCCTCGGGCTGCGATGCTCGGCACGGGGTCGAGCCTAGGCGGCGAGTCTGATGAGAGGAGGTCTTCTGCGGCGCGCTGCGCTCACGGGCCCCACGGTGCATTGTCGATGCGCGGCTCGCCGGGGTCCCAGGGCCAGGTGAAGGGGGCGCCGGACGGTTTGTGGTCGTAGATCGGATCTCCGTACGACGACAGGCCCCAGAAGATGGTCTCGTCAGAGGCGCTGCAGTGAAGAAACGCCACCGAGGAGTAGACGCCCCGTTCGATCACCGCTGCGACGATGTCGTCGATGGCGTAGGCGGCGCGGATGACTTCGAACCGGCCATCGGCGACGCGTGCGCGGATGGCCTGGTCTGCGGCTTCCATGTCGAGATAGGTCATGCCGGGTCGAAGGTCATTTGGCCGCCGTGGTGCGACTACGTCGGTATCGCAGACCGGGCAGGAGTCGCGAGTCGCCTCCGTCGAGTTGACGTCACGTCGCTCCGGAATCGGGTAGGCGCGGTCGGGACCGTACCTGACCTCGTGACCGGAATGCTCGCGGAGGCGCTGGATTACTTCAGCAGCGCGTCCCCGCAGGGCGACGGGGACGACGCCGTCCCACAGCTCAGGACGCGGAACCAGGACTTCTGGTTTTCGACCCGTCTCTTGGGTGATGAATCTCATTCGTCCACGCCACTCGGAATACACGATGGCGCGCGTGTCGTCGGGAGTCTCGCGCTCTGCCGCCCAGGACAGCGCGTACCTGCCGCCCCGGTAAAAGACTTTGTCAGCCTTGGAGGGCGACGTCGGCCGACCCGGCTCCAAAGGGACTCCAGGAACGACGAGACCGTCAGCTGCTCGCTTCCACCACATGACTCGACTATGCCAGGTGTGGGAGCGGTGCTGCGCGGCCCGCTTGACTGTGTTGAGGTGGGCCCTACCGGGCTCGAACCGATGACATCCACGGTGTAAACGTGGCGCTCTACCAACTGAGCTAAAGGCCCGCTGCGTCGCGACGACGAGCGTGCGTCAATGCTAGCGGAACGAATTCGACGAACTCGCGCGGATCGGCCGATGTCGCGCGCCACGGCGATGTGACGGTGGCCGATTTGCGCGAGGTCGCGTTTTCCCGCGGGGCAGCAAGCCTCAGACGGCTACGGGCACCAGAGCGTCGAGCGAGGCGCGGTAGTCGGCCATGTCTCGCGCCTGCCCGGGAGCGGTCACGAACTGCTCCTGGATGACGCCGTCGATGTCGATCAAGAAGGTCGCGCGGTTGGCGAAGCCCTTGTGCTCCAAGAAGACGCCGTATTCCTTGGCGACTTCGCCATGGGGCCAGAAGTCGGCGAGGAGGTTGAATTCGTAGCCCTCGGCCTCGGCGAATGAGCGCAGGGTCGCCTTGGAGTCGACGGAGATGCCGATCAGCTCGACCCGGTGGTCTTGAAAGAGACCGATGTTGTCGCGGAGCTGGCACAGCTCGGTGGTGCAGGTGCTCGAGAAGGCGAGGGGGAAGAAGACGAGGGCGACGGGTTTGACCCCGCGGAACTCCGACAGCCGGATGTGCTCGCCGAACTGGTTCGGCAGATCGAAGTCCGGTGCCTGGATGTCGTTCTCCAGAGCCATGTCGCGCTTCCTTTCGCGCCGCGGCTTGCGCGGTGTGTTCACGAGGCCGGACCCGGTGGGGCCGCGGCACGAGCGACAACACTACGCCCGGTGCCCCGCAAAGCAAGTGGCCGAGGATCCGACGTGGCTGAGAAGCACTGACGGCGCGGGTCACTAGAGTGGTCGGGTCGGGATCCTCCCGTCCTCACCCCTGGACGACGAAGTACCGGCAGCTCTGTGGCTTTTCATGTGGCCCGGGGTAAAAAAGCATCATGTTCCCCACAAAAGAACGAGGTCAAGGGTGTCGGTAAACGGTCAGGATCCCTATTCGGTCGACGATTTCGATCGGGATCCCGAAGAGACCGCGGAGTGGAAGGAGTCGCTCGACGGTCTCGTCGCGACTCACGGCCACGAGCGGGCTCGCGAGATCATGCTCAGTCTCCTGTCGAGGTCGCGCGACCTGCACGTCAACGTGCCGATGGTGCCTACCACCGACTACATCAACACGATCGCCGTCGAGAACGAGCCCGCGTTCCCCGGCGACGAAGACCTCGAGCGTCGCTACCGCAAGTGGATCCGCTGGAATGCGGCGATCACCGTGCACCGCGCTCAGCGGCCCGGTATCTCGGTCGGCGGCCACATCTCGACCTACGCCTCTTCGGCCGCGCTGTACGAGGTCGGCTACAACCACTTCTTCCGTGCACAGGGTGCTCCGGGTGGTGGCGACCAGATCTTCTTCCAGGGCCACGCCTCCCCCGGTATGTACGCCCGCTCGTTCCTCGAGGGTCGCCTCGACGAGCACGCTCTCGACGGCTTCCGCCAAGAGAAGTCGCACGGCGACGGCGGCTTGTCGTCGTACCCGCACCCGCGCCTCATGCCCGATTACTGGCAGTTCCCGACCGTGTCTATGGGTCTCGGCCCGATCAACGCGATCTACCAGGCGCAGCAGGCGAAATACCTCACCAACCGCGGCATTAAAGACGCCTCCGACCAGCAGGTCTGGGCGTTCCTCGGCGATGGCGAGCTCGATGAGGTCGAGAGCCGCGGGCAGCTGCAGGTCGCTGCCAACGACGGGCTCGACAACCTCAACTTCGTGATCAACTGCAACCTGCAGCGTCTCGACGGCCCCGTGCGCGGTAACGGCAAGATCATCCAGGAGCTCGAGAGCTTCTTCCGCGGGGCCGGATGGAACGTCATCAAGGTCGTCTGGGGTCGCGAATGGGACGAGCTGCTGTCGCGCGACGACGACGGCGCGTTGCTCAACCTCATGAACCGCACGCCCGACGGCGACTACCAGACCTACAAGGCCGAGTCGGGTGCCTACGTCCGCGAGAACTTCTTCGGACGCGACCCGAAGGCCCTCGAGCTGGTCAAGAACTACTCCGACGACGACGTCTGGCACCTCAAGCGCGGTGGCCACGACTACCGCAAGGTCTACGCGGCCTACAAGGCAGCGGTCGAGCACAAGGGCCAGCCGACGGTCATCCTCGCGAAAACGGTCAAGGGCTACGGCCTCGGCCCGTCGTTCGAGGGTCGCAACGCGACCCACCAGATGAAGAAGCTGACCCTCGACGGGCTGAAGGCGTTCCGCGACGAGATGAGCATCCCGATCTCCGACGCGACGCTCGAAGAGAACCCCTACCTCCCGCCGTACTACCACCCCGGTCAGAACGACGAGGCGATCGAATACCTGCAGGCGCGTCGCCGCGAACTCGGCGGGTACATCCCCGAGCGGCGCAGCAAATACACGCAGATCCCAGTGCCCGAAGAGAAGTCGTACGCGATCGTCAAGAAGGGCTCGGGCAAGCAAGAGATCGCCACGACGATGGCTTTCGCCCGCCTGCTGAAAGACCTGCTCCGTGCGCCCGACTTCGGTCACCGCATCGTGCCGATCATTCCCGACGAGGCGCGCACGTTCGGCATGGACGCCTACTTCCCGACGTCTAAGATCTACAACCCCAACGGTCAGACCTACACGTCGGTCGACCGTGAGCAGCTCCTCGCTTACAAAGAGAGCCCGCAGGGGCAGATCATTCACGTCGGCATCAACGAGGCGGGCGCGTTCGCAGCGTTCACCGCGGCCGGCACAAGCTACTCGACTCAGGGCGAGCCCCTCATCCCGGTCTACGTCTTCTACTCGATGTTCGGCTTCCAGCGCACGGGCGACGCCATGTGGGCGGCCGGCGACCAGATGGCGCGCGGCTTCATCATCGGCGCGACGGCGGGTCGCACGACCCTGACCGGTGAAGGCCTCCAGCACGCCGACGGCCACTCGCAGTTGCTCGCTTCGACCAACCCCGCGGTGGTCAGCTACGACCCGGCCTACGGATACGAGATCGGCCACATCGTCAAGGCCGGCATCGAGCGCATGTATGGCACCGACGACGAGGGCAAAGCGACGCACAGCGACCCCAACGTCATGTACTACATCACCGTCTACAACGAGCCGATGCAGCAGCCGGCCGAGCCCGAGGGCGTCGACGTCGAGGGGATCACCCGGGGCATCCACCGGATCAAGTCGGCCGAGAACCTCGGCCCCCGTGCCCAGCTTCTCGCGTCGGGTGTCGGTGTGCCGTGGGCTCTCGAGGCGCAGCAGCTCCTCGCCGAAGACTGGAACGTCGCGGCCGACGTCTGGAGCGTCACGAGCTGGACCGAGCTGCGCCGCGACGGCCTCGCCGCCGACGAGCACAACTTCCTCTACCCGAACGACGAGCCGAAGAAGGCCTACGTCACCGAGAAGCTCGAGGGCACCGAGGGCCCGGTCATCGCGGTCTCCGACTTCATGCACGCGGTGCAAGACCAGATCCGTCAGTTCGTTCCGAGCGACTACTACACGCTCGGTGCCGACGGCTTCGGTTTCTCCGACACTCGCCCCGCCGCCCGTCGCTTCTTCAAGATCGACGGCCCGTCGATGGTGGTCCGCACCCTGCAGGCTCTCGCCAAGCGCGGCGAGGTCGACCCGAGCGTCGTGCAGCAGGCGATCGACCGCTACCAGCTCCACGAGGTGACGGCCGGAACCTCCGGCTCCGCCGGCGGGGAGAGCTGATCCGGTCGTGAGCGCCTCGCGCACTCAAGACCCAGCGGCGAAGCAGAAGACGCTGGCGTGGTTGCGCACCGTGTCGGGTGAGTTCGCCACGGCGACCATCAAGAAGCTCGACGAGACGCTGCCCTGGTACGGCTCCATGCCACCGGGGCGGCGTTCCGCCGTCGGCCTCGTGGCACAGGCGGGCATCACGTCGTTCATCAGCTGGTTCGACGACCCCAAGGCCACGCCCTGGATAGCTGCCGACGTCTTCGGCGCGGCACCGCGCGAGCTGCTCCGAAGCGTCAGCCTGCAGCAGACGCTCCAGCTGATCCGCGTGACCTGCGAAGTGGTCGAAGACCGCGTGCAAGATCGCGACAGCTTCCTGCGCGAGGCGATCCTGCTCTACTCGCGAGAGATCGCCTTCGCCGCGGCCGACGTGTACGCCCGAGCTGCCGAGGCTCGTGGCCTCTGGGACGCCCGGCTCGAAGCTCTCGTCGTCGACTCGATCCTGTCGGGCGAATACGACGACGAGCTTCCGTCGCGCATCGCGGCCCTGGGCTGGCACGGCCATGGAGCCGTCTCCGTGCTCGTCGGCACGGCGCCCCGCATGCTCGACGTCGATGTGCTGCGCCGGACGGCGCGCCACCTCGACGCCGACGTGCTCATCGGGGTGCAGGGCTCGCGCCTCGTTCTCGTGATCGGGCGCGCCGACTCCGACGACGCGAGCGAAGGATCCCCCGGCCCGGCCTCCTCCGCCACGACTCCCCCGGCAGTGGCGTCGGGTCCTGCGGGCTCGACGAAGCACCACCCCACCTTCACCGAGATCGCTTTGGCCCTCGAACCGGGGTTCGGCGACGGGCCCCTGGTGCTCGGGCACGAAGTCCCCGGCCTCGTCGACGCGTCGGGCAGTGCCAAAGCCGCTCTCGCCGGCTTTGCGGTCGCGCGCTCGTGGCGCAACGCGCCCCGGCCGGCGCAGGCCGACGACCTCCTTCCCGAGCGCGCCCTCGCCGGAGACCCTTTGGCGCGGTCGACACTCGTCAACCGCATCTACCGGCCCCTCAAGGCGCACTCCTCAGAACTGCTGGCGACCCTCTGGTGCTATCTCGACAACGGTCGATCGCTCGAGGCGACGGCCCGCGAGCTCTTCGTGCACCCGAACACCGTGCGCTATCGACTCAAGCGCGTCACCGACGTGATCGGCTGGGACGCCACCGGTGCGCGAGAAGCCCTCATTCTGCAGTCGGCTCTCATCCTCGGCTCGATCGCCGACCCGGATGCACCGACGAAGTCGACTCGCAAGGCACCGGGCGCCAAGTGATTCGACCCTCCCGTGTGACGACTTCGCACAACGGTTTCGCCGATTCTTGGTCGAGTCCCCACACCGCCCCGGTGCGAATGATTGGCAGGATAGACCGGTGATCGTTCTCGTAGCCCCCGGGCAAGGTTCGCAGACCCCCGGCTTCCTCTCCTCCTGGATTACCGACCCGACGCTCAAGGAGCAGCTCGAGCAGCTCTCCGAGGCCTCCGGCGTCGATCTCGTCGCCCACGGCACCACTTCCGACGCCGAGACCATTCGCGACACCGCGGTGGCTCAGCCCCTCATCGTCGCCGCAGGGCTGCTCACGGCTCGGGCTCTCTTCGAGCGCGTCTCCCCCGGCGCCATCGCGGGCGTGGCCGGGCACTCCGTCGGCGAGTTGACCGCCGCCGCCCTGGCCGGTGTCGTCACCGAGGCCGATGCCGTGTCTCTCGTCACCGTTCGGGCTCGGGCGATGGCCGAAGCGGCGGCCGCGGCCCCCACCGGCATGAGCGCCGTGCTGGGATGCGACGAGGCGGAACTCCTCGCCCTGCTCGACGACCTGGGCCTCCAGCCCGCCAACTTCAACGGTGGCGGCCAGATCGTCGTCGCCGGCGACCTCGACGCCCTCGCCGCCCTGGCCGACGCGCCGCCGGCCAAGGCGCGGGTCATCCCGCTCAAGGTCGCCGGCGCCTTCCACACGCGCTTCATGTCGACGGCTGTCGAGCCCCTCCGCGTGGCGGCTGCGGGCGTCTCGGCGAGCGACCCCACTACCCGGCTCTGGTCGAACGCCTCCGGCGCCGAGATCGGCGGGGGCCGGGAGTTCCTCGACCTCCTCGTGGGCCAGGTCGCAAGCCCGGTCCGCTGGGACAAGACCATGGAGTCGTTCCAGGCGGCCGGTATCACCGGCCTCATCGAACTCGCTCCGGCTGGAGCCCTAACGGGCCTGGCAAAGCGCGGACTGCGCGCCCCCGACGGCGGCAAGCTTCCGACCGTCGCCATTACTTCACCCGACGACCTCCAGGCCGCCGTCGATCTGCTCGAGGGAGCTTCTGCATGACCAACCCGACACCCGCTCTGCTGCAGAATCCTCAGAGGCAGTTCACCCGGATCCTGAGCTTCGGCGCAGCCCGCGGCGACGTCGTCGTGCCCAACGCCGACATCATCGAGCCGATCAACTCGTCTGACGAGTGGATCCGGCAGCGCACCGGCGTGATCACGCGCATGCGAGCGAGCCGAGAGATCGACGCGATCGATCTCGCCGAGACCGCCTCCCGGGAGGCCATCGAGAAGGCGGGCATCGACCCGGCGAAGATCGGCGCCGTGCTCGTCGCAACGATCAGCAACACGGTGCCGACGCCGTCGATGGCGGCACTGCTCGCCGAGCGAGTCGGTGCCAACCCGGCCGCCGCGTACGACATCAGCGCCGCCTGCGCCGGCTACACCTACGGAATCGCCCAGGCAGACGCGCTCATCAAGTCGGGAATCGCCGAGTACGTGCTCGTCGTGGGGGCCGAGAAGCTCTCCGACGTCATCGATCCGACCGACCGCTCGATCTCGTTCCTGCTCGCCGACGGCGCCGGTGCGGCGGTCGTCGGGCCGAGCGAGACCCCCGGAATCTCGCCTACCGTCTGGGGCTCCGACGGGTCGAAATGGGAGACCATCGGGATGACCGCCACGACGCGCGAATACCGCGAGGGCGCGGGAGAGGTCGCTTGGCCGACCATTCGCCAGGAGGGCCAGACCGTGTTCCGCTGGGCCGTCTGGGAGATGGCCAAGGTCGCCAAGCAGGCTCTCGAGAAGGCCGGCATCGAGGCCTCTGACCTCGCCGCCTTCGTGCCACACCAGGCGAACATGCGCATCATCGACGAGTTCGCCAAGCAGCTCAAGCTGCCCGAAACCGTCGTGATCGGCCGTGACATCGAGACGACCGGCAACACGTCGGCCGCGAGCATTCCCCTGGCCACGCATCGCCTTCTCGCCGAACACCCCGAGCTGTCGGGCGGTCTGGCACTCCAGATCGGCTTCGGTGCGGGTCTCGTTTTCGGCGCTCAGGTGGTCGTTCTGCCCTGACCCCCGAGCACCTCGCACCCGCGGGGCACTCGAACCGGTTCCGCGCGCCGTGCACCCGCGTGGTAACCGTGCAATAAGATCTACCCGGTCACACCGTCACCCCCAAGGAGAGAAACAATGGCACAGTCCACCGAAGAAGTCCTGGCCGGCCTGGCCGAGCTCGTCAACGACGAGACGGGTATCGCCACCGACACCGTCGAGATGGACAAGTCGTTCACCGACGACCTCGACATCGACTCCATCTCGATGATGACCATCGTCGTCAACGCCGAAGAGAAGTTCGACGTCAAGATCCCCGACGACGAGGTCAAGAACCTCAAGACCGTCGGCGATGCAGTCAACTTCATCACCAAGGCGCAGGGCTAAGAGTCCTTCTGCTCGGCCCGCGTCCTCTCGACGCGGGCCGAGCGCTGTTTCCGGGGTGCGCCGCATCCCGACCACTTAGGAGACCACTGTGACCACAAGCACCCCCAAAAAGATCGTCGTCACCGGCATCGGCGCGACGACGCCCCTCGGCGGCACTTTCACTGCCAGCTGGGAAGCCCTGCTCGCCAAAGAGAGCGGCATCTCGACCATCGAGGCCGACTGGGTCGAGGCGTACGACCTCCCCGTTCGCTTCGCAGGTCAGATCAAAGTCAACCCGTCCGAGGTGCTCACCCGTCAAGAGACGAAGCGACTCGACCCGTCGAGCCAGTACGCACTCATCGCCGCCCGTGAGGCATGGGTCGACGCCGGGTCCCCCGATGTCGTGCCAGAGCGTCTGCTCGTCGACTGGGCGACCGGCATCGGCGGCATCTGGACTCTGACCGACGGCATGGACACCCTGCGCGAAAAGGGTCCCCGCCGCGTGCTGCCCATGACGGTTCCGATGCTGATGGCCAATGGCCCGGCAGCGGCCGTGTCGATGGATCTCGGTGCGCGCGCCGGAGCCCGCACGGTGCTCTCCGCGTGCGCGTCGAGCACCGAGTCGCTCGTGAACGCCTACGAGCACCTGCAGCTCGGCCACGCCGACATCGTCGTCACGGGCGGGTCGGAAGCGGCGATCCACCCGCTTCCCCTGGCCGCGTTCGCCTCCATGCACGCTCTGTCGACGCGTGCCGACGACCCGGCGACCGCCTCGCGCCCCTACGACGTCACGCGCGACGGCTTCGTGCTCGGCGAAGGAGCGGGAGCGCTCGTCCTCGAGACCGAAGAGCACGCCCTCGCCCGCGGCGCCCGCATCTACGCCGAGGTGCTCGGTGGCGGAGTCACGAGCGACGCCTTCCACATCACCGCGCCCGACCCCGAGGGCACCGGGGCCGCGCGCGCCGTCATCGAAGCGCTGAGCTCGTCCGACGTCGAGCGTGAGCAGGTCGTGCACATCAACGCGCACGCGACCTCGACCCCCGTGGGCGACGTCGCCGAATACCACGCTCTCCTCCGCGTCTTCGGCGACCACCTGCCCAACATCGCGATCTCGGCCACCAAGGCGTCGACCGGTCACCTCCTCGGTGGCGCGGGTGCTATCGAGGCGGCCTTCACCGTGAAGGCGTTGAGCAGCCGCACCGCTCCCCCGACGATCAACACGACGCAGACCGATGACGAGATCGACATCGACCTCGTGACGGAGCCTCGGGCTCTCCCCGCCGAGGGCGAGATCGTGGCGATCTCGACGTCGTTCGGGTTCGGTGGCCACAACGCCGTGATCGCGCTGCGGAGCTGGCCTCAGGCGTAGCCGCACGCGCACGAAGGCCCGACCACCTCGCGGGGTGGCCGGGCCTTCGTCTTGCGTCCTCCCCGATGTCGAACGGGAGGGCACGTGAAGCAGCTTGCGGAGAGTCGACGCCCGTGCGAATCAGCCGACCTTGTGCAACCACACGACGGGGTTGCCCTCGCTCGCGTGGCGGAACGGCTCGAGCTCGTCATCCCACGCCTGGCCGAGGGCGAGACGCAACTCGCGGTGCAACTCGAGCGTGTTGGATCCTGCGATCTCCATCGCGTAGCGAATGCGATCTTCGGGGATGACCGTGTTGCCGGCCGAGTCGGTCTGTGCGAAGAAGACGCCGAGGTCGGGCGTGTGCATCCAGCGACCGCCGTCGGCGTGGCTCGACGGGTCTTCGGTCACCTCGTAGCGGAGGTGCTCCCAGCCACGCAGGGCAGAGGCGATCTGGGCTCCGGTGCCTACCGGACCCTCCCAGAAGAACTCGGCGCGCAGGGCACCCTTGAGCACGGGCTGCTCGCCCCACGAGAAGTTGACAGCCGTGCCAAGGGCGCGACCAGCAGCCCACTCGACATGCGGGCTCAAAGCTCTGGGCGACGAGTGGACGAAGAGCACGCCACGCGTCACCGCGGTGTTGGTTATTTCAGCCACAGTTTTCTCCACTCGATTAGGTGCGACTTCCCCATCGACCTGTGAGTGGAACAAACGTGGTACTTCGTGAAGTATGGCTGATGCGGCTGGGTAATGACAAGTGTGTGATTCCTGTGTGCCCGATCGGGGGTCAGATGCCTGCTCTCGAGGGCCGCGCCTGTATTGAGGAGCCCCGGCTGGCAGGAATTCAGGATCCGGCGCCGGCCCCGCTCAACACAGGAGCATCGCGCGCGGATTCAGGCGCATGCTCGCGTCTGCGGCCCGCGTTCAGGAGGAGCAGCTCTTCGCGCGCCTGAAATCAGGAGTACGGAGTCGGCGCACCTGAATTCAGGAGCAGTCGAACGAGCAGACGACAACTCCGCGCGGTGGCACCCGAACCGGGGAGCCGCAAGTGGCTATTTCGCGTCGGCGTACGACTCCACTGTCGCCACCGTCACTGGAAAGCGCACGGGAGCCTGCCCGAAGAGCAGCCGCCCCGCCTCGGCGGCAGCGCCCTCGACCAGGGCGACCACCTCGGGGGCGACATCGGCGGGCGTGTGGACGACGACCTCGTCGTGAAGGAAGAACACGAGGTGCGGTGCGTCCGGGCCATGCCCGAACCGGGCGTCGAGCGAACGGCGAAGAGCACCCATCCAGCAGAGCGCCCATTCGGCTGCGGTGCCCTGCACGACGAAGTTGCGGGTGAAGCGACCCCAGGCGCGGCGCCCTGCCCCGACATCGCCGACGCCCACCTCGGGAGGCGGCGGTGCGAGGTCGTCGCCCGCCGCGGACGAGGGATCGGGCGAGGTGCGCCCCAGGAGCGTGTGCACTACGCCGCCGCCCTCACCGACTCGGGCCGCGTCTTCGACGAGCTTGATCGCCTTCGGAAAGGCGCGGGTGAGTCGCGGCATGAGCCGCCCCCCATCGCCCGAGGTGGCACCGTACATGGCGCCGAGCATCGCGACTTTGGCCTCGGCGCGGGTCGCCACGGCGCCGGACGCCACGATCCCCTTGTAGAGGTCTCCGGTGCCGGCACGCGCCATAGCGTCGTCGTGGGAGAGGGCGGTCAGGATCCTGGGCTCCAATTGCGAGGCGTCGGCGACCACGAGGGCCCACCCCGGGTCGGCCACCACGGCGCCGCGCACCGCCTTCGGCAGTTGCAGGGCTCCCCCGCCCGAGGTGCCCCAGCGGCCGGTCGCTGCGGCGGCGGGGACGTAGTCGGGCCGGAAGCGCCCGCCCGCGACCCAGGCGTCGAGCCAGGCCCAGCCATTGGCGACGAGGAGCCGCTGCTTCTTTTTGTAGGCGAGCAGGGGCGGGATCGCCGGGTGGTCGAGCTGCTGGAGCTCCCACTGCCGGGTCGTGCGCACCGCAAGCCCGGCGCCTCGCAGCGCCTTGATCAACTCGGCCGGCGAATCGGGGTTGAGGTCGGGCGTTCCGAGCTCTCGCCGGAGAGCCGCCAGATCAGTGAGCATCAGGGCAGGGCGCTGGCCAGGGTGCGGCTTGGGGCCGAGGGCGACCGTGAGGAGGGCGTCGTGCGTCGACGCCGACCACGGAATGCCGCGCGCTCGCATCTCAGCGGCGATCAGGGCACCTGCCGACTCGGCGGCGACGAGCAGCTCGAGCTGACCGCGCTGGGGAGAGGCTTCAATGGCCGCACGCTGCAGCAGGAACTCGCCGACCGGATCGGGCAGCGACTCGCGCTCGACGACGAACAGCGCGTCGGCGGCCACCGGCGGAGCCTGGCCGGCATCCCACGGGCCCGCACCGCCCCGATGAATCTCGGAGCCGATGGTGAACTCGGAGGCCCGCAGAATCGCGTGCGCGAGGCGCAGGTCAACGCATCGATCGACGTGGAGGCCGTCTGCGAGCAGCTGGGGATACCACCGAGCGGTGTCGTCCCAGACCCACCGCGTGGCGACCGCTTCACCGCGCTCGATTTCGCCAGCGAGATCGGAGCCCAGGATCCGGCGCACCGACCCCGACCGAAGTGCCCCGGCCTCGTCACGTCCGATCACCGTCACCTCGATGGACTCGTCGGGCAGACGAACGAGACACGTGAACATTTGTTCGATTCTAGGTGGCGGGCGCGTCTGGCCTGCTATTCGTGCAGGAGCGAGCCGTCTTTGGCGAGGACGTTCTTCTCCCCCGCCTCGATGGCTACGGCGAAGCGGTTTTGCTTCGGCGGGATGGGGCAGTTGAAGTTGTACGAGAAGGCGCACGGCGGCAGCACGGCGCGGTTGAAGTCGAGGGTGATGGTTCCATCGTCGTTCGGGGTCGGGAACAGGAAACGCCCGACAGAGTAGGTCGAGTCGCCGTTGGTGGCGTCGCCGAACACCAGCTGCAGCAGGTCGCCGTCGCCCGCGGGGAAAGCGGCCAACTCGTAGTCGACCCCATCACGGCTGAAGCGGATGAGGCCGGGCAGGGGCTTCGGACGGCTGAGGTCGAGGTCTTTCTGGTGTCGGATGTCGACCTCGGTGCCTTCCGCCGTGGGTACCCACTCGGCCGTCACGACCCATGACGAATCGAACGGGAACGCGTCGATGTCGCCGAACGCCTCAATGGCCTCGGAGGCGGGGTTCCAGACCCGGAGAGCGTAAGTGCTGCGGTCGTCGTTCGCGATCACGGTGCCGGTGGAGCCGTCGGCGAAGGCGATCGTCGAGGGGGTTATTGCATCGTCGCCCGAGACGTAGACCGTGCCGTCGACCGGATCGCCGTCGACGATGATGCCGTCGGCGGTCGCTGCGGTGACGGCGAGGCCGCCAAGACCCTTCGGCGCAGGAGCCCACCGCCCAGGCACGCCGTAGATCGGCTGCTCGGAGTCGACCCACTGGGTGTTCGTCAGCGCGAGCGGGCCCTGGGGGCTCTGCGCTCGTCGAAGGCGTCGCTGGTGGAACTCGGCGAGGTCGGCCGCGGGGTCGGCTGCGTTGGTTTCGGCGGGGCTGCTGTCGGCGGTGCTCGTCTCAGTCATGATGGCTCCAACGTAGAAGAGGCCCCCGACATTTCCGCCAGAACCGGCGCGTCACCACGCGGTGCCTGACAACACGGACCTAACAACACGGACCCGGCAACACAGACCTGACAACACGGATCCGAAACCACCGAGCGGCCGCGACACCGCCGAAAGGCGGGTGCGCGGCCGAAAGGTGGCGGCGGCGATGCCTAGCTGTCGGCAGAGAGACGCCGCAGCTGCTCCTCGAACGGCACGACGCCGTCGAACGCGTCGTCGCGAGCCGTCGAGTGGCCCGAGACGAGGTCGGCGAACTGGGCGCCCGCTCGAGCTACCCGGTCGGGCAGGGTGGTCGTGGTCTCATCGCCCGAGCCCCAATCCTCCGAGGCCGCGAACACGCCGAGCGGAGCGACGACCGCGCGGAGGTACGAGAACAGCGGTCGCAGCGCGAAGTCGAGCACCATCGAGTGGCGCGCCGTCCCGGCGGTCGCACCGATGAGAACGGGCGTGCCCGACAACGACTCCTTGTCGATCACGTCGAAGAACGACTTGAACAGGCCGCTGTACGACGCGGTGAAGACCGGAGTGACGGCGATGACGCCGTCAGCCGACGTCACAGCGGTGATGGCGGCATCGAGCGCGGGCGACGGGAACCCGGTCAGCAGGTTGTCGGTGATGTCGTGCGCGAGGTCGCGCAGCTCGACGACGGTGACCTCGACCTGGTCGCCGTGCTCCGCGAGGGAGCGGACGGTGGCCTCGGCCAGACGGTCGGCGAGCAGGCGTGTCGAGGAGGGCTGGCTGAGGCCGGCAGCCACGACGGCGATGTGCTTGAGAGGCATGGTGGCGGATCCTTGGTGTCTAGAGCGCGGAAACAGCGAGGGCAGCGTCGCGCTTGGCGACCTGCGACGCGTGGGTGGGCGCGTCCGGAACGTCGGAGGGGCGTCCGACGGCGAACTCGCGACGCAGCACCGGCACGACCTCGGAGCCGAGCAGGTCGAGCTGCTCGAGGACGGTCTTGAGCGGCAGTCCGGCGTGGTCGATGAGGAAGAGCTGGCGCTGGTAGTCGCCCACGTAGTCGCGGAATCCGAGCGTGCGGTCGATGACCTCCTGCGGGCTGCCGACGGTGAGGGGGGTCTGCGCGGTGAAGTCTTCCATCGAGGGGCCGTGACCGTAGACGGGCGCGTTGTCGAAGTAGGGGCGGAACTGCTTCACGGCGTCCTGCGAGTTCTTCGCCATGAACACCTGACCGCCGAGGCCGACAATCGCCTGCGCGGCGGTGCCGTGGCCGTAGTGCTCGAAGCGCTCCCGGTACAGCTTGACCATCTGGGCGGTGTGCGAGGCGGGCCAGAAGATGTGGTTCGCGAAGAATCCATCGCCGTAGTACGCGGCCTGCTCGGCGATCTCGGTCGAGCGGATCGAACCGTGCCACACGAACGGCGCAACGTCGTCGAGAGGGCGCGGGGTCGCAGTGAAGCCCTGGAGGGGTGTACGGAAGTGACCCTTCCAGTCGACGACCTCCTCCGTCCAGAGGCGGTGCAGCAGGGCGTAGTTCTCGATGGCGAGGTTGATGCCCTGGCGGATGTCTTTGCCGAACCAGGGGTAGACCGGGCCGGTGTTTCCGCGGCCGAGGGTCAGGTCGATACGGCCGTCGGTGATGTGCTGGAGCAGTGCGTAGTCTTCGGCGATCTTCACCGGATCGTTGGTGGTGATGAGGGCGGTCGCCGTACTGAGCAGGAGCTTTTCGGTCTGAGCCGCGATCATGGCGAGAAGAGTGGTCGTCGAGGAGTTCACGAACGGCGGGTTGTGGTGCTCGCCGGCGGCGAAGACGTCGAGGCCGACCTCTTCGGCGTGCTTCGCGATCGTGATCATCGCTTTGAGGCGCTCGTGCTCGGTCGGCGTGATGCCGGTGGTCGGGTCGGTGGTGATGTCGCCGACGGAGAAGACGCCGAACTGCATGCCGCTCTTGTTTTCCATGTTCTCACCCTACGTCATTTGTATGCGTCTGCATACAGTTGGGTTCAACGCCGTGGGGTCGGGTCTATTCCCGAGTGGCGGCAAACGCCGTTTTGGGCGATGGCGGGCGTGCATTTGGCGGCACTCGCGGGCGTGGACGGGGCCAGCCGCGGCGCGGGGCAGCAGGGGGCAGAGCGAAGCCCTCCGCATCGACAAGATGGGAGGGCGACGAGGATCCGACGAAACGCCGCTTAGCTCTTCTCGCAGGCGATTCCGTCTTTGTCGGCATCGGACTTCTTGTTGGCGTTGTAGAGAGCAGTGTCGAACTTGACCTTGCCCTTAAGAGCCTTGTTGGTCTTGGTGCCGTCTTTGTGCTTGACGACGTTGTACTTCACGCCCTTCTTGGCGATGCCGCCCGAGTACACCTTCTTGATGGCGGTGCAGTTCTTGTACTCCTTGGCGGCGGGCTTCGCGAGGCGCGAGGAGGTCGTGTGCGTCGTGGTCGTGCTCGTGGACGCTGTGATCGCAGAAGTGCTTGAAGAGGAGGTGCTCGCGGACGACGCCTCGGCAGCGACGACGACGGACGGCACGGCGATAGCCACGGTCAAGAAAGTGGCGGCGAGAGCCAGCCGGGGTGAGATCATGCCCTGACGCTATCGACGCCGGGGTTCGCCCCCTAGTCCCAGAACGAGTGGCCCCCGTTCGGGGGCCGTCCGCGAAATCCGCTACTCGACGGGCGGGGCCAGCCGGAGGTAGCGCTCGGGCAATTGCACCATCGCTATGGGCCCGTGAAGCTCGGCCGTGTATTGCGGGGTGTCGAACTGGATGGTCCACACGCGGGACGATCCGCCGATCACCGAGACCGGCTGCCACGCCGATCCCCCGGGGCGCACGACCACACCGGTCGGCCCGTCTGGAAAGGGCGAGGTCGGATCCTCGTCGGAGTCGACCACGTAGACCTGCGCCCCGATGCCGAAGCCGGTGTCGCGGGTGATGGGCGAGTCAGTCCCGCGGAGGCGTTTGCCGAACATGCGGCCATTCTCGCACCTGCTGTCGCTCGCGCACCCGTGCGGCGGGTATCGAGACTCCACGATGTGCCTATGAAGTGCCGTGCGCATGGGCAACTTCTGGAGTCTCGCGGCCGACGGGCCGGCTAAAGACGAGGATCCGACGGGGTCGGGTAATGGGGCAAGCGCCAGCCTGGGCGGCGGCGGACCTTCGGCATACGAAACGGTGTTGGGGGTGGGCTTAAGGGCTGCAATCAGCCGGAATCGCAGGCGGAGGGTACGGCGGCCAGCCCGGTGCTACGCGGTGACCGGCAAAGGGCTTTTCGTAGACGTCGGCTCGACCGCCGTCGGCCATGATCGTGAATCCGTCACGGCAGCGCACGAGAGAGTACGAGGGACCGACCGTGGCAATCTGGCCGGCGACTGCGTCGACGGTGGTCACGACGGAGTGCAGGTTGAATCCGAGGCTTGCGATGCACGTGCGGAGGGATTCGTAGTTCCTCGCGGTCCTTTTCGTCCTGCTCGGATCGGCACCCGAGTGCCGAGCGGGCTTAGTCGTGCCACTCGGTCCACGCGAGGTACCCCAGGAATGCCACGCAGGCGTCCTCTTCACTGTTCCAGACCTTCAGCTCGAATTTCTCCGAGCGTTCACCGATGAAGGTCTCCCAGACTCCGTTTTCATTCTGCGCAATGCAGTAGCACCCCTCGGCGTACGACCCCACCGAGACGAGACGGGGATCGACGTGGGCCCTGGCCAATCGCGTCGTGAGCTTGTCGATGTTTATGAAGTAACTCATTGCAAGAGTGCCGGTGTGATGAATCGGTCTGGTGTTGGCTTAATGACGACTACCTACCCCACTCCATCCAAGCGATGCGCCCGAGATAAGCGAGGCAGGCGTCTTCTTCGCTCGCCCAGACCTTCAGATCGTACTTTTGAGACCGCTCAAAAGTGAATGTTTCCCAGTCGCCCTCCGAGTTTGCAGCTATGCAATACGTACCATCGGCAGCTTCACCAACTGAATATAAGCTTGGGTCCACCTCGACGCGTGCTAGTTGACGCTTTAGTGAATCTAAATTGTATAAGTAACTCATTGAACCACTTCTCTGATGAAGCCTCGCGCCAGTAATACCTTCGCATCTTCAGGTAATAAAAGTTGAGGCCCGCCACCGGTCTTTCCAAAGGCGTCCGCCGTCGGCCCTGCCCACGCTGGCAGTTCGTGAATAACTTCGTAGCGATGATAGCCGTAATCGAGGCTGTAATCGTGGAGAGCTCGAGGAGGGAAGCTTGTTCCTACCGGCGAAGTAAAGCGACCAATAGGGCCACCGAGTCGGTCCATGATGAATCCCTTTTTGAGAACCACGGGCATGCGAGACTCTGGATTCTGGAACCCATCCGGTGCCTTCTCGCCATCGGGCCATGAATTGGGGTTGATTTCAGGCTTCCCGTGGACAATTCTTCCTGACAAGTGTTCGGCGTCGTAAGCCGCTTTAGTCCCTCCATTCCAGCGCAAAAAGCCTTTCGGCAAGAGCGCTCTTACTTGGGGACTGTCTGCACCAACTCCCGCTCCGTCCGCAGGCTGAGGCGCATACTCCTTCTCCAGCAAACTTGCCCGCGGATGGATAAGAGCGCGAGTGGGAATGACCTTTCCGTCGGCACCGACGTGAGTGGCAATAGGCGCCAGAACCTCTACCTTTTTGCCTAGCTCACGGCTAATGCCCGGCAGTGCTGCATCAAGTGAGGCCTTCATCGCAGAACGCGCCGCGACAGCATCGACCCCGTACTTCACGCCCTGCCCGAGCGTGCCGAGGGCAGCCCCGCCGATGAAGCCGGAGAGGGCAGCCTCGTTCAGGTCGGCGCCGGGCATCGTGATGGCCGTCGAGACCGTGTTGAGGGCGGAGTTGCCGACACCCGCGACCACCGACTTACCGGCGAAGGCCACGACGCGAACGGTGACCTGCTCGGAGATACCAGCGATGCGAGCGATGGATCCGGCGGCGACAGCGACCTCATCGACCACGCGGGCGACCGTCGCGGCGGCTTCGCCGATGATCGTCAGGATCCGGCTGACCGTAAATGTCACCTCGCCGGCGACGACTCCCGCGCCGACCACATCGGAGGCCCCCGCCGTCACCACCGTCAGCAGCAGGGAGACGCCGACGGTGGCCTCGATCTGCAGCAGGAGGTTATTCAGCTCCTGGCGAGTCTGGGTGTGGACGCTCTCGATCTGGGCGGCGAAGTCGGTGCAGCCGGTGGCGATCGAGCGCGCCTCGGTGGCTAGCTGGCCAACAGCCGTCTGCACTTGGCTGAGGGTGCCCCGGATCGACGGCATCTCGGGGGTGTCGGTGCCGTCGAGACCATCGACGACGCGGGTGAGATCGCTCGACTTGATGGTGTCGAGACTGTCGGCGAGGGCCGTCCAGGCGCTGGCGGCTGCGGTGAGCTTGCCGGTGTCGCCATCGGGCCACATCGTGCCGATGAAGTCGGCGACGTACTCGAATCCGGGGATGTCGGAGGCGCGCGTTCCACCCGACGACGAGGGCGGAGGCGCGGAGCAGACCGCTGACGGCAGGGAGGGCACGGTGAACCCGGGAGGTGAGCCCGCCTGACCGGCGCTCTGCCAGTCGGCCGACGCGTAGTTGTATCCGGTGACCGCGAGCCCCGCCGAGACGGAACCGAGCACGGTCACGATCGAATCGAGGCCCCGCACAGCGTCGGCGGCGGCCGAGTCGTACGACTCCGACCACTTCTGGCCCGTCGGGTCGGAACCGGCCATGGACGAGGATCCCGACAACGCCGATTGAAGCGACCCGCGGGCGGCGACAGCCGACTCCGCCGCCGACGAAGACGTCGTGGACGCGGTGACGAAGTCGGTCGCGTCGACGTCGAAGAGAACCCCGGCCATCAGCCCCACACCCCGCGGGTCGCCTCGGACGCGGCCGTGTAGTTGGCGCTCGAGTCCACTGCAGCCTGATGCATGATGGCGATGCCGGCCGCCATCTCGGCTGCACCGGAAGCCCACTCCGCGTGGAGGGCTTGGAACGAGGCGAAGGCCTCGCCGTCCCACGAGGCGGAGACCGTCTGGCGGATCGTGTCGATCTCGGTGAGGAGCGAGGCGCAGAATTCTGCCAACTGCGACAGCGTCACGACGGTCTGGTCGATCTCGGCGACGTCGGCGTGGAAACGGGGCATCAGCGGAGCCCGGCCGGGTCGGAAGGCGGTGTCGCGGATCCTTCGGTGTGGGGGCTTGTCGATGCTTCGCCTGATGCGCCACCACTGGCTGGAGTGGAAGAGACGACCGTCGACGAGACGGAGACCCGGGTCACGCTCGCCTCCGTCTCGGCGTACTCGACGGCCGCCTCGGCGAGGAGGGTCGCGATGCCACCCAGGGCATCGGCGACCTTGGCCGCGCCGGTCGACCAGTCGGTCCAGCCGGTGTGGAACACGGTGGAAGCCTCGCCCGTCCAAGACGACGAGACGAGTGCCTGGACCGTCTGGTCGGCCTGGGCATGCCGAGCCGAGAATTCCTCGACCATTGCACTCACCCGCGAGGAGGCCTCGTGGACCGCCTCCGATGACACTGTGACATTCGCCACGAGCTCCCCCTCTGTTTCACTCCGCCGGACACACCGACGCGCGCTCCCTTGAGAGCGCGCGCGGGTGGGTCGGCCCTGGTGGTGCCGACCCGGTTGTCGCTAGCCGCGGAAAGCGTTGGCGACGTTGGCCTCAGACTCGGCGTAGTACGACGCGGCCTTGCTGAGGAGGTCGGCAATGCCCGAGAGCGACTCGTTCAGCTTGATGCCGGCGGTGTTGAACTCGGTGTAGAGCTCGTTGAAAGCGCTCGAACCGGAGCCTTCCCACTCGCTACCGAGGCTCTCGACGAGACTGCGGAGGTGAGCGAGAGTCGACTGGACGTCGCTCGAGCCGTTCGAAAGCTGGCTCGATGCCGACGCGAGGCTCTCGCTGGAAACCTTGTACTGTGCCATGACTGCCCTGACCCTTCTTCGGACGTGCCGCGCGGAGGCGAATCCCCCTGGAGTGTGACGACCACGCGGTAACGACGCTACACGCGGGGCGTTGCGCGCCACAACTGATTCGTGTGGGTACATGTGCCCCCGGTTTGCAACGGCGACGGCTTGCAAATTCGAAGGAGATTCGGTCGGAGGGGGACGACTTCATGCCGATCGGCGGGGGTCGGCGCCCAGTTTTTCCTTCAAATTCGAAAGCAGGGCGGGCGGCGCGAGCGGGGCGACGCCCTACGGCAAACGCGTCGAACCGGTCGCAGTGTCGGGAGTGCGGATCGTGCGGATCGACGACGTGTGCGTCTTGATCGTGCGGATCGACGACGTGACGAGGGTGGGAATCGACGTGGTGATCGTCTGGATCGACGTCGTGATCACCGGGATACTCGTGGTCGACAGGGTCGCCTGCGCGTGGCCGTGCAGCGGGAAGCCCTTACGCGCGACGACGACCACGCCGAAGCTCGCGGCGAGCACCACGGCGGCGGCCAGCGGCAGTGCGCCGAGACCGGCCGACCCGTACACGACACCACCCGCTGCAGCACCGGCCGCGATGCCGACGTTCGAGGCCCCGTTGATCAGCGCGCCCGCGATGTCGGGGCTCACTCCCCCGGTGCGGATCGCCGCGGCCATGAACAGCGTGCCGGTCGTGCCGTTGGCAGCCATCCAGATGCCGGCGACGACGAACGTGCCGACGAGCGACCCGTGCACGAACGGCAGTGCGGCGAGAGCGAGAGCCATGACGGCCACGGCGACGAGCAGGGTCTGGCGCGGGGCTCGGTCGACGAAGGATCCGGCCGCGAGGAGTCCGATAATTCCGGTGCCACCCAGAACGAGGAGCGCGCCACCGATGGCGTCGTGGCCGAGCCCGGCGCCCTCGAGGTACGGCCCGACGTAGGTGTACACGACGTAGTGGCCGGCGAAGAGCAACAGGTCGGCGACACCCACCGCGAGGAGGCCGGAGCGGGCCCACGATTTGGGGGATCCTAAGTGGGGTTGTGCTTCTCCCCGCACCGACGGCAAGAAGGCGACCGCGACGAGAGCGAGCACGGCCGACGCGACGGCGACCCCGCCGACGGCAAGACGCCAGCCGCTGTGCTCGCCGACCGTGGTCGCGAGCGGCACGCCCAGCACGAAGCCGAGCGAGCTGCCCGAGTAGACGAACGCGATCGCCCGGCCGGCCAGGCGCGGCGGCACGATCCGGGTGGCGTACGCCGACGCGACCGAGAAGAACAGAGCGTGCGCGACGCCGCCGATGACGCGGCCGGCGCAGACGACGGCGAACGTCGGGGCGAGGGCGATCAGGAGGTTCGAGACCGCATACCCGCCGAGCGTCGCGATGAGCACGGCTCGCCGGGGGAAACGCGAGGTCGCCACGGTGAGCGGCAGTGCGAGCAGCGCGACGGCGAGCGCGTAGACGGTGACCACGAGGCCCATCTGCGAGACGCTGACGCCGAGGTCGGCACTCATCGGTCCGAGGAGGCCGACGGGCATGAGCTCGGTGGTGATGGCGAAGAAGGTCGCGAGGCCGAGGACGGCGATGCCGATGACGGCCTTCGGGGTCAGGGTGTGGGCCTGGTCGCTGACGGACCGGACGGCGCCGGTTCGGGTGGGCATGGTTCGGACTGACCCGGTGCGTGCGGGTGCTGTGATGTCGGACACGGGTCTCCTCGGGTGCACGACAAAACACGAGCGCTGCTGCACTCGATCGGACCCTGTCGGGGCCGGGCGTCTCGCCGTGGACTCTGTTTCTGCGATCGTGCCTCGGGGTTGGCCGCGAGGCTGAAGCGATCGACTTTCGGATTGGATGGACAGACCACTCCACGACGAGTGACGTGTATCCAGTCTGACACGCACCCCCTCCCCCGGCGCAAGGCACCCATCCTGGGCACTCCTGCACTTATTGGTATTTCACAGGTAGCTGCTCTGGGGTTGATCGCCCCACGGGTTGGTGAGTGTCCGCGATCTGCTAATGATCGCGACCGGGGACTAGCCGATCGTGGACACTCACGAGAGCCCGACGAGAGGCGGGGCTACTGGGAGGGGATGTCGGCGACGCAGAAGCGCTGGGCGCCAGCGGTCGAGAGATCAGCCCGCGATGTCGGCACGGTCGGGTGCTCGGTGGCCTCGGCGGTGCTGCGGACCACGAAGCAGGAGGCGTCGGTCAAGCCGAGGCCCGACTTCGGCACGAATGCCTGGCGTCCGCCCTTGACGAAGCGGGTGACGTCGATGGTCGTCGACGCCTTCGTCGTGACCGAGACCGAGTAGGGCACGTCGGGGCCGTTCCACTGCAGCACGTAGTTGTTGCCGCCGTCGAGCACGGTGAGCCCCTCGACGGCATCCGGCCCGCGGAGTACGTGCTGCAGCACGAAGAAGGCGGCGACACCGAGAAGGATCACGCCGGCCGCAATCAGCGAGACGATGAACGCGGGCTGCTTGCGAAGCGGCGGAGTGCTGTCGTCGACACCGGGCTCGGGCAGGAGATCCGGGAGCGTTTCGAGCGTCACCGCCGACGGGGAGCCGATGCCGGAGATGAGCCCGGCGGACGCGGCGGAACCGATGACGCGGTGGGTGAGAGCGGTGACCTCGCGGCGAGGAGCGAGGGCGACCGCGGTCGGCGCCAGCGCGGCGGGTGCAACGACCGGGGCGGGAGGGGCAGCAGCAGGTGCGACCGGAGCAGGCGCAACCGGAGCAGGCACAGCCGGGGCGGGAGCAGCCGGGGCAGGCGCAACCGGCGCGGAAGCAACCGGCGCAGGCGCCACCGGAGCGGCAGCAGGCGGCGCCACCGGCAGCACGCGCCGCGGAACGGCTCGCACCTCGGGAGCGGCGTCGACAGGCGTCTCGACGCGAGCACGGCGACCGCGGGGTGGAGCACCGGCGGGACGCACCGGGGCGCCGGTCGGGCGGACGGGTCGGCGCGGATCCTGGGAGTGGTCGTCTGTTGCCACGGAATCCCCCTTCACGCTGTCGTCGCTCGTCTCGAACGACCCCGATGCTAACCTACGGGTGTTCCCGCCCCGGGTCGACAGACTCCCGGCGAGACGCACGAAGCAGGGCGAGCACACAGATCGGCGGGGGTTCGATTGTCTTTTGGCCGTCGACGGCGCCGTTTCGGTCGTGGCCGTGTGCGGTTCGCGGCGATCGTGGTCGCAGCTCTCGCCCTCTCGACCGGGCTCGTGCCCGCGCATGCCGCGGTCAGCGACGATGTGCTCAGCATCCCCTTTCGCGGCTCCCAGCAGAGCGCCCTGCCGAAGGGCTGGACGGTCACGGCGTGCCCGACCGGACGCACTCCCGATCTCGTCACGGTGCGCTGTGACGACCGGGCCGTCACCTTCGCTGCCGCTGGTTACGACCGCGGTGTCGGCACGCAGAAGGTCGTGATCGCTCTGAGGCGAGGATCCGAGACCCGCGCCGAGACCTACCGAGTCGCCCTCGCGCCCCCGACTCTCTCGGCACCCGCCCCCGCGTTCCACGACGTTCCGCTGGCGCAGGGGTCGCTCGCCACGATCCCCTACTCGGAGCTGCCGGCGACCTGCGCGAGCTGCACGACGACCGGGCCGACGTTCGCCGGAGCCACCGTCACACCGGCTCGTGCCGGGACCGCGAGCTTCGGCCCTCGCGGCATCGTGTTCCAGTCGGCACCCGACTTCAGCGGGCGGGCGACCATCCACTACCGGATCGACGACCCGGTCGGCCAGCGGTCGGCTCCCACGAGCGTCGAGGTCGCGGTCGTGCCGGGGATGACGCACGCGCCGACGATCGCCGGTGCCGTGGCGCGAACCGCCAAGAACGCGGCGGTCTCGGGCTCGGCCGTGGCCGACGACACGGTGGCGAGCGGCTACCCGATCACCCTGAGCCGCTGCGGACAGCCGCAGAACGGCAGCGTCGAGTGCAAGGCCGACGGCACGTTCGTCTACCACCCCGACACCGGCTTCACCGGCATCGACCAGTTCTCGTACTTCGTCTACGCCGACCGCAGCGGCGACCAGGCCGTCGGCTCGGTCGTCGTCGGCGTCGGCCGCTCCTCCACAAACAACCCGGCCCGCGTCCTCGCCGCCGAGCCCTCCCGCGAAGCGGTCTCGCCGCTGACGCCGCCCCGCGACACCGACCGGAACGGATGACCCCGTGCGCTTGACCTTCTCTTCACCGGGTGACCCCCTCGGATCCTCGGATCTCGTCGTCGACGCAGAGCCGACCGTGTCGGTGGGCGAGATCGCCGAGGCGCTCGGGGTGCCGGTCGCGTCGGTGGCTCCGGGGCAGGATCCTGCCGTGCCGGCCACCGAGGTCGGCCTGCTCGTCGGAGCGACCATTCCGAGCGCTGAGCCTGTGCTGCTGCTGCCTGTCGGCGCGGTGCGGCTCGAGGTCGTCGGCGGGCCGTTCTCCGGTAAGGTCGTCGGGCTTCCGGCGGGATCGGTCGCGACACTCGGCAGCGGTGCCGACCAGCTCGTGCAGATTCTCGACCCCGCTCTGCTGGCTCAGCACGCGACACTCACGGCGGCACGCGAGAATGCGACCCCGGCCGCAACCGGGTGGGGGCAGGCCGCTCCCGTGTCGATGATCGTGGAGCCGTTGGGCGACGATGCCGTGGTCACGGTGAACGGCCGGCGCATCGACGCTCCGACGACCGTCACGGGCGACGACCTCGTGCAGCTCGGGTCGAGCGTGCTCCGGATCGGCCGTCAACCCGCGCGGAACGCCGACGTCTCCCCCGACACTCTGGGGCGCCTCGCCTACAACCGGGCCTCGCGAATCCATCCCGCGCCGACGACGCCCGTCGTGACGCTGCCGGGCGACAAGCCCACGGCGGCCGAGAAGTCGCCGGTGCCGTGGCTCGCGGCGATGCTGCCGGTCGTGATCGGAGTCGTCATGGCGTTCGCCTTCCGCACCCCGGTGATGCTCGTGATGGCGGCGGCCTCGCCGATCATGGTGATCGGCAACAACGTGACGAGCCGGCGCACCGCGCGCCGCACGGGCAAGCGGACGATCGACAAGTGGCGCTCCGAGGTGGTGGCGGCCCGCGCGGCGATCGAGGCGGCAGCGGAGGAACAGCGAGCTCGCGGCTGGGCCGACGCGCTCGATCCGGTGGCGGTGGACGACATCGCGACCACGCCGACCGACCGGCTCTGGGAACGCCGGCAGGGCGAGCCTGACGCGCTCACGGCGCGAATCGGGGTCGCGGAGCTGCCGCTGGAGGCCGACTATCAGGGCGCGGGCACTCGATCCTCGTCCGAGCCGTTCCGGGCCGGTGTCTCTCCCGTGCCCGTCTCGGTCGACCTCGCCCGAGGCGTCGTCGGTATCGCCGGCCCTCGGGCTGTCGCTCTGAGCATCGCCCGCACCCTCGTCGTGAACCTCGCGGTGACGAGGTCTCCCCGTGACCTCGGCGTGATCCTGCTGTGCGATCAGGCGTCGGAGGCTGACTGGGCCTTCACCCGGTGGCTTCCGCACGTCGAGGCGGCCGACGGTGCGCTCGCCCTGATCGGCAACACGTCCGACACGCGGCTGGCCCGGCTCCGCGAGCTCGGCTCTCTGATCGAGGGGCGCCGCGCGGCCCGTGGCTCGCGCTCGGACGTGCGGTTCGACACCGATGTCGTCGTGGTGATCGATCAGGCGCGGACGCTCCGCACCCTGCCCGGCATGGTCACCCTGCTGGAGCAGGGGCCGGCCCTCGGCGTGCACGTCGTAGCGATCGAAGACGACCGGTCGCGGCTGCCGCAAGAGGCGGTGACCGAGATCCTCGTCGATCCGGCGGCCCCGACACTCGGTCGCATCGAGTCGGCGACCGCACCTCACGCGCGCGTCCTGCTCGACAGCACGACAGCCCAGCGCGCCGACCGGATCGCTAGAGCCCTGGCGCCCATCGTCCACGTCGGCGGAGTCGGCGACGACAACCTGCTGCCCGCGTCCGTCCGCTTCGCCGAACTCCGCGGCATCGACCTCGACGACCCCCAGCCGATCGTCTCCCGCTGGTCGTACGCACCGCGCGAGACGCGGGCCGTCGTAGGTGCCTCGGCCGACGGTGAGTTCGCGATCGATCTCGCGAGCGACGGCCCCCACGGCCTCGTCGCCGGAACGACCGGCGCGGGCAAGTCGGAGTTCTTGCAGACCCTCGTCGTCTCGCTGGCTCTCGTCAATCGCCCCGACGCGCTCAACTTCGTGCTCGTCGACTACAAGGGCGGCTCGGCCTTCGCCGACTGCGAGCGACTGCCGCACACCGTCGGTCTGGTCACGAACCTCGACGGCCGCGAGACGGAGCGCGCGCTCGAGTCGCTCGACGCCGAACTCAAGCGCCGGGAGCGAGTGCTGAAAGACCTCGGCGCCAAAGACGCCGATGCGGCCTGGGACAAGGATCCGGCTGCCGCGGCCGCCCGTGGCCTCGCCCGTCTCGTCCTGGTCATCGACGAGTTCGCCGAGCTCAAGACCGAGCTGCCCGACTTCGTCAACGGTCTCGTCCGCATCGCCCGGGTCGGTCGGTCGCTCGGGGTGCACCTCATCCTCGCCACGCAGCGCCCGGCCGGGGCGATCACGCCCGAGATGCAGTCGAACACCAACCTCCGGGTGGCTCTGCGCGTCACCGACCGCGGCGACTCGACCGATGTGCTCGGATCGCCCGAGGCCGCGTCCATCTCGACGTCGACGCCCGGGCGCGGTTATGCCCGCCGCGGGGCGGGGGCCGCTCCGGCCAGATTCCAGACGGCGCGTGTCGCCGGACGCCGCCCGGGAGTGCAGGCCTCCTCCGCCGATGCGCCGCGGGTGGTCACCCGCGCGTGGCGCGACGTGGGCCTTCCCGTGGTGTTCCCGAAGCGGGCGTCTCACGTCGGCCCGATCGATCACGACGACACCGATCTGCGCGCGCTCGTCGACGTGATCTCGTCGGCCACGGAGGCGCTCGGCGTGGCCAAGAACCCCTCGCCGTGGCTCGACCCTCTGCCGACTGCGCTCGACCTCGCGCATCCTGCCCTCGACCGCTCGCTGGTGGCCGCCGGATCCGTGATCCTCGGTCTCGAAGACGTTCCGTCGGAGCAGACGCAGCGTCCGCTGACCTGGAACCCCGCCGACAACTCGCACCTCGAATTCGTCGGTGGCGCCCGGTCGGGCCGCACCTCGGCGCTCCGGTCTCTCGTCGCGCAGCTCGCCGAGCACAACTCCCCCGACGACCTGCACCTCTACGCCATCGACTTCGGCAACGGCGGGCTCGGACCGATCCGCGACCTCCCGCACACCGGCGCCGTCGTCACGCCTCTCGAGTCGGGCCGACTGCCACGCTTCATCCGCCGTCTCGGCGACGAGATCGGACGCCGCCAGAACCTGCTCTCGCGCGGGTCGTTCGGCGACGTGCGCGAGCAGCGGGCGGCCGTGCCCCGCCAGGAGCGTCTGCCCTACGCCGTGGTCGTCATCGACGGGTGGGAGCGGCTGACGAGCGACCTCGGGGCCGACGCCATGGTCTCGTTCCGCGACGAGATCGTGCGGCTGCTTCGCGAAGGCCCCGCGGTCGGCGTGCGCCTCGTGATCGCCGGCGACAGAGCGCTCATCAACGACAAGGTCTCGGCATTCATCGACACGAAGTACCTCCTGCCGATGACCGACCGCGAGGACTACCGCACCGCCGGCATCCCCGTCCGCGGCCTGCCCGCTGAGATCCTGCCCGGGCGCACCTACTTCGGCACGCCGCTGCGAGAAGCCCAGTTCGCTCTGCTGCCCGGCGGGCCGTCGGGCGAGGCGCAGAGCGCTGCGCTGCGCGCGGTCGTCGCGGCGGTCGTGGCGTCGGTCGCGTCGGACGCGTCCGCGACAGGGGAAAGCGCAGGATCCGGCGACACCGCCGCCGACACTGGTGCCCAGATCCGCCCGTTCCGCGTCGACGTCCTCCCCGCCGAGATCGGCCTCGAGGCCGCGGGTGGGCTCCCCCTCAAGGCGGACGGTCCCGGCTCCGGCCTCGGATCCGGGGGCGTGCCCCGCTCGGCCGTCGTGCTCGGCGTCGGGGGCGACGAGCTGTCGCGCTACGCCGTCGACGTACTGGAGAACCGCGGGCTGATCGTCGTCGGCGACCGCCGCACCGGGCGTTCGACGACCCTCGCGCTCGTCGCGACGCAACTCGCCGCGGCAGGACTCCCGGTCGTCGCGGTCGCTCTGCGCGAATCACCCCTGCGCGACACGGCCCGGTCACTCGGCATCCCGCTGATCACCGACGCCGACCTCGCCGGGGCCGCCTTCGACGAGGTCGTCGCGCCCGCGACGTCTTTGCTCGAGGGCGTCGGTGCGGTCGTCGCCCTCCTCATCGACGACGTCGAGACCCTCAAAGACACCGCACTCGAGCGGGAGGTGCTCGACGCCCGGGCCCGCTTCGCGTTCCTGGTGTCGGCGCACGTCGACGAGGCAGGCGGACTGTTTCGCGGACCGTTCCCCGAGGCCAAGAAAGCACGCCGTGGGATCCTGCTGTCCGCCTCGACGGCGATGCACGGCACCCAGACGTTCGGTGCGCCGTTGCCCCGGTCGTTGCAGGGGCAGGCGGCTCCCGGGCGCGGTGCACTGTTCTGGGAGGGTGGGTACGTCGAGGTGCAGGTGCCTCTGCCTCTGCCGCTGCCGTAAACGGGCGCTTTGTGCGGCGCGGCCCTCGGTCGACGTGAGCGGCCGTTTCGCGTGATCCGCTCGTGTCTCTCCGGAGTGGGCACCTTCGTAGAGACGTTTTGCGCGCGATCAAATTTGACGCGGCGCAAAACGTCTCTGGAGAGAGGTCACGTCCTGGCAGGCTTGGCACAAACACTTGCGGATGGCCGGAGAACTCCGCCTAGGACCACCTCGAACGCCGGTGGCGAGGGTGTGAGTAAGCAGCAGGGCAAACCGGCCCGACTTGACGCAGCAGCGTCAGCGACCAGCGATAGACGACCAGCGCTAGCCGACCAGCGCGCTGAACGGCCCGAATTCGACCCGCGACCCGGGGTCGAGCTCGTAGCGCACACCGGAGTCGAGAGCGAAGGCGCTGCCATCGGGGTAGATCAGGCGCGTGCCGTTGCCCGAATCGGCGTCGAGCACCCAGGGCACGCCGTCGAAGGTGCCGAAAGCGAGGTGCACCCGCGACACCGACTTCAGCGGGTCGACCAGGGTGACGAGGTCGACGGGGCCCTCGTCGAGCTCGGACGCCAGCTGGTGCAGATGCGGATTGCGACCGACCACGACCGAGCCGGAGGCCTCGAGAGTCTGACCGTCGCTGAAGGTGAGGAGCAGAGGAATCACCGTCCCATTCTGGTGCGAGAACGTCGCGTTCGGAGATCGTCCAAGAGACGTCGGGCCGAAGCCCACAGCGACCGCGCGGTGAGACGGAACCGGAGGCGCTGCCAGCGCGTCGGAGCCAGCGCGATGACACTGAGCTTGGCGGCGTCCGCCTCGCGCCACAGGCGATCGACGTCGGCCGAATCGAGCACCTGCGTCGAGAACACGCTGCGCTCGGTCTCCGCTGCCAGCCGCTGCACCTCGGGCGTGCCGACGAGAGCGGCGATCTCGGTGCGCGTCGCCGACGCGTCGACGTCGAAGCCGGCGTCGTCGATGGTGTCGCGCACTTCATCCCAGGCGCCGGACGCCGCGACCTCTCGGGCATCCGCCGCACGACGTCGGCGTCGACGAAGCAGTCGCGCGAGGGCGATCGCCCAGAGCGGCGCGGTCACAATCCCGAGCACCAGCACGATCGGCAGGCCGACGCGCGCCACCGCCGCGAGTACCTCGAGCCAGCCAGCCGCCGCCGGCTCGCGGCTGGCCTTCTGCCCATCGCGGTTCTGCGAGACCGCGGCGTCGTTCTTCTCGGGCGGTGGCGGCGGCAGAACCGTCTGCGGCCGGGCGACCGACTCCGACGGAGTCGTCTCGGTGGGCGGAACCGGGCCCTTCTCGGGGTTCGGATCGATCGACACCCAGGATCCGCCCGACGTCTCGACCTCCACCCGCGCTGTGAGATCGGCCCCCGTGAACGTCGTGCTGCCGGCGGCGCCCGCCGTGCTCGTGTCGTCGTCGGAGCCCGACTTCGCGTAGCCGACGACCACGCGGGACGGAAATCCGACCTGGCGTGCGAGGAGGGCAAGAGCGGGCGCGTACTGCTCGGCGTCGCCGAGGACGGGCGACGAGGTGAGGAGCTTCTGGATCCTGCCCGCGGAATGCCCGGCGGCGCTGAAGGGCTCGCCGTCGCCCGAGTCGCTCACGTACCCGGAGCGGAGCCAGCGGGTCAGGGCGGCGAGACGACCGCCGGGGGTCGTCGCGCCGTCGGAGTGGGCCTTGACGGTCGCGGCCAGTGCAGCGGGAAGCGCCGACGACACGGGTTGTGTCGCACTGCCGGGTCGCAGCTCGGCGAGCCGGTCGAGCGATATCGCGCCAGCGATCGCCGTGTCGACCGTGTACCGCTCCCCTGAGACGGCTTCCCCGGGCAGAGCCGCTGTGCTCGTGGTGGCGTTGAGGTAGTAGTCGGTGTCGGGGGCGTTCGCGTCGAATCGGACCCGCGAGACGTCGCCGGCGGTCGGCAGCCAGACCCCGCGGTAGCCTTCGACGCTCACGCCCAGGGAGACCCGCTCGCCGTCGGCCGTGCCGTGGTCGACGGCGGACGGAACCCGGGCGAAGGTGCCCGACGACGCCGTGTCGCGACCGTCTCCGACGGTGAAGGCCAATCCGTCGTACGAGTCGAGCGTGGCGACGCGCAGAAGGGCGCCGTCCGGCAGGCCGGTGACCCGGAGCATCGGTTCGCCGGCGTTCGGCGGCAGAACGCTCGTCCGGTAGCCGACGAGGGGGCTGACGTAGTGATCGGGGTCGAACGGCGGGGCCACCACGTCGCGAAGGACGGCCCGGTCGGACGACGGCGGCCTGGTCGTCGCAATGGCCGTTCCTCCCCCGACGGCGACGGCGACGAGGAGGGCGGCAGCGATCACCCGTGTCATCGACAGGGCACCGGCTCCGAGGCCCGACCACACACCCCAGGCGAGCGCGACGACCACGAACGCCCCGCCGACGGCGAGCGGCAGGGTCGTCGTGGTGCCACCGAGGGCGATTCCGGCCGCCAGGACGGCGACGGCGGGCACGACGGCGAGGCCCGGCCGTCGCGAGCGAAGCGTGAGCGACACCGCCACCACGACCGCGGCGAGCAGCACGATCAGCGCGGGCACCAGCAGGGCCTCGTAGCGGCCGAGAGGCAGGTCGACCGAGAGCATGCGCTTCCAGGAGGTGACGGTGCCGATCACGAGCGCGCGGAGACCGCCGCCGGTCGGCAGCACGCCGAAGGCTGCCTGAGACGGCACGGCGAGCGGGACCCCGACGAGGAGGTAGGCGACGGGGGTCGCGACCACGACGAGGAGCGCGGGCCAGGCGCGCACGGCGGCGATCCCGGCGAGGAGCGATCCGACGACGCCGGCGGTGATGGCGAGGGTGACGAGTGCTGGATCCTGGTAGACCGTCGCGAGGGGCACTGTCGCGACCGCGAGGAGCAGAAGGGCGAACCCCGAGTGGACTAGGCGGCGCGCGGTCAGAACAGCGTGCCCGGCCCCGACACGGCGCCCGCTCACCACACGACGCCCGCTCACGAGACGCCCCCGGCGAAGGATCCGCGGAGATCGTCGAGATACCCGAGCGTCACGACGCCGAGCTCGCCGAACCGCTGCAACCCGGGCTTCTGCTCGGGCGAGCACACCAGCGCGACCACCTCGACGCCGAGCGGGAACCGCAGCGACCACGACTGGAGGTCGCGCAGGGTCGGCGTCGATCCGCAGACCAGGAAGACGAGGGAGGCACCCGAGACGCGATCGGCGGCGAGGCGGGAGACGAGGCCGAGGCCGACGCTCGACGAGCCCTGGTCGAGAGTGCTCAGCTCGTCGAGAAGCCGCTGCCGGCCACGCGTGCTCACGAGTCTCGGCTCGCGAACGCCGTCGACGTCGTCGCCCGAGGCCGGGGGGCTCGTCGCCACGGTCACGTCGCGCCCGTCGCGCAGAGCACGAACGGCGATCGAGGCCGCGGCGCCGATGCCGAGCTCGAACTCGTCCGGGCCGCGGAAGTCGGTCTCGGCCAGGCCGAAGGCGATGACGACGTGGCTTCGGCGCGTCTCTTCGAACTGGCGGACCGTCAGCTGGCCCGTGCGCGCCGTGCTCTTCCAGTGGATGTGCCGGCGGTCGTCACCCGGTCGGTACTCGCGCAGGGCATGGAACGAGATGTCATCGGTGGTGAGATCGCGCGTCGACGCGCCCTCGAGGTCGCGGATGAAGCCGTTGCTCGTCGGCGGCACCGCCACGGTCGCCGGGTGGATGAAGACGTCGACCGTGTCGGTCCAGAGGGCGTCGCGACGGAAGAGGCCGAGTGGATCACCGCGAACGGTGCGGACCGGCCCCACGCGGACGACCCCGCGGGCGTCGGCCGGGATCCTGAACTCCGTTGTCGACGAGGCCCCGGCGCCGAACTGGACCGGCACCGCTGACTCGCCGATCTGCACCTCGAGGCGAGCACCCCAGAGCGGACGCCGCCCTTCGGAGCCCAGCACGACGCGCCCCGTCACGGGCGACCCGACCACGGTGCGCACGACGGGCACCTCGAGCTCGACGGTGAAGCGGGTGCGCCCGATCAGGAACAGCGCCGACAGAACGAGCAGGAACGCGAGTGCCAGCCCCGCGGCGGCGAATTCCAACCAGCCGAGGCCGTATCCGACGGCCAGGGCTACGACGGTCGCCGCGAGCGCGGCCCAGCCGAACGGCGTGATGACGCTGCCGACGAGTCGCGCGAGAGAGAAGACGCGCACGGCCATTCGACGGCGAAACCGGCGGAGTCGACGCAGACGGCGCGCGAGGCGACGCGCGGGCCGACGATCCGAGCCCCGCGACGTCGCCGCAGTGCCCGTCGCACTCGTCGCCGCGGTGTGCCCCGTGCGAGTCGTGTGGCCGGTGCGAGTGTTCGTGTCGGAGGTCGGGGTCACACGGGCAGCCGTCTCGTCGGCGGCGCGACATCGAGCAGGATCTGGCCGACGATGCTCGTGCCAGTCACCCCGTCGAATTCGGCCTCGGGGTCGAGCACCAGCCGGTGGGCGAGCACGGGTTCCGCGAGTGCTTTGACGTCGTCGGGTAAGACGTAGGTGCGCCCCTGGCTCGCGGCCCAGGTCATCGCCGCCCGGACGAGCGCGAGGGCTCCCCGCACGCTCGAGCCGAGCCGAACCTCGTCGGCGAGCCGGGTGGCGTCGACCAGTCGCGACACGTAGTCGAGGATCGCGGCGTCGGTGACCACGAGCTTCGCCGCGTCGATCAGCCCCAGCATGTCGGCCACGCCGATCACCGGCTCGATCACCCGGTGATGCGACTTGACCCGCGCTCCCTCGAGGATCCGCCGGGTCGAGATCGCATCCGGGTAGCCGAGGCTCGTCTTCAGCAGAAAGCGGTCGAGCTGCGCTTCGGGCAGACGGTAGGTGCCGGCCTGCTCGATCGGATTCTGCGTGGCGATCACCATGAACGGGTTCGGCACCGAGTGCGTCACGCCGTCGACCGTCACCCGCGACTCCTCCATCACTTCGAGGAGTGCCGACTGCGTCTTGGGCGAGGCGCGGTTGATCTCGTCGGCGAGCAGGATGTTGGCGAACACCGGCCCGGTGTGGAATTCGAACACGCCGTTCTTCTGGTCGTACATGCTCATGCCGGTCACATCGCCCGGCAGCAGGTCGGGGGTGAACTGGATTCGTGAGCTGGAGCCGCCCACCGTCTGGGCGATGGCCCGAGCGAGCGACGTCTTGCCGGTGCCCGGGAAGTCCTCGAGCAGCAGGTGCCCCTCGCTGACCAGGGTCGTGAACGCCAGGCGCACGACGTGCGGTTTGCCGAGCACGACCTGCTCGACGTTCTCGACGAGGCGGTCGAAGACCTCCTTGAACCAGGCGGCCTGTTCGAGAGTCATCGTCTCGTCGGGCTGTTCGGGAGTCATCGGTTCTCGTTTCTGGTGGTGGTCATCGGCGTTCGGCGGTTCTCGGAGTGCGGCACGGCTCAGGGCGCCGGAGCGGTGGGCGGTGGGGTCGCGGGCGGAGTCGTGGGCGGCGGGGTGACGGCTGCAACCGGCGTGAGATTCTGGCCGATCTTCGTCTCAGGGCCACAGGTGTCGGAGCCCTGGAACCGGCAGGCCCTCGCGAACACGTCGAAGGTCTGCCCGTACGGGTTGCCGTTGGGTGTGCCGACGCCGGTGATGAAGCCGCCGTCCTGATCGATGCGCTGCCAGTTGCCGGAGGGCTGACCGGCCGTGACCAGGCTGTACTCGTAGTGGTCGACCCGGCTGCTGGAGTCTCTCAGCCGTCCCACGCGGATGTCGGTGGCCACCTCGGCGCCGCCCGGCGTCTGCTTCTCGAGCGTCGCCTCGCCGGAGGGCGCAGCGGGCAGGTTCGTGTCGGCCACCCCGGAGGTGAACCGCGCGCAGAACAGGCCGTTCGAGGCGTAGACGGCGTAGCGAGAGCGGCCGAAGCCCGGATCCTGATCCGTCCACGAGGTGGCCGAGCCGACGTTCGTGCCCGGCATCGACTCGGGGCGGCAGGAGTCGGGAGTGTCGCCGGTGACCGGGGTCACCGAGTAGACGAGCGCCTGGCCGCCGTTCGCGCTGCCGGGCGTCCAGTCGACACGCACGCGAATTCCACCGTCGTACAGGGTGGCGCTGCTGACCGCGACGTCGGTGGGCGGCCCGACCGAGTTCGAGCGCGCCGAGGCGGGCTGAGACGTGTTCGTCTTGTTCGACGCGGTGATCGAGATGGCGTATTCGCTGCCGGGCTGGATACGAGGATCCGAGACGGCCAGGCTCGTGGCGGTCGCCGGCAGCTTCTTCGACAGCGAGACACCCGGCCCCGAGAAGACCAGCGAGTAGGACTGCACCGGCGTGCCCTTCGTCGCCTGCGGGGCGCTCCAGCGGGCCAGCATCGAGTGGCCGCCGGCGTCGGCCGCGGTCGCGGTCAAAGAGACGTCGCGGGGTGCCCCGGGGGTGCCGTCGATCACAACGGTGTCGCTCGCCGGGCTCGGCTTGCTCGTGCCGAGAGCGTTGTCGGCGGTGGCCGTGAACGCGAACGGTGTGCCGTAGGCGAGACCACGGACGACGCACGCGTCCGGGTTGGCGCAACGGGCCGTGACGGACTTGTCGGTGGAGGTCACGGTGTACGCGCGCACGGGCGAGTAGTTGGGGAACGCGTGCGGGATCCTCAGGGTCACCTGCGCTTTGTCGGTGTCTTTCGCCGCGATCGCGGGGGCCTGTGCGGGGGCGTCGGGAACATCCTGGATGGTCAGCGAGATGGTGCTGGAGGCGTAGCGGGACGGATCGTTGGTCACGTCGGCGACCTCGTACGGCACCGTGACCGTTCCGGTCTTGGCCGTCTTGGCGACGCGGAGGGCGACGACACTGCGGTCGGCGCTCGGGCTGACGGTGACTCCCGCGGGAAGGCGCGCACCCCGGCCGACCGACACGACGCGGAGGGGGTGCCCCGGGAACGGGTTGGTGGCCTGGTCGTTGGCGAGGACGGAGACGCTGGTCGAGGATCCGCGGCGGAGCGTGACGCTGTCGGGGATCGGTTCGACGATCGGCCTGGTCGAGCGGACGATCGAGACCGTGACGACGCCCGACTTGCCCGCGCCCTTCGAGTCGCGCACCGACACAACGACGCGGGCAGTGGTGCCGACGGTGCCGCCGTCGACGGCCCGGAGCGACAGCTTCGCCCCCGACACGCTGGCCGTGACCGCGCCGGGAGTCCCCGAGACGGCCGAGTAGCGGAGCTCACCGTAGCGGTCGGGATACGGGTAGTCGGTGAGGGCCTGGAGGTCGACGGTCGTCGAGGCGCCGGCCTCGAGCGGCAGGTCCGCTCCGTTGACCACGGGCGGTTCGTCGGTCTTCGGGGTCACCGTGATCGGGATCGTGAGCGTCGCCTGGTCGAAGAACGAGGCCGCCCGCCCGGCCGGGGCGTCGGTCGCAGTCAGGGTGATGGAGGCGGGCCCGAAGTAGCCGGTCCGCGAGGTGAAGCGGAGGGTCCGGTCGTCGACGACGAGGCTGGAACCGTTGGAGTAGGTCGCCGACACGCTCGACGACCCGGTGATCCGGACGGCACGGCCGGAGACCCCCTGCAGTTGGTCGGCGAGTCGGATCGTCAGAGTCGACCCGCTGACGACGGTGAGTGCGGGCGCATCGGGCCGGAGCTCGGGCCGACCGTCGTCGGTGCCGGGCACCCAGACGAAGGCGATCGACGACGTCGCCGCCGAGTCTTTGCGCGAAACCCGGAACGGCACGATTCGGCTCGACTTCGCCACGGCGATCGTGACCACGCCGCCCGTGACCGAGGCCCCTGACGAATACCCCCGCAGGAGCGACAGGTCGAGGTCGGCCGACGAGCCCTCCGAGAACGTCACGGAGCGAAAGGGACGCACATCGACGCTCGATCGGCCGGCGATGTCGCTCGACTTCAGCACGATGTCTCGCGCCACCGGGCCTGCGAGCGGCGCCGACTTCGACACGTCGAGGTAGAGCCACGCCGAGGCCGAGCCACCGCGCGAATCGCGGGTCGAGTAGAGGACGCCGTAGCTGCCCGCCTTCTCGGGTGCGGTCAGTGCCACCGAGTTCGCGGTGAAGCTCGGCCGTACGGCGGAGCTCGTCGCCTCCACGCCCGTCACCTCGACGTCGCCACCCGACGGAGCGCTGTCGTTGTCGAGCACGTGCACTGAGAGCTTGGTTCCGGGCCGAGTGCGCACGAGGTCGTCTTGAGCGATCGGCGGTGCGACGACCCCCGACGACGGAGTGACCCCGACGCGAATCGTCCCGGTGCCCACGGCGCCGACCGCGTCGACGACCGAGTACTCGAAGGTGTCGGTTCCCGAGGCATAGGAGGAGGCCCGATAGGTGATGGAGTCGGTGCCGACCGAGGCCACGGCACCGAGCTTCGGTGCAGAGGCCTGCCCGACGAGGCTGACGGCATCGCCCTCCGGGTCGATTCCGGAGAGCGGGATCGGAATCGTGACCGCTCCCCCGGCGGTGACCCGAGCGGTGACCGTCTGCGGGGCGGGAGCCCGGTTGTCGGCGTCGTCTCGCGCTTTCACGGTGAGCGACACCGAGGCGGTCGCGTACTGGCCGTCGGACTGCGTGATGCGGTATTTCGCGGTGAATCGGCCGGGCTTCGCCGGAGCCAGGTAGCGCAGGCGATCCTGAGCCGCGAACAGCAGGCCGCCGTTCGAGGCGACGGGCTGCTCGAGAGTCGGCGCGAGCTGGAGCGGCTTGTCGTTCGGCTGCCGGTCGTTCGCGAGCACGGGAATGTCGACGACCTGTCCGACCCGCACGACGCTCGCGTCGTCGACGGCCTGCGGGGGTTGCAGGCGATCGGGCTCCGGCGTCTCGACGACGGTGACCGTTCCTGTCGCCTCGGCTTTGCCGTTGGTGACCGTGTAATCGAAGGTGACCGGCCCGTCGAGCGAGCGGGTGAGGGTCACGCGCAGCGTGCCCTTCTGCACGATGCCGACCGTCACGCCCGATCGGGCAGGAATGCCCGAGACCGACACGAGCGACAGCACTCCGCCGGCCGGATCGCTGTCGGTCGCCAGCGGATCGACCGTCTTTGTGTCTTGCAGGTAGAGGAATGCCGTGGTGGGCACGGTGATCGGAGGCAGGTTCGCACTCGGCGGATCGATGACGTCGACGCGGATCGAGCCACTGGCCGTCTTCGTTCCGTCGGTCACCGAGTAGCGGAGATGATGGGTTCCGGCTCGAGAGGCCGAGAGGGTGAAGGTACCGTCGGCGAAGTCCGGCTCGAGCGTCATCGACTCGTCGCCCTTGGCCGCGGTGACGCCGTCGAGCCGCAGCGTCCCCGTGCCGCCGCGCGCGTTTCCGAGCGGGGCCACCGACTGCTGCTCGCCGGTGTACCCGGTCAGCGAGAACGACTCGGCGATGATCGGAACGCTGCCTCGGGCGCCCACGGTGACCGTCTCGGATCCTGCGCCCTGGTCTGTCCCGTCGGAGACCGAGAGGGCGACCGACTTCAGAGACCCCTTGGCCTTGGCCGCCAAGCCGGAGTCGGTGAACGTGACCAGGCCGTCCTGCGAGAAGTCGACCGAGTCGGGGCTGGCCGTGCTCGCCGACCGCAAGAAGATCGGGTCGGAATCGGGATCGACCCAGTCGGCCAGCACGCTCGTGCGGGTGGTACCACCGGCGGCGACCGAGGTGCGAGTGGCGCGGACCTGCTTTGGGGCGCCGTTGACCGAGTCGCCGTGAACCTCCACGGTGACCCGTGCCGACGCCTCGTGCCCGTATCCGTCGCTGATCGTGTAACGGAAGCTCTGGCTGCCCCGTGCGTCGTCGCGTGTCGTGACGAGGATCTTCTGCGCGTCCTCGACGATGTCGACCCGGCCGAAGTCGGTCGGCAGGGCAGTCGCGCGGGTGACGACCAGGGCATTGCCGTTCGCATCGCTGTCGTTGAGGAGCACCGGGAGCGTGTTGGCGCGCCCCGCTCGCACGCCGAACGAGTCCGCCCGGGCGACGGGGGCCTTCTGGGCGGGGTCGAGCTTCGGTGGCACGTCTTCGCGGGACTCGGTCGTCGTCTTCCGTTTTGTCTCGTCGACGAAGTCGCTCCAGTTGTCGATCAGCTGACCGCCGTGCTGGAGCGCCCAGCTGCGCCCCGACAGGGCATCGTTGGCGACGAGGTGGTGCCCGCGCACCAGCAGCGCCAGCGGGGCAGCGCTCGTTGCCCGGTCGAGCGTCTCGGTGGTCGGCGTCGATCCGTCGCCACACTGGCGAAGGGCGATGCCGCCCGACCAGGCCGCGTAGTCGCAGCCGTCGAGGCGGACCGGCGCGGCGGGAGTGCCCCGACCACCCGTGCCGACCACCAAGACGCGGCGGTCGCCCGGGTCGACGGCGAGCAGACGTGTCGAATCGGAGAGAAGGATCCGGCTGCCCGTCGTCGAGGGCTGCTGCAGTCGGGCCGACCCCGGGTCGCTGATCCCCGTGGCCCCGGCCGCGCCGGTCGTGCCCGTCGCCTGGCCGCTCGTCAGATCGACGAACCCGCCGTCGACCCACAGCCGCCCCGACACGGCGTCGAAGAGCACCGGGCGACCCGAGACCAGGGTCACCTGCACGCTCGGCGCCGCCCCCGGAAAGCGCACAGCCCGTGACGATGCGGCGCGGCCGCTCGTCGGGTCGAGCGATCCGGTGACGAGGGTGCCGGTCTTGGCGCTGTAGCCGGCGTAGCCGCCGTCGGCGTCGACCGCGAGGGTCGCCGAGGATCCGAGACTGAACGTGGGCGCACTCGTCGCCTCGAATTTCGACAGGTCGCCGAGCGTCGAGGCCCAGGCGTCGCCCGTCGAGGCCCGGTAGATCGCCGCCCACCTGCCGGACCCGACCACGCGCGGAGTGCCCTCGGGCAACGGCACAGTGTCGGTCACCGTGCCCTGGGCGGGATCCACGAGCTGGAGCGTGTTGGCACCGGTGTCATGGACGACGACGTGAGTGTCGTCTTGCAGGAGCTCCATGTCGGAGCCGTCGGTCGCGACGGTCGCCGTGAGGGCGCCAATCTCGGTGTTGGCCGTGCCGAGGAGTCGGTCGCTGCCGTTCGCCACCCACACCGAACCGTCGTCGAGGTGATGGTCTTGGCGCTCGTAGCCCGGAGAGACGATCGCGGCCGCCACGACCGTCGCGACCACGACGACGCCGGCGACCGTGCCGATGGCGGTGCGGCGGCGAGGGCTGAGGCGGGTGAACCGCGACGTGACGCGACTCGCGGCTCGGGTGAAGGCGCTGGGCACTCTCAGCCGCCCACACAGGTCGGGTCACTCGCCGGGCCGATTCGGCCGTCGCGCACCACCGTCACCGTGACGCAGGTGCGAGCACTGGTCGTCGCGGAGCGCTCCAGCTCGAACGACGTCCCGGTCTGCGTCGTCGAGCGCGAGCCCGCGCGTCCGTCGAGGCGGACGCGATAGGCGTCGCCAGTCGAGAGGCCGGGGTCGTCCCAGGAGAAGCGGAAACCGGTGGTCGTGGTGTCGGCAGCGACCGTGCCGACGCGGGGCACATCGGCCCCGCCCCTCGCGTGGAGCTCGAGCGGAATGCCGATACCGGCCAGCACGACCAGGGCCGCCACCGAGATCGCCACGACACGAACGGGCAGAGAGACCCGAGACCGTCCAGTCAGAGCGGAGTCGTCGTCGGCGGAACGCACCACCGTCCGGTCAGGTGCTGACACCGGTGCCGCGGTCACGGGAGCGACTGCCGCGGGTGGCCGACTCGCGAGGGCACGACCCACTCGCGAGCGGGAGCGAGAGCCCGTGTCGGCCGGGTCGGATCCTTGGTCCGTCCGCCTCGACGCCGACCTCGGACGGCGCGGGGTGCCGGACGCCGCTGCGCGAGACGACAGGGCCGGAATGTCGGCCTGGAGATCGAGCGACGACGAGTCGAGCACACTCTCGGTGGGCAGCAGGAGCGGAGAGGGCCTCGCGCCGAGCTCGGCCTCGACCAGCTGGAACTCGCGCAGCAGGTCGACGATGCGTGCGGGGCGTCGTGCGGGGTCTTTCGACAGGGCGCCGGCGAGTGCCTGTTCGAGCCGCGCCGGAACGTCGGCACGGCCGGTCGTGGGGGCTGCGTTTCTCCCGACGATCCGCCGCTGGATCGCCTCCATCGAGTTGTCGCCGCCGACCGCCTCGAACGGCGACCGACCAGCCAGGAGCCCGTGGATCGTCGCCGCGAACGCGTAGACCTCGCTCAGAACGGTGCCGCCGGTCGTGCCCCGAAGCACCTCGGGGGCCGACCACGGCACCGAGAGTCCGCGGGTCTGGTCGTCGTCGGTGGCGAGGGCCGCCGCGATACCGAAGTCGGAGAGCACCGGCCGGCCGTAGCTCGTACGCAGGATGTTAGAAGGCTTGACGTCGCGGTGCAGGAAACCGTCGCGGTGAGCGGTCTCCAAGACGCTGCCGACGGCCAAGGCGACCTGGAGGACCTCGGTGACTCCGAGCCGCTCGGTGCGAAACCTCGTGCCGTACGACTCGGGGCAGTACTCCATCACGAGATACGGGCGACCGTCGGCGGCGATGTTCGCCTCGTAGACGGTGAGCACGTCGGGGTGGGCGGCGAGCTGCGCCATCAGGGTCGCCTCGGCCAGGAACATCCGCCGACGATCGGTGTCGGCCACTCCGGCCAGCAGCACCTTCACGGCGACGCTGCGACGGGGCAGGCTTTGCTCGAAGAGGAACACGTCGGCGAACCCGCCCGTGCCGATCGGCCGGACGACGGTGTAGCCGGGGAGCACGGGTGCGGTCTCGGGCAGCCTAGAGGGCACCGACGGCTCCCGGGTCAGAGCTGGCGGGGTTCGGGCTGGCGAGGTCCAGGCCGTCGGGGTCTGAGCCGGCGGGGTCGGCGACAACCGTGATCGTGACGTCG
Organism: Frondihabitans sp. 4ASC-45; assembly: GCF_049472575.1. NCBI lineage: Bacteria > Bacillati > Actinomycetota > Actinomycetes > Micrococcales > Microbacteriaceae > Frondihabitans > Frondihabitans sp. 4ASC-45. The sequence continues at coordinate 170,135 of NZ_JBCEBN010000002.1, read as the reverse complement.
GCGGTCAGCACCAGACGGGTGCCGGGGACGATGGGCACGGCCTCGTGCGGAGTAAGTCGGTAGGGATCGCCGACGACGGGAATCAGCGTCGTTCCGTTCGTCGAGGAGAGGTCGCGCACGACGAGATGCGCACCCGAGCTCGTCAGCGAGAGGTGCGTCGCCGAGACGTGGTCGGTCACGCTCGACACGGCCAACAGAGCTGCCCCGGCGTCGTCGCGGTCGCGGGGAGCGCGCCCGACCAGGGTGGTCCCGTCGACACGATGGAGCACGCGGCCGTTGCGGTCGGCGAGGTCGATGAAGAAGAACGCAGGATCCGAGGGGGCTGCGCCCGCACTCCGGCCACTGTTGGCGGTCTGCCCGGCGTCATCAGCCCTCGGCGTCAGGATCGTCGCGTCGAAGTCGGGCTCGAGAGCCGGCTTCGCCGTTTCGTGAGGGCTGTTCGGCTGCTCCTCGCCGAGAGTCAGGATCGTCTCGTCGAAATCGAAGTCGAGATCAGACTCGTCGGGGGCGATCTCGACATCGTCGCGGTGGACTGCCAGAACACCGTGGATCTGCTCGGCCGGCGGGTGGCGCCCGTCGACCTCCAGCGTTTCGGTTCCCGTGGTGATGCTGAGCCGAACCCGCGCGCCCAGTGTGATCTGCACGACGCGTGTGGAGCCCTGGCGAATCGAGAGGGCGGCCTCGTCGGTGTGGTCGGGCACCAGAGCCAGCGTCACCGGGCGAGCCCACGTGAGATCCCAGCCTGCCTCGTGCACCACTCCCCCGATTCCCCGTTTCTTGCTCGACCAGACTACCCACTCCGGTCGTACTTCTCGCGGGGCACAAATGCCCGTTGCCGCCCCGCCCTGCCCCGGCCCTGCCCCGGCCCCGCCCCGAATTTGAAGGAGATCCTGGTACCCGGCCCCGTCGGATCCTTAATTCTTCGTCGCGGCGCGGGCGCTTTTCCTTCGAATTTGCACGGGCCGACGGAGAGCAGCACTCGCGAGTAGGGCGGACGGGACTTGAACCCGTGACCGAGCGATTATGAGTCGCCTGCTCTGACCAGCTGAGCTACCGCCCCGAACCGCCGGATTCGATCTCGTCTCCGGCCCGGGCACCTGGCGCGGACGCGGACTCGATCGAAGGAGCGGCGGTGTCGGCGACCGGGGTGGTCGCCGGTTGCCCACGATACAGCTTCTCGAACGTGTCGAGCGTGCGGTTGATGTCGTGCGGCTCGATCATGGCGAGGCTCGCGCGGCGCATGGCGATGTAGTCGTCGTCGCTCTTCGTGAGCACGTCGGTGAGTTTCGCGGCGAGGTCGTCGGCGTCGCCCGGAGTGAACAGATAGCCGTTCGAGCCGTGGTCGACGAGGTGCGGAAGCGCCATGGCGTCGGCGACGACGATGGGGAGGCCCGACGCCATCGCCTCGAGGCTCGCGATGCTCTGCAGCTCGGCGGTCGAGGGCATCGCGAAGACGGTCGCGTCGGTGAGGGTGCGGCGCAGCTCGTCGTCGGAAAGGTAGCCGGCGAACGTGACCCGTTCGGCGAGGCCGAGGTCGGCCGCCATCTGGGTCAGCTTCGCGAGGAGGTCGCCGCCTCCGACGATGGTGAGGGTCGCGCCGAGAGCGGCGGGCAGCTTCGTCATCGCGGTGAGCAGCACGTCGATGTGCTTCTCGCCCGTGACGCGGCCGACGAAGACGATCCGGTTGGTCGACGGACGGTCGGGCCGCGCCGTGTAGTGCGAGGCGTCGATGCCGCACGAGATCGGAATGACGCCGGTGATGTCGGTCGCCTCCTCGAGGAATCCGGCGGCCTTGCGCGTCGGCGTCGTGATCGCCTGGCAGTGCTGGTACGTGTTCGCGGCGTCTTGCCATGCCCGTCGCGTGATCCAGTCGAGTAGCTTGCGGGGCATCGGCGGTGTGTGCTCGATGAGGTTCTCGGGCATGAAGTGGTTGGTCGCGATCACACGAATGCCGCGCTCTTTCGCGATCGTGGTCAGCCCGCGGCCGATGATGATGTGCGACTGGATGTGCACCACGTCGGGCCGGAACGAGTCGACGATCGGCCTGGTGTTGTGTTTGACCATCCACGGCGTCGCGAAGCGGAGCCAGTCGTGCAGCGGCCAGCGGGTCGAGTTGAGTCGGTGCACGGTGAGCGTCGCACCGGCGTGCTGCTCTTCGAACGTGCCGTGGCGACGGGTCGGCGCGGGCGCGACCACGTGCACATCGTGACCCCGTTCGGCGAGGCCGACGGCGAGCCTCTCGGTGAAGTTTGCCGCGCCGTTGACGTCGGGCGGAAAGGTGTCTCCGGCGATCAGGATCCGAAGCGGCCTGGTATCGGAAGACCTCGCGGTCGTCTCATCGTGATGGTCGATCGTCACTTGTCGGTTGCGTCCTTGCCGTGGGCGGTGCGGCCGCGGAGTGGGCGGCCGGTGATCCGGGCGTCTTGTGCTGCGGCCCCCGTGTCGGGGCCGACACCAGTCAGGCTAGCTCAGCCCTTGGCCTGCGGATGGTATTTCGCCAGCTGAAACACGCCGTAGACGGCGATCGCCCCCGCGACGACGTAGAAGATACCGGCCCACCAGGGGGCTTGCGAGGCCTCGCCGAGAACGAGGATGCCGATGCCGACCGCGACCAGGGGGTCGACGACGGTGAGGCCCGCGATCACGAGGTCGGGTGGGCCCGACGCATAGGCGTTCTGCACGAAGTAACCGCCGAGACCGCCCGCGGCCAGGAGGAACAGGATGCAGACGGCGGTGAGGATGTCGAAGTTGTGCGACTCGACGCGGTTGATGACGACCTTGGCGAGGGTGGCGACGAATCCGTAGAGGAACCCGGCGGCGATGATGTAGAACAGCGCCCGGATCTTGCGCCGGAAGAGGGTGAACGCGGTCAGGAGCAGCGCGAAGACGATCGCGAGGATCACCAGCACGGTGATGAGCTGCCCCTGGGTGATGACGGGCTCGGTGGCTGTCAGTGCGGCCACCAGCACGAACAGTGCGACGCCGCCGACGCAGAAGAGGATCGCGCGTTTCGACTGTCGATCGAGTCGCTGCCTCGTGGTCCGCGAGTTGAGCACAGCGGTCACTACGAGGGCGACGGCGCCGAGAGGCTGCACCACGATGAGTGGAGCGAAGCTGAGGCTGGTGAGCTGGAAGACGATGGCGAGCGCGAGCATGAGGGTGCCGAGCACCCACGATGGCCGGCCGAGGAGTCGGAGCACCTGCCTGACATTGAGCCCCTTCGAAGCGCCGCCGGAGGCACGCTCCACCTTCGTCACACCCCGGTGCTGCAGCTGCGCTCCCACCGAGAGGAAGATCGCGCCGATCAGAGCGAGCGGGATGCCGATCGCGGTCTGAGAGTCGAGTGTCACCGGCTCGGTGAGGACGTCGAGAGGCAGAGGCACGCTCTCACGGTACCGTGAGGCCCGGCGCCGGGCCCGCCGATAGGCTGAGTGAATGGCTGTCCGACCGATCACGATCACCGGCGAACCCGTCCTCCACGAGGTCGCCTCCCCCGTCACCGTCTTCGACGACGAGCTCCGCACTCTCGTCGCCGACATGTTCGAGACGATGGACGAAGCGCCGGGCGTCGGCCTGGCCGGCCCGCAGGTCGGGGTGGCCTTGCGCGTCTTCGTCTTCTCCTGGGCCGACGACGAGGGCGAGTCGTGGCGCGGAGTCGCGATCAACCCGGAGCTCTGGCAGAGCCCACTGACCCTCGACGACCTCGACGACGACGACGAGTCGGAGGGGTGCCTGTCGATTCCGGGCGAACGCTTCCCGCTGCGTCGTGCCGACAGCGTGCTGCTCCGGGCCGTCGACCTCGAGGGCGAGCCCTTCGAGATCGAGGCGCACGGCTGGCTGGCCCGGATCTTCCAGCACGAATACGACCACCTCGACGGCATCCTCTACGCCGATCGCCTCGAGCACCTGTTCTCGAAGGCGGCCGCGAAGGCCGTCCGTAAGAACGGCTGGGGTGGCCCCGGCCACACCTGGACCCCGGGGCTCGACCACCCCGAAGGCTGAGGTGTACATCGAGGGCCAAAACCTTTGCTAGAGTTGTGGTCGCTCGTTCAGCGCCAATCGAACGGGAGTTGTAATCCTCGATAGCTCAATTGGCAGAGCAGCCGGCTGTTAACCGGCAGGTTGTTGGTTCGAGTCCAACTCGGGGAGCGAAGGCCCTCACGGCTCCACCCGTGGGGGCCTTTTTAGTGCGCGCGGTGTGTCCTAACCCCGCTCCGCCTCCGCCTCCGAATTTGAAGGAAAAACGCCGCGACCCCGGCGGAAACATCAGGATCCACCGGGGTCGCGAGTCGAAATCTCCTTCAAATTTGCAAACGGGGGCGACGAGCTCAGTAGCCGACGGCAGGATCCACGACGCCGATGAATTCCCCGTCGCCTTCGAGCGCTCGCACGTTATGCCGGATCCGCTCGGCCAGCAGCGGCGCGACCATGTCGGGCGTGTCGGCCTGATGCGGGGTGATCAGCGCTCGGTCGTTGGTCCATAGCGGGTGCCCCTCGGGCAACGGCTCCGGATCGGTCACGTCCAGCCCCGCACCCCACAGCGACCCGGAGTCGAGCGCATCGACCAGGGCGTCGGTGTCGACGAGTCCGCCGCGAGCAATGTTCACCAGTACGGCGGTGTCTTTCATGGCGGCGAACTGCGGCGTGCCGAACATCTTGGCGGTGTCGTCGGTCATGGCCGCCGCGACGATCACGACGTCGGCGGTCGGCAGCACCTCGTCGAGCTGCGCGGCCGGCACCGTGCGCGCCGCGCCGTCGACGGGAGACGAACTGCGGCGGACGATGGTGATGCGAGGGTCGAATGGCGCGAGGAGGCGCATGATCTCGAGGGCGATTCCACCGGCGCCGACGATGACGACGTCGAGCCCGTACAGCGAGATGCCCTTCGGCTCGGTCGCCCAGGAGCTGGCACGTACCCGCTCGGGGAACACCCGGAGCAGGGCCAGCGTGAGAGCCACTGCGTGCTCGGCGACCGGCTCGGAGTAGGCGCCCTTGGCGCTGGTCCAGAGCGGACGCGGCGACGACGCGTACTTCGCCATGATCGGGGCGAACATGTCGACCCCGGCCATGGGCAGCTGCACCCACTCGATGTTGGGGTAGGTCGTGAGCGCGTCGTCGAGTTCGTCGATCTTCGTGTGCGATAGCCACATCAGCCCTCGCGTCGACTCGTCGAGGGGGCCGAGGGTGCCTCCGCCCGATTCGACGGCGTCGACGACGTGCTGCAGTGGCTTCGGCCCGATGGCGATGGGCCCGGGCGTGGGACGGTGCTCGGCGGGCACGGTCGCAGACGGGGTCAGGACGGCACGGTGACCGCGGGCGGACGAGGAGGCGGGGGTGGCGGAAGACAAGGTGCTCCTAACGGTGCTTCTTGGGGGTGCGGTCGGACGACGGGATGATGTCGATGGGCGACGTCTGCGAAAGGACCTTCACGTACGGGTCGACGGTCGTGGCGAGCACGTCGTCGATGGTCCCCAGGCCGACCAGGTGCCCCGAGCGGAGCACGGCGATGCGGTCGGCCACCGCGCGAGCCTCGTTCACCGACGAGGTAACGACGACGGCCGAGAACTGCCGCGTCTCATGGATGCCGCGGAGCAACTCCAAGACCGACTGGCGCACGAGCACGTCGACCCCGCGGGCCGGTTCGTCGGCGATGAGAACGCTCGGCGAGAGCACGAGACTGCGGGCGAGCGCGATGCGCTGCCGCTGACCCGAGCTGAGCTCCCACGTCTGTTTGAGCATGGTCGAAAGCGGCAGATGAACAGCGTCGACGAGGGTCGACACCAGCCGACCGGCCTCTTTGCGATCGAACTTCTTGTCGCGCTCGTAGAGAGGCTCGGCTACCGCCTCCCCCACTGTGAGATCGGGGTTGAGGTTGTCGCCGTCCGACTGCGACAGATAGCCGACGGCCCCCGTGAGGCGGTCACGATGCCGTTTCGATATCGTCTTGATCCGCTCGCCGAGCACGAACAGCTCGCCGCCCGCGATCGTCGCCGACCCCTCGGGGGGCCTCGAGGCGTAGGCCAGGCCCGCGAAGGCACGGGCGAGCGTCGACTTGCCGGATCCTGCTTCTCCGAGCACCCCGAGGATCTCCCCCGGAGCCAGTTGGAGCGAGATACCGTCGACGGCGCGTACTTCCGGGCGCCCGGCGCGAGCCGGGTAGAGCAGCGAGAGATCGTCGGCGACGAGGACGGGTGCGTCGGTGTCGGCCATACCTAAGCTTGACGGGTCAGAGCTCGCAAGGCTTCGCGGCGCGCGGCCTGCTCGGAAGGATCGGGCACCGGCAGCGAGGCGAGCAGTCGCTTCGTGTAGTCGTGCTCGGGCGCGCCGAGCACCTGGTCGTTCGGCCCCGACTCGACCAGGTCGCCGTGAAAGAGCACGCCGATACGGTCGGCGAGCAGGTTCACTACCGCGAGGTCGTGGCTGATGAACAAAGCCGCGAATCCGAGGTCGCTCTGCAGCTCGGCAAAGAGCTCGAGCACCCGGGCCTGCACCGAGACGTCGAGCGCGCTGGTGGGCTCGTCGGCGATCAGGAGCGCAGGATCCAGCGCAAGCGATCTCGCGAGACTGGCCCTCTGGCGCTGGCCACCGCTCAGCTCGTGGGGGTAGCGGTCACCGAACGCCTTGGGCAGCTGTACGGCCTCCATCAGCTCGTCGACGCGCGCGCGTGCGGCTCGGGCGTCTCCGGCGCGGCCGTGCACGATGAGCGGCTCGGCAACGGCCTCGGCGATCGTCAGCAGCGGGTTGAACGACGAGGCCGGGTCTTGGAACACGAACCCGATCTCGGCCCGCTTCGGCTTGAAGTCGCGCTCGTGCACGCCGTTCATCTCGACGCCGAGCACCTCGAGCGAGCCACCGGTGACCCGGGTGAGCCCCGCGATCGCGCGGCCGATGGTGGTCTTGCCCGAGCCGGACTCCCCCACCAACCCGAGCACCTGGCCCTTGGCGATCGTGAAGTCGACACCCTTCACCGCACGGAATCCCGCACGACCGAGACGTCCGGGGTATTCGATCTCGAGCCCGCGGGCGTTCACGACGATCTCGGCGTCGGCCGACGGAGCAGCCTGGTGGCCGCGGGCCTCGAGTCGAGGCACGCTGCCGAGGAGGCGCTTGGTGTAGTCGTCCTGCGGGTCGGCGAACAGCGTTTTGGCGTCGGCCTCTTCGACCACCTTGCCGAGGTACATGACGGCCACGCGATCGGCGAGATCGGCGACGACGCCCATGTTGTGGGTGATCAGCACGATCGCGGCGCCGAATTCGTCGCGGCACCGGCGTAGGAGGTCGAGGATCTCGGCCTGCACCGTCACATCGAGCGCCGTGGTCGGCTCGTCGGCGACGATCACCGAAGGGTTCAGCACGAGCGCCATAGCGATGACCACACGCTGCTTCTGGCCGCCCGAGAACTGGTGCGGGTAGTAGTCGACGCGGGTCTCAGGATCCGGGATCCCGACCCTCGACAGGATGTCGATGGCCCTCTTCCGCGCCTCCTTCTTCGACACCTTGCCGTGGGCGCGGATGCCCTCGGCGATCTGCCACCCGACGGTGAAGACCGGGTTCAGCGCCGTCGAGGGCTCCTGGAAGACCATGGCGACGTCGGTGCCGCGGAGCTCGCGGACGCGCTTCGGCCCGACGGTCAGCACGTCCTCGCCGGTGAGGAGCACGGCGCCGGAGGCGACGGCGGTCTCGGGGAGCAGGCCGAGGATCGTCTTGGCGGTGACGGTCTTGCCGGATCCTGATTCTCCGACGATCGCGAGCACCTCGCCCGACCGGACCGTCAGGCTGACGCCCTGTACGGCATTGACATCGCCGCCGTCGGTGGCGAAGGTGACCTCGAGGTTCTTGATGTCGACGGCCGTGTGACGGTCATCGCGGACGATGTCGCTCATGCGCGTCCTCCTTCGGGGGCGGTGGTGCTGCCGGGGGTCTTGGTGTCGCCGACGGCGGGGTCGCTGGAGGCGCTGGTCACGGCCTTGCGGCGCTTGGCCCGCCTGCGCGTGCGCAGGCGCGGGTCGGCGAGGTCGTTGAGGCTCTCGCCCACGAGCGTGACGCCGAGCACGAGCAGGACGATCGCGGCTCCGGGGAATACGCCCGTCCACCAGATGCCACTGGCGGTGTCGGAGAGTGCCCGGTTGAGGTCGTAGCCCCACTCGGCCGCCGCCGTCGGCCCGATGCCGAAGCCGAGGAAGCCGAGCGACGCGAGCGTCAGGATCGCCTCGGACGCGTTGAGGGTCAGGATCAGCGGCAGGCTGCGCGTGGCGTTGCGCAGCACGTGCTTGAACATGATGCGGGCGGTCGACGAGCCGACGACCTTCGACGACTCGACGAAGGCCTCCGACTTGAGGCGGACGGCCTCGGCGCGGACGACGCGGAAATACTGCGGCACGAACACCACGGTGATCGAGATGCCCGCGGCGACGATTCCGCCGACGAGGCTGGACTGGCCTCCCGAGATCACGATCGAGACGACGATCGCGAGCAGGAGCGACGGGAACGCGTAGACCGCGTCGGCGATGACGACGAGGATCCGGTCGAGCCACCCACCGAGGTAACCCGACACGAGGCCGAGCGTCACCCCGATCAGCACCGACAGGATGACGGCCACGATCACGACGGCGATGGCGGTCTGCGCGCCCCAGACGACACGGCTGAAGACGTCGTAGCCGCCGACGGTCGTGCCCCAGATGTGGTCGGACGAGGGCGGAGCCTGGCGGGGGAAGGATCCGGCGCCGTCGCTCAGCTGACCGAACCCGTAGGGCGCGATGATCGGGGCGAAGATCGCACCGAGGAGGAACACCAGGCAGATGACGATGCCGGTGATGAGCATTCCGCGCTGGAGGCCGACGCTGCGTCGGAGCTGCGCGACGATGGGAAGGCGTGAGAACCAGGGGGCGCGCTGGTCTCTAGCGGCGGCGAGAGTGGTCGTCATGATCAGTACCTCACGCGCGGGTCGATGAACGCCGCGACGATGTCGACGATGAAGTTGGTGACCGCCACGATGACGGCCAGCAGGGCCACGATGCCCTGGACGGCCACGAAGTCGCGGGCCGAGAGATACTGCTGCAGCTCGAAGCCGAGGCCTCGCCAGCCAAAGGTGGTCTCGGTGAGCACAGAACCACCGAGAAGCATCGCGATCTGCAGACCCATGACGGTGATGATCGGGATCAAAGCAGGCTTGAAAGCATGGGTGCGCACCAGGCGGACCTCGGAGACACCGCGCGAGCGGGCCGCGTCGACGTACTCCGAGCCCAGCGTGCCGATGACGTTCGTGCGGACCAGACGAAGGAAGATGCCACCGGTGATGAGGCCGAGAGCCAGGGCCGGCATGACCGCGTGCAGCAGTACGTCGCTGATGATGATCGAGTTGCCGGTGCGGAGGGCGTCGATCAGGTAGATGCCGGTCGGGTTCGGCACGGTGCCGAGGGCGAGCTCGATGCGGGTGCTCGCCCTGCCGCCGAGGGGCAACCAGCCGAGCCAGACGGAGAAGACGAGCTTCAGGAGAAGCCCGGCGAAGAAGACGGGGGTGGCATAGGTGAAGATCGCGAAGACGCGGAGGATCACGTCGGGCCAGCGGTCGCGGAGGTACGCGGCGAGCATTCCGAGCGGAATGCCGATGAGCAGAGCGATGATGAGCGCGTAGAAGACGAGCTCGACAGTGGCGCCACCGTAGGTCAGCAGGATGTCGCTGATCTTGCGGTGATCGGTCAGCGTCGTGCCGAAGTCACCGCGAAGCAGCTGCCCGAGGTACTCGCCGTACTGCACGATGATCGGACGGTCGTAACCGGCAGCGTGCAGGCGCTCCTGGAGCTGAGTCGGCGTGAGACGCCCGCCGACCGAGGCGGTGATCGGGTTGCCGACCACTCGCATGAGGAAGAACACCAGCGTGACCAGGATGAAGACGGTCGGGATGATGAGCAGGAACCGGATCAAGACGTAGCGGCCGAGGCCACCGCCCTTGGTCTTCCCCTGAGAGGGCCCCGGCACCGCGGGTGCGGTGGGCGAGGTGTCGTTCAGAACGGTCACGAGGTCGCGTTCCCTTTCGTTTGCTCTTCGGCGGGCGTCATCGCCCGACACGGTGGTGGGGTGCTCCCCCGGCCTTTCGGCCCGGCGGAGCACCCCACCTTCTGTTCGTAAGCTACAGCGACAACGTCGCGTAGCGGAACTTGAACGAGGCGTCGAGGGCGTCGTCGACACCCTTGACGTCCTTGCCCGAGACCGCGACCTGAGCGCCCTGGAGCAGCGGCAGGGTCGAGATGTCGCCGGCCTCGAGCGTCTGGATCTGCTCGATGTCTTTGGTGCGGGCAGCAGTGTCGGTCTCGCTGCGCTGCGCCTCGATGAGGGCGTCGACCTTCGGGTTGTTGTAGTGGTTGAGCAGGAAGCCGCCGTCGAGGGGCTTGCCGTCGGCACCGGGCGAAGGCAGGAAGAACGGTGTCAGGTAGTTGTCGGCGTCGGAGTAGTCGGGGAACCAGCCGAGCTGGTACAGCGGGTAGCTGTCTTTGGTGCGCTCGGTGCTGTACTCGTCGTAGATGGTCGACTGGATGTTGACCTTGAACAGCTTGGTGTCTTCGAGCTGCTTCTTGATCAGCGCGTACTCGTCGTCGGACGACGCACCGTAGTGGTCGGGCGTGAACTGCAGGTTGAGCGTGACGGGCGTCGTGACACCGGCCGCGGTCAGAGTCGACTTGGCCTTGTCGGCGTCGGGGCCGCCGTCGCCGTCGCCGTAGAGCGACTTGAACGGGGTGATCGAGCCGGTGAGGCCGTCGGGCACGGGCGAGTACAGCGGCGTGTAGCTGCCCTTGTAGACGTCTTCGGAGAGGGCCTCGCGGTCGACCGAGTCGGCGACGGCCTTGCGGACGGCGAGGGCCTTGGCCGAGTCGGCCTCCGAGGTCTTGGCACCGTACGGCATGGTGTCGAAGTTGAAGACGATGTAGCGGATCTCGCCGCCGGGGCCGTCATGCACTTTCAGCTTGTCGTCTTCCTTGAGCGACGCGAGGTCGGTCGGGCTGAGCGAACGGTAGGCGACGTTGACGTCGCCCTTCTGCACGGCCAGCTTGAGCGCCGTCTCGTCGGTGAAGTACTGAGCCGTCACGCTCTTCGTCTTGGGTGCGCCGAGGAGGCCCTTGTAGCCCGAGAAGGCGGCGTACTGGATCAGCTCTTTCGCCTTGTACTGCGAGATCGAGTACTGGCCGGCGAACGGCTTTCCCTTGACGATGTCGGCGTCGGAGGTCACCTTGGTGGCGCTGAAGACCTGCTCGTCGACGATCGGCCCGGCCGGGCTCGAGAGCACCTGCGGGAACGTCTGGTCGTTCTTCGACTTGAGGGTGAAGACGACGGTGCTGTCGTCGGGAGCAGCGGTGCTCTTGAGGTTCGAGAGCAGCGACGAGGGGCCGTTGGCGTCGGCGATCGCGATCTGACGGTCGAAGCTGAACTTCACGTCGGACGAGGTGAGTGCGTCACCGTTGGCGAACTTGAGGCCGGACTTGAGCTTCACGGTGTACTGCGTGGGGCTCGTGAACTCCGCGCTGGTGGCGATGTCGGGCTTGACGTCGGGCGAGCCGTACGGCGTGTTCATGAGGAACGGATAGACCTGGTTCATCACGGCGAATGAGCCGTTGTCGTACGAGCCTGCCGGGTCGAGCGAGGTGATGACGTCGGACGTGCCGATCACGACACCGTCGAGGGTGTCGGTGCTCGTGGAGCTGCTGTTGGCGCAGCCTGCGAGAACGAGAGTGGTGGCGACGGCGCCACCCACCCCGATCAACAGGCGTCGCCTCACGGAAGACGTGGAATTCACGGTGGTACCCCTTTGTGTCGGTGCATGGACCCGGGGTCGGAGCAGAGCTGTGATCGACTGCCGGGATTTCATTCTTAACACACGCCCGGTGCTGGGCTGAAATTCAGGCGGAAGTGTTTACAGGTTCGCAACGCGCCGCGCACTTTGTGTGCGCATATCTCCTATTCGTTGCGCAGGATGCGGCGCGCCGCCTCGACTTCGACTAGCTTCTGCCCTATCTCGCGCCGCTTCTCCGGTTCGGCCCGCACATCGGTGCGGTGCATCTGGCCGAGCAGCTCCGCCTTTTGACGGAGCAGGTCGCGTTCGACGAGGGAGCCGAGGATCCCGGCGCAGTACAGCGCCACATCGGCGCCCTCGCGCTCGGGCAGGGGCCCCATTGCCAGCTCCCGCACCAGACCGGCGAACGGCCCGGGCGTCTGCTCCAACACCAGATCGACGAAGTTCGGAGCGTCGAGGTGATCGAGGCTGGCCGCGATCGCGTCGCGGACCACCCCCAGCGAGCCATTCACGAAGACCGAGAAGGCGGCTTGGATGGTGAGGTCGCGGGGGGCCGACGCCGGGTGCTGCAGGATCGCCATCAGCGCGTCGCGCTCCATGCGCGTGGAGAGGTCGTCGGGCAGGCGGAGGATGCTCGGGCCCTCGTCGACCGGCTCCGCCTCCGGGAGGCTGGTGATCGACTGCCGTGAGGGATCGCTCGACGGGGCGAGACGTTCGACGGCCTTCGGCTGTGCGGCGACCGTGCGACGGGCCGCGTCGACCGCTGTGCCGACCTCGTCGGGGTCGAGGCCGAGCCAGCCGGCAAGTGAACGGACGTACCCCTGGGTGAGCGATGCATCGCGGATGCCGGCGACGACCGGTGCCGACGAGCGGAGTGCGGCGACCCGCCCCTCCACCGTCTCGAGGTCGTGGCCGTCGAGGGTGCGCTTGATCATGAACTCGAACATCGGCCGCTTGCCGTCGACCAGGCGTCGAACGGCGTCGTCGCCTCGATTGAGTCGGAGGTCGCACGGGTCGAGCCCGTCGGGGGCGACCGCCACAAACGTCTGCGCCGCGAATCGTTGCTCTTCGGCGAAGGCCCGGCTGGCGGCGCGCTGACCGGCCTCGTCGGGGTCGAAGGTGAAGACGACCTCGCCGAGGCTCGAAGCATCGGCGCCCCGCACGTCGCCGAGCATCGGCCTGAGCACCTTGATGTGGTCGACGCCGAACGACGTGCCGCAGGTCGCGACCGCCGTGGTGACACCGGCGAGGTGGCAGGCCATGACGTCGGTGTAGCCCTCGACGATCACGACCCTCTTCGAGCGCGAGATGTCTTTGCGCGCCAGGTCGAGCCCGTACAGCACCTGCGACTTGTGATAGATCGGCGTCTCGGGGGTGTTCAGGTATTTCGGGCCGTTGTCGTCGTCGAGAAGTTTGCGGGCACCGAAGCCGATCGTGGCGCCCGTGACGTCGCGAATCGGCCAGATGAGTCTCCCGCGGAAGCGGTCGTAGGCGTTGCGATCACCCTGGCTGAGGAGCCCGGAGGTGACCAGCTCCTCCTCAGAGAACCCTCGACCTTTGAGGTGCGAGCGGATCGCGTCGAACGACTTGGGTGCGAAGCCGACGCCGAACCGCTGCGCGGCCGCCGGATCGAATCCGCGCTGCCCCAGAAATCGTCGTGCCGGATCGGCGTCGGCGCCGGTGAGCTGCTCGACGTAGAACTCGCGGGCCGCTTCGTTCGCCGCCAGGAGTCTCGCGCGATTGCCGTGATCGCTCGCCTGACCGCCGTCTTCGTAGTGCAGGGTGAAGTTGATCCGCGCGGCCATCCGCTCGACGGCCTCTTGGAACGTCGTGTGGTCGGTCTTCTGGATGAAGCTGAAGACGTCGCCGTCTTCGCCGCAGCCGAAGCAGTGGTAGCGACCGACCTGGGGGCGCACGTGGAAACTGGGGCTGCGCTCGTCGTGGAACGGACAGAGGCCCTTGAGCGAGCCCACACCGGCGCCCTTGAGGGTGACGTAGTCGCCGACCACGTCGGCGATGTTGACACGGCTGCGGACTTCGTCGATGTCGGCGCGTTTGATCAGACCTGGCACGCACCGCCCCCTTCGAATCGATCCAGTCTAGGCGGGGTCACGAGCGGACCAGCCGGTCGTGCCAGGCCATGGCGCTCTGGTCGGTGAGGGAGGCGACCTGGTCGACGATCACGCGCCGTCGGCCCGCGTCGTCGGACGCGTCGCGCCAGTCGGCGGCGAATCCCGGGTCGAGCTCGGTCGCGCCGCTGGCCCAAAGGGCATCGGCGAGCGTGGTCAGCACTTCGCGCTGTTGCACGTAGATGGGCTGGCGGGTGTTGCGGGTCATCACGAAGGCCGCGACGATGCCCTTGAGCGCGGCGATCTCGCCGATGATCTCGGCGGGGATAACGACGCTGGCGGCGAAACGGATGAGGCTGTCGAGCGGATAGTGCTCGTGCGTCGCGTCGATTGCCGAACCGGCGAATCGGCCGATGAGCTGACTCGTCAGGTTTTTCAGGCGAGCCTGTGCGACCCGCCCGCCGTCGTAGTCGTGCAGCCAGAAGTCGAGGCCGCGGAGACGGTCAAAGGCCTCGGTCAGCTCGTCTCGGCTGAGTTCGCCGCCGACCCAGGCGTGCATGGCGTCGATCAGCGAGTCGTGGCCGACCGGCGACGACAGCGCCGCGACGTCGATGTAGCCGTTGACGACGGCGTCTTCGAAGTCGTGCACCGAGTAGGCGATGTCGTCACTGAGATCCATCACCTGGGCCTCGATGCACCGCTGGCGTCGTGGCGCGCCGATGCGGAGCCACTCGAAGGCCGGGGTGTCGTCGTCGTAGAACCCGAACTTCACTCGACCGCCGGGATCGGGGATGCCCTGGGCGGTCGGCCACGGGTATTTGCAGCTGGCGTCGAGGCTGGCGCGCGTCAGATTGAGACCGTAGCTCTGGCCGTCGGCGCCGATGACCTTGGGCTCGATGCGCGTGAGCAGTCGCAGCGTCTGCGCGTTGCCCTCGAAGCCGCCGATGTCGGTGCACCAGTCGTTGAGGGCCTTCTCGCCGTTGTGGCCGAAGGGCGGGTGACCGAGATCGTGAGCGAGACAGGCCGTGTCGACGACATCGGGATCGAGGCCGAGGCTGGTTGCGAGCTCCCGCCCCACCTGGGCGACTTCGAGCGAGTGCGTGAGGCGGTTGCGGGCGAAGTCGAGCCCCGCTGTCGGGCTGAGCACCTGCGTCTTCGCGGCCAGGCGCCGGAGGGCACTTGAATGGAGGAGTCGCGCGCGATCGCGCGCGAAGTCGCTTCGCCGGCTGGAGTGCTCTTCGGGCAGCCACCGCTCTCCGTCGTGCTCGCTGTAGCCGGCGGAGCCGACCGAGCCGGGACCAGAGCGCGGGGTGCCCAGCAGATCGGCGTTGGCGGTAGGGGTGTTCTGGGTGGTCACGCGGGCCCTTCGGGCGGGAGGTGCGGGTAGGTCGGGAGCGCTCGTGTGCGGGGCGTCTCAGCCACCGCTGTGGTGGAGTTCGGCGGCGGCGAGCTCTTCGCGGAACGCCTCGTCGAGCTCGCGGCTCTCGAGCCACCGGTCGGGAAGCGATGGACGCTTGGGGCTGCCCGCGCGCCCGCGCGGACCCTCGGCGTCGATGCCGGGGTAGGCCTGAGACCAATCCATCGTGCCGAGGAGGTCGTCGATCTCGGCCACGCTCGACGAGGCGGCCAGGCTGGCTCGCACGTCGCCGCCCACGGGATACCCCTTGAAGTACCAGGCCACGTGCTTGCGCATGTCGCGGCAGGCGCGCGCTTCGTCGCCCTCGTAGAACTCGATCAGGAGCTCGGCATGGCGTCGGAACGCTTGGGCCACTTCGCCGAGGGTGGGCTCCGCCTTGCGCTCTTCGCCGCGGAACGCCGCCGCTAGGTCGCCGAACAGCCATGGGCGGCCGAGGCAGCCGCGACCGACGACCACGCCGTCGCACCCGGTCTCGTCGACCATGCGGAGCGCGTCGGCCGCTGACCAGATGTCGCCGTTGCCGAGCACCGGCACCCCCGTGATGGCGTTCTTCAGGGTCGCGATGGCTGACCAGTCGGCCTGGCCGGAGTAGAAGTCGGCCGCGGTCCGTGCGTGAAGCGCGATCGAGGCGACCCCTGCCCCTTCAGCCGCTTTGCCGGCCTCGAGATAGGTGAGGTGATCGTCGTCGATGCCCTTGCGCATCTTGATGGTGAGCGGGATGTCGCCGGCGGCCTTGACGGCACCCTCGACGATGTCGCGGAACAACCCGAGCTTCCAGGGCAGGGCCGATCCGCCGCCCTTGCGGGTGACCTTGGGCACCGGGCAGCCGAAGTTCAGGTCGATGTGGTCGGCACGATCTTCGGCCACCAGCATCGTGACGGCCTCGGCGACCGTCTTCGGCTCGACGCCGTAGAGCTGGATGCTCCGGGTGGTCTCGCTCTCGTGATGGGTGATGAGGCGCATCGACTCGGGTGTGCGCTCGACCAGTGCCCGACTGGTGATCATCTCGCTGACGTAGAGCCCGGCACCGTATTCGCGGCAGAGCCGGCGGTACGCGGTATTGGTGATGCCGGCCATCGGCGCGAGCACGACCGGCGAAGCGACCTGGATGGGGCCGATAGCCAGCCCCGGGTGCGGAGCGGTCTGCCCCGGGTGCGGAGAAGTCTGCCCAGGGTGCGCGGAAGAATGCACACCGGCTTCTGGTTGCGAAAGAGTGGTTGTCATCACCACTGATTATCCCAGACGGCCGCAAGCCCGATGAGGGATCGAGACGCCCCTGTGGAGAACTCGATCCCGCCCACCCCCTTGGAGTCGAAATGCCTAACATCAGCGGAACCGACCGAATGCTCGCCGATGCCGAAAGCCGAGGGCTGGCCGTCGAGGTGGTCGAGCGGCCGGTAGCGGACAGCCTCGCCGAGGCAGCAGGGCTGCTGGGGATCGAGCCCGGGGCCGTCGTGAAGAGTCTGGTGGTGAAGAGGCATGACGGATCCTTCGTTTTTGCTCTTGTTCCGGGCGGACGGTCGATCTCGTGGTCGAAGCTGCGCACCGTGGTCGGCGTGAACAAGCTGTCGATGCCCTCCCCCGAGATCGCTCTGGAGGCGACCGGTTACGAGCGAGGCACGATCACTCCCCTGGGATCGACGACGGCGTGGCCGGTGTTCGCCGACGAGAGGATCCGAGGATCCCGCGTCGCACTCGGTGCGGGCTCGCACGGACGCAGTGCGTTCGTGGAGGCCGATGCGCTCATCGAAGCGCTGGCCGCCACCGTCGCTGACATCACCGACCCCGAGGTGCCGCGCTCGTAGAGCCGTGGACACCCGGGGCATCGGTGACCTAGAGTGATGCGCCTTCGTCGAGTGCCGCGGTGACGGCCCGCGCCGAGGCGGCGGCGGCCTCGTCGGCCGTGGGCTCGATCTCGGGCATCGAGACGGTCTCAGTCAGGGCGCCGGGGATCAGGCAGCTGTCGCCCTCGCAGGCCGCTGCGTCGGCCGAGCCGAGCATCGTGAAGCTGCCCGGAGTCGGTGCGGAGTCGGTCACTCGGCCACCGCCGCATCGCGCTTCTCGGCGGCGACCGTCTCGAGGACGTTCTGGAACGCCGAGGCCTCTTGGGCTCCCGACACTCCGTACTTGCCCTCGATCACGAAGAACGGCACGCCGTTGATGCCGAACGCCTGGGCCTGGGCCTGGTCGGCACGGACGGCGTCGAGGTACTCGTCGCTCTCGAGCGCCTGCAGCACCTCGGCGCGATCGAGTCCCGCCTCGGCGGCGATGTCGGCGAGCACGTCGAGCCGGCCGAGGTGACGGCCGTCTTCGAAGTACGCGGCGAGGAGGCGCTCCTTCATGTCGAGCTGGAGCCCGCGGGCCTTGGCGAAGTGAATGAGCTGGTGCGCCTTGACGGTGTTGGTGTGGTGCATCGCGTCGAAGTCGTACTTCAGGCCGACCGACGCGGCGATGCCGCCGACGTTGTCGAGCATCTGGCGGGCCTGCTCGGGGGCGATGCCCTTGTGCGTCGACAGGAACTCGACCTCGTCGCCCTCGAAGTCGACCGGCGTATCGGGCGAGAGCTCGAACGAGTGATACTCGATCTCGACCTCTCCGGCGAAACCGGCAGCTCCGGCCTCGAACTTGCGCTTGCCGATGAAGCACCATGGGCAGGCGATGTCTGACCAGATGTCGACTTTGATGGGGGCGGTTGCGGCGGCGTTCTCGATACTCACGGCGTCTGCAACCGTCGGTGTCGCTCGGGCATTCCCGACGCGCGTCGGTGACCCCGATGCATGGCCACCGCCGCGGCGATCCCCTGTTCGACCCGTGGCCAATCGCGCCGCACCATCCCGTACGACACGCGCATCGCCGAGCGCCCCTCCAGCACGATCGCCAGGTCTTTCTCGCGATCCGACTCGAACGAGCTCTCGTGATAGGCCCGGCCGTCGAGCTCGAGCCCCAGCACGCCGTCGACGACGAGGTCGATCGACCGCACGGTATCGACCGGCACCTGCGAGACGACCTCGTACCCGAGCAGCCGGAGCCGGGTCCGGACGATGCTCTCGAGCACGCTTTCGCAATCGCGATCGACCCACTCGGCAATCCTCCGCAGCGGCTTCGGTAGCCGGGCGCAGAGCCGATGCAGGTCGACCTCGTCGAGGCGGCGGGTGTGGCAGGCCCAGTCGAGTACCGCGACGGCTTCCTCGAAGGGCAGGTGCTTCACTGCGATCACCAACGCCTCCGTCACGGAGGCGCAACCGGTATCAGAGAGCTCGGGCAGAAAGGTGACCCGCACGGTCGAGGGTGGGGGCGCCTGAAGCTTTGTACCTCGTAGAACGACGACGTCGAGAACGCGCGGTCGGTTCCACATCCAAGCTCCCCGGAGTTCGAGGGCACTTTGCCCCGAGAGAACTCCCCCAAGGCGGCAGGCGACCACCCGAGGATCCGACGCGGGCAGAGTCGTGTACCAGCCACGCCGGATCCTGCGGATACTGCCCGTCTGCTCGGCGGCCGAGAGCTGCCGTCGGGTGATCGCGTGTTTCAGCAGAGCATCGCGCTTGGCAATGCCCCCGAGGGCGGTGATGTGGTGCGCAACGGTCATGCATCGAGGTTGGTGCGCTGACGAGATCACCGCTGCTGTTGTCCACACGTACCCTCACCATACGAAATCGGGCAGATCTGCCAGAAAAACAGCGGATCTGCCCGATTTCGTAGGCTGAAGGCCCCAGAACGGAGCTATACGCCGAGCAACCGCGCCCCGAGGTACGCCTCGAGCTCGTCGAGCGGCACGCGCTCCTGAGCCATCGTGTCGCGCTCGCGCACGGTCACGGCGTTGTCATCGAGCGAGTCGAAGTCGACCGTGACGCAGAACGGCGTGCCGATCTCGTCTTGGCGGCGGTAGCGTCGGCCGATCGCTCCGGCGTCGTCGAAGTCGATGTTCCAGAGCTTGCGGAGCGTGGCCGCGACCCCTCGCGCGAGCGGCGAGAGGTTCTCGTTGCGCGACAGCGGCAGCACGGCGACCTTGACCGGAGCGAGGCGGCGGTCGAGCTTCAGCACGGTGCGCTTGTCGACGCCGCCCTTCGCGTTCGGCGCCTCGTCTTCGTGGTACGCGTCGACGAGAAACGCCATGAGCGCTCGGGTCAGTCCGAACGCCGGCTCGATGACGAACGGGGTCCAGCGCTCGTTCTTCGCCTGGTCGAAGTACGACAGGTCGACGCCCGATGCCCCGCTGTGCGTCTTGAGGTCGAAGTCGGTGCGGTTCGCGACGCCCATGAGCTCGCCCCACTCCGATCCGGTGAAGCGGAACTTGTACTCGAGGTCGACGGTGCGCTTCGAGTAGTGCGACAGCTTCTCGGCGGGGTGCTCGTAGCGGCGGATGTTCTCCGGGGTCACGCCGAGGTCGAGGTACCAGGCCTCGCACGCGTCGATCCAGTACTGGAACCACTCGTCGTCGGTGCCAGGCTCGACGAAGAACTCCATCTCCATCTGCTCGAATTCGCGGGTGCGGAAGATGAAGTTGCCGGGGGTGATCTCGTTGCGGAACGACTTGCCGACCTGCGCGATGCCGAAGGGCGGCTTCATGCGCGAGGCGCTCATGACGTTGTTGAAGTTGACGAAGATGCCCTGCGCGGTCTCGGGGCGCAGGTAGACCATGCCCTGCTCATTGTCGACGGGGCCGAGGTAGGTCTTGAGCAGGCCGGAGAAGTTCTGCGGCTCCGTCCACGAGCCCTCCTGGCCGGTGTCGGGGTCGCGGATGTCGGCGAGGCCGTTGACCGGCGGGTGGCCGTGCTTGTTCTCGTATGCCTCGAGCAGGTGATCGGCCCGGTAGCGCTTGTGGGTGTGGAGCGATTCGACGAGCGGGTCGGAGAAGACCTCGACGTGGCCGGAGGCCTCCCAGACGGTGCGCGGCAGGATCACCGAGGAGTCGAGCCCGACGATGTCGTCGCGGCCCTGCACCATGAACTTCCACCACTGCTGCTTGATGTTTTCTTTCAGCGCGGTGCCGAGGGGCCCGTAATCCCACGCCGAGCGGCTGCCCCCGTAGATCTCGCCCGCCTGAAAGACGAAGCCGCGGCGCTTGGCCAGGGCGATGACGGAATCGAGACGGTTCGGTGCTGCCACGTGAAGTACTCCCAGAAGTTAGTGATGCGACGCTCGCGCTGGATGCGCGAGGCTCCGGGCGAGTTTACCGGTGCGCCGAGCCGAGGGCGGCGGCTACGGCTGCCACGTCGGCCGGAGTGTTCCAGAGATGGAAGGCCACTCGGGCCCGGCCGGCGCGACCGGAGGCGGTGATCCCCGCGGCGCCGAGCAGGGCCAGGTCAGACCCCTCAGGATCCGCCCACGTCACGATGGCCCGTCCCTGCCGAGGGATTTCGAGCGCGTCGCACAGCGCGTCGCCGAGTCCGCTCGCGTGCGCCCAGATGAGGGCCGCATCGACCTCAGCGAACTGTTCGAGCACGACGGCCGCGCCGACCACGGCCTGCCACGCGGGCGACACGTCGAACCGCCGGGCGTCTCTGGCGAGCTCGAACGCGGCTCCGTAGCACGACGCCCAGACGTCGGCTCCGGCGTACCAGCCGGCCTGGATGGGCCGAAGTGTCGGCTCGAATGCCTCCGACAGGGTCAAGAAGGCGACTCCGCGCGGCGAGCAGAGCCACTTGTAGGCGTGGGTGACCGTCGCGTCGTAGCGGCCTGCGTCGACGGGAAGGACTCCTGCCGCCTGGGTGAGGTCGACGAGCGTCCGGGTGCCGTGGGCACGAGCCGCGGCGACGACGAGATCGTCGTCGGCGAGCTCGCCGGTGGCCGACTGCACGAGCGAGTAGGCGACCAGCCAGGTGTCGTCGTTCACCGCCTCAGCGAGCGAGTCGAGAGGAACCTCGCGAAGGCGAACGCCCCGATGCGACTGGCTGGCGAAAGGGGCGACGATCGAACTAAAGTCGCCTTCGACGCAGAGCACTTCCGCTCCGTCCGGAACAGCTGCGGCGATCACCGACACGAGCACGGAGGTCTGCGAGCCGAGCGCTACCCGATCCGCGCCGACTCCCACGATGCGAGCGAACGCGACACGGGCCCGCTCGGCGAACGCTCCGTAGGCGGTGGGCGACACGGTGCCACCCGACCAGGCGTCGAGGTCGGCACGCATCGCGGCCGTCGCCGTGCGGGTCGGCAGACCGCCGGTGCAGGCCGCCAGGTAGTTCGTTCCGCTCGGAAAGTCGGCGACGAGTCGATCGAATGCGGTCATGAGTCCAGCGTGGAACCGGGGCAAGCATCACACAACCGCCACTTGTCGATCGAATGTATAACCGCCGGTTATCCTGGCGCGATGACCGACGATCTCGACCTCGCCGACCTGCGAGCCATCCGAGCGGTGGCTGAGACCGGCAGCATCACTGCCGCCGCCGCGCGGCTCGGCTACAGCCAGCCCGCGGTCACGCAGCGGTTGCGGCGAGCCGAAGAGCAGATCGGCCAGCCGTTGCTGCGGCGGTCCGGCCGCTCGGTCTCGCTGACCGAGGCCGGCACGCGCCTGGCCCGCCACGCCGTCCACGTCGAGGCCGCCCTGGCCGCCGCTCGCGACGACCTAGCCGGGCTTCGCGGCGTCGAGTCGGGCTCCGTCCGCCTCGCCGGATTCCCGAGCGCCTCCTCCACCCTTGTTCCCGCGATCCTCTCCGCACTCGCCGTAGCCCACCCCGGGCTCACCACGACCTACATCGAGGTCGAACCACCCGAGGCCCTCGATCTCCTCCGCCGTGGTGAGGTCGATGTGGCGCTGACCTTCGGCTACCCGGGAGACGGACGAACGGCAGGATCCGACCCGGTCGAACCCGGCCACCGCCCGGCCGGGTCTCAGCACGACGGCACCACCGAGCGGCCGCTCTTCCGAGACACGATGTTGGCTGTCGCGCCTGCCGGCACCCTCGGATCCTCGTCGTCTGGCCCAGGCTCCCGCCTCGACGACCTCGCCGTCCTCGCGGGGTCGAGGTTCATCGGCGGCTGCCCGCGATGCCGAGGGCACCTTCTCGCGACCTGCCGCCGAGCGGGTTTCGAGCCCGAGATCATCCTCGAGACCGACAACGCTCTGGCCGTGCTCGGCCTGGTGGCGGCTGGGCTCGGCGTGGCACTCCTGCCCGCGCTCTCGCTCGTTCCGGCACCCGTGCCGCCGGGCGTCGAGACGGCGCGGCTACCCGGGGCGAGTGACCGCGTGCTGTCGGTGGCCTATGCCAGCGGGGCCGAGCGGATACCCGCGATCGGGGTGGCGGTCGAGATCGTGCGAACGCTCGACCCTGCCTCGTTCGGGCTCCGGCCCGTTTCCGCCTAGCCTCGGCCCGGCTCATGGCGCTGTCGGGGGCGCCGGTTAGGGTGACCGTGTGCCCAGACGACTGCTGAAAGCCCTGCTCGCGACCGCGGTGGTGCTCGCCGTCGCCGGATGCGCTCCCGCCGTGGGGTCGCTGACCCCGGTCGGCGACAACGGCACGTCGGGCTCCGGGCTCGGCGATTCAGGGTCGGGCGGTTCGGGCTCTGGTGGTTCGGGGTCGGGGGGTTCGACTTCGGCGCCCCAGCCGCAGGTCACGGGCGG
The DNA here is from genome assembly GCF_049472575.1 of Frondihabitans sp. 4ASC-45. Taxonomy (NCBI): domain Bacteria; kingdom Bacillati; phylum Actinomycetota; class Actinomycetes; order Micrococcales; family Microbacteriaceae; genus Frondihabitans; species Frondihabitans sp. 4ASC-45. The sequence goes on along the minus strand of NZ_JBCEBN010000002.1, from coordinate 147,306 downwards.
CACCGGCTCGGGCGGCAGTGGTTCGTCGTCGAGCATCGACCCGAAATCGCTCGCTCCGGGCGGCACCCTGCTCAACCAGGTCAATTACAAAGACCTCACGATCTACGTCTACCGGGTCGGCGAACTCACGACGACCGCGCCGTCGATCTACGCCCACCCGGGCGGCAACGACCCCTACCCGGCCGGCACCAAGGTCGAGGTGACCGCGTACGTGCTGGTCAACGACTCCGGACGTCGGCTCGACCTCACCGACCTGAGCGCCGATTACTCGTCGTACGGCAACGCCCTGGCGACGCAAGACACGTTCGCAGGCGCCGACCTGCTCAAGAAAGACGGGTACAGCTCCGACCTCGGCAGTCAGTTCCCCGCCGGGTCGTCGACGTGGTACCTCCTGCCGGGCAAGGCCGTCGTGTTCGGCAACGCGTGGTTCCACCGGGCCAGCGACGGCCCGCTCACGCTGCAATTCCTCTGGCCGTCGGAGCGCATCTTCCTCGGCGCCAATGTGACGTTCTAGCCGATCGCGCCCGCCCCGCCTCCGAATTCGAAGGAGATCCGGGTGCTCGACCCCGACGGATCCTGATGTTTCTGCTCGCGCCCGGGCGTTTTTCCTTCGAATTTGCATCGGTCGCGCGACGGACCCGCCGGAGCGGCTCAGACCCGCGCCGTCGGCGAAAACAGCCCGGCTAGGACGCGGGTTTGTGCCGGTCGTGCGGGTTTGTGCCGAGCGTGCGGGTCTGTGCCGCTCGGGCGGGTCTGTGCCGATCGCCCGGGTTTAGGCGGGCTCCGCCGAAGCCCCGCCAGCAGCCGGCGCATCCACCGCGCCGCCGAAGCGCCGCCCGCGATTCGTGTACTGGTCGATCGCACCCCAGAGGTCGCCGCGCGTGAAGTCGGGCCACAGCTGATCGAGGAACACCATCTCGGCGTACGCCGACTCCCACAGCTGGAAGTTCGACGTGCGCTGCTCCCCCGACGACCGCACGAACAGGTCGACGTCGGGCAGCTGCGACTGGTAGAGGTGCCGCTGAATGACCTTCTCGGTGATCCCCGACGGCTTGAGGCGCCCGGCGGCGACCTCGGCGGCGATCGACCGCATGGCGTCGGTGAGCTCGTTGCGGCCGCCGTAGTTGACGCACATGTTCAGGGTCATCGTGGTGTTGGTGCGCGTCGCCTCCTCGGCCACCTGCAACTCGTTGATGACAGACGCCCAGAGTTTCGGACGCCGACCCGACCACACGATCTTGACGCCCCACGCGTTCAGCTGCTCGCGCCGCCGGTGGAGCACCTCGCGGTTGAACCCCATCAAGAAGCGCACCTCTTCGGGCGACCGCTTCCAGTTTTCGGTCGAGAAGACGTAGACGCTGAGGTGCTGCACTCCGGCCTGGATCGCACCCGCGACGACCTCGAGCAGGGCCGCCTCGCCTGCCTTGTGGCCTTCGATGCGGGGCAGGCCGCGAGCATTGGCCCAGCGGCCGTTGCCGTCCATGACGACGGCGACGTGCTTGGGCGCCGCGCCCGGCTCGTAGACAGGAGGCGTGCCGCCCTGCCAGTCGAGGGGCAGGTATTCCATGTCGACGGCGTCCATGTGTTTCGGGACGGCGCGTCGACCGAACAGCCCGCGCTTCTCAGAACCGGCGGAGGGGGTAGAGCTCACAGAACTTCTCCTGTTCGGGCATTGACGCGAGGGGCATTGACGACAGCGGCACTGGCTCCAGCGGCACTGACGCCAGCGGCGCCGGCGCCAGCGGCACTGACGGCGGGGGTGCGATCGACGTGTTGCAGCGACCGGAGCCCGCGCTCGAGGTGCCACTGCGTGTAGGCGGCGACCACGCCGCTCGCTTGATTGCGGGTGCTCTCGCCCATCGCCTCGGCGGTGGCCCAGTCTCCGCTGAGCAGGGCCCCGAGCAGGGCGAGGGTCTGAGGATCCAGGCGCGGCGCCCCGGGGGGTGCCGCCTCATCGGCCACGACGCCGCCGAGCTGCACCACGAAGGCGGAGTGCGGGCCGGGCGCACCGGTGACGGCGCAGTCACCGAAGCTCGGGGCCCAGCCGGCGATCGACAGGGCGCGGAGCAGGTAGGAGTCGAGGATCAGCTGAGGGTCGTGAGCGCGCTGCGCGAGCGACCGCAGGGCGCCGACGAGCAGCAGGTACTGCTGAAGACCTGCCTCGGCGTCGGTGAGCTTGTCGGCGGTCTCGACGAGCACGCTGGCGGCGGTGTAGCTCGCGTAGTCGGAGACGATCGCGGCGCCGTACGACCCGATCGACTCGGCCTGGGTGACGATGTCGAGGCTGCGGCCCTCGTAGAGCTGCAGGTCGGCCACCATGAACGGCTCGAGCCGCGCCCCGAACTTCGACGCGGTGCGGCGGACGCCCTTGGCGACGGCACGGATCTTGCCGTGCGAGCGTGAGAGCATCGTCAGGATCCGGTCTGCCTCACCCAACTTGTGGGTGCGCAGGATCACGCATTCATCTCGATAGACCGGCACCCGTCCAGTATCCCCCGCGTGGCAGAATCACTGGGTGTCCGCCACAGCCTTCTCCATCCCCCTCTGGGCTGATCTTCTGGCGGTGGCCATCGGCAGCCTCCAGGGTGCCCTCTTCGCGAGCCAGTTCCGGGAGCGTCGGGTCGATCTGCTCGGGGTCGCCATCATCGGCACGGCAACGGGGCTGGGCGGCGGGATCCTTCGTGATGTGCTCATCGGCGAGGTGCCGAGAGCGATGCAGAGCAACTGGTATCTCATGACCGCGGTGCTTGCCGCGCTGCTCGGAATGCTGCTGCAGCGGTTGTTCAACCGGCTGGCGGGGTTCATCACGATCCTCGACGCGTTGACCATCGGCCTGTTCGGAGCGATCGGAGCGACCAAGGCGCTAGCGCTCGGCCTGCCCGAGATCCCGGCGGTCTTCGTCGGGGTCGTTTCGGCGGTCGGCGGCTCGGTCGTCCGTGACCTGCTGATGAACCTGACGATCGCCATGATGCACGTCGGCTCGCTCTACGCCGTGGCCGCCGGAGCCGGTGCGGCCCTGCTCGTCGCCCTCGTCGTCTTCGGGGTGCCGACCCCGCTGGCCGGCCTCATAGGAACCGCGACGACGTTCTCGATCCGCCTGCTCGCGGTGCGGTTCGGGTGGAGCCTGCCCGAGCAACGCGCGCTGTCGCGGCTGCCGCGCTGGCGTCGCCCTCGCTAGGCGAGGTCCGCCGCCGGCACGGACAACACCGCCTTTCGGAGAAGACACCCGCGATCGACGGTGTCTTCCCCGAAAGGCGGTGTCGCAGTGTCGCCGGGCCGCTAGGGAGCGAGCGCGCTAGGCCGTCGCCAACTCGGCGTCGACGTCGGCGCGGGTGCGCAGTGCGCGGTTGACGGCCGAGACGATGGCCTTCAGGCTCGCCGTCGAGATGTCGGCGTCGATTCCGACTCCCCAGAGGCGCGTGCCGTCGACGTCGAGTTCGACGTAGGCCGCGGCCTGAGCGTCGCCCGAGGCGCTGAGGGTGTGCTCGACGTAGTCGTACAGCTTCACCTGCACGCCCTGATCGGCCAGCACGGCGATGAACGCGGCGATCGGGCCGCTGCCGACACCCTCGGTCGAGACGACCGACGAACCGGCCCGGAGGTCGACCGAGAGGTGAGTCTCGCCGCTCATGTCGCTGCGGGTGCCGGTGCGGGTGAGTTCGAAGTGTCCCCACTTGGCGTCGTCGACCTTGGCGGGCAGGTATTCGTCTTGGAAGATCTCCCAGATCTGCTCGCTCGTCACCTCGCCGCCCTCGGAGTCGGTCTTTGACTGCACGACACCCGAGAAGTCGATCTGCAGTTTGCGCGGCAGATCGAGCGAGTGGTCGGTCTTCAGCAGGTAGGCGACGCCGCCCTTGCCCGACTGCGAGTTGACGCGGATGACGGCTTCGTACGAGCGGCCGAGGTCTTTAGGGTCGACCGGCAGATACGGCACGGCCCAGGCGATGTCGTCGACGGACGTGCCCTGAGACGCCGCCGACGCGGCCATCGCCTCGAAGCCCTTCTTGATGGCGTCCTGGTGCGAGCCCGAGAAAGCCGTGTAGACGAGGTCGCCGGCCCACGGGCTGCGCTCGGGCACGGGCAGCTGGTTGCAGTATTCGGCCGTGCGCTTGACCTCGTCGAGATCGGAGAAGTCGATCTCGGGGTCGATGCCCTGGGTGAACAGGTTGATGCCGAGTGCGACCAGGTCGACGTTGCCGGTGCGCTCGCCATTGCCGAAGAGGCAGCCTTCGATGCGGTCGGCACCGGCCAGGTAGCCGAGCTCGGCCGCGGCGATAGCGGTGCCGCGATCGTTGTGCGGGTGCAGCGACAGGATCACATTCTCGCGGTGCGCGAGGTTGCGGCTCATCCACTCGATGGCGTCGGCGTAGACGTTCGGCGAGGCCATCTCGACGGTGGCGGGCAGGTTGACGATGACCTGGCGTTCCGGGGTCGGCTCGAACACCTCGACGACGGCGTTGCAGATGTCGCGGGCGAATTCGAGCTCGGTGCCGGTGAACGACTCGGGGCTGTATTCGTAGTAGACGGTCGTCTCGGGGACGGTGGCCTCGGCGATCTTGCAGAGGCGGGCGCCCTCGAGGGCGATGTCGATGATGCCCTGCTTGTCGGTGCGGAACACGACGTCGCGCTGCAGGATGCTGGTGGAGTTGTAGAGGTGGACGATCGCCTGCTTGGCGCCCTTGATCGACTCGTAGGTGCGGTTGATGAGGTGCTCGCGGGCCTGCGTCAGCACCTGGATGGTGACGTCGTCGGGGATCGCATTCTCTTCGATGAGGCTGCGCACGAAATCGAAGTCGGTCTGCGAGGCCGACGGGAAACCGACCTCGATCTCTTTGTAGCCCATGTTCACCAGCAGATCGAACATGATCCGCTTGCGCTCGGGGCTCATCGGATCGATGAGGGCCTGGTTACCGTCACGGAGGTCGACCGCGCACCACCGAGGGGCCTTCGTGGTGCGCTTCGTCGGCCAGGTTCGATCGGGCAGGTCGACTGCGATCTGCTCGTGGAACGGGACGTACTTGTGGATCGGCATCCCGGAGGGCTGCTGCGAGTTCTTCATGGTCTCTACCTTGCGTCGTGAAAGTGGTCAGCCAGTTGCGTGGAGAAGCAACACGAACACCGCGACGAGGGAGGCCTTAGGAGGAGGTCTCGTCGCGGCAACTAAGAAGAAGCAGGCCGAACAGCACAAAGTGACCCTAGCACCGGGCTCCCGCCAGAGGCCACTGCGCGACAGATCGGGGGCGGTGCGTCAGACGATGAGGCCGTGCTCGTACGCGTAAACCACCAGCTGGACACGATCGCGAAGCGAGAGCTTCGCGAGGATCCTCGAGATGTGGGTCTTGACGGTCGCCTCGCTGAGGTACTCGAGCTGCGCGATCTCGGAGTTCGACAGCCCGCGAGCGGCCGACTGGAAGATGTCGCGCTCTCTCGTGGTCAGTGCGCCGAACGCCTCGGGCGCCACCTTGGATCCTTGGTTTCCGCCGTCGAAGTGCTCGAACAGCTCGCGCGTCGCCGACGCGGCGATGACGCTCGTGCCCGCGTGCACGGTGCGAATCGCGGCGAGCAGAAACTCGGGATCGCTGTCTTTCAACACGAAGCCGCTGGCGCCGCTGCGGATCGCGCGAGTCGCCGCCTCGTCGAGATCGAAGGTCGTCAAGACGAGGATCCGGGGCGCGGGCCTCTTCTCCCGGTCCGCCTGTTCGAGAATGGCTGCGGTGGCAGCTATGCCGTCCATGTTCGGCATGCGGATGTCCATGAGCACGACGTCCGGTCGCGTCCGCGCCGCGACCTCGACGCCCTCGGCTCCGTCGCCCGCCTCCCCCACGAACTCCAGGTCGCGCTGCGACGAGACCACCATGCGGATGCCCGCCCGGAACAGCGCCTGGTCGTCGACGAGGAGCACCCGGATGCGCGAGGCGGTCGGGGCGTCGGTGGGGCTGGTGGTTGTCATCGAAGTCGGACCTCCTGGGTCAGCGCGGCGGTGGGGATCGTGGCTCGCACGATGAAGCTGCCCCCGGCCTGGTGGGTGGTGAGGGTGCCGCCGGCGAGAGTCGCGCGCTCGCGCATGCCGACGATGCCGTGGCCCCGCCGCTCATCGGGGCGGAACTGCCCGCTCGACGTCAGGGCGTTCGGATCGATCGGTGCCGCAGGCTGCATGGTCGACGCGACGACGATGATCAGGTCGTCAGGACGCCAGTCGAAGAGCACCTCGACGGTGGACGTCCGGTCGCCGTGGCGCAGGACGTTCGTGAGGGACTCCTGCACGATCCGGTAGATGGCGAGTTGGCGGTTGCTACCGAGCTGGCCCGGGGTGCCGCTCGAGCGCAGATCGATCGAGAGGCCGGCTGCCGTCATCTGGTCGACGAGCTTCTCGAGGTCGCCGAGGACCGGCTGCGGCGCCGCACCCTGGCTGTGCCGGAGCTGGCCGAGGAGCACACGCACCTCGACCAGCGACTCGCGGGCGGTCGCCGCGATGGTGCTCAGCGACTGCTCGACGGAGGTCGGGTCAGCCTGGTAGGCGTAGCGGGCACCGTCGGCCTGCGCGATGACGACGGCGAGCGAGTGCGCGACGACGTCGTGCATGTCGCGCGCGATCCGTGATCGCTCCTGCTCGACGGCGATGTCGCGCTCGGCCCGAGCCGCCTCGCGGGCGGCACGAGCTGCATCGTTCTCGGCGCGGAGAGCTTCGCGCTCGGCGATGAGCTGCGCGTCGCGGCTCTCCCTCGCGGCGAGTCGCGTGCGGACGAGCTGACCTCCCACCCAGGGCAACCCGAGAAGCGCCAGGAATCCGAGGAACGTCACGCCGATTTGGAGCAGCAACTGGACGAGGTCGGTCGCGTTGGTCACGTCGTGCGGCACCCCGAACAGGGCCAGTCGGGCGAAAGTCACGTAGAACATGCCGAGCGCCGCGCCGATGCCGACGGAGCCGAGGCCGAGCCACTTGACGCGGGAGCTGCCATACGCCGCGGTGGCGTACAGCACCGCACAGATCGCGAGGTTCGACACCTGCGGGGTCGAAAGCGTCAGCATCTCGAAGGCGGCGGTCGCCCACGCGAGAGACAATGCCGCCGCGGGCGAGATGCGGCGGAACGCCAGCGCGACGACCATGCCGCCGGTGATGATCAGCGAGAACGCGTTGGCCCGGTAGTCGAACGGCAGCGTGACCAGCGCCGTGACGACGGCGACCGCCACGTCGAACGCCAGTTGGCGCGAGGTGAGGCGTCGGAAGATCACGCCCTCCACCGTAGGGGGTCTGTCGCCGCCCGCCCCGCTCCGGGAGCGGAGTCGCGACCTTCGGCGAGCGGAATCACTCTCGCGATGTACTGGCTAAAAGCCGAGGCGCCCGAGCTGCTTCGGGTCGCGCTGCCAGTCTTTCGCGACCTTCACCCGGATCGAGAGGAAGACCTGCTTGCCGACCAACGGTTCGATCTGAGCTCGGGCTCGCTCGCCGACCTCGCGGAGGCGCGCTCCCTTGTGGCCGATGATGATGCCCTTCTGGCTGTCGCGCTCGACGAAGAGGTTGGCGTAGATCTCGATCAGCTCTTTGTCGTCGCGCTCGACGATGTCGTCGATGGTGACGGCGAGCGAGTGCGGAAGCTCGTCTTGGACACCCTCGAGCGCGGCTTCGCGGATGAACTCGCTGACGCGGTCTTCGACGAGCTCCTCGGTGACGATGTCGCTCGGGTAGAGCTGCGGCGACACCGGCAGGAGTCGGATCAGCTCGGAGACCACCGTGTCGAGTTGGATCTTCGAGACCGCGGAGAGCGGGATGATCGTCTCCCAGTCGCGCAAGCCGCTGACGGCGAGGAGCTGCTCTGCCACAGCGGCGCGGGAGGACGCGTCGACCTTCGTGACCAGCGCGACCTTCTTGGCGCGAGGAAACTGGTCGAGCTGCTCGTTGATGAAGCGGTCGCCGGGGCCGAGCTTCTCGTCGGCGGGAACGCAGAAGCAGATCACATCGACCTCGCCCAGCGTGTCTTGCACGACCGAGTTGAGCCGCTCGCCGAGAAGGGTGCGGGGGCGATGCATGCCGGGGGTGTCGACGAGCACGAGCTGGCCGCTGGGTGCGTGCACGATGCCGCGGATGGCGCGACGGGTGGTCTGCGGCTTCGACGAGGTGATCGCGACCTTCTCGCCCACCAGAGCATTGGTGAGGGTCGATTTGCCCACGTTCGGTCGACCGACGAACGAGACGAAGCCGGCGCGGTATTCGGGGGAAGGGGTCATCGTGCTGTCCGCTCGTTGGAGGTGCTGGTGCTGCCGGGGGAATTCGGTCGGATCGGGGTGGTGGAGCCGGCGTGAGCTGCGAAGGCGGCCTGGCTGGCGATGAGGGCCGGGTCGCGACGCACCAGGACGGTCTGCAGGTCGCGCCGGCGGCCCTCCGTGCGATTCGCGGTGAGGATGAGCCCGGAGACCGTGGCCTCGGATCCTCGTTCGGGAAGTCGTCCGAGCGCCTTCGTCAGGAGCCCGCCCACCGAATCGACGTCGTCGTCGTCGAGCTCGATGCCGAACAGGTCGCCGAGCTCGTCGACCGGCAAGCGGGCGCTGACGAGGTACACGCCGTCCGAGACCTCGCGGTGCGACGACACGGCCTGGTCGTATTCGTCGCTGATGTCGCCGACGAGCTCTTCGATGAGGTCTTCGAGAGTGACGAGGCCGGCGATTCCGCCGTATTCGTCGACGATCATCGCGAGGTGGTTCTTGCCCGCCTGCATCTGGCGCAGAGTCTCGTCGGCTCGCTTGGATTCGGGCACGAAGACCGCGGGCTTGGCGAGGTCAGACGCGTAACGGAGCGACGCACCACGACCCTCGTGGAGGAAGCGGGCCGTGTCGCGCAGATAGACGATGCCGAGGATGTCGTCGCTGTCGCGCCCGACGACCGGCACACGGGAGACGCCCTTGCCGAGGAACACGCCCATGGTCGTCTCGATCGTGGCGTCGGCGTCGACGGTGACCATGTCGGTGCGCGGCACCATCACTTCGCGGACCACGGTCTCGCTGAACTCGAAGATGGAGTGGATGAGAGTGCGGTCGTCTTCGTCGAGCACCTCCATCTCGGTGGCCTCGTCGACCATGCTGAGCAACTGCTCTTCGGAGGAGAACGAAGTGGCGCTGTTGCGGCCCGGGGTCACCCGGTCGCCGAGCGCGACCAGCAGGGCTGCGACGGGGCCGAGCACGAGCCGGATCGCCCGGACGAGCGAGGCGTCGAAGCCGATCAGAGCGCGAGCGTGAGCCCGCCCGACGCTGCGAGGGCTGGAGCCGACGAGCACGAACGAGACCAGGGTCATGATGAGGGCGGACAGGAGCAACGCCCACCACCACTCGGCGATCGTGTAGGCGAACGCAAGCGAGACCAGCACGGCGGCGGCCGTCTCGGCGAGGATCCGCACGAAGTTGACCGCATTGACGTGCGCGCCGATGTCGTCGGCGATCGCTACCAGGGCGCTGCCACCTCGGCGCCGCTTCTCGGCCAGTTCGAGCAGGTCGGCACGGCTCAACACGGTCAGAGCCGAGTCGGTCGCTGCGAGCACACCGCCGAACACGACGAGGAGGACGGCCGCGGTGACGAAGATCGCGATCATCATCGGTCGCTACCTCGCGGAATCGAGCTCGGCGAAGGCCGAGAGGATCTGCCCCTGGATGCCGAACATCTCGGCCTTCTCGTCGGGTTCGGCGTGGTCGAAGCCGAGCAGGTGCAGGATGCCGTGGCAGGTGAGCAGCAGCATTTCGTCGAGCGTCGAGTGGCCCGCCGTGACAGCCTGGGCGGCGGCGACCTGCGGGCAGACCACGATGTCGCCGAGGAGACCGGCGGGTGTGGGCTCGTCTTCGGTGCCGGGACGGAGTTCGTCCATCGGAAAGCTCAGCACGTCGGTGGGGCCCGGCTCGTCCATCCACTGCACGTGGAGCTGCTCCATCGCTGCCTCGTCGACGAGCACGATCGCGAGCTCGGCCTCGGGATGGACGTGCATCTGATCGAGCGCGAAGGTCGCGAGGCGAAGAATGGTCGCCTCGTCGCCCTCCAGCCCGTCGATGCCGGATTCGTTGTTGATCTCGATGCTCACTGGGCTTCTTTCGAGTGGAGTCGGGCGAGCTTCTCAGCGTCGAACTTCGTGTAGGCGTCGACGATCTTGGCGACGAGGGTGTGGCGCACCACGTCGTCGCTGGTGAGCCGAGCGAAGTGGATGTCGTCGATCTCGCCGAGCACCCTCGTGACGAGCTGCAGCCCGCTGGAGCCGGTCGGGAGGTCGACCTGGGTGATGTCGCCGGTGACCACCATCTTGGAGCCGAACCCGAGACGCGTGAGGAACATCTTCATCTGCTCGGGCGTGGTGTTCTGCGCCTCGTCGAGCACGACGAACGCGTCGTTGAGCGTGCGGCCGCGCATGTACGCGAGCGGAGCCACCTCGATGGTGCCCGCCGCCAGAAGCTTCGGCACGATCTCGGGATCCATCATCTCGCCCAGCGCGTCGTAGAGAGGGCGGAGGTAGGGATCGATCTTGTCGGTGAGGGTGCCCGGCAGGAAGCCGAGCCGCTCACCGGCCTCGACGGCGGGCCGCGTGAGGATGATGCGCGAGACTTCGCGCCGCTGCAGCGCCTGGACGGCCTTGGCCATCGCGAGGTAGGTCTTGCCGGTGCCGGCCGGGCCGATGCCGAAGACGATCGTGTTGTCGTCGATGGCGTCGACGTAGTCTTTCTGGCCGAGCGTCTTCGCCCGGATGCTCTTGCCCTTGTTCGTCAGGATCGTGGTGCCGAACAGCTCGGCGGGGTGACCCTTGCCGCTGTCGAGGATCTCGCCCGTGGTCGCGACCTCGGCGGGGCCGAGCTCGTGCCCCGACCGCACCATCGTCACCAGTTCGTCGACGAGGTCGCGCGCACGGCGGACGTCGTCTGCGGGGCCCTCGAGTGAGACCTCGTTGCCCCGCACGAGCACTCGCACCGACGGATACCGCTGTTCGACGGTGCGCAGCAGGCGATCCTGCGGGCCGAGTAGCTGCACCATGGCCACGCCATCGATGGTGAGGTCGTCGCGAACGGTGGAACCGGTGCCGCCGGCACCGGTGGGGCTTTCGGAGCTACTAGGCAAGTGAGCCTTCCTGGAGGGTGCCCGCCATGACGTGGGCGTGAACGTGGAAAACGGTCTGACCGGCTGCTTCGCCGGTATTGAAGATCAAGCGGAACTCACCCGGCGTGAATTCCCGGATGACGGCAGGATCCGCCGCCAACCGCGATGCGACATCGACGATCTCGGCGAGCAGCCCGGGATCGCCTGCGGCCAACTCGACCACATTCGCGTAGGCGGCGGTCTTCGGTACGACGAGGAGGTGCACGGGTGCTTTCGGCGCGATGTCTTCGAAGGCGATCACCGAATCGCTCTCGAAAACGATCGTCGCCGGGATCTCTCGACGCACGATTCGCTCGAAGATCGTCGGCTCGGCTGCGGAGGTGCTCATGCCCCCATCGTAACGAAGGCGACCGACACCGGACCGGGCCGAGAAAGCGGGTCGCAGGAGCCGCAGCGCACCGTCACCAGCGCCCGAGTCGCAGACTCAGCGCGGCCAGCGCGGCCGGGCCCGCTGTCGAGGTGCGGAGCACCGAGTCGCCGAGGCGCACAGCGATGGCGCCAGCCGCCTCGAGCGCCTCGATCTCGTGCGGCGTCACGCCGCCCTCCGGGCCGACGACGATGACGACGTCGCGAGTGTCGGCCTCGTCGCCCAGATCGACGGTCGAGAGCGCAACGGTCGCCGTGGGTTCGAGCACCAGCACTCGTGCCGTCGCCGCCCGGGCCACGAGCTGGGCCGTCGTCGCGACCTCGGACACCGTCGGCTGCCACGCCCGAATCGACTGCTTGGTCGCTTCGCGCACGATGGCGCGCCAGCGTGCCAGGCCTTTCGCTACCTTCGGCCCCTCCCACCGCGAGATGCTGCGCCCCGCCGCCCAGGGCACGACCTCGTCGACCCCGAGTTCAGTGGCCGCCTGTACGGCGAGCTCGTCGCGATCGCCTTTCGCAAGCGCCTGCGCGAGCACGACACGACGAAGCGGACCAGGATCCGCAGCCACCGTCTCGACGCGAAGCACGAGTCGGTCTCCGCTCGCCTCCTGCACGGTTCCCCCGACGACGAGCCCTCGCCCGTTGCCGACTCGCAGCGCCTCGCCGATTCGAACCCGGCTCACCGTGACGGCATGTCGGGCTTCGGCGCCGGTCAGCACCACGTCGGAGCCGACCGAGGTCTCGGTCAGCTCGTCGGCGAGGTAGAAGTGCGCCACGATCAGAAGTTCAGAAACCGGTCGCGGAGCTTGCCGAAGAGACCCTGCTGAAACTGCGAGAGCTGCGGCGAGTCGTGCTTGCGGCCGGAGGCGAACTTCTCGACCAGCTCGCGCTCCTTGTGGCTGAGCTTGGTCGGGGTGACCACCTGGATGCCGATCTTGAGGTCGCCGCGACCCGTGCCGCGAAGTCGCGTGACGCCGCGGTCTTTGATCGTGACGACGTCGGCGCTCTGCGTGCCCGGCTTGACCTCGACCGAGATGTCGCCGTCGAGGGCCTTGACCGTCGTCGTCGTGCCGAGGATCGCATCGGCCATCTGCACCTCGAGGGTTGCCAGAAGGTCGTCGCCGTTGCGGCTGTAGACGTCGTGGTGCTTCACCTTGACCTCGAGGTAGAGGTCGCCGTTCGGGCCGCCGGCGGGGCCGACCTCGCCCTGGCCGGGCATCTGCAGGCGGATGCCGGTGTCGACGCCCGCGGGAACGTCCACGGGGATCGTGCGGCGGGCGCGGACGCGACCCTGGGCCTGGCAGGTCGGGCAGGGGTTCGGGATGACCGTGCCGTAGCCGCGGCAGGTGCCGCAGGGGCTCGAGGTCATCACGTTGCCGAGGAGCGAGCGCACCTGGCGGTTGATCGACCCGGTGCCATGGCAGATGTCGCAGGTCTGCGGGCTGGTACCCGGTGCGCAGCACGAGCCGTTGCAGGTCTCGCACAGCACGGCCGTGTCGACCTCGATGTCGCGCTGCACGCCGAAGATGATGTCTTCGAGGTCGACCTCGAGGCGCAGCAGGGCGTCTTGCCCACGCTCGCGGCGTGACCTGGGGCCCTGCCGCTGCTGGTTGCCACCGAAGAACGCGTCGAAGATGTCACCGAAACCGGCGCCGCCGCCGCCACCGCCCCCGAAGCCCGGCTGCGGGCCGAGGTCGTATCGCTCCCGCTGCTGCGGGTCGCTCAGGACGTCGTAGGCGTGCGTGACGTCTTTGAAGCGGTCCGATGCCTCGGGGCTCGGGTTGACGTCGGGGTGGAGCTCGCGTGCGAGCTTCCGGTACGCCTTCTTGATCTGTTCCGGGGTCGCGCTGCGCTCGACTCCGAGGACGTCATAGTGATCTGCCACTGGTCTCCGTCGTGCTTTCGTAAGGGGATTCGGTGAGTCTTGGGGAGGGATCCTGAAGCTCAGGATCCGACGGGAAAGGGTGCGAAATCGTCTCAGTCGTTGCCGAGAAGGCCACTCAGGTAGCGTGCCACCGCGCGGACGGCCGCCATGTTGCTCGAGTAGTCCATGCGGGTGGGGCCGAGGACGCCCAGCCGGGCCACCTCGCCACCCGACGCCGTATAGCCGCTGGCGAGAACGGACGTCTGGCCGAGGCCGAACGAGTCGTTCTCGCGGCCGATGCGCGCGATGACGTCGGCGTCGCCCGCCGGGCCGTCGCGCATCTCGCCGAATAGTCGAAGCAGGGTGACCTGCTCTTCGATGGCTTCGAGAACGGGAAAGAGGTTGCCCGAAAAGTCGTCTTCGGTGAGCACGAGGTTCGCGGTGCCGGCCATGACCAGGCGTTCTTGCCGGCCTGCCGTCGCCTCGTCGACGAGGGCGGTGCAGACGGCCGCCACGAAGGCGGCGCGCTCGGGGCGGAACTCGGTCGGCAGCGCGGTCAGCACGGCGGCTGCTTCGGCGAGCGTCTTGCCGCCGACACGGGTGTTGAGTTTCGCGCGGAGCTCGCCGACGAAGGCCTCGTCGACCGCGATCGCCGTCTCGATGCTTCGTTGCTCGACGTGGCCGGAGTCGGTGATGAGCACCGTCATCAGGCGGGTCTCGCTGAGACGAACGAGCTCTACGTGACGAACCGTTGCTCGGGAGAACGTGGGGTATTGGACGAGCGCGACCTGGTTGGTGAGCTGCGAAAGCAGCCGCACCGTTCGTGAGAGAACTTCGTCGAGATCGGACGAGTTGCCGAGGAACGTCTCGATCGCCGTGCGCTGGGCTGCGGTGAGCGGCCGCAGGTCGGCAAGTTGGTTGACGAAAAGGCGGTACCCCTTGTCGGTGGGCACTCGACCGGACGACGTGTGGGGCGCGGCGATCAACTCTTCTTCTTCGAGCAGAGCCATGTCGTTGCGGATCGTGGCCGCGGAGACACCGAACTGGTGGCGCTCGACGATCGACTTCGAACCGACGGGCTCGCGCGACTCGACGTAGTCGTGGACGATGACGCGGAGAACCTCGAGACCTCGCTCGCTGACCACGGTCGCCTCCCTCCACGAATTCGGAACGTCGCACGGCTGGCACTCGCTCCGTGAGACTGCCAATGGTACTCCACGCCCCCGACAAGCCCTGGTCGTGGGGCGGGGCGTGCCGCTAGGCTCGCTGACCGACGACGATTGGCGAGACATGACCGGCACACCTCCCCCTCCGCCCCCGACCGACGGCCCGTACGGCGGAAACCAGCCTCCCTACGGCGGCAACCAGCCGCAGCAGCCGCTCCGGCCCGAAGACGAGAAGCTCTGGGCCACGCTGATTCACGTGGGAGGCATCTTCTACTTCCTGCCGTCGCTGATCGGCTACCTGATGTTGCGCGACCGCGGGCCCTTCATCCGCGAGCACACTCGCGTCGCCCTCAACTTCCAGCTGACGATGCTGATCGCCAGCTTCGTTGGCGGCCTCCTCTCGATCGTCGGCATCGGCCTGCTGATCGTGGGCGCCGTCTGGATCGACAACATCGTCTTCTCGATCATCGCCGCGCTGGCGGCCAATCGCGGCGAGTACTACCGCTACCCGCTGAGCATCGAGTTCATCAAGCCCTGAGGCGCTCCGCGAGTCTCCTTGCGAGCTGCCGCGCGACGGTAGAGCCCCGAGTGTCGCCAAATGCCGGCAGGGGCCTGGCCGAACGCGCATTAGGCGGCACTCGGCAGAAGCTGCTCGGCCTGCCGCTGGCCGGGCACTGGCTGAAGCCCCGAGTGCCGCTAAATGCCGGCTGAGGTCTGGCCGAGCCAGCATTAGGCGGCACTCGGCGCAATCGACGACCGAGCCAGGGCCGGGCGGGGAGCGGACGAGCTCAGTCGCCGAGCAGACGGCGCACGACGGCGTCGGCGAGCAGCCGACCGCGAAGCGTCAACCGGATCGTGCCCGCAAGCGCCCGCCTGCCGTCGACCAACTCGTCGGCGATGAGCCCGGCGACGGCCTTTCTGCCGGTCTCGTCGAGCTCGGCGACGAGCAGGCCGTCTCGGATCCTCGTCTTCAAAAGGACGTTCTCGACCGCACCGGTCTCGGCGTCGAGGGTCTCTCGACCGGCCGCGGGCGAGACGCCCGAGAGCACGCGCTCGGCGTAGGCGGCAGGGTGCTTGACGTTCCACCAGCGGACTCCCCCGACGTGGCTGTGAGCGCCGGGGCCGACTCCCCACCAGTCGTGGCCGCGCCAGTACGACAGGTTGTGCCGGCTCGAGTGCTCGTCGCCCCGCGCCCAGTTGCTGACCTCGTACCACTCGTAGCCCGCCGAGGCGAGGCGCGCGTCGGCCAACTCGTACATGTCGGCGGCCGTGTCGTCGTCGGGCTGAGCGACCTCGCCACGCCGGATCTGCCGGGCGAGCTTCGTCCCGTCTTCGACGATGAGCGAGTAGGCCGACAGATGATCGGGCTCCTGGGCCAGGGCCTGGTCGAGCGAACGCTCCCAGTCGCCGAGCGTCTCGCCGGGCGTGCCGTAGATGAGATCCAGGCTGACGTCGAGCCCCGCGTCTCGGGCCCATTCGACGACGAGCGGGATCCTAGCCGGGTCGTGCGTGCGCTCCAGAGTTGCCAGCACGCTCGGAACGGCCGACTGCATGCCGAAGCTGACGCGCGTGAACCCACTATCTTTGAGCGCCCGGAGGTACTCGGCGTCGACCGAGTCGGGATTCGCCTCGGTGGTGACCTCTGCCCCGTCTTCGAGCGACCAGGTGTCGCGGACCGCTGCGAGCATCGCCGCGAGATCGCTCGAGGGCAGCATCGTCGGTGTGCCTCCGCCGAAGAAGACCGTCGATACGACGCGGTCGGGAAGACCGGCAGACCGAAGGATCCGCCCGGCCCCCTCGATCTCACTCACCGCCTGGCCGGCGTAATCGCTCCTCTTCACCCCGCGGAGCTCGTCGCCCGTGTAGGTGTTGAAGTCGCAGTACCCGCACCGCACGCGGCAGAACGGCACGTGCAGGTAGACGCCGAAGTCGCGAGCGTCGACCCCCTCGACGACGGATGCCGGAAGGGCGCCGTCGGCGGGCGCGGGGTCGCCGAGAGGAAGAGTGCTGGGCACGCCTAGTCGCCGACCAGCACGCGGAGGTAGCGCTGGGTGAATTTGTTCTGCTGCGCGCGGAGGAACGGGGCGACGAGGCGCCACTTCCAGTTGGCGGGACGCGAGAACGCGCGAATGGTGAGCCACACGGAGCCGTCGTCGGTCTGGTCGATGACCCACGACTCCTCGCCGCTCTCGGGGTGACCCTCGAGGGTGCCGTAGGCGAAGCCCTTGCGGGTCGGCTCGTCGATCACGTAGACCACACGCACCGGCGCGCGGTTGGTGCGGCCGTAGGCCTTGATCGAAAGCGTGGCGGTTGTTCCGGCAGTGAGGAACGGCTCCCCTTCGGGCGAGAAGTGGGACTCTCCGTCAGAGGGCGAGTAGTCGGCACCCTCGAGCGGGTTGCCCTCGTCGTCGAAGGTGACGGGCGTGTACGCGCCCTCCTCGACGGTCGGCACGGAATCGACGTGGACGTCGATGCCGCTGCGCTCCTGCACCTTCCAGGTCATGATGGCCGACCAGGCCGCCTCGAAGCGGGCGTCGCCGTGGCCGATGCGGGTGCGGTACTCGACGGGGCGGAAGCCCTTCGGCGGGTACTGCATCAGGTCGGGGGCCTGCGTTGCCCCGACCTGCCCGTAGGTGGTCTGGGTGTCGGTGTGGGTCGCGCGGCGCATCCGTCGAGTCTAACGCCGGGGCCTGGGGTGCTCGCGCTCTGAGCCGAGTGCCGCCTATTGCCGGTTTGAGCGCGTGCGCGTCGGCATTAGGCGGCACTCGATGCCGCGCGCGACCGGACGCCGCCGAGTGTGCGAAAACCGCCCCTCGCGAGAGTCGCGGGGGCGGTTTTCGTGCACTCGATGGGGCCGGGCCCCAGCGCTTGGGGTCAGCGCTTGCCGGTGACCGACCGGACGATCCAGCCGATCACACCGATCGCGACCACGACGAGGCCGATGAACAGCAGGAACTTGACGGCGGCGCCGATGAAGCTCAGTCCGAAGAGGACGATTCCGACGATGATGAGGATGATAAACAGAGCAGGCATGCCCCTAAGCATGCCCGCTCTCGTCGTCGGCCGCGTGCTACTTCTTCTCTTTTTTCTCCACGTCGCCCGAAAGCGCGGCGATGAACGCCTCCTGAGGAACGTCGACGCGACCGATGGTCTTCATGCGCTTCTTGCCCTCTTTCTGCTTCTCGAGCAGCTTGCGCTTGCGGCTGATGTCGCCGCCGTAGCACTTGGCGAGAACGTCTTTGCGCATGGCGCGGATCGACTCGCGAGCGATGATGCGGGCACCGATCGCGGCCTGGATCGGCACCTCGAACTGCTGGCGCGGGATGAGCTCGCGAAGGCGGCCCGTCATCAGCACGCCGTAGGCATACGCCTTGTCGCGGTGCACGATCGTCGAGAAGGCATCGACCTGTTCGCCCTGCAGAAGGATGTCGACCTTGACGAGGTCGGCCTCCTGCTCGCCGCTCGGCTCGTAGTCGAGAGAGGCGTAGCCCTGGGTCTTGCTCTTCAGCGAGTCGAAGAAGTCGAAGACGATCTCGCCGAGCGGCATGTTGTAGCGCAGCTCGACCCGGTCTTCACCGAGGTACTCCATGCCGAGCAGGGTGCCGCGACGCGACTGGCAGAGCTCCATGATCACGCCGACGTAGTCTTTCGGCGCCAGGATCGCGGCCTTGACCATCGGCTCGGCGACCGACGAGATCTTGCCGTCGGGGAACTCCGACGGGTTGGTGACCGTGACCGTGTTTTTGTCTTCGGTGGTGACCTCGTAGACCACGCTCGGCGCGGTGGTGATGAGGTCGAGGTTGAACTCGCGCTCGAGGCGCTCCGTGATGATCTCGAGGTGCAGCAGGCCGAGGAACCCGCAGCGGAATCCGAACCCGAGCGCGACAGACGTCTCGGGCTCGTAGACGAGGGCGGCGTCGGAGAGCTTGAGCTTGTCGAGCGCCTCTCGGAGCACCGGGTAGTCGCTGCCGTCGATCGGGTAAAGACCGGAGAACACCATCGGCAGGGGCTCGGTGTAGCCGGCAAGGGCCTCGGTCGCGGGCTTCGCAGCGGTGGTGACCGTGTCGCCGACCTTCGACTGGCGAACGTCTTTCACGCCGGTGATCAGATAGCCGACCTCTCCCACGCTGAGGCCCTGCGACGAGATGGGCTCGGGCGACGAGACACCGATCTCGAGGATGTCGTGCACCGCACGGGTCGACATCATCTGGATCTTCTCGCGCGGCGACAGGGTGCCGTCGATCATGCGCACGTAGGTGATGACGCCGCGATAGCTGTCGTAGACCGAGTCGAAGATCATGGCACGGGCCGGAGCGTCTTTGACGCCCTTCGGCGCGGGGATGCGGTTGACCACGACGTCGAGGAGCTCTTCGACTCCGACACCGGTCTTGCCGCTCACGCGCAGCACGTCTTTCGGGTCGCCGCCGATCAGCTGCGCCAACTCGGCCGCGTACTTGTCGGGGTCGGCGGCCGGCAGGTCGATCTTGTTGAGCACCGGGATGATCTCGAGGTCGTTCTCAAGAGCGAGGTACAGGTTGGCGAGCGTCTGGGCTTCGATGCCCTGAGCAGCGTCGACGAGCAGGATCGCGCCCTCGCAGGCGGCGAGCGACCGGGAGACCTCGTAGCTGAAGTCGACGTGCCCCGGAGTGTCGATCATGTTGAGCGCGTACGTCTTGCCGTCGAGGGCCCATGGCATGCGCACGGCCTGACTCTTGATCGTGATGCCGCGCTCTCGCTCGATGTCCATCCGGTCGAGGTATTGAGCGCGCATGGCACGGTCTTCGACGACGCCCGTGATGCCGAGCATGCGGTCGGCGAGAGTCGACTTGCCATGGTCGATGTGCGCGATGATGCAGAAGTTGCGGATCGCGTCGGGCGCGGTCGACTTCGGCTCGAGGGCGGTGACGGCTTTGGGGCTCACGGAGACTCTCTGATTGCAAACGGGAGTGCGGTCCGTCGATTCTCCCACGGACCGGCGACGGTGCGGTTCGTCGGCGCCGGGTCGGATCCTTCGGTTCTGTCCTTAGGGGCCGAAGACGAGCGTCAGGGCGCGGGAAGCGCCGAAAGCCCGCGAGTGAGAGCCTCGGCGGGAGAGGCGAGGCTGATGCGGATCCAGCCCTCCCCCGTGCGGCCGAATGCGCTGCCCGGGGCGACGGCGACGCGGTGACTCAGAAGGAAGTCCTCGGCCCAGGTCGCGACGTCACCGCGCGAGGCGTGGGAGACGTCGATCCAGAGGTAGAAGGCGCCCTCCGGGTCGAGATAGGTGAGGCCGCGCTCGTCGAGAAGGGCGCGGGCGAGGTCGAGGTTCTCTCGGTAGTGCTCGCGAGCGTCGGCCACCGGCTGGTTGTCGCCGGTCACGGCGGCGAGGGCGGCGTACTGGTCGGGCTCGGCGACGCAGCTGATCTGGGCCTCCTGCACCGTGCGCATCGTGTCGGCGAGACCCTTCGGCGTGACGAGATACCCCACGCGCACGCCCGTCATCGCGTACGTCTTACTGAGAGAGAACACGCTGAAGACACGATCGTCGTCATCCAAGGCCGCGAGACTGACGTGCTTCGGCCCGTAGGTGAAGTACTCGTAGACCTCGTCGCTGATCACCCAGAGGTCGTGGCGTTTCGCAAAATCAAGGATCCGTCGGAGCGTCGCTTCCCCGAACACCACTCCGAGCGGATTCGACGGGGAATTGACGATGATCGCCCGCGTTCGATCGGTCACGAGGTGCTCGAGCGCCTCCAGGTCGGGCTGGAACTCCGCCTCGGGAGCGAGCTGGTAGGGCACGGCGCGGGCGTCGAGCATGTGGGCGTTCATGGTGAAGGTCGTGTAGCCGGGATCGGGGACGAGGATCTCGGATCCTGGGCTGAGGACGAGCCCCATCGCCTGGTGCAGCGCCTGCGTCGCACCGACCGTCACCCACACCTGCTCGACATCGGCCTGGATCTGGTTCTCGCGTGCGAGCTTCGCCACGAGGGCCTCGCGAAGGGGCGTGATGCCGCCGTTCGGCGTGTAGCCCGTGCGGTCTTCGGCCCAGGCGCGGCGGGCGGCGTCGATGATGTGGCGGGCCACCGGGACGTCGGGCTCGCCGACCACGAGCATCGTGACGTCGTCGAGCTTCATCGCGATCTCGAAGACGCGACGGATTCCGGAGCCCGGCACGGACTCGATGTGCGGAGCGAGGGAAGGCATGCTGGGACGCTACTACGCGGATGTTTCCTGCTTGCTTCGTGCGTCTTGGTGCCGAATCCGTCGGCAACACGCGCCTCTGCCCTGCATTGTGGGCGGAGGGACCCCCTGGTAGTGTTGATTTTTGGCTTCCGCTGCCGCTTCCCCGCTGCGCAGCGAATCGCAGCCACCGTTCATCTGGTCAGTGTCTTTCGACATCGTGCCGGGCGGACATCGCGCTACCGCGAGCAGAACTTCCCTCTAAAGGTCTGGTCGGCTGCGTACAACAACTACAACTCACTCAGACGAAGGGTCACCACCGTGGCAAACATCAAGTCGCAGATCAAGCGCATCGGCACCAACAAGAAGGCCCAGGAGCGCAACAAGGCCGTCAAGAGCGGCCTCAAGACCGCACTCCGCTCCACGCACACCGCCATCGCCGCCGGCGACAAGGCTGCTGCGACCGCTGCTCTCGTCGTCGCGTCGAAGAAGCTCGACAAGGCCGTCAGCAAGGGTGTCATCCACCAGAACCAGGCCGCGAACCGCAAGTCGGCCATCGCCAAGCAGGTCAGCGCGCTCTAAGCCGCGTCTTCTGGGCGGCTCCCGCCCGGAGCCTCGCGCTCGTACGAAGGCCCCGCTCTCCCACTGGGAGGCGGGGCCTTCGTCGTGTGCGCCGTGGGCGGGTGCTCGTCGCGCGCGAGATGGCCTGATCTACGCCGCTGTGGGGCGTTTCGACGTCGATTCGGCCATCTCGCGCCGCGGCCGCGGCCCTGCCCCGGCGTCCGGGCAGGCTGGCCCCGCGAGATCGCACTCGTGGTCGGGTGCACCCGACCACAACTGCGATCTCGGCGATCGGCAGGCTCACGTAGCCCGCGGCCGTCGCCGAATCGGCGGGAGCCTCAGCGCAGGTCGCCGCGCCGGCTGATCACACTGACCATCCGTTCGAGCGCATAGACGGGATCGCGTTCGGCGCCCTTGACGGCGGCGTCGGTCGTGGCCAGGAGGTCGATGGCGTTGCCGAGCCCCTGGTCAGACCAGGAGCTGACGTCGCGCTGTGCCTTTTGCACCTGCCACGGAGCCATGCCGAAGCGCGAGGCGAGCTCGCCGGACGACGCGCGACTACCGTTCACCTTCGCCATCGTGCGCAGCTTGTTGGCGAACGCGGCCACGATCGGCACCGGATCTTGGCCGGACGCGAGGGCGTGACGGAGCAGGATCAGGGCCTCGCCGTGCCGGCCCGCGATCGCCGAGTCGGCGACCTTGAACGCGGTGGTCTCGACCCGGCCCGCGTAGTACTTCTCGACGGTGGCCTCGGTGATCTGCGCGTCGCCGTCGGCGAGTAGCTGTTGGCATGCGGCGGCCAGCTCGGCGAGGTCGTCTTGGAAGGCCTGCACGAGGGCCCGGAGTGCGCCCGCGCTGACCCTGCGGCCCTCGGCGGCGAACTCGGCGGCGGCGAAGTCGAGCTTCTCGGTGTCTTTCTTGAGTTCGAGGCAGATGACTTCGATCGCTCCCCCGGCTCCTCCGCGAAGCGCGTCGAGTAGTTTCTTGCCCCGGACTCCCCCGCCGTGTCGCAGCACGAGATAGGTGTCGTCTGCGGGGTTCTCGATGTAGTCGAGCGTTTCGAGCAGAAAGGCATCGGTGCATTTCTCGACGTTCGAGACGCGGATGAGGCGGGGCTCGGCGAACAACGACGGGCTCGCCACCGTGAGCAGCTGCCCCGGTGCGTAGTGGTCGGCCTCGATGTCATTGATCTCGAGCCGCGGGTCTTCGGCCACGAGCTGGTCGCGGAGCTGCCTGATCGACCGGTCGGCCAAGAACTGCTCGGGCCCCGAGACGAGGATCACTCGCGCGGGCCGGATTCCGTGCCACGGCAACTGCTCGATCTTGGCCTTCGCGGTGGTGGCCTTGCCCGTCGCGCGCGCCATTTTCGTCCTTCGCTCAGCCACGCCGCCCCGACCGGGTTCGGCTCGTCGTCAAGCCTAGGGGCACCCGCCGACGCCGGGCGCGCCCCGCTCTGCCAGAGCGAGATACGGCCATCGGCGGTTCCCGTCAGGGCCACCGTCCCGTCACGGTCTGACCGGACGACCCTCGCCCCGGTTCGCTCGAGAAGGCGAACCGTCGCGGGTACGGGGTGCCCGTAGGTGTTGCCGGCTCCGACCCCGATGAGCGCGACCCGAGCGCCGAGCGATCGATACAGCTCGGGGCTCTGGTCGCGCGATCCGTGATGCGACACCTTCACGACGTCGACCGGACCGACCCCGAGACCTCGCCCGAGCAGGCGACGCTGGGCGGTCTCGTCGAGGTCGCCGAGGAGGACGGCAGACAGGCAGGATCCGGCACACCCGACCCGGGGCTCCACCCGCAGGGCCACACTGGCCCCGTTGCCCGCCTCCGTCTTCTCGGGTGGCCAGAGCACCTCGAGCGACAGATCGCCCAGGTCGAGCGACTCCTTCGGCCGAGCGTCGATCACGGTGGCCCCACCGCGGCGAAGAGTCGAGACCAGGCGCTCATCGACCGGCCCGCCACTCGGCCCCACGAGGAGAGACTGGACGCGGCCGGTGAGCGATGCGGCGGCCCCGACGTGGTCGGCGTCGAAGTGCGTGAGGACGAGCAGATCCAACCGCTGGATCGCGAGGAGGTCGAGACACGACCGCAGGAGCGTGGCGTCGTCGCCGGTGTCGACCAGCGCGACGCGCTCCGCCGACCGAAGCAGCACCGCGTCGCCCTGACCGACGTCGCACTGTGCGATCTGCCAGTCGGGAGGCAGGGTGGCGCGTCGCCCGAGTGTGCCGCCGACCGCGACGGCGCCGAGCGGCAGCAGGAGGCCCGCCAGCACGAGCGTGGTGACGAGCCGGCTCCGGCGGCGCGACGGCAGCAGAATCGCCACACCCGCGAGTGCGGTCGCTACGACACAGACCACGATGGCGAGGAGGGAACCGTCGGTCTCCAGCCTCATCGACGGCAGGGCGGCGGCGCCGCGGGCGACGAGGGCGATCCACGAGGCGGGGGCCCATGCGGCCGCGGCAGCGACGCCCGCGCCGAACGGCCACACCGGCCCCAGCAGGCAGGCCATCAGGCCGAGCACGGTGGCGAGCGGTGCCGCAGGATCCGCGAGCACGTTCGCCGGCACCCCCAGAACGGCGATGCCCGGGTCGAGGCTCAGCAGCAGCGGTTGCACCGCGGCCTGTGCGGCAACCGGCACTGCGAGCGCAAGGGCCAGCGGCTCGGGCATCACTCGAGCGAGGAGCGCAACGAGCGGCCTCGTGAGCACGACGAGCCCAGCTGTCGCGAGAACGGAGAGCGCGAATGCGTACGACCGGGCCAACCACGGGTCGATGATGAGGAGGATTACGACGGCGAGCGAGACGAGTGGCAGACCGCGCACGGGGCGACCCACGGCCTGGGCGACCAGGGCGAGAACGGCCATCACGGCGGCGCGGACGACGCTGGGATCGGGGGTGACCAGCACGACGAAGCCGGCGAGGACGACGATGGCGAGTGACGACACCAGGATCCTTGGCCCTCTGAGAAAGGCCCCGATTGCGAGGATCAGCGCGACGAGCACGGCGCAGTTCGCTCCGCTGACGGCGGTGAGGTGTGCCAGCGACGAGGCTTTCATCGCGGCGTCGAGGCCTTCGTCGACGTGGGAGGTGTCGCCGATCGTGAGGCCCGGCAGCAGGTCTCCGCCGTCGCCGGTGAGGCCGTGGGATGTGCGAGCGAACGACTCCCGCAGGGTGGCCGCGACGGCGTGGACGCCGTAGGCGCGCGACACGACCTCGATGTCGCCGGCGGGTCGAAGCAGAAAGGCGACGCTGCCGCCCGGGTCGGCCACGCCGAGACGGCCGGTGAGTAACACGCGGTCGTCGGCGCCGGGTAAGCGCTCGGCCTCCAGCCCCAGCACGAGCATCGGCACGTTCGCTCCCGACACGACCGGCACACCCCGTGCGCGCACCTCGGTGACCGCCAGAGCCACCCGGTCTGCGGTGGGCACTCCGACGACACGCCCGGTCACCTCGACCGTGGCTGACCTATCCGCTAGAGCGACCAGTCGTTCCGGGGTACGGGCGGGTGCCTGCAGCGCAGCGATCGCGGCCAGCAGGGCGACAACCAGCAGCGCCAGCGACACCGACGCGAGCGTCGAACGCCATCGCCGGGCGACCAGTGCGCAGGATCCGAGCGCGGCGACCCCGACTCCCCCGCAGACCGCTGCAGTGGGCCCGAGTGCGCCCGGCTGAGGCAGCACTCCCGCCAGGGCCGCCCAACCCAGCGCTGCCGGGGCGCCCAACCGCACGTCGATCACGGCGCAGCCCTGCTCCAGCCGCGGGCAGCGGAGGGTGGGCTACGTCGGGCGGAGCAGTCGTGTGCGGAGGGCATGCCTCGACAATAGAAAAGGTGACGACCACCGCGACGGGCCCGCGAGCTTTATGTGGATAAGTCGTTGTCGGGTCGGCCTGGGGAGACCGTGTCGGCGATTCTTAGAGCGCGTGCCCCTGCTCGTCGAGGTAGTCACGCCACGACCGAGTGGGATTCCAGCCGAGGAGTCGGCGGGCTTTGGCGGTCGAGATACCGGAGGCGTCGACTCGGTCGAGGGGTCGCAGCTCGATCTGGTCTCCGTAGTGCTCGTGCAGAAGCGCGGCGAAATCGTGCCCGCCCGCATTGTCGGGAGAGGCGATGTAGAACACCTCATGGCCCGGAAGGTCGGACTCGGCCGACAGCACGAGGGCGTCGGCGAGGTCGTAGACGTCGATGTAGCTCCACAGATTGGCGCTGAGGTTCGAGGGGTCTCGCACCTGCTTGCCGAGGTTCTCCTCGTAGTTGTCTTCGTTGTGCACCGTGCTCGGCCGGATCGAGATCGCGCGAATGTCGGAGCGGCGCACTGCAGCATCCATGAGCTGCTCACCGAACGACTTCGACAGAGCATAAGGATCCTGCGGGTACAGCGGGTGGTCTTCGTCGACGGGCGCATAGTCGGGCAGGAAGGGCCGCTCCGGGAAGAAGTTGCCGACGATACTCTCGCTCGACACGTTGACGAAACGCGTGACACCGAAGCGGACGGCCGCCTCGATCAGGTTGAACGTCGACATGAGGTTGGTCTGGAAGACGACATGCGGCGGGTTGCCGGTCGGCTGCGGGATTGCCGCGACGTGGACGACCACATCGGCCCCGGCGACGACCGCGTACGCGGAGCCGGCGTCGGTGAGGTCGGCCATCATGTAGCGCCCCGGTACGGTGACGCCGGCGTCGAACACCGGCCGCACCAGATCGACGCCGAGCACATCGTGACCGCCGGCTACGAACGCCTCGACCGCGGCCCGACCGACTTTGCCGCGGGATCCTGTGATTACGACCTTCATAGTGTTCTCCCTCGAACCGGCATCCGGCACTTCGATCGAATCCGAGCGACACGACATAGACGAACTTACTCAGGGTCGGGTGAAAGCGCCGTCACCGCACCACCACCCCGTCGCGAAGCTTCTCGAGCTTCTTCTCGCCGATGCCCGTGACGTCGAGGAGGTCGTCGACCGACTCGAAGCGGCCGTGCTCGTCGCGCCAGGCGATTATCGCGGCCGCGGTCGCTGGACCCACCCCGGTGAGGGTCTCGAGGGCGGCCTCATCGGCGGTATTCAGGTCGACGAGCGCGGTGCCGGTGCCGGTGCCCGAAGCCGAGCTGTCGGATCCTACGGGAGGAAGAGGAGGCGGTGACTCGCCCACCCGCGGAACGACGATCTGCTCGCCGTCGGTGACGGTGCGGGCGAGGTTCAGAGCGGCCTGGTCGGCGTCGTTCTGAAAGCCGCCGGCAGCGGCGACGACATCGACCGCCCGCGCCGTGCCGGCTACCTCGTAGAGCCCGGGTTTGCGGACTCGGCCGAGGATGTGAACGAAGACGGTCGGCCCGGCCGAAGCAGAGGCAGAGGCGGTGGGGCGGCTCGTGGCGGCAGTCGAGCCGGATGTGAGGGGGACGTCGGAGAGAGCCGCGCCGCCCGACCTCAGTGCCGACACGACCACGAGCACTCCGAAGAGGACGAGGGCTGCGACGACCGCCGCACCGACGCCGATCCGCCAGCGCGGCGCGGAGCCGGGCTCGCGGAAGTCGGGTGGGCGGGGCTCAGATGTGCGGAGCTCAGTGGTCATCCCTCGACGCTAGGGACGCCCCTGTGCTCCAGATCCCGTGGCCGCCAACCCTGTACACAACCCGCCCCTAGCCCCTCCTGGGGAGACCTGGTTTACAAGGTGAGTGTCCACGATCTGCTGATCGGAGACCTTCCAAATCAGCAGATCGTGGACACTCACCCGCCGGGGGCGGAGGGCCGGCGCCGGAGGACCGAGGCCGGCCGGGGGTCGAGCCCCGAGACAACGACAGTCAGCGAACGGCGATATTCACTACGCGCGGCGCACGGACGATCACGTTCACGATCTCCTTGTCGCCGACGGCACGAATGACGGCCTCAGAAGCCCGGGCGAGCTTCTCGAGCTCGTCGGAGGCGATCTTCGGCGACACCTCGATGCGGTCGCGCACTTTGCCGTTGACCTGGATGATCGCGGTGATGCTCGTCTCGACCAGGAGTGTGGGGTCGGCCTTGCGCCAGCCGTAGGTGGCGACGTCGGAGTCGTAGCCGAGCATCTCCCACATCTCGGACGCCACGAACGGCGAGAAGAGCGACAGGGCGAGCGCCACGGTCTCGGTGGCCTCGCGGACAGCCGGGTCGGCTGCCCCCGCGCCGGAGTCCACGACCTTGCGGATCGCGTTGACGAGCTCCATCAGTCGCGCGACGACGACGTTGAACTTGAAGGCCTCGACGAGACCGGGCGACTCCGAGAGGAAGCGGTGTGTCACCCGGCGGAGGTTCTGATCGCCCTCGGACCACACGGCGTCCGGAGCCGAGGTCACGTCTTTAGCGAGACGGTAGGCGCGCGCCAGGAACTTCGCGGCACCGGCCGGCGAGACGTCTTCCCAGTTGATGTCGTCTTCGGGCGGGCCAGCAAAGGCCATCGTCAGCCGGATCGCGTCGACGCCGTGGAGAGCGAGTTCGTCGGAGAGGTTGACCCCGCCCTTCGACTTCGACATCTTCGCGCCGCCCGACAGCACCATGCCCTGGTTCAGCAGGGCGCTGAACGGCTCGGTGAATCCGACGTAGCCGAGGTCGAACAGGACCTTGGTGATGAAACGCGCGTAGAGCAGGTGCAGAATCGCGTGCTCGACTCCACCGACGTACTGGTCGACGGGGGCCCACTTGTCGGCCTCCTTCGGGTCGAACGCCTTGTCGGGGTCGTTCGGGTTCAGGTAGCGCAGGTAGTACCACGACGAGTCGACGAAGGTGTCCATCGTGTCGGGGTCTCGGAGGGCGTCGGAGCCGTCGCGGGGATCTTTCACGGAGACCCACTCGGTGGCGGCGCCGAGGGGCGACTGGCCCTTCGGCTTCAGGTCGAGACCCTCGGTGGACGGCAGCTCGACGGGGAGCTGGTCGTACGGCACCGGCACCTCGGTGCCGTCGGCACCGTGGATGATCGGGATGGGGGTGCCCCAGAAGCGCTGGCGCGAGATGAGCCAGTCGCGCAGCCGGTACGTCTTGGCGGCGCGGCCGTCTCCCGACGTCTCGAGCGCCTCGATGATCTTCTTGATTCCGGTCGACTTCGACAGGCCGGTGAACACACCCGAGTTGAGCAGGCGGCCCTCGCCGGTCAGCGCCTCGCCGGTCTCGGCCGGGTTGGACGGCTCGAGGTCGTCGGGCAGGATCGCCAGACCGTTCTCGTCGAGCTCGAGAGCCGGGATCACACCGGTGACGGGCGCGTTCACGTCGACGACCACCCGAACCGGCAGGTCGTACTTGAGCGCGAAGTCGAGGTCGCGCTGATCGTGCGCGGGCACGGCCATGACGGCGCCGTGACCGTAGTCGGGCAGCACGTAGTCGGCGGCCCAGACCGGGATCCGCTCCCCCGTGATCGGGTTCTTCGCGTAGCGACCGAGGAACACACCGTTCTTCGGGCGGTCGGCCGTCATCCGCTCGATCTCGCTGGACTTCTGCACCTCGGTGAGGAAGTCCTGGAACACCGCGCGAATCTGCGCGTCGTCTTGGCCCGCCACGAGCTCGGCGGCGAGGTCGGACTCGGGGGCGACCACCATGAACGTCACGCCGAACAGGGTGTCGGGGCGCGTCGTGAAGACCGTGATCTTCTCGGAGCGACCCTCGACGACGAAGTCGACGTCGGCGCCGGTCGAGCGGCCGATCCAGTTGCGCTGCATGGCCAGGACTTTCGACGGCCAGCGGCCCTCGAGCTGGTTGAGGTCGTCGAGCAGACGGTCGGCGTAGTCGGTGATCTTGAAGTACCACTGGGTCAGCTTCTTCTTGACCACGACGGCACCCGAGCGGTCGGAGGTGCCGTCGGCCAGCACCTGCTCGTTCGCGAGAACTGTCTGGTCGACCGGATCCCAGTTGACCCAGCTGTCTTTGCGGTAGGCGAGGCCCTTCTCGTACATCTTGAGGAACAGCCACTGGTTCCACTTGTAGTACTCGGGGTCGGAGGTGTGGATCTCGCGGGTCCAGTCGACCGAGACGCCGTAGGCCTTCATGGCGGCGCGCTGCTGGTCGATGTTCGAGTAGGTCCACTCGCGCGGGTCGGTGCCGCGCTTGATGGCGGCGTTCTCGGCGGGGAGCCCGAAGGAATCCCAGCCGACGGGGTGCAGCACCTGGAAGCCCTGCTGCCACCAGTAGCGGGCGACCACGTCGCCGAACGCGAACGCCTCGGCGTGACCCATATGCAGGTCGCCGGAGGGGTACGAGAACATGTCCATCACGTACTTGCGCGGGCGCTTGTCGCCGGCGTCGCTGACCGTGAAGGGTTGGCGTTCCTCCCAGATGGCCTGCCACTTCGTCTGAAGGCTCGCGAAGTCGTAGCCGCCCACTCCGAACTGGTCGTCGTGGGGTGCGCTGTTCTGGTCGTGCTCGTGTGCCACTGAGATTCTCAATTCAGGTCTTGGGGGCAGGGCTGCGGGGCGCTTGCAGACCCGACGATCTAGATTAGCGACTCGCCGCGCCGAGCACCTGCAGCAGCGGGGCAGCCTTGGCGTGCACCTCGGTCAGCTCGTCGGTCGGCACCGATCCCTCGGTGATGCCGGCCCCGACGCCGACGCGCGCGGTGCCCGAGGCGAGATCGAGCGCGATCGAGCGGATCACGACGGCGAGATCGGTCGTGCCGTCATAGCCGAACCGGCCCACGACGCCCGAATACACCCCGCGGGGATGCCCCTCGAACGACTGCAGCAGCGCCACCGAGCTGTGCTTCGGCGCGCCGGTCATGGATCCGGGCGGGAACGTCGCGCGCAGCACATCCACTCCGCTCAGCCCCTGACGCACGCGGCCGGTGACCGTGCTGACCAGCTGGTGCACGTGCTCGTACGAATGCACCGCGAACAGCTCCGGCACCTCGACAGACCCCGGCTCGCACACTCGTCCGAGGTCGTTCCGCATCAGGTCGACGATCATGAGGTTCTCGGCGCGCTCCTTCGTGTTGCCCCGGAGTTCTGCCGCGCTCTCGGCATCGACCTCGGGGTCGGAGTCGCGGATCCTCGTCCCCTTGATCGGTGACGTCGACACTCGCCCGTCAGTGTCGATTTGCAGAAACGACTCCGGGCTCGCCCCGATCAACGCGAGTTCGCCGATGCGCACGAACGATGCGCGCGGTGCCGGTGAATGCCGCCGCAGAAGTGCATAGAGATCGAGGTCGACCGCCGAGGTCGGCACCGAGACCGCGGTCGTTAGGCAGAGCACGAACGCATCACCCTCGTGAATCGCAGCCCGACAGCGGTCCACCAGCGCGACGTACCCGGCGGCGTCGTCGTGCCACACCGGGTCAGCGGGTCGAGCCGTGTCGACAGACCCGAGCGCAGGATCCGGGGCTGCCGCCACCGGGCCACCATTCCACCAGCCGATCAGCGCTTCGACCCAGTCGGCGTGATCGCCCCGGGTCACCAGCTCGACGGTGCCCCGCACGTGGTCGAAGACGAGGGCCCGATCGACTTCGAGCAGCGCGAGATCGGGGTGGGCGTCGTCGGCGAGGGCCGCCGCCCACGCCGGGTCTCCCGGCGCCAACACTTCGGCCGCCACACCGTAGCCGACGAGGCCCCACCAGCCGAGGGGCGCTTCCGCTCCGCTGGCCCCCGCGGCGAGGGCGGTGTCGAGATCGCGGAGGGCGCCCGCGATGGCACCCTGTGTAGAGGCGTGGGCGAGGATCCTGCGGTCTCCCCAGCCGACCAGTGTCGTCGTCGGATGTCCGGCCAGAGGCAGGCCACCCGCCAGGTCGCTCGCGGCTCCGGCGTCGAGCCACACGACGTCGCCGGAGTCGCCGAACCGCCTGACCACCGTCTCGGCGGCGATCCAGCCGGGAAGCAACTGCCGCATAGGGTTGATTGTATGAAACCCGGCGCGGCGCGAACTCTGGTGGTCGACTCGTTCCTCGTCGACGGGGGGCGGATTCTTGCCGCCGCAGCCCACCGGTCGCGGTTCGTCACGTCCGTGGCCGAGCACGATGCCGATCTCGCCGAAGAGGCGGGTTCGTTCTGGGATGCCTCGGTCGCCGCTGTGCCGTCGGACGGTCGCTGGTTTCCGCGCATCTCGTGGGCCCTGCCGGAGGGGAGCTCGACACCGACCTTCGAGGTGTCACCGCGCCCGGCGCCCACCGGGTCGGAGTCGCTCGTGCTCGCGACCGCGTCCGGCGACCCGCGCACGACGCCGCTCGTGAAGGGGCCTGACCTCGCACGCTTAGACGCGCTCCGGTCGGCAGCGTCCCGCGTTGGAGCGGACGAGGCGGTGATCCTCTCCCCCGACGGGCTGGTCGTCGAAGGCAACTACTCGTCGATCGTCTGGTGGCGCGGCGACTCCCTCTGCATCGTCGACGAGTCGCTCCCACGCCTGCCGAGCATCACCGAGAGCGCCCTGGTGACCCTGGCGACAGCACTCGGGGTCGAGATCGTTCCCGAGCTGGTCGAGCCCTCCGACCTGGAGGGCCACGAGGTGTGGTCGCTCGCGTCGCTGCACGGGCCTCGAATCGCGACGAAGTGGGTGGGCGGCCCGGCGCTGGCCGCTCAGCCCGGGCGGCTGCGGGCGTGGCGTGCCCGGCTGGACGCGCTCAGGCGCCCGGTGGCTTAGCCGGCCGCGCGGTGCCGAGTGCCGCTGAATGCCGTGCGGCGCGCCCTCGGGCCGGCATTCGGCGACACTCGCGGCAGGTGGCTCGCCGTGCCCGGTCAGGTTCAGTCGCCGAGTGCCACCAAATGCCGCGCTGCACGCGCTCGGGGCAGCATTCGGCGACACTCGCGGCAGGGGGCTCGCGGTGCCAGCTCAGGTTCAGGTGCCGAGTGCCGCCAAATGCCGCTCAGGCACCGGTCGGGCCTGCATATGGCGGCACTCGAAGCCCGCGGCCCTGCACTCCCGATCGGCGCCACTACGCCAAGCGACCGCCAGCCAACCGCACCCGCCGCGTCACGAGAGACGCCGCCACCGGCACGTGCGAGATCAGGATCACCGTGGTGCCGTCGGCAGCCGCGGCTGTCAGCAGGTCGCGCAGGAGCTCGTCGGCGACAGCGGGGTCGACCCCCGCCGCGGGCTCGTCGAGCACCAGGATCGGGAAACCGCGGAGCAAGGCCCTGGCCAGGGAGATCCGTTGGGCCTGACCGCCCGAGACCAGTTCGCCCCGTTCGCCGAGTCGCGCCGTCAACCCGCCGCGCTCTCGAAGCCACTCGCCTAGCCCCACCCGCTCGAGCACCGCGGTGAGCTCGTCGTCGGTTGCCGTGTCGCGCGCGAACAGGAGATTCTGCCGGACGTTCTCGTCGAAGAGGTAGGGCGTCTGCTCGATGAGCCCGACGGTCGCACGCGCGTCAGCGGGGCGGAGTTCGGCGTCGGCCACTCCCCCGATCCGGTACGAGCCCGAGTGGTCGAGAAAGCGCACCAGCACCTGCGCGAGCGTGGTCTTACCGGCGCCGCTCGGACCCTCGATGAGCACGCGACCACCCACCGCCACCTCGAGAGTGACGTCGGAGAGAGCCGGCGACGACGACGCACCGCCGTCGGGTTCAGGCCAGGCCGCCCCCACTCCCGCAAGCGCCAGCGCCGGCGATCCCACGGGCCCGAGCTCCAGGGCCACGCCGGCGGGAGCGTCGTCGGGCTCGTCGTCGATCACCACACCGACCGGGGAGCTCGACGGGGCGGCCTCGTCGACCCGGCTGGCGCTTGCGGCGACCTTCCGCCAGGCGAGCACGGCGACGGGCACGGCTCCGACGACCTCGAAGACGGCCAGCGGCACGAGCGCGACGAGAGCGAATTCCGGGCCGGTGAGACCGTGGCCCAGCGAGGGCGCGGCGGCGAGGATCGTGAACAACACCGTGGCACCCGAGACGAGGGCGATCAGCCCGGCGACGATGCCCGCGCTCGAAGCCCGTCGCAACGACGCACTGCGAAGATCGGCGTCCAGGGCGTCGACCCGATCGAGTTGATCGTCGATCGCCCCGAACGCGATCAAGACATCGAGGTTCTGGACGGTGTCGAGCACAGCCGCCGACAGGGCACCGCGACGCTCGGCCAGATCCAGCTCCGACGTTCGCGCCAGCCAGGAGGCGAGAAGGCAACCCACGACGAACGCCACGAGGAGGCCGACGAGCAGCACGAGCCCCGCCCGCGATGCGAAGATGAACACCGCGATGACAGCCGCGAGCGCCGAGACACCCGAGATGACGAGGGGCTGCACGACCCGCAACGGTAGATCTTGCAGCGCGTCGACGTCGCTCACGACCCGGCTGAGCAGATCACCGCGATCCGTCCGGCCGAGACCGGCGGGGGCGATTCGCACGAGTCGCCGGTAGAGGCCCGTCCGCACCACGGCGAGTTGGCGGAACGCGGCGTCGTGGCTCGCCACTCGCTCGAGGTAGCGGAAGACCGCTCGAGTCAGCGCGAAGAGCCGCACCGACACGATGGCGATCGACAGATAGAGAATCGGCGGCTGCTCCGCGGCCCGCGTGATGAGGTAGGCGCTCATCGCGAGAAGCGCCACACCGCTCAGCGCGCTCAGCACACCGGCGGCGAGCCCGGGCCAGCTCCGGCGAAGGGGTGGCTGCGCGATCCGGAGGATCGAATCCATCATGCCGACACCTCCCGAGCAGACGGAGAGACAGACTTGGCACCGGCGACGAGGCCCGAGGGCGTCAGCGTGAGGGCCACATCGGCGGCCTCGGCGACCGCGGGGCGGTGTGTCACGACGAGCACGGCCACGCCGGTCGCGGCAATGGCCCGCAGCCCGGTGACGAGCACGGCCTCGGAGTCGGCGTCGAGGGCCGATGTCGGTTCGTCGACGAGCAGCAACCGGCACCCGCGGCGGCGCACCCGATAGATGGCTCGAGCGAGCGCGACCCGCTGGGACTGGCCGCCCGAGAGTCCTGTTCCGCCGGCCCCGAGGAGCGATTCGGGCTCGATGTCGCCCACCCCGGCGGTTGCAAGAGCTTCTCTGACCGCGAGAAGGTCGACGCGGTCGCCGAGCGCGACGTTCGAGGCGATCGTGCCGGCCGCCAGCGCCGGACGCTGACCCGACCACGCGATGTCGGTCGCGAGCGGTGCACGGTCGGCCGTCTGCCAGTGCACCGAGCCCTCGTGCGGCGCTGTTCCGAGGAGGGCGGCGAGCAGTGTCGACTTGCCGACCCCGCTGGATCCTGAGATCGACGTCACGAGACCGACCGGAAGGTCGAGATCGACCGGGTCGAAGACGCGCCGCCCGTCGAAGGCCACGCTGAGCGCCCGTACCTCTAACACGTCGGCGTGCCCGACCGATTCAGAAGACGAAGGATCCGCGGAGCCGCCCGAAGCTCTCGCCGGAGCCGCACCGACCTGCTGGTCGAGCACCCCGAACACCTCGTCGGCAGCGGCCACACCATCGGCGGCAGAGTGGTAGTTCGCCCCGACCTGGCGCAGCGGCAGATAGGCCTCGGGGGTGAGGAGCAGCAGGAACAGGCCGACCGGCAGCTCGATCGACCCGGAGACGAGCCGGAGCCCGATGGCGACCGCGACGAGAGCGACCGACAGCGAGGCGGCCATCTCGAGGGCGAACCCGGAGAGGAACGACACCCGCAAGACCTTCATCGTCTCGGAGCGGTACTCGTCGGTGATGGCGCCGATCCGTCGCACCTGTCTCCGGTCGCGTCCGAAGACCTTCAGTGTCGAGAGGCCCCCGACCGCGTCGAGGAACGCTGTGGCGAGGCCGGCCAGGCGCTCCCACTGGCGGGCCTGGGCGGAGCGGGTCGTCCAGCCGATCAGGATCATGAAGACCGGGATCAACGGCAGCGTCACGACGACGATGATGCCGGTGAGGGCGTCCTGGGTGAAGAGGACGACCACGAACAGCGGGGTCGCCAGAGCCGTCAGGATCAGCTGCGGCAGATATTTGGCGAAATACTCGTCGAGTGCGTCGAGACCGGGCCCCACCAGGGTGGCGAGGCGGGCCGAACCGTGAGCGGCCACCCACGCGCGACCCTGACCTGCGATCGCCGCCACGAGTCGCGACCGCAGCTGGCTCTTGACGCGAACGGCCGTTCGCGCAGACAGGGCCTCCAGCCCCCACAGCAGCGCCGAACGAACGACGAGGGTCGCCCCGAGCCCGAGGAGAAGCGGCGGCAGCTCACCCGAACGCCCCTCGACGACCGCGACGACCGCCTGCGAGACGAACCAGGCGATGGCGACGGTCGCGGCCGTCTGCACCACGCCGAGGGCCGCACCCGCTACCAGAAACGAGCGGACGGACGACGCGTAGCGCAGCAGTCGCGGATCGAGGGGCTTCACGGTGCGACCGTCAGTGCGCCGACGCGGTGATGAGCGAACGGGTGACGCGCTTGCGGAAGATCCAGTACGTGAACCCCTGGTACCCCAGGATCAGCGGCACGAAGATCAACGAGATCCAGCTCATGATCGACAGGGTGTACTCGCCGCTCGACGAGTTCACGATCGTCATCGTGTTGGCCGGGTCGTTCGTCGCCACGAGCACGTTCGGAAACAGGGCGGCGAACAGGCTCGCGACCGTCACCGCGATCGTCGCCGCCATGAAGGCGAACGAGACCCCCTCGCGACCGCGGAGGTTCGCGACGAACGAGGCGACAAGGGTGACGACCGCGACACCGGAGAGGGCGATCGACAGGGGGCGACCGTGAGCGAGGCTGGTGGCGAGGAGGAACCCGCCGGCCACGACGATGGTGGCGACACCGACGCGGGTGGCCAGGTGGCGCGCCCGGATCCTGATCTCACCGTCGGTCTTGAGCGACACGAAGATGAGCCCATGAGTGAAGAACAGCAGCAGGGTGGCCAGGCCCCCGACGACCGAATACCAGTTGAAGAGGTCGGCGAAGGATCCGATGTAGTCGAAGTTCGCATCGAGCGCGAGGCCGCGGACGATGTTGGCGAAGACGACACCCCAGAGGAACGCCGGCACCACAGAGCCGATGAAGATCATCCGGTCGAAGTTGCGCTTCCACTTGTGGTCGGGCCGCTGGTGCCGGTATTCGAACGAGACTCCGCGGAGGATCAGTGCGAGCAGGATCAAGAGCATGATCAGGTAGAAGCCGCTGAACACGGTCGCGTACCACTCGGGGAACGCCGCGAAGAGGGCAGCACCGGCGACGATCACCCAGGTCTCGTTGAGATCCCAGACGGGGCCGATGGTGTTGATGAGCACGCGGCGGTCGGTATCGTCGCGGCCGAGGAACGGCAGCGACATTCCCACACCGAAGTCGAAGCCGTCGAGCACGAAGTACCCCGTGAAGAACAGGCCGATCAGCAGAAACCAGATGTCGGGGAGACTCATCAATAGACCGTCGCTTCGTGCATCAGCTTGCCGGTGGTCTCGTCGACCTTGGTCGGGGCGTCGGGCCCCTTCTGCGCGGCCTTCAGGATCAACCGGAACTCGACGACCATGAGCGTTCCGTAGATCGCGGTGAAAGCGAGCAGCGAGATGAGCACCTCGACGCCGGTGGTGCCGGGCGAGACGCCGTCACTCGTCTTGAGCAGCCCGAAGACGAGCCAGGGCTGTCGACCCATCTCGGTGAAGATCCAGCCGATCACCATGGCGGCGAGCGGGAGTGGGAAGCTCCAGGTCGCGGCACGCCAGACCCACTTGTTCTGCGGCATGCGGCCCTTGCGGGTGATCCAGAGGCCCACGGCCGCGATCATGATCGCGACGATGCCGAGGGCGATCATCCAGCGGAAGGCCCAGTAGGTCACCCAGATGATCGGCGTGTAGTCGCCCGGGCCGTAAGCCGAGACGTACTGCGCCTGGAGGTTGTTGATGCCCTCGACCGTGCCGGTGAACGTGTGCGTCGACAGGAACGACAGCAGGTACGGGATGCGGATGCTGAAGAGCTCGCTTACACCGTCGGGAGTGCCGAGGGTGAAGACCGAGAACGACGCGTCGAAGCCGGTCGACGTCTTGTAGAGCGCCTCGGCCGCAGCCATCTTCATCGGCTGGGTCTCGACCATGGCGAGGCCGAGCTGGTCGCCCGAGAGCACGGTGAGGGCGCCGGCGGCGAGCATCATCCACATGCCGAACCGTAGGGCCGGGCGCATGGTCTCGAGGTGCTGGTTGCGGTGCAGGTGCCAGGCGGCGACCGAGATGATGACGGCGGCCGAGACCATGAAGCAGGCGAAGAGCGTGTGCGGGAACGCCGCGAGGGCGACCTTGTTGGTCAGCACCTCCCAGAGGCTCGTGAGCTCGGCACGGCCCTTCTCCTCGTTGATGGCGTAGCCGACCGGGTGCTGCATGAACGAGTTGGCACAGATGATGAAGTAGGCCGACGCGATGCTGCCGATGGTCGCACCCCAGATCGAGGTGAGGTGCAGGCCCTTGGGCACGCGGTCCCATCCGAAGATCCAGACGCCGAGGAACGTCGCCTCGAGGAAGAACGCGAGGAGGCCCTCGAGGGCGAGCGGAGCGCCGAACACGTCGCCGACGAAGCGGGAGTACTCCGACCAGTTCATGCCGAACTGAAACTCCTGCACGATTCCGGTCACGACGCCCATTGCGAAGTTGATCAGGAAGATGCGGCCGAAGAACTTCGTCAGCTGGAGGTAGTGAGCACGGCCCGTGCGGTACCAGGCGGTCTGGAAGACGGCGACGGTGAAGCCCATGCCGATCGTGAGAGGCACGAACAAGAAGTGATAGATGGTCGTGAGGCCGAACTGCCATCTCGAAAGAAGGAGCGGATCGAGTAGCTCGTTCATGCGATGCTCACCGGGTGGTTCACGGGTGCCTCTTGTCATTCCGAGGGGTGGTCGTCTCGTCGTTGCGACTTCCTGGGGACACTTAAACCCTAAGAGTCCGGCGGGCCCCAATCGGGCCGTCTCACCTGCGAAAAGCCTGATCACGCCGGGGAACGCTCGATCCCGAGAGACTGCTGTCACGAGCGCGGATGACACAGAAGAAGGGCCGCCGTTCGAGTGCCTCTGACTCGAACGACGGCCCTTCCGGGGTGCTGCGACGTTACTTGACGAGCCCGGAATCGCTCAGGAACTTCTTTGCGATGACGGAGGCCGACGACTTGTCGTCGACGCTCGTGGTGTTGAGGTCGATCAGCGTGGCCTGCGTGAGCTTCGCGTTGACGTCCTCGATGATGCCGGCAGCCTTCGAGTCGACCTTGTCGTCGACCACGGGGATCACGTGCTGCGGCAGGATCATGTTCTCGGGGTCTTCGAGGCTGACGAAGTCGTTCGCCTTGATCGCCGGGCTGGCCGAGTAGATGTCGGCGAGCTGGACCTGACCGTTCTTCAACGCGGCGACGGTGTTCGCTCCGCCGGAGTCGCTGATGGTCTTGAGGGTAGCCGTCGCACCGTAGACCGACTTGAGGCCGGTGATGCCGTACGGACGGGTCTGGAACTCGGCGTTCGCTCCGACGACGAGCTTGCCCGAGTAGTCCTTCAGGTCGGCGAGGCTCGTGATCGAGTTGTCTTCCGAGAACTTCTTGGTGACGGTGTACGTGTCTTGGTCGGTCGCCTCGGCGGCCTTGAGGACCCGTAATCCGTCCGGCAGTGCATCCGGCAGAGCAGCTACGATGTCGTCCTCGCTCTTCGCGGTGGTCTTGGCGTCGTAGTACTGCAGCAGGCTTCCGCTGTAGTCGGCCATGACGTCGATCGTGCCCTTTTCGAGCTCGGGCAGGTAGACGTTGCGCTGACCGATGTTGAACTGGCGGTCGACCTTGAACCCGGCGTTCTCGAGCGCCTGGGCGTACGCCTCGGCGACGATCTCGTTGGAGTAGTACTGCTGCGAGCCGATCACGATCGTGTCACCGGACGCCGTGGCATCCGATCCCGACTTGAGCGGGTCGCTTGACGAGCACCCTGCCAGGGCGACCATAGCCCCGATCGCGACTGCGCCCACGAGGGCGAGCCGGCCTCTCTTCGCTGTGAACATCACTTGCTTCCTTCCTGGAGTGGGGATCCCACTACCGCGCGGGAACGGGTTGCTCCCGGGCGGTCGTTTTGAGTGCGTCCCGCGCGGACACCCGCGGGGACGACGAGGCGCTGGATGATCGAGAAGACGATCTCCAGGACGATGGCGAGGGCGACGACGAGAATCGCTCCGACGAGCATGTCGGTGTAATTCTGGGTGCCGAGACCGAGGAAGATGAAGATCCCCAGGCCTCCTGCGCCGACGTAGTTCGCCAGGGTCGCTGTAGCCACGATCTGCAGGGTGGCCGAGCGGAGGCCGCCGATCAAAAGGGGCAGGCCCAGGGGTACCTCGACCTGCGTCAAGATCTGCCACTCGGTCATTCCCATGGCGCGAGCCGCATCGACTGTCTTTCTGTCGACAGCCTCGATCCCCGAGTAAGCCCCCGCGAGGATCGACGGGATGGCGAGAATCACGAATGCGATGAGAGGAGCTCGAAGCCCAATACCAAGCAGTACTGCCAACAGGGTGATGACGCCGAAGGTCGGCAGGGCTCGCGCCCCTCCTGAGATGAGGACGGCCGCGGATCGACCGCGACCGGTGTGACCGAT
The DNA here is from genome assembly GCF_049472575.1 of Frondihabitans sp. 4ASC-45. Taxonomy (NCBI): domain Bacteria; kingdom Bacillati; phylum Actinomycetota; class Actinomycetes; order Micrococcales; family Microbacteriaceae; genus Frondihabitans; species Frondihabitans sp. 4ASC-45. The sequence continues at coordinate 107,616 of NZ_JBCEBN010000002.1, read as the reverse complement.
CGCGAGCCCGATCGGAATGGCGATGACAGCGGAAATGACGAGCGCGAGAAGGGTGTACAAGAGGTGCTCGACCAGGCGAGCGCCGATGGGGTTCAACGCCGCGTCGCCCCAGTTGGCCGGAGTGAAGATGAACTGAATTGCGTCAACGAAAAGGTTCATGCTGTTGCCATCACCCGCCTCGCGGCTCTGCGGCTAGGCGTCGCATTCGCCTTCGTCCAAGGCATCAGCGCCCGACCGAGAAGAACGAGGAGCCTGTCGAGGACGAGCGCGAGCACGACCGTGAGCACGATTCCGGACACGATCTCCGCAATGATGGCGCGCTGGAGTCCGTCGGTGAACAGAAGCCCGAGACCGTTGACGCCGAGAACACCGCCGACCGTGACGAGGCTGACGGTGCTCACGACGACGACGCGCATTCCTGCGAGAAGCACTGGCCCGGCGAGCGGAAAGTCGACTGCGAAGAAACGTCCCCACGCGCTGAACCCGATTGCGGTCGCCGACTGTCGGACGTCCGGCTCGACGGCTTCGAGGGCGTCAGCTGTAGACCGGACCATGAGCGCCATTCCATAGAGCGTGAGTCCGATGACGACATTGACCGGGCTTCGAAGACCGGTCCCGATAAGTAGCGGGAGAACGACGAGCAGCGGAAGAGAAGGGATGGCGTAGAGCAGACCGGCGACCGTGAGGAGTGGCCCACGGAACAGCCGGTAGCGGTTCGCCAGCCACCCGAGCGGCACGCTCAACACGAACGACAGGATGATGGGAGGGATGCTCAGCTGGAGGTGCGCCCACGCCGAGTCGGCGAGGTAGGGAAGGTTCTCGAGAACCCACTTCACGACAAAGGCCGATCCGCCACGGGAACTCGGCCGGTCAGAGTGCCCGCAGGGCGACCGTCGGCATCGACGACGATCGAGCCCGACGCCGTCTCCTCGATGTGCAACGCCCGCTTTCCGCGGTTCGCCCCGACGAAATCCGCCACGAAGTCGTCGGCCGGGTTCGCGAGGATCTCGGCGGGAGAGCCGACCTGGGCGATGTGGCCGCCCTTCTTGAGGATCACGACCTGGTCGCCCAGGTAAAAGGCCTCGTCGATGTCGTGGGTCACGAAGACGACCGTCTTGTCGAGGTCGCGCTGGAGGCGGATCAGTTCCTCCTGGAGGTCGGAGCGAACCAGAGGATCCACGGCGCCGAACGGCTCATCCATCAGCAGGATGTTCGGGTCGACGGCAAGACCCCGCGCGACGCCGACCCGCTGCTGCTGGCCGCCCGAGAGCTGGCTCGGGTAGCGGTCGGCAAACGCGCGATCGAGACCGACGGTGTCCATCAGCTCGAGCGCCCGGATCCTTGCTTCGGCCTTCTTGACGCCCTTGAGGAGTGGCACCGTCGCGATGTTGTCGACCACCTTGCGGTGCGGAAGCAGGCCGGAGTTCTGCATGACGTAGCCGATGCTGCGCCGGAGACCCACCGGCTCGAGGCCGCCGATGTCGTCGCCGTCGATCTGGATCGACCCCGAGGTGGGATCGACCATTCGGTTGATCATCCGGAGGATCGTGGTCTTACCGCACCCGCTGGAACCAACGAAGACCGTCGTCTTGCGGGAGGGGATCACGAGGCTGAAGTCTTCGACGGCACGAGTTCCGTCGGGATACTGCTTGGTTACCGAGCGGAACTCGATCATGGGCGACCCTTCTCGCTGGACATGGCATCGATGGACAGTTTCTTCGGGCACCTTCTTCGTGGGCACCACAAATCGACACACGCCAGGTCGTCACACTGAACCACAGTTGCGGCGGCAGTGTTACGAGGCCGTCATAAATCGCCTCAGGCGGACGGGATGCGCTCCAGATATGCCGCCACGACCACCCGGCTTTCGTCGAGGAAGCGCGAGTCGCCCTGAGGATCGTGCAGGAACGCGCGGGCGACGAGCGACGTCGACACCTCGGTCGCCACCTCGATCGCGAACTCGAGGTCGGCGGTGCGTTCGAGAGAGAAGATCTCGACGAGGTGAGACGTCAGTTGATCGGAAAGCGATCGACGCGCGTCGGCATCGCCCGAGCGGTCGGCCGTCTCGGTCTCGCTGAAGCGGATCGCGCGGAAGCCCGGCTCACTGCGGTACATCTCGACCTGGGCCGTGATGGCGAGGTCGAGGGCGGAGTGCCAGTCGGCCGAATCCGCCTCGCCGATCGCTGCCCCGAGCCGCTCGAGCAGGCGCGCGATGCTGCGCGCCGCCAGCGCCTCGACGACGGCGATACGGTCGGGAAAGTAGCGGTAGACCGTGCCGATGGAGGCTCCGGCCCGCTCGGCGACCATGGCCGTGGTCAGACGCTCGAAGCCGATCTCGTCGATGATGCCGGCAGCGGCGTCGAGGAGCCCGGTGAGCCGTGCAGAGCTTCTCGCCTGCACGGGCTCGTTCCTGAGCAGTGATGATCCCCCGGGCAGTGCTTCATTGACATCGGTGACGAGCAATGGTTCTCCTTCTTACAAGCGTTGCGACGCCTCGATGTCGTCCACCTACGGTTGACTGGACGTCATGTGCGGAAGAATCGTGATGGCGCGCGCCTCGAGCGACCTAGTGGCGCTCTTCGACGTGGACGTGACGGGAGACACTCTTCCAGAGCCTTCCTGGAATATCGCCCCGACTGCGCAGGTGAGTCTTCTCGTCGACGCGGCACCCCGGGGCGAGGATGCGGGAGGGCCGCCGATCCGTCGACTGGCCTCGGCGAAATGGGGCCTCATCCCCTCCTGGGCCGACGACCCTTCGGTAGGGTCACGCGCCTTCAATGCCCGCATCGAGACGGCGGCCGAGAAGCCCACCTTCCGCGACGCGGTCGTGTCGAGGCGCGCCGTGATCCCCGCCTCGGGCTACTACGAGTGGGTACCGCAGGCCGACGGATCCAAGCTTCCCGTGTACGTGAGCCTTCCCGACGACGAACTGATGCTCTTCGGTGCGCTCTACGAGTGGTGGCGCAATCCGGGCGCGGCAGCGAACGACGCCGGTCGCTGGATCCTGAGCACCACGATTTTGACCCGCGAGGCCGTCGGGCCGCTCGCCGAGATCCACGAGCGGATGCCCGTGCTGGTCGACGCCGAGATCATGGAGGACTGGCTCGATCCGCACACCGAGGGCGACGCCGACCTCCTCGAGGGCATCTCGGGCGAAGCCGAGCAGCACGCCTACCGGGTGACCGTGCGAGAGGTGCCGGGCGGGCAAGTCGGCGAGCCGCTGGCGAGCGCCGCAGGCGACTGATCGTCGCGGACGGGCAAACCGGCCGGCGTGCCAGAATGATCGAATGCTGGGCTCCCGAAAGTCGCCACCCGCCCGAAAATCCGACTCGACGAGCCGATTCGCCAAAAACCTCGCGCAAACCCCCCTCGGGCAGAGCCCCCTCGGCCAGAGCCAGCTGGCCCAGAACGTCGTCTCGCAGGGCGTCGAGCCGATGCTGCACCGGGCCGCGCGCATGGAAGACACGATCCACGAGTTCCGCGAGCGGAATGCCCGGCGACGCGGCCTGATCCCGACGATCGTCCCGTTCGTCGGCTACGGGGGCGACGGCTGGTTCCGCGTGCTCGGCCGCGTGCTCCTGACGAAAGACGGCGAGAAACGCTCTACCGGGCACACGCACGTGCGCGGTTGGAGGAGCTTCACCAGCGTTCCGATCGACGAGGTCGTCGTCGACGTGGTGGTCGACGGCGTCACCCATCACGCGACCGCCGATCGCGGCGGAGTCGTCGACGCTCGAATCGAAGTGGGATTGCCGCCGGGGTGGAACACCATCACACTCCGCACCGAGGGCTCCCTCGACGTCTCGGCGGAGATCTTCGTCATCGACCCGTCGGCGCGATTCGGCATGGTGTCCGACATCGACGACACCGTGATGGTGACTGCACTCCCCCGCCCGCTCCTCGCCGCCTGGAACACCTTCGTGCTCGATGAGCACGCTCGACGGCCCGTGCCCGGCATGGCCGTCCTCTACGAGCGCCTCCGCGCGACACACGACGGCTGCCCGGTCATCTACCTCTCGACCGGCGCCTGGAACGTGGCTCCGACGCTCTACCGGTTCCTCACCCGCAACTTCTACCCGCGCGGTCCGCTCCTCCTGACCGACTGGGGTCCGACCCACGATCGCTGGTTCCGATCGGGGCGCCAGCACAAGCAGCAGTCGCTGGCCCGTCTGGCACAGGAGTTCCCCGACATGGAATGGCTGCTCATCGGTGACGACGGGCAGCACGACGAAGACCTCTACGGCGGGTTCCTGCGAGATCATCCGAGCAACGTGGCCGGCGTGGCGATCCGCCAGCTGTCGTCGAGCGAGGCCGTGTTCGCCGGTGGCCGCTCCCGGAGCGAGGAGCGCGAGCGCGCCACCAACGTGCCCTGGATCTATGCGCCCGACGGCGCCGGCATCTGGGATCAGCTGGTCGAGAAGGGGCTCGTCGAGCCGAACTGAGCGGCTAGTGGCTGCCGGCCAGCATCTGCATCACCTGGTCGTAGTTACCGTTGGCCTCGGAGTAGCGCAGCGGCTTCACGCGCTCGACCATGACCTGCTTCTCGTCCGGTCGCTCGGTGAGGATCGACATGACCTCGTCGAGGAACTCGTCGACCGGCATGGCGCGCCCGCTGTCGTCCTGATCCTGACCGAGCAGGGTCGTAGCGACCGCCGGCGGGACCAGCTCGAGCACCTCCACCGACGTGTCGGCGAGCTGCAGGCGCAGGATGTCGGTGAACGAGGCCACGGCGGCCTTAGTCGCGTTGTACGTCGGAGTGAGGGCGAGGGGCGTGTAGGCGAGGCCCGAGGTGACGGTCATGATCGTGGCGTCCGGCTTGGTCTGCAAGAACTCGGTGAACGCGGCGATCGTGCGGATCGTCCCGAGCAGGTTGGTCGTGATCGTCTTCTCGGCGGTCTCGAGGAACCCGGCCGAGTGCAGGTCTTCCGGCTGCATGATCCCGGCCATGGTGATCACCACATTGAGCTCAGGATCCGACGCGGTCACCTTCGTGAACGCCTCCGCGATCGATGTCGGATCGGCGACGTCGAGCTCGAGACCGGTGATCCCCGGGTTGCTCGCCTCGATGTCGCGCAGCAGCTCGGCGCGGCGCCCGGCCACGATCACCTTGTTGCCCGCAGCGGCGAATCGCTGGGCGAGCCCCAGGCCGAGTCCCGAGGTGCCGCCGGTGATGAGAATGGTGTTTCCTGTCGTCTTCATGTCTTCACTCTGCTCGGGTCGGCGGGTCTCGGGTAGGGAGCGCTCAGCCGCGGACTCCCGGTCTCTGCTTCCTTCTCAGGTGGCTGGCCGGCTGCCTTTCCGAATTTGAAGGAAAAACCTCACGGGCGAAACGAAAACACAAGGATCCGACGGGGTCACGCACCGGGATCTCCTTCAAATTCGGAGAGGGCCGGGTCGGGGGCTGGGTTGGGGCTGGAAACGGGCGCGAATGTCGGTGGCGATTTCTAGAATTCGAACGTATCTTCGAATCAGACGAATAAGGCGCACATGAGAATCGACGAGCGAGTACCGGTCGAGACGACCGACGAGGGGTTACCCCTCCGATTCACCTGGCGCCGCGTCGTCTACGGGGTGGTCAGCTCGCCCGAGTACTGGATCACCCGGCAGGCATGGTGGGCGTCGGCGAAACGAGCGCCCCGCGGGGCCGGCGCCGACCTGATCGAGATGCCGGTCTGGCGAGTCGACGCCCTTCCCCTCACCGATGGCGCGCAGAGGGTCGACGGCACGTTCGACCTAGCCCGAGATCCCGTCAGCCACGAGTGGCTGCTGCTTGGTGTCTTCGACGACGAGGTCGATCAGCAGCTGTTCGCCTGACGCCGCCCTGGTTCGACCGATTCGAAGCTCCCGAGTGATTTGATGAGCCCATGCCCCTAGCGATCGAAGACTATGCACTGATCGGCGACTGCCACACCGCCGCCCTGGTCGGCCGAAACGGCAGCATCGACTGGCTGTGCCTCCCCCGGTTCGATTCGGCGTCGATGTTCGCCGCGCTTCTCGGCGACGACGACAACGGTCGCTGGCTGGTCGCGCCGAGCGATGAGGCCGCCACAGCCACCCGCTCGTACGTCGACAGCACGTTCGTGTTGACCACGCGCTGGGTCACCGCGACCGGTGAAGTCGAGGTGACCGACCTGATGCCCTACGGCGACAGGCGCGCCGATGTCGTCCGGCGAATCCGCGGCATCCGCGGCACGGTGACGATGCACGAAGACCTCCGCATCCGTTTCGCCTACACGACCGCTGTTCCCTGGATCAGGCAGATCCCCGATTCCGCCGACATTGCCGCCGGCCGGGGCGAGCCCGGCACGACCGCACTGATCGCGATCGCCGGGCCCGACGCCGTCGTCGTCCGCGGCCCCAAGCTCACCGCCTCCGACCACACCCACGAGGCCACCTTCGACGTCTCCGAGGGTGAGACAGTCGATCTGTCGCTGACCTGGTATCCGTCGCACCGCGAGCCGCCCGCTTCGATCGACGTCGGGGCGCGGATCCTCGACACGGTCTCGTGGTGGCAGGAATGGGCTTCCCACTCCGACGCCCCCGCCGTCTACTCCTCCGAGGTGCACCGCTCGCTCCTGCTGCTCCGAGCGCTCACCCACGAAGACACGAACGGCATCGTCGCGGCCGCCACCACGAGCCTGCCCGAGCAGTTCGGCGGGCAGCGCAACTGGGATTACCGTTACGTCTGGCTTCGCGATGCGTCGATGACTCTGCAGGCGCTGATCCTGCACGGCTTCGCCGACGAGGCCACCGGCTGGCGCGACTGGCTTCTGCGCGCCATCGCCGGCGACCCCGCCGATGTGCAGATCATGTACGGGCTGGCGGGCGAGCGCTATCTGGCCGAGACGACCATCGACGAGCTGCCGGGCTACCAGGGGGCTGCGCCGGTGCGCATCGGCAACGGCGCCTTCACGCAATATCAGGGCGACGTCTTCGGTGAGGTGATGGTCGCTCTTCACGATGCCCGCGAGCTCGGCGTCGAAGAGGGGGCTGATTCGTGGTCGCTGCAGCGGGCCCTCATGTCGTACGTCGAAGACAACTGGTCGCGGCCCGACAACGGCATCTGGGAGATCCGCGGCGAGGCGCAGCACTTCACGCACTCGCGGGTGATGATCTGGGCGGCACTCGATCGGGCGATCCGCGGCGTGCAGCAGTTCCACCTCGAGGGCCCCGTCGACCGGTGGCTCGAACTCCGCGAGAAGGTGCGCGACGAGATCGAGGAGCACGGCTACGACGCCGAGCGCAACTGCTACGTGCAGCACTACGGCTCGAAAGAGGTCGATGCGTCATTGCTGCAGCTCGCGCAGGTCGGTTATGTCGACGCCCACGACTCGCGCATGCTCGGCACGGTGAAGGCCATCGAAGAAGACCTCCTGCACGACGGCCTGCTTCTCAGATACCGCACCGAGTCGGGTGTCGATGGCCTGGCCGGCACCGAAAACCCGTTCCTCGCGTGCTCGTTCTGGCTCGCAGAGCAGTACGGTCGCAGCGGCCGCATCGACGATGCGACCCGGCTGATGGATCGCCTCGTCGGCTTCGCCAACGACGTCGGAATGCTCTCCGAAGAGATCGAGGTGGCGACGGGGCGTCACGTCGGCAACACGCCGCAGGCGCTGTCGCACCTGGCCCTCGTGCGCGCGGCCGACGCCATCGACGCCGCGATCGAGCACTCGCGCGGGGGCGATGCTCGTCGGCTCGCGAGTCAGGCCTGACAGAAGGCGTCCGCACACGCACGCGCTTGCAAACGCGAATCGGCCCAAGCACCGTGGCACGCCACGTCGCTTGGGCCGATTCGCGTCACATCCTCAGACGCGCGAGGCTCACGCCTCTTTCGAGGTGGTCCAGCCTTCCGGCCCGGACGAACCCGCGGGGTACTTCTCGAGCGGCACGTCGTCGGCCTGCCACGCGTCGATGACCGGCTGCACGATCGCCCAGCAGCGCTCGGCCACGTCGCCGCGGATCGACAGCGTCGGGTCGTCGTGGAAGATGCCCGAGAGCACCTCGCCGTAGGGGGTCAGCTCGGGCTTGCCGAGGTCGGTCTTGAAGACCGACTTCTCGAGCGAGAACGGGTTGCCCTGGCCATTGGTGGTGACACCGAGCTCGAGAGTCTCGGGGCTGATCTCGATGCGCAGCGTGTCGGGGCTGGAGGCGCCCTTGAGACCAGCAGGAAGCACCGGCACGGGCTTGAACGTGATCAGCACCTCCTTGCGCACCTTGGTCATGCCCTTGCCGGAGCGCAGGATGAACGGCACGCCGGCCCAGCGACGCGTCTTGATCTCGAACTCCACCTCGGCGAGGGTCTCGGTCTGGCGCTCGTTGTCGACTCCGTCTTCGTCGGAGTAGGCGGGAACGTCTTTGCCGTCGATGGTGCCGGCGGCGTACTGGCCGCGGCGGCTGGAGGCGACGGGATCGTTGCCTTTCACCCAGGTGGCGCGGAGGACGCGGGCGATCTCGCTGCGGAGCTCGATCGAGTCGATCGACGACGGGGCGTCCATGGCGATGATCGCGAGCACCTGCAGCAGGTGGCTCTGGATCATGTCGATCAGGGCGCCGGCCTTGTCGTAGTACTGCGCGCGACCCTCGAGGCCGAGGACCTCGTCGTAGAAGATTTCGACCTTCTCGATGTTGTCGCCGTTCCAGACCGGCTCGAAGAGGCGGTTCGCGAAGCGGAGGCCGATGATGTCGAGCACCGTCGAGCGACCGAGGAAGTGGTCGGTGCGATGGATGCGCTCTTCGGGGATGACCTTGAGGAGCTCCTCGTTCAGGTCGCGGGCGCCCTGCTCGTCGCTGCCGAAGGGCTTCTCGAGTGCCAGGCGGAGTCCGTCGGGAACATCGATCTCTTCCAAGGCCTTGATGACCTTGGTCGAGATGGCGGGCGGAAGCGCGAAGTACATGACCGGCGCGCCCTCGGAGGCCGCGAACAGCTTCTTGAGGTGCTCGGGATCGGTCGGGTCGCCCTGGATGTACTCGCTGGAGGCGAGGGTCCGCTTGGCGAGGTCGCTGCCGGCGTCGCCGTTGAAGGCCGTCTTGACGACGTCGTCCCACTCGTCGGTCGAGCGCTCGGAGCGGCCCGTCCCGATCAGCTTGACGTCGACGCCGCGGTCGCTCTTGAGCAGGCTCGCGAGACCGGGGAGGAGGAGGCGCTCGGTGAGGTCACCGGAAGCGCCGAGGATGATGAGTGTGCTCGTCTCCGTCATCAGACGGTCTGCTCGGGGCGAGTCGCGGTGCGGGAATTCATGGACGTCCTTTCCGAAGTGAAGCCCGTAGAAACGGGCCATGTGTCTCAACGCGCTCGTCAGGCGAGAATTCCCGGCGGAGGTCGGGTGCGGTCACGGGCGCGAGAGGCCACGATGCCAGCGTCAACCGTACTGCTCCGCGCCTGATCGTGTCGGCATCGGTCAAGTGGTGCGTGTCACCCGGTCAGCGTGCCAGGGCGACGAGGATCCGCGACGCCGACAGCGCCACCGACGCTTCTTCCGCCACCCGGCGCGGCGAGGGGTTCGTGCCGGCGTCGAGAGCGGACCAGGCGTCGTCGAGGGCGGCCTCGGCCCGAGAGATCGGCCGGGCGCGATCGTCGTGGGCCCGGATGGCGTCGGCGAGGGCGGCGTACAACGCCGCGAGGGGTTCGGTGACCGCGGATCCTGGGCTCTCGACCCGCCGGTCGGGATCGGCGCCGCGTCGTGCCAGCTCGCCGGTCACTTCGGCGGCGTCGCGCAGGTGGAAGGCGATCCGCTCGGCGATGCGCAGCCGGTCGCGGTCGTCGCTGAGGTCGATCCGTCGTCGGCGGCGAGGGTTCCACCGTTGCGACTCGTCGCCGTAGTCGACGGCCGCTCGCACCCGGGCGAGTGTCACGGGCAGGGATTCGATGCGGCTCTCGAACTCGTCGCCGTCGAGCGGCCAGTCGGCGCGGAACACTCCGGCGAGGTCGTCGGCCCGGTCGGCCAGCTCGGAGTGGAGGCGCTGCAGTCGATCTCGGGCGTCACCCGAGTAGAGCGGGGGCACGACCGTGAAGTTGATCACCACGCCCACGACGATGCCGACGAGCATCTGCACCGCATAACCCCAGGAGTAGTCCTCGCTGTCGGAGCCGCCGATGAGTAGCACGAACAGCCCGGCCATCGGCACCCAGTCGCGGCCGGCCCCGAGCAGGGGCAGCCCGCCGAGCAGCACGCCGACGCCGATCACCAGGGCGACAGTCAGCACCGTCGGGTTGCCGAGGGCCACGACGACCGCCGCGAGGCCGATACCGAGCACTAGCCCGGCGAGTGTCTGGATGCCCTGCGTCAGCGACGCCTTCACCGTCGGGTACATGCTCACGACGGCCCCGAGCGGCGCGTAGTAGGGGTAGTCGGCAGCAGTGCCCGGCACGTGCGGCGCGATCCACCAGGCGAGCGCCGCGGCGAGAGCCGCCTTGACGGCGAGAAGGATCCGGGGGTGCGCCAGCAGTCTCAGGGCGCGTCGATTTCCCGGTGAAGGCATCACGACAGACTGCCATACGGCGGCCTGTGAGCTCGTTGATCCGTGTCGGTCGCGTGACCTACACTGTTCGAACACACGTTCGAACGAGAGGGGTCGCATGGCATTCACGCATCTGCACGTGGCCTCCTCGTTCAGCGCTCATTTCGGCACGGCGACGCCGATGGATCTCGTCGCGCAAGCCGTAGCCAGCGGGGCCGATGCGGCGGCGATCACCGACCGCGACGGTCTCTACGGAGCGATTCGGCACGTCGGCGCCTGCCGGGCCGCGGGCATCGATCCGATCGTCGGGGTCGAGCTCGGCGTCCTGTCCGATGCCGAGGGCGGGTCTGCACGCGGCCGGTCGGCGGCCGATACCGATCGCATCGTGGTGCTCGCCCACGGCTCCCCCGCCGGCGGTGTGGCGGCGGGGGCCGGGTGGGCCTCCCTCTGCCGGCTCATCAGTGCGGCGCACGGTCGAGCCACACGCAAGACGAGCGGCACCGCGAACAGCGTTGCGACGATCGCCCGCTCACGGCTCCGAGCCTTCCTGCTGGGCGACGACGGTCCGGCCGGCACCGTGCTGCTCGGTCCCGACTCCGATGTCGGTCGGGCGGTGTCTCGCGGTGATCACGCGAGGGCGATGGCGCTGCTCGACGACTGGAAGACCCTGTTGCCGGGCGGTGTCGTCGTCGAGGTCGTCTGCCACCTGACCGAACCCGGCGAGAGCCGTTCTCTGCGTCACGCGGCCCGCATGCTCGAACTGGCCGACGCCGCCCGCGTTCCGGCGATCCTCAGCAACGCGGTTCGCTACCTCGAGCCCGATGGCGCCGTCACCGCCGACGTGCTCGATGCCGCGGGGCACCTCGCGGCCCTCGGGTCGTTCGAGCCGCAGCCCAACGCCCAGGCCTGGCTCAAAGGCCCCGGGGCGATGCGCGAGTTGGCACAGCAGATCGCGAGCGTCTCGTCGCTCGATCGGCGCAGTGCCGAAGAGATGCTGGCCGCAACCGAAGAGCTCGCCGATCGCTGCCGCCTCGACCCCGACGCCGATCTCGGCTGGCGCCGCCCGAAGGTTCCCGAGCTGAGTGCGATCGGTGTCGAGGGCGACCCCGACCAGGTGCTCTGGCGTCGCTCCGAGGCGGGCATCACCGAGCGGTTCGGCGACGTCTCGATGGCGAAGCGCGAGAAGCTCGAGCGACGCATGCGCGACGAGCTGAAGACCATCACCGGGTTCGGGTTCGCGAGCTACTTTCTCACGGTGGCCGACGTCTCGCAGCTGATGCGCGATATGCGGGTGCGGAACGCCGCCCGGGGGTCGGGCGCCGGTAGCCTCGTCACCTACCTGCTGCGCATCTCCAACGTCGATCCACTCGAGCACGACCTCCTGTTCGAGCGGTTCCTCGGCAACAAGCGCGAGACGCTCCCCGATATCGACATCGACGTCGAGTCGGCGAGGCGACACGAGATCTACCGGGCCATCTTCGACCGCTACGGCAGCAACCGGGTCACCCTGATGTCGATGCAGTCGACCTACCGCGGGCGCGGGGCCGTCCGCGACGCAGGGCTCGCTCTCGGCCTCGACGACGAGCAGATCGACCTGGTGGCGAAGAACGTCTGGCGATCGAACGCCCGCGACTTCCGCACCGCCCTCGCCGAGAAGCCCGAGTTGCGCGAGATCGCCGATCTCGCTCGCGAGAACGACCAGATCGAGCTGCTCGTCGACCTGACCGAGCGACTCGACCGACTCCCCCGGCACATCTCGATGCATCCGTGCGGCGTGATCCTCGGCGACTCCGACCTGCTCAGCATGACCCCGGTGCAGCCGAGCGGCATGGGGCTTCCGATGAGCCAGTTCGACAAGCACGACATGAACGACGCGGGCCTGCTCAAACTCGACGTGCTCGGCGTGCGCATGCAGTCGTCGATGGCCTTCGCGCTCGACGAGATCGAGCGCATCAACGGCCCGCGCACGGCCCTCGCCGGTGCGCTCCCCCTCGATGTGCCCTACGTCAACCGGCAGGGCCGCATCGAACTCGACGCGATCCCCCACGACGACGAGCCCACCTACGAGGCGATCCGCACCACCCATACCCTCGGCATGTTCCAGATCGAGAGTCCCGGGCAGCGCGAGCTGATCGGCAAGATGCAGCCCGACCAGTACGAAGACCTCATCGCCGACATCTCGCTGTTCCGGCCCGGCCCGATGAAGGGCAACATGGTCGCGCCCTACCTCGACACCAAGCACGGTTTTCAGCAGCCCGACTATCTGCATCCCTCGTTCGCCGAGTTCCTCCAAGACAGCTACGGGGTGGTGATCTACCACGAGCACGTGCTTCGCATTTTGAACGCCACCATGGGCATCTCTCTCGCCGAGGCCGACGAGATGCGACGCGCCATGACAAAGCGCGACGACCTCGAAGACGAGTTCCGGCAAAAGACGCGAGACAACCGCGACGAGCAGGGCCGACCGAAGTTCACCGAAAAAGAGATCGACCGCATCTGGGGCGTGCTCAAGGGCTTCGGGTCGTTCGGTTTCTGCAAGGCGCACGGCGCCGCCTTCGCCCTGCCCACTTACCAGAGCGCCTGGCTCAAGACCCACTACCCGGCCGAGTTCCTCGCCGGCATCCTCACCCACGATCCCGGCATGTACCCCAAGCGCCTGCTGCTGACCGAGGCGAAACGCATGGGCATCCCCGTCCTGCCGCTCGACGTCAATGCGTCGAGCGACGTCTTCCACGTCGAGCGGGTGAAGCCCCCGCGCACCCCCGTCGCCCGCTCGTACCCCGGCGAGCTCGGCATTCGTCTCTCTCTGGTCGACGTGCAGGGCATCACGGAGGCCGAGGTGACCCGGATCCTCGAGAACCGCCCCTTCACCTCGATCGCCGACTTCTACCAGAGGGCGACCCCGTCGAGACGGCTCTTCGAGCGGCTCGGCCAGGTGGGCGCCCTCGATTCCCTCGGCGGTGAGGGGCGCACGCGGGGTGACGTTCTGGCGAGAATTCGGCAGCTGACCAGCAGAGCCTCCCGCCCGAAGGCCACCGACGCCCTCAACCAGCTCGACTTCGACGTCGACGAATCGTCGTCGGTGCCGATCGGCACCCCTGACGTCTCTGTCCGTGAGCGGGTCAGCCGCGAGCTCGACATCCTCTCGCTCGAGGTCGGCGAGCACGTCATCGAGAGCTACCGGCCGATGCTCGACGACCTCGGAGTGATCCGAGCCGCCGACCTGCGGAACAACTGGAACGGCACGACCGTGCTCGTCGCCGGAATCCGCATCGCCACGCAGACGCCGCCGATGCGCAGCGGCAAGCGCGTCGTCTTCATCAGCCTCGACGACGGGTCGGGGTGCTCCGACTCGACCTTCTTCGAAGAGGCGCAGAATCGCGCCGGCTCCCTCCTGTTCGGCACGAAGCTGCTGCTGATCCAGGGCCGCACGAGGCGCACCGGCGAACGCGGCATTTCGCTCGAGGCCGACAACGCGTGGGATCTAAAGGCGCTCTGGCGAGACTGGCAGGCAGGGCGGGTTGCTGGCGGTTCGCTCGCCGAGGGGGTCGATGCCTCGGTCAGCGACGGTCTCGACGCCGGCCTGGTCAGCCCGTGATCGCGCCCGGCCGGGTCGGCCCGTGCTCGCGCCCGGCCGGGTCGGCGGGTGTTTCCAGGAGTCGGCGGGTGCTGCMSCMCCCCCCGACTCTCGATAACACCCGCCGACTCGCGCCCGACCACTTCTCCACAGGTTGCAGCGACGACGACTTCTCCCCAGATCGGTTTTCGAACGCAAGCAAGGATCCGTGCGCCGCCACGATCGACCCATGCCCTCTCTCGCACCCGCCGCCGCTCGCCCCCTGCCGCACGTCCGTTCCGCCCTCCGCGCCGCTCTCGCCCTCGTCGCACCCGCCGATTGCGCCGGGTGCGGCGCCCCTGACATCGAGCTCTGCGCCGACTGTTGCCGTCGGCTCGAGCCTCGGCCCCTCGTCGCCGCTCTTCCCGACGGAACGCCGCTCGTCTCCGGCCTCGACTACGAGGGCACCGCCCGCGACGTGATCCTGGCCTTCAAGCAGTCGGGTCGATGGCGACTCGCCAGGCCCCTCGGGCCGGCGCTGGCGGCCGCTCTGCGGCTCGCGGCGGCGGCGGAGGGGCCGCCGGTCGGAGTGGCGGCGTCGGAGGGATTAGCGGTCGGAGCAGCGGCGGCGGAGGGGCCGCCGGTCGGAGCCGCCTCGGTCGCGGTGCTGGCAGTGCCACCCTCGCGGGCCGGCCGCAGGCGACGGGGCTACGACCCTGTCGACCTACTGATGCGAGCAGCGGGGGTGCGGGTGTCGAAGCCGGGGTTTCGGATCCTGCGGTCATCGGCGCAGCAGAAGTCTCGCGGGCGGGCCGAGCGCCTCTCGGGGCGCCTCGGTTCGCTCGGGTGCTCGGGGCGGTGGGCCGGTGCGCGGGTCGTCATCGTCGACGACGTCACGACGACGGGAGCGACCCTGCAAGAGGCCGTGCGAGCGGCCAGGGCCGCGGGTGCGATCGTGATCGGGGTCTGCTGCCTCGCCTCGACACCACTGCGATCGGCGAGGCTGTGAGAAGCGGGGGAGACCGTGACGAAAAGATGAACAGCGCGTGACACGCACGCGTCGGGGTCGATACGGTGAAGCACACGAGGCGTGAAAGCACTACCGCCTACACGAACGGCGGCACGCTGAAGTGGCTGGAGGAACGTCATGGACATTTCCGTAACGGGTCGAAACGTGGGCATCACCGATCGATTCCGCGAGTACTCCACCGAGAAAGCCGAGAAGGTCGGCAGCCTCGCCCCCCGAGCACTGGCGCTCGAGATCAAGCTGACGAGGCACAACGAGAAATCCTCCGGGAGCGCGGGCGACGACCGAGTCGAGTTGACACTCATCGGCCCCGGCCCCCTGGTCCGAGCTGAATCAAGCGGCTCCGACAAATACGTCGCCTTCGACCTGGCCATAGGCCGGTTGCTCGAGCGAGTGCGACGAGCCAAAGACCGAACCAAGGTGCACCGAGGCCAGCACCGGCCCACGTCGCTGCACGAGGCGGCAGCCGTCGACTTCAGTCGGGCCGGAATCGTGCCGGCGTCAGCGGAGACGCTGGAGCAGGTCCGCACCGGTGCAGTGGCCACGGTCGCACCCGACGAGACCGCGGTCGAAGAGGAGTACTGCCCGGTCGTGATCCGCGAGAAGACGTTCGCGTCGACGCCCATGACCGTCGATGACGCGCTCTATTACATGGAGCTCGTCGGGCACGATTTCTACCTGTTCACCGACTCCGCCCACGACGGCCGACCGAGCGTCGTCTATCGCCGCAAGGGCTGGGATTACGGTGTGATCGCCCTCGACGACCAGGCGCCGACGCATCAGGAGACCGAGATGGCCATCCGGGGCGGCCTCGTCGGCTGAACCAGGAGCTGATCACGGACCCCTGGGTCGGAGCGCTCGCGCTTCTTCCCAGGGGTTCGGCCAGTAGGCTTGCTAAAATCACGGGCTGGTAACGCATCACCGGCGTCACAGCCCACCATTTACCAGGAGTTTCCGTGGCCAACGTTCTCGAGAAAGTCCTTCGCGTCGGCGAGGGTCGCACCCTTCGCCGCCTCAAGGCCTATGCCAAAGCGGTCAACGACCTTGAAGACGACTTCAAGACGCTCACCGACGACGAGCTTCACAACGAGACGGCTGAGCTGCGCGAGCGCTACGCCGGCGGCGAGTCGCTCGACGACCTCCTGCCCGAGGCGTTCGCCGCCGTGCGCGAGGCCGCGAGCCGCACCCTCGGCATGCGTCACTTCGACGTGCAGCTCATGGGTGGTGCCGCGCTACACCTCGGCAACATCGCTGAAATGAAGACCGGTGAGGGCAAGACGCTAGTCGCGACGACCGCCGCGTACCTGAACGCCATCGCCTCGCGCGGCGTCCACGTCATCACGGTCAACGACTTTCTGGCGAGCTACCAGTCCGAGCTGATGGGCCGCGTGTTCCGCGCCCTGGGCATGACGACCGGCTGCATCCTCGCGGGTCAGACTCCGGCCGAGCGGCGCGAGATGTACGCCGCCGACATCACCTACGGCACGAACAACGAGTTCGGCTTCGACTACCTGCGCGACAACATGGCGTGGCAGGCGAGCGACATGGTGCAGCGCGGTCACTTCTTCGCCGTGGTCGACGAGGTCGACTCGATCCTCATCGACGAGGCCCGCACCCCGCTCATCATCTCGGGCCCGTCGTCCGGCGAGGCAAACCGATGGTTCGCCGAGTTCGCGACCCTGGCCCGCCGCCTTCAGCCGGGCATCGACTACGAGGTCGACGAGAAGAAGCGCACCGTCGGTGTGCTCGAGCCAGGCATCGAAAAGGTCGAAGACTACCTCGGCATCGACAACCTCTACGAGTCGGCGAACACGCCTCTGATCTCGTTCCTGAACAACGCCATCAAGGCCGACGCGCTCTTCAAGCGCGACAAAGACTATGTCGTGATCAACGGCGAGGTGCTCATCGTCGACGAGCACACCGGTCGCATCCTGTCGGGCCGCCGCTACAACGAGGGCATCCACCAGGCGATCGAGGCCAAGGAAGCCGTCGAGGTCAAGGCCGAAAACCAGACGCTCGCCACCGTCACGCTGCAGAACTACTTCCGCCTCTACAAGAAGCTCTCCGGCATGACCGGTACGGCCGAGACCGAGGCCGCCGAGTTCATGTCGACCTACAAGCTCGGCGTGGTGGCGATCCCGACCAACCGCCCGATGCAGCGGGTCGACCAGACCGACCTCGTCTACAAAAACGAGACCGCGAAGTTCGAGCAGGTCGCCGAAGACATCGCCGAGCGTCACGAGGCCGGTCAGCCCGTGCTCGTCGGCACCACGAGCGTCGAGAAGAGCGAGTACCTCTCGAAGCTCCTCGCCAAGAAGGGCATCAAGCACGAGGTTCTGAACGCGAAGAACCACGCTCGCGAAGCCGCCATCGTCGCGCAGGCCGGTCGCCTCGGCGCTGTCACCGTCGCCACCAACATGGCCGGGCGAGGCACCGACATCATGCTCGGAGGCAACGCCGAGTTCCTGGCCGTCGCCGAAATGAACTCTCGTGGGCTGAGCCCCGTCGACACCCCCGACGAGTACGAGGCCGCCTGGGACGACGTCTTCACGAACCAGAAGGCGTTCGTGCAGGAGGAGGCCGAAAAGGTCATCGAAGCCGGCGGCCTCTACGTGCTCGGCACTGAGCGTCACGAGTCGCGCCGTATCGACAACCAGCTGCGCGGTCGATCCGGTCGCCAGGGCGACCCGGGTGAGAGCCGCTTCTACCTCTCGCTCACCGACGACCTCATGCGCCTGTTCAATTCGGGTGCCGCCGAGAGCCTGATGGGCCGGGGCAACGTGCCCGACGATCTTGCGATCGAGAACAAGATCGTCGGCCGCGCCATTCGCTCGGCGCAGTCCCAGGTCGAGGGGCGCAACGCCGAGATCCGCAAGAACGTCCTCAAGTACGACGACGTCCTCAACCGTCAGCGCGAGGCCATCTACGGCGACCGACGTCACATCCTCGAGGGCGACGACCTCCGCGAGCGAGCCGAGTCGTTCCTTGCGAGCGTCGTGAACGAGGTCATCGACTCCCACACCGGAGACGGCAACCCCGACGACTGGGATCTCGACGCCATGTGGACGGAGCTCGGCACCCTCTACCCGATCTCGATCACCATCGACGAGGTCATCACCGAGGCCGGCTCCAAGGCGAAGGCCACCCGCGAGTTCCTCGCCAAAGAGATCCTCTCCGACGCCCGTGTCGCCTACGAGGCCCGCGAGGAGTCGCTGGGCGACTCGGCCATGCGTGAACTCGAGCGCAAGGTCGTGCTCTCGGTGATCGACCGCCGCTGGCGCGACCACCTCTACGAGATGGACTACCTGAAAGACGGCATCGGCCTCCGGGCCATGGCTCAGCGCGACCCGCTGGTCGAGTACCAGCGCGAGGGCTTCGCTCTGTTCCAGAACATGATGGGCGCGATCCGAGAAGAGTCGATCGGCTTCCTGTTCAACCTCGAAGTCGAGGTGCAGAGCCAGGTCGGGCACGAGGGTCACGACCACGGTCCGATCATTGCGGCCAAGGGTCTCGGCGAGGGCGACAACAAAGACGCCGTGCTTAACTTCTCGGCTCCCAACACCGAGGGCGAGGTCGAGGTCCGCGACGAGCGGGGCCGGATCGAAAAGGCCGAGACCGCCCGCGCGCAGCGTCAGCAGCAGATCACCGAAGAGCTCGCCGACCCCGAGATCGCGGCCGCGCGAGCCACGTCGGGTTCGACCGAGGCCTCGGGTGGAGACGGGCTCCCCGCAGGCCGAGGCGCTTTCGGGCAGTCGACCTCGGGTGGCTCCGACGACGCCGCTCCGAACAACCGCGCTGAGCGTCGCTCGCAGAAGAAGAAGTAGCAGCTCCGTCCCGCACCACACTGGCCCCGGCCTGCGCACTGCGCGGGTCGGGGCTTGTGCGTGGTGGGGCTGCTTCGGGCTGGGTCTAGTCGCGTTTCGCGGGTTTAGTCGCGCTCTACCGCGACTAGACCTGCGAAACGCGACTAATTGGCGTCGTGTCGGCGTCGGCGTGCGCGGCGTCCGAAGCGTCGCACACCGTTTCACGCACGGCTAACCGATTATTCGGTAAGCGTTGCGTCAAACGGTTAGCGAAGCGCCCCGAGCAAAGCGGCCCGAGCGAAGAAGCACGGGCACCTACGACAGCTACAGCACGTGGATCGCCGTGGCACGCCACCGATGGTCGAACCCCTCGAGCCGCAGCGCCACCGCTCGGCTCCGCGCCCGCCCGTGCACCACGACGACCGCCTCGACTACGCCGTCGCAGGGCTCGTCGATCCGCACGCTGCCGACGCTCACGGCTGGCCGCCGAGCGGCTTCGCCCCGAGCGCTCCGAGCGCGAGCGGCGAGGTTCACCCGCTTCAACAGGTGCGTGAAAACGTCGGCCGTCACCCAGCGGGTGATCTGCTCGATCTCACGAGCACCCGCGAGGATCTCGACGACGCTCCGCGCGAGGTTTCGAGCAAGAGGCTCAGGATCCGGCAGCGCACTCCGCAGCGTCGGCTGCGGTTCGAAGAACGCATCCGCGACTGCTGGCGTAAGCCGTCGCCCGGACCGGCGCGGCGGTGACCCGGCGGGTGCGGGGGAGTGCTGACCACCGTCGTCGGTGATCGGATCGTCGCGACGGCGCGCGGCTGAAGAGGGGGGCATGTCGGCTGCTTTCGCTCGTGAACGGAATGAGCGTCCCGCACAGCGGGCGTAGCATCAACATATGACATTTCGAGGGAGCGACACGCGAGCGGGTGCAACCTGTGGACAAACTCGTCTGTCAGCGGCGAGAATCCGGATCGACGTCGGCAATGCTGCCGAAGTCGAAGCCGTTGAAGAGTGCCGTCCGACGCGCGTCTTCGTACCGGTCGTCGAGGTAGGCATTCAACTCGGACTCCTCGATCCGCCACGAGGGCACGACGCCGAGCTTCACGGCTCGCAGCTCTCCCGATTCGACGAGCGCGAGGACGTCGTCGAGGGGCAGGCTCAGCATTTCGGCAACCCGCTCGGAGGTGTAGAACCGACGCATCGGGGGCTCCTGTGCTGGCTCCATGCCTCGATTATCCGTCAGGACGAGTGCGAACGTGAGCCGTGTCGGGTGCGCACGCGTCGGATCCTCGGTTCGGGTCTTGTCGGACGGGGCGGATAGGCTGAAAGGGTGTCGACGCTCAGTGATCTCGTTCTCGCCCAGGGCCGCTCCAGTGAGGCCGATATCGAGTGGCTCCATCTGCTCGTGGGCGACTGGCAGCTGCTCGCCGACCTGGCGTTTGCCGACATGGTGCTGTGGGTGCCGACCGATTCCGATTCGTTCGTCGCAGTCGCGCACGCTCGGCCGTCGAGTTCGGCGACGCTCTTCTACCGCGACTTCGTCGGGCACGAGGTGCGCCCCGAGTGGCGTACGCAGGTACAGCAGGCCTTCGACACCGCACACATCGTCGATTCCGCCGCCCCCGACTGGTACGAAGAGACCCCGACGCGGGTGCGTGCCGTTCCCGTGCTCCGTCGTCTCGGTGCCGGGCGGCCGGACATCAGCGAGAGGCCCGTCGCGGTCATCACCCGCCACACCAACCTGAGCGAGGCGCGCACGCCCAGCCGGCAGGAGCTCACGTTCAACCAGTGCGCCAACGACCTCTTCGCCATGATCGAGGGCGGCGATTTTCCCGACCTGGGAGCCCCGACCGGTCCCCGCCGTGGTGCACCGCGCGCTTCCGACGGCCTGCTTCGCCTCGACGTCGACGGAACAGTCGTGTTCGCCAGCCCGAACGGCCTCTCGGCCTTCAACCGGATGGGCTTCGTCGGCGAGCTCGAGGGAGAGTCCCTGGCCGAGGTCACCACCGGGCTGCTCGCCGGCAAGATCGTCATCGACGAGTCGCTGCCGCTCGTCGTCACCGGGCGCGCACCCTGGCGCACCGACATCGAGGCGCGCGGCGTGACCGTGTCGCTCCGCGCCATCCCGCTCCGCGACCGCGGTGAGCGCGTCGGGGCCATCGTGCTCTGCCGCGACGTGACCGAGCTTCGCCACCAGGAGCGCGAGCTGATCACCAAAGACGCGACCATTCGCGAGATCCACCACCGGGTCAAGAACAACCTGCAGACCGTGGCTTCGCTGCTCAGGATCCAGGCCCGACGCACCCACACCGACGTCGCCCGCGATGCACTGAACCAGGCCATGCGGCGCGTGGCCTCCATCGCCGTGGTGCACGACACCCTGTCAGAGGGCCTCAGCCAGAACGTCGACTTCGACACCGTCTTCGACCGGGTGCTCATGCTGAGCGCCGAGGTCGCCTCGAGCCACAACACGACCGTGCGTCCGCAGTTCACCGGCAGCTTCGGGGAGCTCCCGACCGAGTATGCGACGCCGCTCGCCCTGGCGCTGACCGAGCTCGTCACGAACGCTGTCGAGCACGGGCTCGACGGGCGCGACGGCGACGTCGAGATCAACGCCGAGCGCACCGAAGAGCAGCTGCGCGTCAAGGTGCGCGACAACGGTGTCGGCCTGCCCGAGGGCAAGGTCGGCTCGGGCCTCGGTACGCAGATCGTGCGCACGCTGATCCAGGGCGAGCTCGGCGGCACGATCGACTGGCATACGCTGGTCGGGTCGGGCACCGAGGTGACGATCGAGGTGCCGTTGCGGTTCATCGAAAACATGGAGCGCTAGGGGCTGCGGTCGTGTGCGCCTGCCACGTGGGTGGGTGCGGCGGGCCCGCGGATCCTAGAGTTCTGCGGCACGGCCGGTCGAGTGTGCGCAATCTGCCCCTGGGCCGGCGGCTCGGGGCCGCTTGCGCACACTCGGGCCTCTGCCTCGGCAGGGCGGACGTCGAGTGCCGCCAAATGCAGTGCGCGGGCTGGCCGAGGGGGCATTAGGCGGCACTCGGGGCTGCGGGTGAGGCAGCGGCGCCGGGCGCGCGCAGCCCACACACCAAAGGGCGCGTTCCTCTGCAGGAACGCGCCCCCCGGGCGGTGCCGACCCCCCCCCCCCGAAAACGGCGGGTCAGCGTGTGAAGTTGTGGTGTGAGGCCAGCGGTCAGGAAGCGCGGCGGGCGCGAGCTGCGCGACGCTTGAGGGCGCGACGCTCGTCTTCGCTGAGGCCACCCCAGACGCCGGAGTCTTGCGACGTCTCGAGGGCGTACTGCAGGCACGTCTCGGTCACGGAGCAACGGCCGCACACCGCTTTGGCCTTGTCGATCTGGTCGACGGCGGGGCCGGTGTTGCCGACGGGGAAGAAGAGCTCCGGGTCTGCCGTGAGGCAGGCGGCCTTATCGCGCCAATCCATCTAGTGGTACTCCTTTTGACTCTGAACGCCGAAGTTTGCCTGCTGAGGGCACAGCAAAACACCGGGCGTTCCGTGGGGGGAAAGAAAAAGAATTCGGGAGGCGCGCACGGCAATGTAAGCGTCACTTCAACCTCAAATATGGTCGCATACTGGTGTGACCAAATCAAGGGGTTAAGTGGAGGCTTTGAGCGTGACCGAATCAGCTGAACCACACGGAGTCGAAATGCCCACGCAACAGGTGTCGGCCCGTAGACACCCCCTTCTGCTCCTCCTCGTCGTGCTTCTCGCGCTCGAATTCGCTGCAATGGCCATCGTGTCGATCGCCATGCTGGTGGCGCTGTTCCGGGCGGAGGCCGACACGCTCGCGGGCGGCATCGCGATTCTCGTGCTCGGAGTCATCGCGACGGTCTGGCTCGGGTTCATCGTCGTCGCCGCCTCTCGGGGGCGAGCGTGGATGCGCGGGGCGGCCATCGTCTGGCAGGTGATCATGTTCGCCGTCGGGGTCGGTTGCTTCCAGGGGTTCACGGCGACGCCGGCCGCCGGGTGGGCGCTCGTGCTGCCGGCCCTGGCCGTGGTGATCTTGCTGGTGTCGCCCCCGGTCGTCAGGGCTACGACGGCGCGGTAGCCGGATCCTGGCGCTTGGGCTCGTGGTTTGAGGGCGCTTGCAAATTCGAAGGAGAAACCGCGCCCCCATGACGAGAAATCAAGGATCCGGCCCGGCCGCCGCGAGAATCTCCTTCGAATTCGGAGGAGCCCCGGATCAGCCGGCGTCGAGCCCGAGCTTCTTGCGCAGGCTCTTCACGTGGCCGGTCGCCTTGACGTTGTAGAGCGGGAGGTCGACCGACCCGTCTTCGCCGACCACGATCGTGGAGCGGATCACGCCCGTGACGGTTTTGCCGTAGAGCGACTTCTCGCCATAGGCGGCGTAAGCCTTGTGCACTTCGAGGTCGGTGTCGGAGAGGAGCGGGAAGTTGAGGCCCTGCTCGTCTCGGAATTTCTGCAACGCGGGAGCCTCGTCTTTCGAGACGCCGAGCACCTGGTAGCCGGCCGACTTCAGGGAGTTGATGTTGTCGCGGAAGTCGCAGGCCTCCGTCGTGCACCCCGGCGTCGACGCGGCCGGGTAGAAGTAGACGATCACTTTCTGGCCCCGGAAATCGTTGAGCGAAACGGGTGCGCCCGACTCGTCGGGGAGGGTGAAGTCGGGTGCCGCGGCACCCTTCTCGAGGCGTTCAGACATGGTTCTCCTTGGGGGATCGGATGCGGCAGGCATGTGTTCGGGGCCTGTCGAATCTCATGCTAATGTTGTTCCTCGGTTGGGAAACTCTGGTTTCCACAGCCACTGCACCTCTAGCTCAATCGGCAGAGCAACTGACTCTTAATCAGTGGGTTCTCGGTTCAAGTCCGAGGGGGTGCACGAACGAAAAAGATCCCCGGTGGTCGAAGCGAAGCTTCTTCCCCGGGGCTTTTTCGTTGGTGCTGGTCTGGTCCGCGGACGTGCCTTCGGCAAGGCAATCTCGGGTGTTCGCGGCAAGCCGCTTCCCCGGGATTTTCGTTGTGCTGGTCTGGTCCGCTCCGCGGACGTGCCTCCGGCAAGGACAGACGGGGCCGCTCCGCGGACGTGCCTCCGGCAAGGACGATCCCGGCGGCGGCGACTCAGGCGCGCGAGGGCGACACGTCGACCACCTTCGAGTCGCGACGCACGACGAAACCCATCGCCTCGTAGAGACCCCTCGCCGGGTTGCCGTGGGCGACGTGCAGGAACGCGCGATCGCCGTCGAGCCGGATGCCCCGCGCGACCTCGGTGATGAGACGCCGCGCGTAGCCGCGACCACGGACTTCAGGATCCGCGCACACCGCGCTGATCTCGACCCACCCGGGCACGCTCAGACGTCGCCCCGCCATCGCCATGAGCCGCCCGTTCTCCACGACGCCGACGTACCCGCCGAACTCCACGGTGCGCGGGAGGAACGGCCCCGGACGGGTCAGTGAAGTCAGCCGGAGCATCTCGGTGACATCTGTCTCGTCGAGGTCGACGATGTCGGAGAGCCGTTCCCCACAGGTGTCGACGTCGTCGTCGGTCAGCTGGGTGAGACCGAGGTCGAGGTGCGTCTGCCAGCCGTGCGGCACGCGGAACTCGGACGGCACGAACATCGCGATCGTGTCCGCGCCCGCGATCGTCGCGAGGGAGGCCCAGTCGTCGTCAGTCGCGTCGAAAGGAATGGAGCCGAACGGTGCCACGTCGCTCGGATAGCGCAGGGCGGTGCCTTTGGCGAGGGCGTGGTGGGCGTGGCGCGTGCGGAGAGCGAGGCCGATCGGGTCGTCGAGAGGGTGCGCGTTCATGGTGCGTCAACGCTAGCGGCCTGCAAAGACATTCCCCGTCGAGGTCGATGACGGTCTACCGTATGGCCCGTTAACATGCTTTTCACACGCGGAAACGTGGCCGAAACACCAAACGGTATACCGTTTTGACATGAGCCGAAACGACACCGTATCGCTGGAGACAAGCCGATGAGCGGGTTCCGACTGGTGGGCGTGCTGCACCTCCCGCCCCTGCCGGGCGCGGCCAACTACGAGGGACGCCCGGTCGCCGAGATCGCTTCTGCCGCTGCCGACGACGCGCGGATCCTCGAGGCGGCCGGGTTCACCGACGTCATGATCCAGGACGCGAGCGACGAACCCCAGCCGACTCTCGTGGGCGCCGCGACGGTGGCAGCGCTGGCCGTCGTCGGAGCCGCCGTGCGCGCAGCCACCACGATCGGACTCGGCGTGGTCGTCGGCCACAACGACGGACCGTCGGGCGTCGCCATCGCGCACGCGGTCGGCGCCTCGTTCGTGCGGGTCAAGGTGCTCACCGGCGTCTCCATCGGACCGACCGGGTGGATGGAGGGCTGCTCGCTCGAGGTCGCCCACACGAAGCGCCTGCTCGGCAGCGACGTCGAGATCTGGGCCGATCTGCACGAGGCCACGAGCCTGGCCCTCAGCGGAGATCTCGCCTGGGCGGCTGCTCAGGCCCTCGACTTCGGCGGTGCGGATGCGGTCATCGTCACTCGCGACTCCGGCGTCGCCGATGCGGTGGCCGACATCGCCGCTCTCCGTGCCAGCGGTGCCGTTGGCGCCGACGTGCCCGTCTACATCGGCGGGCGCGTGAACGGCTCGAATCTGGCGACCGCCGTGGGCGGCTCGGACGGCGCGATCCTCGGCAGCGTTCTGAAAGACGGCGACGGCTACGACGCCCGAATCGACCCGACCACCGCTACTTCTCTCGGCGACGACGCCCGCGGCCACCTCGCCTGAACTCCTGACACCAGAAAGCGCCTCATGAACTCCACCGCTCTCGATAGCCCGCTCCTCGCCCCGGGAAGCCCGCTCGACGACCGCCAGAAAGCCGTCGTCGAGCGCGTCTCCGCGAAGGAGCGCGCCGGGATCCTGGCCCTGCCGACCGACGACCCGCTGGACCCCGAGCGCCGTCGTCGCGTCGACGCGACTCGCGGGGAGATGCTCGGTCAGCCGCAAGCCATCCGCGCCACCTGGGAGCGGAACGCCGACATGCTGCCGAGGGTCGCGGGGCGCATCGCCGAGAAGACGATCGATCGGGTGTTCCTCGTCGGTGCCGGTGACTCGCTCGCCGTCATGATCGCCGCACGCCGCACCCTCGAGCTGATGCTCGGCGTGCCGTGCGAGCCGGTCCAGGCCCTCGAATTCGCCTATTACCAGCAGCACCTCGTCACGTCCGACTCGCTCGTCATCGCCCTGTCGAGCTCGGGGGAGACGACCCGCACCGTCGAAGCCCTCCTGGTCGCCCAGCACGCCGGCGCGCTGACGCTGGCCCTCACCAACACGGTGGGCTCGACCCTCGACGTCGAGAGCGAGAACACCCTGCTGCTGCAGGCGACCCGCGTCGGCTGGCCCACGCAGTCGTCGACGACGGCCCTGTCGCTGCTGCTGCTGCTCGCGACCGAGGTCGGCCTGTACCGGGGCGTCGAGGCGGCACCGCGACTGCGCGCCGAGCTCGAGACCCTGCCCGAGGTGATCGCCGGAGTGCTGGCCGACCTCGACGAGCCGATCGCCGAGATCGCCCGCATCGAAGCCGAGCGCACCATGTACCTCTTCTCGGCCGGCGGGCCGAGCTGGGCCGCCGCCATCATCGGCGCCGCCAAGGTCAAAGAGACGAGCCCCGATCACGCCGTCGAGATCCAGGTCGAGGAGTTCCACCACTACAACAGCCAGAAGCCCGGCGAGCCCATGTTCTTGTTCGCGCCCACGGGGCCGTCGGTGCCGCGAAGTGTCGACACGGGGCGTGACGCGCATCGCTACGGCGGCACGCTGTACGTCGTCACGTCCGAGGGCGAGGGGGCGTTCGACGACTTCGCCGATGGGATCCTGCGCTTGCCCGCGGTCTCAGAGGCGCTCAGCCCCCTGGTCACCGTGATCCCGGCCCAGATGATCGGCTACCACCTCGGTATGGCGAAGTTCCATGCCGCAGAGGCGCATGCCGCTGAGGCGCAGCGCGATGCCTGACCCGATCGAGAAGGCTGGGTCGACTGAGAAGTCTGAGTCGACGTGGAAGTCGCTCGTCTGCATCGGCAACCTCACGATCGACGAGGCGGTGCACGGCGGCGTCCCGTCCGAGCCGGCCATGGGCGGCGACGCGGCCTACGCGGCTCTGTCGGCGAGAAGGATCCTGCGCGACGTCACCATGCTCGCGCCCGTGGGCAACGATCTGCCCGCGACCGTGCTCGATCAGCTGTCTGCGGCCGGCATCGCCATCGACGATCTGCCCGAGCGCGACCTGCCCACCGTCCGCAACACCGTGACGTACCACGACGACGGCTCGCGCACCTGGGCCATGCACGACGACGACGCCCACTTCGACGCCCTGTCGGTCTATCCGGCCGACGTGCCGGGCAGCGTGCTCGACGCCGACGGCATCGTCCTCTCGGCCACGAGTCTCGAGTCGCAGCTGGCGCTCACGCCGTGGCTCCGCCAGAACTCGGAGGCCGCCCTCTACCTCGACCTGCAGGAGGATTACCTCGAGGGCAACCGCGAGGCTCTCCTCGCCATCGTGGCCGTCTGCGACGTCTTCCTGCCGAGCGAGATCGAGGCGGTGGCGCTCGCCGAGACCACCGATCTCGAGCGAGCCGCCCGCTTCTTCGCCGGGCTCGGGCCGTCGGTCGTCGTCATCAAGCGGGCCGACAAGGGGGCACTCGTGCTGGAGAACGACACGGTGACCCTCGTGCCGAGCGCCCTGGTCGATGCGGTCGACTCGACCGGCGCCGGGGATGCCTTCTGCGGCGCCTTCGCGGCGGCGCACCTGCTTTCGGGCGACGCCGTCGAGGCGGCGAACCGAGGATCCGAGGCGGCACGGGTCGCGATCTCGGACTTCGGTATCGCGGGTCTTCTGCGTGTCTCCGCGGAGGTGCGCCCGTGACCGGCCCGTTCCGCATCGCGATCGTGAACCCCAACACGACCTCGGCCATGACCGACCGCGTCGTCGCCGCGGCCGCGCCGTCCGCTCGGCCCGACACGACCCTGCTCGCCATCACGCCGACGACCGGGGTGCCGAGCATCGAGAGCCACGTCGACGAGGTGCACGGCGCCGTCAGCGTGCTGACCGAGGTCGAACGGCTCGAACTGCTGCCCGACGCCGCGCGCCCCCACGCCTATGTCATCGCCTGCTTCGGCGACACCGGCCTGCCGGGTGCACGCGAGGCCGCGCGCGGCCCCGTCGTCGGCATGACCGAGGCGGCCCTCGTGACCGCGACGCAGCTCGCCCACCGCTTCACGATCATCACGATGCCGGAGCGCACCCGCGAGCAGTCCGACCGGGTCGTCCGCACCCTCGGGCTCGGTCACCGCGCAGTCGTCCGTGCCGTCGACGAACCGGTCGCGGCCGTCGAAGACTCCTCCCTGCACCTGCTCGACCTGTTCGTCGCCGAGGGGCGCCGGGCGCTCGCCGACGATCACGCCGAGGCGATCGTGCTCGGCTGCGCCGGGTTGGCCGACCTCGTCGAACCGCTCGGGCAGGCACTCGGCGTCCCGGTGATCGACGGGGTGGCCGCAGCGGTCTCGCTCGCGGAGGGCCTTCTCGCCCAGGGGCTCGGAACGTCCCGGATCAGCACCTGGGCCCGCCCCACCTCTGGAGGTGCCGCATGAGTCGCACGCTCTTCACCGACGTCTACGTCTACGACGCCGACAGCGAAGCCGGCATGTTCGGCCCGACCGACGTGCTCGTCGAGGGCACGAGTATTCGCCGCATCGGCGCCGAAGCCGCGGCGCAGTTCACCGCAGCCGAGGCCCGAGAGGGCGACGCCCGCATCGACGGCGGCGAACACCACGTGCTGGTGCCGGGGCTCATCAACGCCCACTATCACTCGCCGGCGAACCACCTCAAGGGGCTGCTGCCGAGCCTGCCGCTCGAGAGCTTCATGCTGTATGAGTCGCCGGCGGATCCTCGTCTTCGTCCCTCTCCTCGTGAGGCCTACCTGCGCACCATGCTCGCCGCGATCGAGATGCTCCGCACGGGCACGACGACGGTGCAGGACGACGCCTTTCTGATGCCGCACCCGACGCCCGACATCATCGACGCCGTGATGCAGGCCTACGCCGACAGCGGCATCCGGGCGAGTGTCGCTCTCGACCAGCCGACACTCACCGAGCGCGACAAGCTGCCCTTCATCGGCGGCTACGACGACGAGGCGGTGCAGGCGGCGCTCGATGCCGAGGCGCCTCTCGGGGCGGCCGGACTCCTCGAGAACTACGACCACCTCTTCGGCACCTGGCACGGCCGGGAAGACGGTCGATTGACCGCCGCGGTGTCGATCTCGGCGCCCCAGCGGGTCGACGTGCCCTACTTCGAGGCGATCGACGACCTCAGCCGGCGGCACTCGGTTCCGCTTTTCGCTCACATGCTCGAGACGAAGGTGCAGCGCACGCTCGCGACCGAGCAGCAGCGGTTCGCCGGCCGCTCACTCGTCGAGTACACGGCCGACCTGGGCCTGCTGAGCGACCGGATGAACGTGATCCACGCGGTCTGGACCGACGACTGCGACCTCGAGCTCATCGCCGACGCCGGTGCCGTGATCGCCCACAACCCGGTGAGCAACCTTCGCCTCGGTAGTGGCGTCGCGCCCTACCGGCGCATGCTCGACCTCGGCATCCCGGTCGCACTCGGCATCGACGAGGCGATCTGCGACGACTCCGCGAACCTCTGGGGCGTCGTCAAGACGGCGGGTCTCATCCACAACGTCGGCGGACGACCGAGCGACGAGTGGCCGACCGCGCGAGAGGTGCTCGACAGCCTCTGGCGCGGGGGAGCGGCCGCCCTCCTGCAGAGCGATCGGCTCGGCGAGATCCGCGAGGGGTTCGAGGCCGACATCACGATGCTCGACCTCCACGGATCGGCGTTCACTCCGCTCAACGACCTCCGGGGCCAGCTCGTCTACTGCGAATACGGAGCCGACGTGCGACTCACCATGGTCGCCGGCCGGGTGGTCTTCGACGGCTCCCGCGTCACCTCGGTCGACGAGACCGCCCTCCTGGCCGAGGCCCGCGAGGTCTTCGCCCACAAGCTCCCCGTCATCGAGCGGGCGAATCGCGAGGCCGACGCCCTCAGACCCCACTACGACGCAATGATCGCCGAAGCGGCCCGCACCGACGTCGGAATGACCAGATGGATCGGAACTCCCTCATGACGACCACCGCAGACTCCGGCGCGACGCTCGACTCGCACGACCGCTACGACTACTCGCCGATCACCGGGCGCCGCGGAGGCACCTGGCCGGGAGGCAAGAAGCTCGCCGTCTACGTCGCCATCGGCATCGAGGATTACCACTTCGGCGCCGGCCAGACCGAGAACCTCCTCGAGGGCGTTCCTGCCCCCGACCTCGTCAACACGAGCTGGCGCGACTACGGCAACCGGGTCGGCGCGTTCCGCCTGCTCGATCGCCTCAGCGGCCTCGACATCCCCGCCACCATCCTGCTCAACACGGCCGTCTACGACACCGCCCCCGAGCTGCTCGCCCACGCCCGGTCGCTCGGCGCCGAGATCGTGGGGCACGGCGTCTCGAACTCGGATTCGCTCCAGGGGCTCACCGAGGCCGACGAGGCGCACTACCTCCGCGGCGTCTCAGCGCGGATCGAAGCGGAAGAGGGCACGGCGCCTCTCGGCTGGTCGAGCCCGTGGCTCACTCACACCGAGTCGACCGTCGACCTCCTGGGCGAGGGCGGCTACCGCTACCTGCTCGACCTCCGCCTCGACGATCAACCGATCTGGCTGACCACCCGTGCCGAGCCGTTGCTCGCCATTCCCTACGCTCTCGAGCTGAACGACTCCACGTCGATCATCGGCCGCGGCGTCGGGGCCTCGGAGTTCGCCGACATGCTCATCGACGAGTTCGACGAGCTGCTCGACGCGGCGGGCGATCAGCCGCTCGTCATGAGCATCGTCGTGCACTCGTTCATCTCGGGCGTGCCCTTCCGTCTGCGCCAGCTCACCCGAGCGCTCGAGCATCTCGCGGCCCACCGCGACGACGTCTGGTTCACCCAGCCCCACGACATCTACGAGGCGGTTCGAGCGCACGCGACGACCGAGGAGGTCGACCATGTCGGCAACTGACGAGAAGGCCCCGGCCGCGTCGATCGCGAATCTGACTGTCGCCCTCACCCGCGACGGGGTCCGCTCCGAGGTGCTCCGTGGCGTCGACCTCGAGATCCAGCGCGGTGAGATCGTTGGTCTCGTCGGAGAATCAGGATCCGGCAAGAGCGTGCTCGCCCTCGCGCTCATGGGCCTTCTGCCCTCCTCGTCACGCCCGGAGACGACCGGAACCATCACGATCGCGGGTACCGACATGATCGACGGCTCCGCCGAGCAGATCCGCGCCGTCCGCCGGCACGAGCTGGGCGTCATCTTCCAGGATCCGATGACGTCGCTGAACCCGACCATGCGCGTCGGTCGGCAGATCACCGAGGCCACCGGCGACAAGGCCGAGGCGCTTCGCCTCATGTCCGCCGTCGGCATCCAGGACGCCGCCCTCCGCTTCACCGTTTACCCGCACGAGCTGTCGGGCGGTCTGCGTCAGCGGATCATGGCGGCCATCGCCTCGGCGGGTCGACCGTCGCTGATCATCGCCGACGAGCCCACGACGGCACTCGACGTGACCGTCCAGGCGCAGGTGCTCGACCTGCTCCGTCAGCTGCGCGACGAGTTCGGCTGCAGCGTGGTGCTCATCACCCACGACCTCGCCGTCGCGGCCCAGATCGCCGATCGCATCGCCGTTCTCTACGCCGGTCGCATCGCCGAGCTCGGGCCCGCCGACGTCGTGCTCCGGGAGCCGACCCACCCGTACACGGTCGGACTGCTGAACTCTCGCCTCGCGCTCGACACTCCGCGCGACACCGTGCTGCAGACTCTTCGCCCCGAGACGGCGACCGTCGCCGAACGGATGCGCGGGTGCGCCTACTCGTCGCGGTGCCCGCTTGCCGACGACACCTGCCGCGCGCAGCAGCCACCGCTGCTGGCGGTCGACGGGTCGGGTGCGGTGGACGGCTCCGAGCACGTCCGGGCCTGCTGGCGCGATGCGGCGACGGTGCGCGAGCTCGCCCTGACCCGATCGGACGCGCCGCGGATCCTCGTCTCCGGCTCGTCGACAGAGTCGGCCGCACCCGCCGTGGTGGTCGAGGGCGTCCACCAGCGCTTCGTCGTCCGCAGCGGCGGCCGCAAGCGCGAGGTGCACGCCCTGCGCGGCATCGACCTCATGATCGGCGCCGGCGAGGCAGTCTCGATCGTCGGTGAATCAGGATCCGGCAAATCGACCCTGCTCCGAGCGATCGCGGGCCTCGCACCCGTCACCTCGGGGCGCGTCGACGTCGCTCGAGGCGGCGCGCAGATGGTGTTCCAAGACGCGGGGTCGTCGCTCACGCCGTGGCTGAGCGTGGGGGAGATCCTCGGCGAGCGCCTGCTCCCGCTCCGTCTCGGCAAGACGGAGACGGCCGCCCGTGTCGAGACCGCGCTGGAGTCGATCGGCCTTCCGGCCTCGGTCTCTCGGGTGCGGCCGGGCGACCTCTCGGGCGGCCAGCGTCAGCGCGTGGCCCTCGCCCGCGCCACCATGATCCCGCCGGCGGTGCTGCTCTGCGACGAGCCGACCAGCGCGCTCGATGCGTCGCTCGCCGCCAGCGTGCTCAACCTGATCCGCGGCATGCGCGAGGAGCTCTCGATGACGGTGCTGTTCGTCACGCACGACCTCTCGGTGGCTCGTCTCATGGGCGACCGGGTCGTCGTGATGACGGAGGGGCGCATCGTCGAAGACGGCACCGCCGACCAGGTCATCCACCACCCCGAGCACCCGTACACGCGGTCGCTGCTCGCGTCCGTCCCCGAGATCGAGGCCGTCCGATGAGCGCCGATCTGACCGCCCGCCGCTTCGGGGTGCCGCAGGTGACGATCGCGCGGTTCGCCGGTCGTCGGCTCAATCTCGCGCTGGTCGGCCTGCTGATCGTCGTCACCCTGGTCGCGCTGTTCGCCCGGGTGCTCGCCCCCGACAATCCCGTCCAGCCGATCGGTGCCCTCAACCTGCCCCTCGGCTCGGAGGGTCATCTGCTCGGCACCGACGGGATCGGCCGGGACATCCTCAGCCGCACCCTCATCGGCATCCAGACGAGCTGGTTCTCGGCGCTCGTGGTCGTCGCGTCGGGACTCGTGATCGGCGGGATCATCGGGGTGGCCGCGGGAGTCTCGGGCGGCTGGCTCGACAACCTCCTCATGCGGCTCACCGACCTGTTCCTCGCGCTGCCGGGCACCCTCGTCGCGATCGCCCTGGTCGCCGCCCTCGGCTTCGGACTGCAGAACACGCTGATCGGTATCGCGATCGTCTGGTGGCCGTACTACGCCCGGATCATCCGTGGCGAGGCGCGTGCCATGGCCGCCAGGCCGCACGTGGAGGCGGCGCGTCTGGCCGGAATCAGCCGCACCCGGGTCGTCTTCCGGCACATTCTGCCGGGCGTCGTGCCGACCGCGATCGTGACCGCGAGCCTCGACATCGGCAACGTCGTCATCCTTCTCGCCGGGCTGTCGTTCCTCGGCCTCGGTCAGGCGGCTCCGGCCCCCGAGCTCGGCGCCGACACCGCCCGCAACCTGCAGCAGCTGCTCACGCAGTGGTGGGTGCCCGTCGTCCCGGGCCTCGCCGTGCTGCTCCTCAGCCTCGTCGCCAACCTCGGCGGCGACGCCATCCGCAATCTTCTCGCCGGACGCCGTTAGGAGGCCCCGATGACCCGCTTCCTGCTTCGCCGCACCGGCTCCGCCGTCGTGCTGGTGCTCGTGCTCACCGCCGTCGTCTTCGTGCTCCAGGCCGTGTCGCCCGGCGACCCCGTCAAGGCGTACCTCGGCAACAACGCCTCGCCCGCCGCGATCGCCGCCCAGCGTCAGGCCCTCGGGCTGAACGATCCGCTGCCCGTGCAGTACTTCCACTACATCGTGCACGCCCTCCAGGGGAACCTCGGGATGTCGCTGCGCACCCGGCGCCCGGTGATGGCCGACCTGCACGACTTACTGCCGGCGACGGTCGAGCTCGTGGCCGTGGCCTTCGTGCTCGCGCTCCTCCTCGGATCCTTGTATGCCGTATCCGGGTCGCTCCGCTGGCCCGGAGGCGCGTTCTTCCGCGGTCCGCTGCTCGTGCTGGCGACGGCACCGCCGTTCCTCCTGGCACTCGGCGGCATCATCCTGTTCTACGCACAGCTGCAGGTGCTCCCGGCGGCCGGTCGCGGGGTCGACTCGTCAGGCCCCTCCGGGTTCGTGCTCATCGACAGCATCCTCGGCGGCGACGCGAGGGAATTCGTTGCGGGGGTGCAGCACCTGGTGCTGCCGGCGGTGATCCTCAGCATCGCTCCGTCGATCTCGATCGGGCGGATCCTTCGGTCCAGTCTCGATTCGACGCTCGCCTCCGACTACGTGCGCACCGCCCGATCGAAGGGCCTTCGCCCGATCGTCGTGCTCGGCAAGCACGTGGTGCGCAACTCGCTCGGCCCCGGCCTCTCGATGGCGGGTCTCCAGCTCGGCTTCATGTTCGCCGGCGTCGTCGTGGTCGAGCAGGTCTTCAGCTGGCCCGGCATCGGCAACTACCTCGCGGCCAGCATCCCCACCTCTGACTTTCCGGCCATCGCGGGCGTCACGCTCGTGCTCGGCATCATCTACATCGTCGCGAACGCTCTCGTCGACGTTCTCCAAGCCCTCGCCGACCCGCGCCTCAACGCGTGACGGCGTGAAGCCCCACCCCGCTCCATCCCTGCACCACACCCCTCCCGCCGGAGCCTCCCCTCTCCGGTCCACCCTGCAAGGAGTCGAAGTGAAGAACGCACCCCTCACCACGAAGACGCGAGGAGTCATCGCCGCCCTGGCCGTGATCCCGCTGCTCGCCCTCGCCGCCTGCTCGTCGTCCGGCGGCTCGAACACGGCCAACCCGGCCCCGACCGACGGGGTGCTGACCGTCGGCCTCCTCGGCGACATCGGCCAGCCGCCGGACCCCGACATCTACTACGCCAACAACGGCCTCGCCATCGTGCTCAACACGTACGAAGGGCTCGTGCAGTACCAGAACAACGTCGACACCGTGAAGATCGCGCCGCGCCTGGCGACCAAGTGGACGGTGAACAAGGCCAACACGGTCTACACGTTCACGCTCCGCTCGGGTGTGACGTTCCACGACGGCACGAAGTTCACCTCCGAGGCGGTCAAGGCGTCGTTCGACCGGCGCAACACCGTCAAGGGCGGTGCCGCCTACATGACCGCGGGCATCAAGAGCGTCGCCACCCCCGACGACCTCACCGCCGTTGTCACCCTGAAGAAGGCGAACTCCGCCTTTCTCGACTACCTCGCGTCGCCGTTCGGCCCGAAGATGGAGTCGCCCACGGGCCTTGAGAAGAACGCAGGATCCGACAACGCCCAGACGTACCTGCAGACCCACGACCTCGGAACGGGACCGTACGAGCTGACCAGCGCCAAGACGGGCACCAAATACGAGCTCACGCAGTACGACGGCTACTGGGGCACCAAGTCGCCGTTCACCAAGGTCGATCTGCCGGTGTACAGCGACGCCTCGGCACTCCAGCTCGCCTTCGACTCCGGCGACGTGTCGGCGATCGTCGCGGCGCTCCCGTCGTCGAGCCTCACCAAATACGACGGCAACGACAAGTTCAACAGCGACTTCCTGCCGACCCTCCAGTCGGCCCTGCTGACGGTGAACCCGTCGAAGGAGTTCTTCGCGAACAAGGAGGCCCGCACCGCGTTCATGCAGTCGATCAACCAGAAGCAGCTGGTCAAGGAGGTGCTCGGCGCGCGCTCCTCGGTCGCGACCACCCTCTACGCCAAGGGCATGATCGCCGACGGTTCCGACAAGCAGAACATCAGCTACGACCCGACCGTCTTCGCCGCCTACGCCAAGACCCTCCCGGCCGGCACCGCGATGACTGTCGGCTACGCCTCCGACAACACCAACGCCCAGGCGATGGCGAACATCGTCACCGCCAACCTGCAGAACGACGGCATCAAGGCGACCGCGCAGGGGTACCCCACCTCGCAGGTCTTCGGCTGGGCCGCCGACCCGACGAAGGGCCCCGACGCCTTCATCGACGGCAACAACGGCCCCGACGGCGGCAGCCCGTACATGTGGGGCCACGTCTTCTGGGACAAGACCGGAGGAATCAACTACTTCCTCTGCGACAGCCCCTCGACCGACGCCGACCTGAACGAGGCCGTCGCGACCGGCGACACCTCGCTCTACGCCAAGGCCGCTCAGACGTACTCCGCGACCGGCTGCTACATGAACCTCTCCTACAACAAGGACTGGGTCGTGTCGCAGAAATGGCTCACCGGAGTCGCAGAGGCTCATAACATCGGTGCCAACGAGCTCGACTTCTCGAAGCTCGGAATCGCGAAGTAGGTCGGCCACCGGCCCCGGGGTGCATCGTGCACCCCGGGGCCCTCACCCGCGAGGAGCGGACGTGACAGAACCATCTGACGCAGGATCCGCGACCACCGTCGACCGACCCGCGTCGCTCTCGCGACAGGCGTACTCGGCCATCCGCGAGGGCATCATCCGCGGTGAGTACCCCCAGGGTTCGCGGCTCGCCGAGGCGCGCATCGCCGCTGAGCTCGAGATGTCGCGGGTGCCCCTCCGCGAGGCGGTACCGCAGCTCGAGCAGGAGGGCTTCGTCCGCACCTTCCCCCGGCGCGGCGCGGTCGTGACCGTGTGGGACGAGAAAGCGGTCAACGACCTCTTCGACCTCCGGCTCTACCTCGAGGTCGGTGCAGCGCGATTCGCCGCCCGCGAGGTCTCGCGCGGCGGCGACTCCGGGCCCCTCGACGAAGCCCTCCACTACTCGCAGAACGTCGTGCACTCGGGCGACGCCTACCGTGTCGCCGAGGCCAGCACCTGGTACCACGAGGCGATCGTCGACCTGTCGGGCAACGACCTGATGAAGCAGGTGATGCGCTCCGTCACCGGCCGGGTGCTCTGGCTGTTCTACCTGACCTCGCAGCTCGACGTCGATGAGGCGTTCGACGACCACGTGGCGCTCGCCGAGGCGATCCGCTCTGGCAACGAGCGCGTCGCCGAGTCGATCGCCTACACGCACATCGAGCGCGACCGGATCCCGTCCTTCACGGCGTTGCGGGCGGCGGGTGCGCGCTGAGGCTTGCTCTCGGCTGTCGCCGCCGCCTCGGGCGGCGAGACTCCAGTCGTTGCGGGTGTGGTCGACGGGCACCCGCATCTACTGGAGTCTCGCAGGGCTGCCGGCGTCAGTGTGTGGGGTCGGTGCCCTGGAAGACCGTGGGGTAGTTGCTCAGAGTGCCCCAGCGTGATGACGGCCAGGTGATGACGATGGCTCGTCCGACGACGTCGGAGATCGGTACGAACGGTTGCGACACGTCTTTCTGCGTGAAGTGTGCGGCGGAGTCGTCGGAGTTGTAGCGGTTATCACCGAGCACCCACAGGTCACCCTTCGGAACGGTCACCGTGTAGGTGAACCTGTCGGCGCGCTGGCCGGCCGTGACGTTGATGTAGGGCTCCTTGAGGGGCACGCCGTTGACCTCGAGCTGGCCGAAGTCGTTGCAGCACGCGACTTTGTCTCCGGGCAGGCCGATGACTCGTTTGACGAGGTGGTTGTCGCTGTCCTTCGTGCCGAGGCCCACAGCGGTGAGACCTGTCTGGATGGCCCCGATGACCGGGCTCGTGGAATCAGATTTCGGCGTCGTGTCGCTTGCTCCGAGCCATCCGCCCGGGTCCGAGAAGACGATGACGTCCCCACGCTGGAGGGGAGTCGCCTTGGGCACGAGTTCGTTGACGATGATGCGGTCGTTGACCTGAAGCGTGTTCGTCATCGAGGGCGATGGGATGTAGAACGAGCGGACCAAATAGGTCTTGATCAGGAACGAGATCAGAAGCGCCGCCAGCAAGACGATCAGGATGTCACGGACGAACCGTGCGGTGCTGTGGCGATTCTTGCGGGGTCGCCGAGCCGGGCCCGAGTTGACGACGTCCGTGGCAGATTCCCCCATGACCCTGATCGTAAGGGAAGCACGACGCAACCTCGGTCGGTCAGGTCACATGCAGGGCTCGATGGGGCCTTCGCGTTCGGCCTTCGCCAGGATCGTCCTGTAGACGCCACGAAGTATCAAGAAACCGAGTGCGAAGGCCATCTCAGGTCGCGAGAAAGGTCTCTATGGCAGCGATGGTGGTCTCGTTATCACGGTGCAGAATGGCGCGGATGCCGCAGTCCTCTGCCCCGCGCACCGGCTCCTCGTGGTCGTCGATGAAGAGCACCTGCTCGGCCGATGCGCCCATTCGGCGGAGCGCGGTGAGATACGCGCCCGAATCGGGCTTCGCGATCCCCTGCTCGTGGCTGTAGCAGATGGGGTCGAACAGCGAGGCGAAGCCGAAACGTCGCTCCTCTTCTTCTCGGGCACCATCGCCGGAGTTCGACAGGATGGCGAGGCCAGCGCGATCCCTCAGCGATCTCGCATGATCGAGCAGCTCGACGTTTGCCTTACCGCAGTAGGCATCCCAGAACTCGGAATGCATTGTCGCAATAGTTGCACTATCGGCACCCAGGGCGGCTCCGAGCTTGCGCCAGTACTCGTCTGCGACACCACTTCGTAGAGCCATGTCGGGGAGCTCGGCGGCGTGGAGGCGAGCTCGCAACTCAGTGACAGTCAGTTCGTGGCGGGCGCTCCAACGCTCATGCAGCGAGAGGGGCCAGTCGTCGTCGTCAACTATTTCGAGGACACCGCCGATGTCGTAGAGAATCCACTTCATCAGCGGAGGCTATCGCGGGTGCGCGCGAGGCGACGGCACGCGTGCATCAGATGCGTCGCCGGTGCGAGGCTTTATCTTGCCCGGATCGTAATTGGGGCGATTGGGGTCGCATAACCGCTGGTGGGGAATGAGATCGTGATGGAGCCGTCGGAATGGCACTCGGACGTGAAGGAGCCGCTGGCCGCCGGCTTGGTCCCCAACGGGGGCCTGTACTCAGAATCCGGAACTCGAAGCAGGACGATCCCGAATCTCACAGAGAGGGCCCCTCTCGCACGAAGAAACGTGTTCGTCTCGCGGGCGGTGATTCCAGGCCTTCCGTGGCAGGAAGCAGCTACTTCCGTGTAGGTGGCTCGGTGGCCGATGTAGCCGATAACGACCGTGGCGCCGGAGACGACGGCCATGACAATTCCCACGAGAGCCAAAGCGCGGCGAACGGTCACAGTAGGTGCGGTGGTGAGCCAGATTAATACGCGTGCAGCCGCGGCGAACTGAGCGATCACGAGCGAGGAGACCCCAAATAAAATTCCAGCCTGCTGCGCCACGAAAGTAGATATCGACGTGAGCGAACGTGCCAAGGCACACCAGTACGACCGTTACGCAGCTGAGCGTCAAGGCAGCAGCTGAGAGCAGCCGGCCAGATCTGGCCAGAACCCGCGAACGTCCATCCCCCATGTCCCCAAGCTACGGATGGACATCGGAGCTGTCGTCGCCCGCGAGACGCATTCGAGGCAACTCGGGGATGACAGTCGATGCCGGGCGCAGGTGCGCGGACGTCGGCTGAGGGCTGCCGAGTGCGCAGAAGTGGCCGCCAGCGTGGTGTTCGGGGGCCGTTTTCGCGCAATAGATGCCGAGCGCGCCGGTTGCCGGACGCCGAGTGGCGCCAAATGCCCGGGCTGGGCCGTCCGCGGAGGCAAATGGCGACACTCGATGGAGCAACCTACGGCCCACGCCGCTCGATCCCGCATTAAGGCAACAGGTGTAGCGTAAAGGCGGCTCCCCACAAGAGAGTCGGACTCGCCGCACCACACCGCTCCGAGCCCTTCATCGTCGAAGCAGGAGAAACACAGCCATGCCCAGCAGCACCCGATTCACCGACCGCGTCGTCCTCATCACCGGAGGCGGATCCGGCCTCGGCCGCGCCACCGCCCTCCGTCTCGCGTCCGAGGGAGCGAAGCTCGCCCTCGTTGACATCTCGCAGAAGGGCCTCGACGAGTCGGAGGCCGCCGTCCTCGAGGCGACGCCCGAGGCCGAGATTCTCACCACCCTCGCCGACGTCTCGAAGGAGGTCGATGTCGACGCCTATGTCAAAGCGACACTCGAGCGCTTCGGCCGCATCGACGGCTTCTTCAACAACGCCGGCATCGAGGGTCGCCAGAACCTCACCGAGAACTTCACCGCCGACGAGTTCGACAAGGTCGTCGCCATCAACCTCCGCGGCGTGTTCCTCGGCCTCGAGAAGGTGCTGAAGATCATGCGCGAACAAGGATCCGGCATGGTCGTCAACACGGCCAGCGTCGGGGGCATCACCGGCATCGGCAACCAGTCGGGCTACGCCGCAGCAAAGCACGGCGTCGTCGGCCTCACCCGCAACTCCGCCATCGAGTACGGCCAGTTCGGCATCCGCATCAACGCGATCGCCCCCGGCGCCATCTGGACCCCGATGGTCGAGAACTCGATGAAGCAGCTCAACGCCGACGACCCCCGCAAAGCTGCCGAGGAGTTCATTCAGATCAACCCGACGAAGCGCTACGGCGAGGCGAACGAGATCGCGTCAGTCGTCGCGTTCCTCCTGTCGGACGACGCTTCGTACGTGAACGCGACGGTGCTGCCGATCGACGGCGGCCAGTCGATCAAGTACTGACAGCCCCGCCCCGCCCAACCCCGCCCCGGGTGCCGAGTGCCGCTAAATGCGTGAGCCAGGCTCTGCGCAACGGCATTCGGCGTCACTCGGTGTACGGCGCGGGGAGCGGACGCGGCGCGACCAGCGGGTCAGCGGGTGGCGACGGCGAAGCCTCCGGCCGGGAGGTAGATGCTGCGCTCGCCCGTGAGGGTCTGCTTCAGGCGGCCCGTGTCGTCGTAGGTGCGCACCGTGGATCCTCGGCTGCCGATCGTCGCGCGCTGGGGGAGCAGCGACGTCGACTGGACGAGCTCCGACCGGGCATCACCTGTGCCCGAGAGCACGACGCGTGAGACCAGCGGTCGCACGAGCAAGGCGTCGACGGTCGTCGTGCCGCTCAGGGCACGCACCGACACCGAGGTCGCCGATCCGCGCAGCGGCAGCA
Organism: Frondihabitans sp. 4ASC-45; assembly: GCF_049472575.1. NCBI lineage: Bacteria > Bacillati > Actinomycetota > Actinomycetes > Micrococcales > Microbacteriaceae > Frondihabitans > Frondihabitans sp. 4ASC-45. The sequence continues at coordinate 66,750 of NZ_JBCEBN010000002.1, read as the reverse complement.
GCAGCGAGGCGGGCAGAAGAGCACCCGGCACCGGGGTGACTCCCTGCGCACCGACCGTGGCACGGGTCACGCCGAGCGGTGTCCGCTTCGTCGAGCCCGTCCACAGCGCCACCGGAGCAGACCCCGTCGGCATCGCGATGACCGGATCGATGTGTCGTGCACCACCCGAGGCCGCGGCGGGCACGGCGAACGTCGCCGTCTCACCGCGATCGAGCGCGAGCTCGGAGCCGCCGCTGAGCTGCGACTCGCCGTTGGAGGCCGAGGTCGGGGTGACGACGGTTCCGGTGGTGGCGGTCGCCTTCTCCGCCTCGACGACACTGAGTCCGTCACGCGAGACGACGGTCGAAGCCGACTGCGCCAAGGCCGACACGCGAGGGTGCGCATCGAGCGCGATCATCGACAGAAGGCCGTGGATGGTCGATTCGGCTCCCGATCCGGTGTTGACCGAGCCGGTCGGCTGAACGCCATCGAACGTGACGCCCGTGGCGGGGTCGTAGGTCGGCTTGCCCGAGGTGTTGTTGCCGAAGTACCAGCTCGCCATGAGGCCGGCGAGCTGCTCGATGCCGGGGCTGTGCGCCGCATCCGCAGTGGCGAGGAGCGACTGGAGTCGCGAGTCGGCCCCGTAGGCGATCTGCGTCGTATCGGTCGGCGCCGGCGAGAAGCCGTTGATCGGACCGGTCGAGGTCAGCAGCGTCGACGAGAACGCCACCGAGTCGGTGACGGCGGGCTTCAGCAGCGACGGCTTCTTCAGCACGACCGAGGCCTCGGCGAGAGCGGCCGGCATCTGTGACGCCCACGAGTGGAACTGCGAACGCGACTTCGTCTCGGGCAGGATCGCCCCGTACGGCCACTTCTGCACGGCGACGGCGGCGGAACGAGAGGATCCCATCGCGGCGATCCCCTCGGAGAGCTCTGAGAGTGCCGAGCGGGCCGGGCGATCGTGGGGTGCTGCCTTCGAGTAGGCGGCGAGCCCCAGCACAGCTTCGGCCGAGGCACCGGCGCTGCCGACGATGAGCCAGCTCGGCACGCGAGTACCGTCGGCCACTCCGTACTTGCCGTAGGAGGCCAGTGTCGCGCGCTCGAGCGCCCTCACTCCGAGCTGCAGGCGGTCCTGCAAGAACGAGGCGAACGCCGGGTCGGTCGACTTGAACGCCGCGTAGCCCTCGCCGTAGGCCCAGAGCGTGCGTGCCAGCCAGTAGCTGTTGCCGCTGTCGGAGGGGTTCGGGAGTTCGACGGGCACCGGGCTCGGGTTGAGCGTGCCGTCGGGCTGCATCCACAGCACCACGTTGCCGGCGTCCGGCCCCGAGGTCGTCTGGAAGTACGCCGTCGACCTCAGCAGCTCGTACGCCTTCTCACGGCTCGACGCCGAGCCGGTCTGCTTCCAGTCGCGCAGGTAGACGACGGCCGCGCGTGACACGTCGTCGGAGTCGTACGACCCCTGACCCCAGTGCCCGGTCGCCGGGTCGAGCGGCCCGCCGCCGACCCGCTCGAACGTGTTGCCGGGCCGTGCATCGGCGTACACCCACGGCATGGTGAGCGTCGGCTGCGAGTCGAGGGCGTAGGTGGTGTGGCCCGCCGTCGCCGGGGGAGTCGTCTGATCGAGCAAGTAGTCGAGGTGCGCGAGATTGGTGAGGCGAGCCGTCGGGGTGCTCGCGGCAGGACGAGGATCCGGGGCGCTCGCGATCGCGGGGGAGGCGGCGGTGAGCCCGGCCCCGGCGGCGAGGGCGACCGTGCCGATCGCTGCGAGGGCCCGGATCCTGAAGGTCGTGCGCGACGCGGTCACGAGGCGACCCGTTCGAGGAGTGCGACGCCGATTTTGGAGTCGCCCATTCCGTAAAAGACGAAGTGCCTGCCGTCGATCTCTTCGATCGCGGTGGGGAACACGACGTTCGGCACAATGCCGCCGGTCTCGTCGGCGGTGGCGGGAGCGAGCAGCGGCTCGGTGCTGCGCGAGAGGACGACCGAAGGATCCGCGGCGTCGAGAATCATCCCGCCTGCCGCGTAGTTCACGTTCTTCTGCTGCGCGAAGGCGCTGTCGATCGTGCCGGTGACGCCGTGGTGCAGGAGCAGCCAGCCCTCGGGCACCCGGAGGGGTGCGGGGCCGCCGCCGATCTTGAGCTCCTCGAACGGAAACTCGGGGCCGGCGAGGAACCGGTGCTGACCCCAGCGGGTGAGGTTCGTGATGTCGCGGGCCACGTCGTCGACCGAGACGTAGCTGATCCAGATGCTCTGGCGGGTGTCGGTGGTGCCACGGGGCACGCGGATGCCCTCGCCCGGGGCGGTCTCGCCGATGTCCCACATCGGCCGGTGCAGCACGGCCAACGAGCGGACGCCGTCGGGGGCGGTGACCGGCTCGGGGAAGAACACGGTGTCTTTGTTGTGGAACAGACCGAGGTCCATGTCGAGGGTGTCGTCGTAGTCGAAGGTGACCGGGCCGAGTCGGCGCCACTCGCGGAGGTCGCTCGACACGGCGACGGCGGTGCGGGGTCCGAGGGGGCCGTAGGCGACGTAGGTCATCACGTCGAGGTCGAGCTCCGGGATCCTCGTCACTCGGGGGTCTTCGACGCCCGCGTGCGTGGCACCGCGCTCCCACCCGCGGTCGGGTTCGAGCACAATGCCGTCGCGTTCGACAGCGACGGGCACGCCGTCTTCGATGACGACCTTGGCCAGGCCGACCCGTGAGACGTTGCCCTCGGCGACCATGCGCGGGAGGAGGTGGAGGGCGCCGTCGGGCGTGCGGCCCGAGCCGGGGTTCAGGACGCCCTCGACTTCGAGGGCGTTGCCGGGCTCGGGCGTCATCACGACGCCCTGGCGGGAAAGACGGTAGGGGAATGCATCGGTCATGGGGTTCTCCAGGTGGGTGGGATTCGAGGGTCGGAAGCGGGCCGGTCAGCCCTTGACGCTCGAGCCCACGTCGGTCGAGATGAAGTAGCGCTGGAACACGATGAACAGCACGACGACGGGTGCGGCGAGCACCACGGCGCCGGCGAGCGTCGCGCCGAACGGGTTGGACGCGGTGGCGGCCACGTTCGAGATGTAGTTGGCGAGCGAGACGGCAAGTGGCTGCATGCTGGCCTGCTTCGTGATGAGGAAGGGCCAGAGGAACTCGTTCCACGGGCCGATAAAGGTCAGCAGTGCCGCGGTCACGAGAGCCGGGCGCACCAGGGGGAGCGCGATTCGCCAGAGGAGCACGAACTCGTTCGCCCCGTCGATCCGCGCGGCCTCGAACAGCTCTTTGGGAAGCTGCAGGAAGTACTGGCGGAAGATGATCACGGCCGTCGAGTTGATCGCGAACGGGAGGATCATGCCCAGATAGTTGTCTCCGAGCCCATACGTGCGGGTGATGAGCACGTAGAGCGGGATGATCAGCAACTGGAACGGGACGACCTGCACGAGCAGGGCGAGAGCGAAGGTGACGCCTCGGCCCCGCCACTGCAGCACGGCGAGCGAGTAGCCGACGAGCACCCCGAAGATCAGCGTGCAGACCAGCACCCCGGCCGTGAAGATGCCCGAGTTGAGCAGCCCCGAGAAGAGGTTGATCCGATCGTTGATCGCGGAGTAGTTCGCCCCGGTGATGTTGCTCGGATGCGGGAAGGCGCCGCCGAGACTGGCATCCTGCTTCGTCTGCAGCGACCCGATGATCATGTAGTAGAAGGGGAACAGGAAGACGAGGGCGCCGAGGGCGAGCACTGCGCTCCGCAGGGTGGCTTGGAACTTCGACATCAGTCTTTTCCTCCCGCGAATCGGTTCTGGAGCAGGGCGATCACGAGTACCAGCACGACCAGCACGACGCCGATGGCACTCGCCTCGTCGGGGTGACCCTGCTCGATGCCCTTCTGGTACATGAGCAGTACCGGCGACGTCGACGCGCCGTTCGGCCCGCCGCCGTTGGTCAGGAGGTACGGCTCGGTGAACAGGTTCGCGCCGGTGACCGTCGAGACCAGCAGCACCAGGACGGTCGCGGGGCGCACCCCGGGAACGGTGACGGAGAAGAACTTGCGGATGGCTCCCGCTCCGTCGGTCGACGCCGCCTCGTACAGCTCGTTCGGCACGTTCTGCAGGGCTGCCAGGTACAGCAGGATGTAGAAGCCCATCTGCTTCCAGGTGACGAACAGTGCGATCGACGGCATGGCCCAGTGCGAGTTGATCAGCCACGACGGACTGGGCGCCAACGGGCCGAGGATCTGATTGACGAGGCCCGAGCCGTTGAACAGGAACAGCCAGACCGCGACGACCGCGACGCTCGCCGTCAGGTAGGGGATGTAGTAGGCCACCCGGTAGAACGCCTTGAGGTGGGTGACCTTGTTGAGCCCCGACGCCAGCACGATGCTGAGCACGACCGTGAGCGGCACGTTGATGATCAGGAAGATGCCGACGTTGCCGAACGACCGGATTACATCGGGATCGGTGAAGGCGTCGACGAAGTTCGCCAACCCCACGAAGGGGCGGTCGACGACCGCTCCCGGTGCCGTGAAGAAGTAGTCGTGAAACGCGATGTAGACCGCGTACACCAGGGGGTAGGCGAAGACGACGAGCACGAACACGAGGTACGGCGCACTGAAGAGGAGGCCGAGCGGGTGCTTGCCCAGCAGCTTCTGACGAACACCGGCCGGCCCCTGACGCTTAGCGAGCGTCGGGGGCGGTGTCTCAGCGCCGCCGGTGGTGGTCACCGGGTCACCGTCACTTCTCGGCGGCGAGCTGATCGATCTTCGTCGCGGCGTCGTCGAGCGAGGTCTTGACGTCGCCCTTGCCGAAGATGACCGAATCGCTCCACGCGTCGCGGAATGCCTGCATCTCGGCAACGGTGTTGGGGCCGGACGGCACCTCGACGGTGCGGCTGGCCTGGTCGCCGAAGAGCTTGTACGACGGGTTCTTCGAGAAGTAGTCCGCGTACGTCGTGGCGAGATCGGTGCGCATCGGCATCTGGCCGGTGGTTTCGAGGAACTTCTGGTCGTTGGCGGTGCTCGTCGAGAACTTCAGGAAGTCCCACGCCGTGCCCTGGTTCTGGCAGGCGGTGAACATGCCGACGTTCTTCGCGTCGCTGAACGTGTAGGTCTTGTCGGCGGCGGTGCCGTTCTTCGTCGGCACGGGCACGGAACCCCAGTTGACGTCTTTGTAGACCGAGACGGCCCAGGGCCCGACGATCGCCATGGCGGCCTTGCCGTCCGCGAAGGCGTCGCCCTGGTACTTCTCCTGACCGGCGAGCTTGTCGGCGTAGAGGGTGCGCCAGAAGTTCGCGGCGTCGTAGCCGGCCTGGTCGTTGAAGGTCGACTTGCCGTCCTTCACGAGCTGCGTACCGCCCGACTCCGCCGCGTAGAGCGGGTAGAAGTCGAACGACATCTGGAAGAACTCGCTCGTCGGTGCCGGCAGGATCGCGTTCGGGGCGACGCCCTTGTCGACGAGCGTCTTCGCCGTCGCCGTGAAGTCGGCGTAGGTCGAGAGCTTCGGGTTATCGGCGTCGAGGCCGGCCTTCTTGAACAGGTCTTTGTTGTAGAAGATCATCACGGGGTTCGACTTCCAGGGGAACTGGTAGTACTCGCCGCCGGCGTCCTTGTACTGGTCCGCCTGGGATCCTGAGCGCGCTTCGATGTACTTCGCGCCGTCGGAGAACTTCGACAGGTCGACCATGCCGCCCTGCTTCACCCACTGGCCGACGGCCGAGGGGGCGGTGTTGTAGACCAGGCAGGGCGAGTTGCCAGCGGTGATGGAGGCGCCGATGACCTCTTCGGAGGTCTTGCCGGCGGGGATCTCCTGGCCGGTGACCTTCTCGTCGGGGTGGTCTTTGTTCCACGCCGCCACGGTCGCCTTGCCCCAGGCGACCTCCTGCTCGTTATTCGAGTACCAGATCTTGATGGGGCCCTTGGCGGTGAGTGATCCGCTGCTGCTTCCGCCGCCGCTGCACGCGGTCAGGCCGATCATTGCTGCTGCGACTACGGCGGCGCCGATGAACTTTGTGCGTCGTTGCACGATGTCTCCTCCAGTGGTGACCAGGCGGGCGTCTTCGCTCGCCGACCGAAAGCCGAAACGTTTCGGTAGAGGTGACGGTAGCACAGCTTCGACCGTGAGGGCCGGTCAGGTGTGAGCGGGAGCCGGACCGGTAGAGCCGCGGGGGAGGAGCCGGGCGGGCGTGATGTCGACATCGTCGACGCGCTCACCGGCGATGGCGGCGAGCAGCATCCTGGCCGCCTCGACGCCGAGTAGACGCGGTGTCGTGGCGATCGTGGTGAGCGACGGGCGGATGTACGAACCCAGCGCGATGCCGTCAAAACCGGCGACCGAGATGTCGTCGGGGGCGCGGACTCCGAGCTCGTCGGCCCGGGCCAAGAACCCGATGGCCGAGAGGTCGTTCGAGCACATCACGGCCGTCGGCCTCTCGTCCGGAGCGCGGTCGGTGAGGAGACGCGATGCCGCGGCCACACCGCCCTCATACGTGAAATCACCCTCGACGACTTGACCGGGTGCAAGGCCGTGCGCCGCCACGGCCTCGCCCCAGGCCCTCAGGCGCTGACCGGCGTGGATGAACTCGGTCGGCCCGGTCACGAGGGCGAGCCGGCGGTGGCCATGCGAGACCAGATGGTCGACGAGCTCGCGGATGCCCTCGACGTGGCTCTGACGGACCGCGGGCAGGGGAAAATCGGGTTCGGCATTGACGCCGACAGCGGGCAGGCCGAGTTCTTCGACCAGGGGGATCCGCGGATCCTCGACTCCCAATTCCGACAAGAAGACGCCGTCGACCCGGCGATTCGCGGCCAGACTTCGATACCGCTCGAGAGTCTCGATCTTTTCGGAGCCCATCTGCAGGATGAGCGCGTAGTTCTGCGCGTCGAGCACCGTCTCGATGCCGCCGATGAAACTGCCGAAGAACGGGTCGGACTCGAGCACGGACGGATCGCGGTGCACGACCAGGCCGACCGAGAACGCGCGCTTCGACGACAGGCTGCGGCCCCGGAGCGACGGCACGAAACCGAGCTCGTGAGCCGCCTCGACGATGCGCTTGCGGGTGGCCTCTGAGACGCCGGGTCGGTCGTTGAGTGCGCTCGAGACCGAGCTGATAGCCACGCCGGCTCGGGCCGCGACGTCGACGATGGTCACTCGGTTGTTCACGGGGTCGACCCTAGCGGGCATGTTGTTGCAGGCGAGTGTCGCCGAATGCTTGCACCGGCCGCTGACCGGCTGCATTTGGCGGCACTCGACGGTGGGGCGCGGGTGGGTAGCGCGGGTGGGCGGTGCCGAGTGCCGTCGAATGCTCGCGGCGGCCGCTTACCGACTGCATTTGGCGGCACTCGATGGCGGGGATGCGGCGGTGGCCCGGCGAGGATCCGGGGGCCCATTTGCGCACTCTCGCCGAGTGCCGCCAAATGTCGTGGGTGGCCGGCCGCCGGCTGCATTCGGCGGCACTCGCGTGACGGGCCGGAATCCAGCCCGGCTCAGCGCGGGTGCTGGTGCCCCGGCAGGTGGGCGCGCTCGCCGTCGTGGTCGAAGATCGTCAGGATCTCGACCGGCCCTTCGTGCGCGTGAATCGAGTGCGGGGTCATCGTCGAGAACTCGGCCGCCTGCCCCTCGCGCACGAGGATCGTCCGCTCGCCGAGCGTCAGCCGCACGGTGCCGCTCAGCACGGCGAACCACTCGTAGCCGGGGTGGACGCCCGGGCCACCCTCGTCGCGTTCGGCCGTGATGCGCATCTTGGCGATCGTCACCCCGCGTCGGTCGCGCTCGCGCGAGAGCAGCCAGACGGTGGAGCCCGGTCGCATCTCGGGCTCGGGGCGGATGACGACGTCGTCATCTCCCTCGGGTTCGACGAGCTGGTCGAGCGTGGTGCCGAGCGCCTGCGCGATCGGCACGAGCTGGTCGAGCGCGATGCGCCGGTGACCGGTCTCGATGCGACTGAGGGTCGAGGCCGAGAGGTAGCACCGAGCTGCGAGCGTGTCGAGGGTCCAGCCCCGGGCCACCCGCAGGCTGCGAATGCGTTGCCGGACGACCTCGTCGATTGCGTCTTGCGTCATACGCAAGAGTCTATGTCTTATAGGCACGAGTCGCCTAGCGTGGTGCCTATGAACGACATACAGAACACACGAACGGCCGCAGCTCAGGATCCGGCCGACGTCGAGATGGCCGACGCGGCCCTTCCCTTCGACGTCGTCGTCATCGGCGGTGGCGCTGCCGGCCTCGCCGCGGCCATCGCCCTCGGCCGATCGCGCCGCCGAGTGGTGGTCGTCGACGCCGGCGAGCCGCGTAATGCTCCCGCAGAGGGGGCCCACAACGTGCTCGGGCAGGAGGGTGTGTCGCCCCGCGAACTGCTCGCCCGCGGCCGTGCCGAAGCGAAGTCGTACGGCGTCTCGATCGTCGACGGGTTCGTCACGGCCGCATCCGGCGACGTCGACGATTTCACCGTCGAGATCGACGGGGGAGCGTCGTCGGTGCGCGCTCGCCGCGTGATCCTCGCGACCGGTCTCGTCGACGAGCTGCCCGACGTGCCCGGGGTTGCCGAGGCGTGGGGGCGCACCGTGCTGCACTGCCCGTTCTGCCACGGCTGGGAGGTGCGCGACCACCGCATCGCCGTGCTCGGCCGCAACGAAAACGCCCTGCACCAGGTGATTCTGTTCCGCCAGCTCAGCGACGACGTCACCCTCTTCCTCCATGAGGCGCCCGAACCGACCGACGAGCAGTGGGAGCAGCTCGCGGCCCTCGGAGTCCGGGTCGTCGTGCCTCGGGTCGAGCGACTCGTGGTCGACGGCACGCAGGTGCGGTCCGTCGAGGTCGAGGGCGGCCGGTCGTTTCCGATCGACGCGGTCGTCGTCGCGCCGCGGTTCGTGGCCCGGACCGAGCTCTTCGAAGCCCTCGGCGGCGCCGCGACACCGACCCCGTTCGGCGCGCAGATCGCAGCCGACCCTCGCGGCATGACGGCGCTGCCCGGGGTCTGGGCCACCGGCAACGTGAGCGACGCGATGGCGATGGTTGCGGCCTCGGCGGCCTCCGGCGTGATGGTGGGTGCCGCGGTGCACGGCGATCTCGCGCTGGCCGATCTCGCGCGGGCTGTCGCGGAGCGGCAGGAGCCCTTCTCGGCCGCTCAGGAGGCCGCGAACTGCGAGAAGATCCTCGGCGATCGTCGGCATGGGTTGTGACGGGCTAGCCGTCGTCGGTGGCAGGCTGGCCGCATGGGGAAGAAACGTGGGGCACTGGTCGTCGGGGTAATCGCTGCGGGAGCGCTGATGCTGGGCGGGTGTTCGGGAACGGGGGGCCAAGGATCCTCGGCTCCGTCGTCGTCACCCACCGTCTCGGCCGAACCTCCCAGCCCTACCCCGACCCCGACCCCCACGCCGAGTGCGACGCCGACCACGCCCGCCGTCACCCAGCCCGTGGCGAAGACCGTGAAGGCCGGCGTCGTGGCGTCCGGTGTGACGGCGACTGCTTCCGGCACCGGCCCGATGAACGTGAGCTACGAGCGCAAAGGTGAATTCGCCGTCGTGGTCGCGCTCAACTGCTCCGCCTGCAGGGGCGTTGCGACGGTGACCGCAGCGGGGCGGATGTCGCCGTTCGGTCGGGCTGCAGCGCCGTTGCGCGGATCCTTTTTGATGGACGTCTTCAAAAACGACCCCGTCAAGCAGACCTTCATCGTCGACGCGCAGGGAAGCTGGACGGTGACGCTGCAGAGCTGGAACGATCTGCCGACGGTGTCCGGAGCACAATCGGGGACGGGGCCGGCGGTGCTGTTCTTCTCGGACGACGTCTCGAGGCTGAAGGTCGATTTCAGGCCGGCCAAGGCGGGCGAGTCGTTCTCCGGCCGAGCCTTCACGACCTCCGACAAGCCGTTGCTGTTTGGCGAAAGCGGGGCGTTCTCGAAGGCGTTCGAGGTCGACCTGCCGGGCGTCCTGGCGATTCAGACGAACGGCACATGGACGGTGACGCCGGTGTCGTGAGTGCCGGGCTTGGCGCTAAGGCGCGGGCTTGGCGCTGAGGTGGGGCGGGTCGCGCTGGAGACAGTCCCGCCCTGGCGACGTTTTGCGCCGCGTCGAATTTGATCGCGCGCAAAACGCTTCGACGACGGGCCCTTCCCCCGGCACCAAGCGGCAACCCCCGCCGCTTCTCAATGGCGCTCATGACGAGGACCAAGAGTGCTGAAATGCCTCGGACGCGTCGCCCGTGCTTGAGCTGATGCTGAACGCGGTGAGTGGCCTCCGCCCAGCGACGGTCTTCATCGTCGGGCTGGGAAGTGACGTCAGATGGCGAGCTCACCGAGCAGTCTTTCGTGGGGGCTGTACGCCTGCGCCGACACCCTCGGCCGCCTCGAAAGCGGCTAGGGCCTTATGGGCCTGTTTCCTGGTCACCGCACCCGCCAACATCGAAAAGATGCCGAGCATGCCCAAGATCAGCGGGAAACCGGACAGGCCTGCGAAGGCCAACTCGAGGCAGCAGACCACCGTCATGGCGGCGCCGAACACGAGGGAATAGAGGCCCGACAGGCGTTGGCGGTCGATAGCCATACGTCGTTGAATCAGGCTGGGCACGCCCGCAAGCTATCTTGCGGGTGAGCTCCAGCGCAAGGGGTAGCCGGTCCGCTACTACCCGACGAAGTGGTTAGACAGGCTCCGCGTGAACGATACGAATCAGTAGTCTCGGGCCATGACCGACGCGACCGCATTCGCAGAGATGCAACAGGCGTTCGATGCTGCCGCCGGCTGGTTCGAGCAGACGGTGGACGCCATTGACGTCCGCGCTGATCAGTGGCACGTTTCGGCGCTCGGGGAGTGGACTGTGCGCGATCTCGTCGGCCACACATCGCGCGCTCTCCTGACGGTGGAGCAGTATCTCCGGCCGGGCCCATCGACGTCGACGGCATCGACGAACGACTACTACCGGGCTGTCCGAGAGTCGCGAGCTGATCCGGAAGCAGTGGCCGAGCGGGGTCGACAGTCTGCGGCGGATCTGGGCGATGATGCCGCCGGTGCCGTCCAGGAGGTGGCAGCACGGGTGAGGCTTCTCATCGCTCACCAGTCGGCGGACGCTCGGGTCGTCACGCCGGTCGGGGAATGGACTCTTGCCGCCTACCTTCCGACACGGGTCTTCGAGCTGGCGGTTCACACCGCTGACCTCCTCCGAGCCACTGGCCTCGAGGATGGCCGCGGTGCTCCGCCCACGGTGAATCGCGTGGCGCTGCGAGTGCTGAGCGACCTGCTCGCGGAGGCGAGTGACGACGACGCGGGGATGCTGCTGGCGTCGTTGACCGGACGGGGATCCTTGTCGCCTGTATTTTCGGTTCTTTGACTGATGAGCGCGGATTCTTCGCCGTTCAGGGGGTGGGGGTCGTGACCGAGTTGATGTCATCGGCCAACCCCTGGTCGAAGGGGATAGCCGGGGCCGTAGCGGTGCTAGCAGTTTGTCGGCCGACGACGGTATGGCCGTCAGATTTGTAGACGTCCACGGTCGCGGGCTGCTCAGCTTCCACGGTCTCCTTCCAGAAGACGTAGCCCCATTGGCCGTTATCTGCCCTGGCGCGAACGAGATCGGGGTGGCCCTTGTAGTTCTCCACACCGAAGGTCTGGCCATTCGAATTGACGCCCCAGTTGGAGGTGGTGGATGTGGCGTAGTGGAAGACCGCGCGCCACTTGGCCTGCGGCGAGGCGTCCACGCTGAGGATCGTCGTGCCATTCGCCGGCAGCTCGGCGTCTGAGATTCGCATGTGGTCTCCGGGATCGGCGATCCCGCAGCTGACCCCCGACTGAGTTCCGCCCAGGGTGTCAAACATGACCTTGCCGGTGGTACTGAGACAGGTGATGTCAACGATGACGGCATTCGCGAGGGGAGGGGCCTGACCGATGTCGACGAGAGCCGGTCCCGTGCGCGTGACGGTCGTCGTTGCGCCCAGGTCGTCGGTGACGGTCGATCCCGGGGTATTCGCGGCGACCAGTGCGGCGGCGCTGGTCGTAATGGCGATGGCCGCGACGCCGATGAGGGAGGCGGTGACGCGGGCGCGGCGTTGCCGGCGCTGGAGCCCGCTGCCCCTGGTGCCGATGGCGGTGAGTTCGGCGCGGATCGCGGCGGACGTGGCGGGCTGCATGTCGGTGATCATCAGAACGTGCCTTCCGGTGCGGTGCGAATCGAGGGGTTGAGGTCGTGCAGGTCGGCGCGGAGTCGCTTGCGGGCGCGGTGGAGTCGTACGCGTGCTGCGGGTGGTTTCAGACCAAGGGCCTGGGCTGCCTGCCAGACGGGCATATCTTCGAAAGTGGTCAGCACGAGAAGCGCGGCGTCCGTGGGTGAGAGTTCTTGAAGAGCGGCGTGGAGCCTCTGGCGAATCTCGATCTCTTCCGCGTCGATTGCTCGAGCGGGTTCGTCGCTGCGGGGCAGCTTGCTGAGAAGAGACCGGTATCGGCCCGCGGCACGGCGGTTGTTGCGAGCGAGGTTGACCGTCGTCACCATCAACCACGGCAGAACGGACCCCGACACGAGCGCGACGGTCTTCCGCTTGCGCCACAGCTCATAGAAGGCAGCCGCTGTGATGTCTTCGGCGTCGTGCGGATCGGTGACCAGGCTCAGTGCGCGGCGGTAGACACGCGGCCGGTGCCTATCGAACAGCCCGGCGAAGCCGGCGCCATCATTGCGCTGGGCCAAAGCCCAGAGGGGGCCGTCGTCGTTATCGTGCTGTTCGTCCTTCACACTAGGGAGTGTCCGGCTGGCGCTGTCGCGTTACAAACTGACGGGCTCGACCCAAGCTGATGTCCGGAGTACACACACGCATCGCTTCACCATGAAAAGAGAGGTCGCTCCACGGCGATGATTCTCGCAGGTGAACTGGCGCCCCTCCGCAAAGTGACGTGCTTCGGCCAATCCGACGTGGCGCGCCGCGTCTTTTCGGCCGAATCGCGTCACCTTTCGCACCGCACCGCACCGCAACGTGACACGTGACACCCCCAACCGTGACATCGGTCATGCCGCCTCGTGACATCGCGGCACTTCTCCGGGCACCGCGCCTCCGCTGAGATGGGAGAACACCCCAGCGGACTTCCGAGCCGCCCCCTGCCCGAGATGAGAACACCATGCGGAAACCCCTCAAGATCACCCTGCTGACGATCGGCGTCGTCATCGCGCTGCCGGTCTTGCTGCTCACCACGACCTCCATCGTGAACGCGGTGGCGACGAAATCCGAGCTGGCCGCCATCACTCCCTACGGCCAGCTCGTGTCGGTCGACGGCAAGAAGATGAACGTGGTCGTCAGCGGCACGGGAGCAGAGACGATCGTTCTGCTGCCGGGTCTCGGGACCGCCGCCCCGGGTCTCGACTTTCAGCCGCTCATCTCGCAACTCGACGACAAGTACCGCGTGGTCGCCGTCGAGCCATTCGGCACGGGGCTCAGCGACCAGACCGACGTGCCCCGCACGGCGAAGAACATCGCCCGGGAGGTGCACGAGGCACTGCACGAACTCGGCGTCGACCGGTACGTGCTCATGGGCCATTCGATCGCGGGAATCTACGCCCTCGAATACAGCAAGTTGTACGCGAGTGAGCTCATCGCGTTCGTCGGAATCGATAGCAGCGTGCCCGATCAGCCCGGCGCGAGCGACCCCGTCCCGACCGCCGGGCTCGTGGAACTCCGCAACCTGGGCATCCTGCGCGCCGTCACCGCGATCTCCGGTGATCCCTTCGCCGGGATGCCCTACGACGAGCTCACGAAAACCCAGATGCGGTTCTTGACCACGAAGAACTCGACCGCGCCCACGCTGCTCGACGAGATGAATCGCACCCCTGCCAACTTCGCGTCCGTCAGCGGCACGACCTTCCCCGCTGACCTTCCCGTACTGCTGTTCGTGGTGAAGGACGACGCGGGCTGGGTCAGCCTGCACGAGCGCCAGGCAGCGAGCGTCGACCACGGCGAGGTCGTCACCGTCACCGGCAACCACTACCTTCACCACACGCAATCCGCACGGCTAGCGAGTGACACGTCGGCATTCCTCGACGCCCTCCCGGTACGCTGAACACGATGACGGAGGCCAGGGCAAGCCCGCCCCGACCCGCCCAAGATCTGTGGCGAATGCGCGGTTCGACAGCGGCCACGCTCTGGGTGCTCGTTCTGATCGGCGCCTACCTCCAGATCGTGCTCGGTGTCGACGGCACACCGGGGCTCCGGACGACCGTGCTCCTCGTCGCCACGAGCGCGTCTGTGATTTTGGCTCTCGTCGTCGTTCCGCTTCTGCTGCGACCTCTCACGGGGGCATCGGTGAGAAACCCGATGGTCGTCGCCCTGCTCGCCGTGAGCGGCGTGACATGGGGGTTGGCAGTCATACCTCCCTTCGCCGGATGGGGGTGGGGCTTTCTCTTCGCGCTAGCCGGGGGAATGCTCAGCTGCCTCGTGCCTCGCTGGTGGAGCGCCGTCGTGTTGAGCGCGGTCCTCTTTGTGCTCGCTCTCGGCGGCCTGTCGGCAGCGGCCTCATCATCGCGCTCAGTCGAGGGGCCGACCGCACCCGGTGACGGATTCACCCTGGTCCTCGTCGGGACGCTAGCCTTGACGACTGTCCTGCCACTGAGCAGCGTCTGGGTTCTTCGGGTGGTCCTGCGCCTCGAGGAGGCCCGGCAGACCGCTTCGGACCTCGCCGTCGCAACCGAGAGACTTCGGTTCGCCACCGATCTGCACGATATTCAGGGTCACCACCTGCAGGTGATCGCTTTGAAGGCGGAGCTCGCCGAACGCCGTCTTCGTTCCGACCACCCCGCGCTCGCGGAGCAGGAACTCGCTGACATCCGCTCGATCGCCAAGGCCGCGCTCGACGACACGCGGGCCGTGGTGAACGACTACCGCACCGTGACGGTGGCCGTCGAAGCCAGGAACGCGGCTGCCGTTCTCCGCTCGGCCGGCATCGACTGTGAGGCACGCATCGAGGTGCCCGGTCTTCCCGCGGAGGTCGGAGCGGTCATGGCCGTCGCCATTCGCGAGGCCACGACCAACATCCTCCGTCACAGCCGCGCGACGCAGGCCTCCCTCGACCTGGCCCAGTCCGAAGTCGGCCCGTACGAGCTGACGGTGTCGAATAACGGGGCGGGCGCCCTGCGGTCGGGAGGAACGGGTCTGGTGGGAATCACCGAGCGTGTAACGGTCTGGGGCGGAACGGTGGAGACCCGGCGGCGTGGCGATGTCTTCACCCTCGTCGTCCGAATCCCCACAGACCCCAAGAGACAAGGATCCGAGGACGGCGCATGATTCGAATTGTCATCGCCGACGATGAAGAGCTCATCCGCGGAGCCCTCGTCGCGCTCCTGTCACTCGAGACCGACATCGAGGTGGTCGCGGATGTCAGTGACGGTCGTCAGGCCGTCGATGCGGCCTTGGCCCACCGCCCCGATGTCGCTCTGCTCGACCTGGAGATGCCGCACCTCGATGGAATCGACGCCGCTCGAGAACTCCGAACGCTGATGGCGTGTCAGACCATCATCGTCACTCGACATGCCCGACCCGGCACGCTCAAGCGTGCCCTGGCCGCGCAGGTCAGCGGCTTCGTGCCGAAATCGACCCCGGCGTCTCAGCTCGCCACCATCATCCGATCGGTTGCGTCCGGTGAGAGATACATCGATGTTCAGCTCGCGACAGCGGCGCTCACTGAGACGGAGAGCCCGCTGACCGACCGAGAGGCCGATGTGCTCCGCCTCACCCGGGCGGGCCTTCCCACGAAGGAGATCGCCCGAGCGCTCCACCTCGCCCACGGGACGGTTCGAAACCATCTGTCGTCGGCGATGTCCAAGCTGCATTCGTCGTCGCGGGTCACCGCGGCAGAACTGGCCCACGACAACGGCTGGATCTGACCGGGGGATTCGGCACGGGAGGGCTGCCGGCGTCGATGACCGGACGGGGATCCTTGGTGGCTTAGGCGCCGCGACGACGGCAAACTGACGCGGTTCGGCCATTCCGACGTCGCGCGCCGCGTCACTTCGGCCGATCCGCGTCACTTCGTGCCTGCAGACGGTACCTTGGCTCGCGGCGAGGTCATGCGCTCAAGTACGAGCGCGCCATGTACCAAGATGACGTCTATTTGGTACCTCACTGTTCACGACCGAGTCCTTCGAAATGTACAGGTAACGCAGTCGGGGGGAACGGGCCGGTCGGCGCGGGCCGCTTGTCGATAACCTCCGAGTATCGGAACATGATCGGGAAGCATCGGCAATGACGCCTTCATCGACTCCTCCCCACTCGCTGCCTGACGTGGCGTGGGGATGGCGGCTGCTGCGGCCAGCGCTCTATCTGCGCCTGTGGCGTTTCCGGCGACTCGTGTCCGGCGGGTTCTATCTGCCAGATGATCCAGACGAGCAGACTCACGACGGTGACAGGATCCTTTTCGTCGGAAGCCTGGAAGCCGCGCGTTTCGGCGTCGTCGACGAGCAGCTGTCGACGCTGTCTCAGGTGGCGAGAGACCTCGAGAGGCGGCGCGACCGTCGGTGTGACTGGCTTTTTCCGCGGACCACGATTCGTCGGCCCCGTGACGGGTTCACCGAGGACTTCCGGAGCCACGGCGATATCGATGCCGCGGTGGTCGCGATCGGGTACTCCGACGTCCTCCTCATGACAACCGCGCGGTCGTGGTCGAGAGAGCTCCGTCGTCTACTGGAGGGAATCAGGGAGGGGTCGGGTACGTCATGCCCGATCGTCCTCGCCGGATTGCCGCCCATGGACAGGTTTCGGCAGACGCCTCGAATCGGCAGGAAGCGAATCAGGCAGCAGGTCATCCGTCTTAATCGAGCGTCGGAGGAGCTCGCGATGTCGATGCCCGAGTGCTTCTACGTGCCGTTTCCCGAAGTCACCGGCGCCGCGACTCAGGTCGGACCCGAAGAATTCTCCTGGGCGAACGTGCACCGCCTCTGGAGTTCCGAGCTCACCACGGCGGTTGTGGAAGGGTTCGACGCGCGAAACCTCTGAGCCGGAGTACTGGACGGGCTCGGGCCGTGACGTCGGCCTTGCCTTCGTACCATCGCACCTGGGGTCGCGGGGGTCAGAGGAGGGCGAACGCCGACACGAATGCGGCGGTTCCGGCGACGGAGAGAGCGACCGCGAGACCACGGTCGCGTCGGCGGCTGAGTCGGCGCGCCAGCAGCCAAGCAAGAACACCCAGGCCGATCGCGATGCTGATCACCCAGTAGAGCCACCCCGTCGTATCGGCCACTCGCAGGAGGCCGGAGACGCCGTCGCCGATCATGACGGTTGCGAAGATGCCGCCACCGAAGGCCCGAAGGGCACCCGCGGGGGAACGCCACCAGTAGCCGGCCAGCCCGACGACCGGCCCGGCGAGAGTTGCCACGGTGAAGTAGAAGTCGCCGGGGCCGTAGGAGTCGGGAAAGCCGCGGAGTGTCGATACGACCGCGTAGCCCTGAAGAAGCGCATGGAAGACGACAAGCCCGAGCCCGGCGGCGACCCACCAGCGACGTGCACTGCTCCAGCGGGTGCAGACGACGGTTACGACGAACGCCAGGAGAGTCCAGCCGCTGTTCGAGTTGGCGAACGAGCTGACGCCGTCCGGCAGATACTGCTGGCCGAATGATGTCGCCCCGCCGAGCAGAAGACCGGCCGCCGCTCCGACCAGCCACCAGGCGAGCGTGTATCCGATGGATCGTCCCATGCGTCCACACTCGCAGAGGCGACCCGAGAGGTCGTCGCCCCAGCGGACGACACGTGGTGGGCGGGGATACACCTCAGGGTGGAACAGAGTCGGGCGACCGGCTCGCGACTAGCTGTCTCGCAACCGGCTGACTCGCAACCGGCTGACTCGCTACCGGCTGACTCGCTACGGCCCGCCGAGCCAGTGGTCGATGCGGTGATGGTCGGGTGTGAAGCCGTGCCCGACGCCCCAGAGCACCGCCTGGGTGCGACTCTCGGCGCCGATCTTTCGGTACACCGAGCGGATGTACGACTTGACCGTGTTCGGGCTGAGGTAGGTCAGCGTCGCGACCTCGGCATTGCTCTTGCCCTGGGTGATCAGGGCCAGGATCTCGGATTCACGGTCGGTGATGCCCTCGCGGCGCCCCGGCCAGTCGAGCCCTGCCGCGCTCGGCGCCCGTCGACCGGGTTCGCTCACGACGATCTCGCCGCGTGCCACAGCCTCGAGGGCCTCGACGAGCTCGCGCGCGGGCAGGGTCTTCGACAGGTATCCGTGCACGCCCTGACCGAGAGCCGTCTCGACCAGCTCGGGTTGGAAGTTCCAGGTATAGACGACGACATGACGGGCCTGCGGGTTGGCGACGAGCCCGGCGATCTCGTGGTGGTCGGACTCCGGTTGGGCGAATGAGTCGTACAGCACGATGTCGATCGAGTCGTGCAGTACGGCGTTCGCGTCGATCTCGGACACGAGGATCCGATCGCGGTACGAATCGAACATGTGCGCCAGCCCCATCAGTACGACGTCGTAGTCGTCGACCAGCGTCACGGTGAGGGGCCGGGTCGTCGCGCCTGTCGTCGCGTTCGTCGTCGTGGTCATGGATTCAGCATCCCACCCCCAGGGGTGTGACGGCACACCCCCCGGGGTGGTTGAGTCGACCTATCGCTGAAACTGGCGTTCCCATCCGCACCACCACCACCGCACGCCCCCGCGTGCACCGAAAGAAAAGAGAACATCATGATCGGTCTGCTCATCACCCTCATCGTCGTCGGCCTCATCGCCGGCTTCATCGCCCGTGCGGTCATCCCCGGACGACAGAGCCTCGGAATCGTCAAGACGATCATCCTGGGCATCATCGGTTCGTTCGTCGGTGGCTTCCTCGGCTTCCTGATCTTCCAGCACGACCCGATGGACGGCTTCTTCCAGCCCGCCGGCCTCATCGGCTCGATCATCGGCGCCATCATCGTGCTGTTCATCTACACCCGCGTGGTCGGACGCAGCGCCGTCAACCGCTGACCCGGATCCTCGATCGCGCCGCGCCTCCCGGGCACGCAGCTTCGGCTGTGTCCGGGAGGCGGCTCTGTTCGGCGAGTGCCGTGAAATGACACTGCGAGGCCCGGCTGGGAGGCGTTTGCCGACACTCACCGCGGCGGGCCACCGGCGCGCCACGGGCGACGCGCCGCTGCCAAGGGCGCGTGCTCGCCGAGTGCGCAAATGCGGCCCGCGGCGTAGGTCGAGCGGGCCGTTTCTGTGCATTCGGTGGCGGCGTCGGCTGGCGAGTGGCGTCAAATGCCGCTTCGAGGTCGGCCGAGCGTGCATTTGGCGGCACTCGGGGGCTGGCGGCAGGCGCGGGCCAGGGCGGCGCCGGGCGCGACCGAACCTACAGCGCCCCGGCCGACACTCCGAACGTGTCGCAGGACGCAGCCCCGCGGCCGCGCCCGACCTCGAACCACTTCTGACGCTGGGCCGAGGATCCGTGGGTCCACGAATCGGAGTCGACGCCCGAGCCACTGGCGGCCTGAATACGGTCGTCGCCCACTGCCGCGGCCGCATCGAGAGCGTCCGCGACCTCGGCTCGGGTGACCGGTGCCAGGAAGGCGGTACCGGTGGAGTCGGTGGTCGTCGATGCCGCACCGACCCACGCCCCTGCATAACAGTCGGCCTGGAGTTCGAGGCGGATGGTGTCGGATCCTGGGCCCGTTTGTGTGCGGTCCGCAGTGTCGAAACTGCCGCTCTCCTGCTGGATGTGGTGACCCCACTCGTGCCCCACGACGTACATCTGGGCGAGGGGCCCCGCGGTCGCGCCGAAGTCCTGGCGGAGTTGGTCGAAGAACGCGGTGTCGACGTAGAGGGCTCGATCGGGCGGGCAATAGAACGGTCCGGTCGACGAGCTTGCTCCGCCGCAGCCGGTGGTCGTCGAATCGGTGAAGAGGAAGAAGTCGGGGGTGTCGTAGCGCACGCCGAGTTTTGGCGCCTCGGTGCTCCAGTAGGTGTCGAGGGAATCGGCGGCACCGGCCATTCGGCAGTCGATGTTCGCGTTGGCGTCGGCGCCGGTCGTGCAGCTGTCGAGGGAGCTCGATTCGATCTGCTGCGGGCCTGCCCCGGAGCCGCTGCCGTCGCTGACCACGCCCGACAGGTCGACGCCCGTGAACTGGCCGATCAGGTACACCGCGATGGCCACGACCCCGATGCCTCCACCCGCGACCCAGGCCGTGCGGCCACGGCGCTTGACCTTGCTGCTGTCGATCCTCGCGTCGTCGTTGAATGACATGCCTGCACGTTAGTGGCCCGGCGCGGCGAGGGGCCGGTGGTGGCCTGGTGCGTGCGCGTTGTGACCCCTGCAAATTCGAAGAAGAAACGCGAGGGCGACCCCGCCGATCGTGATGTCTGCGTTCGGCCGGGCGCGTTTCTCCTTCAAATTTGCAAGGGGGCACACTCGCCTCGCGGCTGCGACCCCCAAACAGTTCTTTGACAGTCGCGGTTGGCGCCACCAGAGTGGACGCGTGGACCCCCTCGAAAGCCTCCGCGCCACGGCGCATCCCCTCCGCCTCCGCATCCTGTCGCTCGTCACCGCAGCGGCGTTGAGCGCCGCCGAGGTCGCACGGGAGCTCGATGTCACCCAGGCCAACGCCAGCTATCACCTGCGCCTCTTGGAGCGAGCGGGCCTCGTGCGGGTGGTCGAACGAACGAGGGTGCGAGGCGGCGACGCCAAGCGGTACCGACACGAGTCGTCGGCCGAGCCGTTCGTGCCCCTCGACGAATCCGAGGATCCTCAGGCAGTCGATCCGGCCTCCTTTCGGCACTACGTCGCCACTCTCGCCGCTGAGCTGCAACGTCGAGCGGAGTTCCCCGCAGACGGACCACGCGTGTCGACCGATGCCGAGCTGTGGCTGGATCCGGGGGAGTGGGCCGCGATCGTCCAAGCGGTCGGAGATGCCTCGGCGCGGCTGCATGCCAAGGCGCTGCCGACACGAACGCCCGGTGCCGTCCGAGTGTCGATGTCGGCGGCGCTCTTTCAGATGGACCGCCCCTGATGCGCGGGCCTCTGGCCTCCCCGCCGTTCCGGTGGTTGGCAGCGGCGCGTTTCACAACCGTGTTGGGCAACTCGGTCGCACCCCTCGCTCTCGCTTTCGCGGTGCTCGACCTGACCGGCTCGGCCTCCGATCTGGGCCTTGTCGTCGCCTGTCGCTCGGTAGCCAACGTCGCGGTACTGCTCTTCGGAGGCGTCCTCGCCGATCGGTTCTCGCGAACCCTCCTTCTGACCGGGGCATCGATCGCAGCGGCGCTGAGCCAGGGGGTCATCGCCGCCCTCGTGCTTGGCGGCACGGCGACGATTCCGTTGCTGGCAGGCCTCAGCGTCGTCAACGGCGCCGTCGCGGCCGTGAGCTTTCCCGCCTCGGCCGCACTCGTTCCCTCGACGGTCGAGCCCGACCAGCTGCGCTCGGCGAACTCGATCCTCCGTCTCGGCGTCAACGCGGGAACCCTCATCTCGGTGGCCATCGGATCGCTGGTGATCGCGGCAGTCGGCCCGGGGTGGGGGCTCGCCTTTGACGCGTTCGCATTCCTCGCCGCGGCCGCGCTCTTCTCGCGGATCCGTGTGCGCGGCCCGGCGGAGACACCGGAGGAGCGGCAGAGCATCCTGCACGATCTGCGCGAGGGCTGGGGCGAATTCTCTCGGAGAACGTGGGTGTGGGTCGTGGTCGCCCAATTCATGGTCGTGAACGCCGCCTTCGTGGGAGCGATCGCCGTGCTCGGACCTCTCATCGCCGACCAGACCTTCGGGCGCGCCTCGTGGGGGCTGATCATCGCGTCCGAGACCGTGGGCCTCGTGCTCGGCTCGCTTCTCGCCCTCCGATGGCGCCCCTCCCGAGCGCTCGGCATCGGCGTGCTGCTGGTGGCGATCTCCGCGCTCCCGGTGACGATGCTGGCTCTGCACCCGTCGGTGCCCTGGCTGATCGTCTGCTTCGCTCTCGGCGGGATCGGGATCGAGCAGTTCGGCATCGCGTGGGACCAGTCGCTGCAGCAGCACATCCCTGGAGACAAACTGGCCCGGGTCTACTCGTATGACGCCGTCGGATCCTTCGTGGCCATCCCCCTCGGGGAGGTCGTCGTCGGGCCGCTGTCAGCAGTCACCGGCACGCAACCGGTGCTGCTCGGCGCAGGCGCACTCATCGCCCTGGCGAGTCTCGCCGTGGCCTGTGTCCCGAGCATCTGGCGCATCAGGAATGCCCCCGTCGCACCGGCATGACCGTCGGCCGTGGCACGAGCCCCGGTGTCGCTGCGCGCTGAGTCTCCGTCGCCGTGTCAGGGTGAGTACGCGGGAGGGTCAGCGTCGCCTCCCCTCGAGAAAGGCCGTCACCGTGTCAGAGATAGGTTCGCGCCGGGCCCTGGTGGTGCGCGGCGGGTGGGACGGCCACCAGCCGGTCGAGGCCACCAACCTCTTCCTCCCGTTCCTCCGCGAGCATTTCGACGAGGTGCGGGTCGAGGAGTCGACCGCCGTCTACGCCGACACGGACTACCTGCAGACCGTCGACCTGATCGTCCAATCGGTGACGATGTCGACCATCGCGGACGACGAGTTCCACGGCCTCCAGTCAGCGGTCGTCGCCGGCGCAGGGTTCGCTGGCTGGCACGGCGGCATTGCCGACTCGTTCCGGAACAACTCCGACTACCTGCACCTCGTCGGCGGGCAGTTCGCCACCCACCCGGGCAAGGCTCCCGGCGAACGCACCGGCACGCCCGCCGATAACTACGTTTCGTACACCGTCTCGATCACCGAGGTGGGTGCCACCCATCCGATCACGGCCGGCGTCCGCGATTTCGAGCTCACCACCGAGCAGTACTGGGTGCTCCACGACGACTACAACGACGTCTTGGCGACGACGACCCAGAAAGTCCGCCCGTGGGATCCTTTTCACCGCGAGGTCACGAGCCCTGCCATCTGGACGCGGCAGTGGGGCGAGGGGCGCGTCTTCGTCGCGACCCCGGGCCACCAGGTCGACATCCTCGAGCAGGATCCGATTCGCTCCATCATCGAAAGAGGGCTCCTGTGGGCAGCGCGCTGAAGGTCGGCATCATCGGGGTCGGCACCATCTCGGAGCAGTACCTCGACAGTCTCCACCGGCTGCCCGGGTTGCGGCTCATCGCCGTGGCCGATATCGACGCGGCTCGCGCACAGCGGGTCGCCGACGAGCAGGGTGTGCAAGCGCTGAGCGTCGACGAACTGCTCGGCGACGACGAGATCGACGCGGTGATCAACCTCACCCTGCCGCAGACGCACGTCGAGATCGGAATGCGCGCCCTTGCCGCCGGAAAACACGTCTTTGCCGAGAAGCCGCTCGGTCTCACCCCTGACGAGGCGCGACCGATGCTCGATCTGGCGACCTCGAAGGGCCTGCGAGTCGGCAGCGCCCCCGACACCGTGCTCGGCACCGGCGTGCAGACCGCTCGCCATCTTCTCGATTCTGGTCTGATTGGCGAGCCGGTTGCGGCGCAGGTGCACTGGTCGGCTCCCGGCCATGAAGCGTGGCATCCGGCGCCGCTCTTCTACTACCAGTCGGGTGGTGGCCCCCTGCTCGACATGGCGCCCTACTATCTGACCGCTCTCATCACGCTCTTCGGGCCTATTGAACGCGTCACCGGTTCGTCGACCCGCTCCGGTCGGGAACGGACGGTCGCCACGGGGCCGCTCGCCGGCACGCCGATCCCGGTCGACGTCGACACTCACGTCAGTGCGCTCGTGCAGCACACGAGCGGCGTGACAGCGACCCTCACCGTGAGCTTCGAAGTGCGGGCGACGAGATCGCCGTTATTCGAGGTGTACGGAACGCAGGGCACGATCGCCGTTCCCGATCCCAACTGGTTCTCCGACGCGGTCGAGGTCTCGACGGTCGACGATCTCGCGTTCCGCGCGGTTTCGGTGTCGGCCGGCTACGAGGAGGCCGGACGCGGCTACGGGCTCGCCGACATGGCCCGCGCAATCGAGACGGATCGGCCGCACCGGGCCTCGGGCGAGCTCGCTTTCCACGTGCTGGAGGCGATGGACGCGATCGTCCGGTCGAGCGCCGAGAAGCGGGTCGTCGAGCTGACGAGCACAGTTGCCCGGCCGGAGCCGGTGCCGCGCGGTGCTGCCCCCGATACGTGGTGACGCGCGCTGGTTGTGCGTCGGCAGTGTCGCGCTGGGTGGCTCTGCGCTGTAGGGATGCCCTCGAGCCGGTGACCTCGCGCGAATCGGCCGACCTCGCGCGCCGCGGCGCTGTGACGTTGGCCGATTCGCGCGACCTCGTCGGACCGCCGGGCGAAGCGACGCGGATCGGCCATTAGCGCACGGCGCGCCGCGTCACATTGGCCGATTCGCGTCGCTTAGCGCGATTGCGCCGCCGCGAGACGCGCCCGAGTGACCGTCGCCACGTACCCGATCACGCCGTTCGGCCGGATTAGCCCGTCGCGCCGCGCGGTCGAGTCGACCTCGGTGAGCACCGTCGCCCCGCGCACCG
Source organism: Frondihabitans sp. 4ASC-45 (assembly GCF_049472575.1). NCBI lineage: Bacteria > Bacillati > Actinomycetota > Actinomycetes > Micrococcales > Microbacteriaceae > Frondihabitans > Frondihabitans sp. 4ASC-45. The sequence goes on along the minus strand of NZ_JBCEBN010000002.1, from coordinate 42,407 downwards.
GGAACCGCTCGCTCCTAGGTTCGCCCACTCTCGCATACGCGTACAGGGGCATCACCGCCTGCAACGCCGTCACCGTGCCGACCAGAGTGCCCGTGTCGGAGTCGTCGTCGCGATAGTTGTCGACCTGGCCTGCAACGGTGGGAGCGCCGTCGAACACAGTGTCCATCCACTCTTCGTCGGATGCCGAGATGGTCCATTCGACGTGGTCGCCCACGTGGACGTCATCAGGCTCCTCCTCGACCTGCCAGTTGGTGAGCCAGACGGCCGTCACGCCCGCCGCAACGTCATGCAGTTCCCGTATCTCTACTGCGGCGTCGCGGGTGCGCAGCGCCGAGGCCGCCGTCCCCATCGCCAAGAGCCCGGACGCGACACCGACGACCAGAATCGACACGACGTCGAGGCTGAAGAACACGCCGATCCCGGCCCCCGTGAAGATCCCCACGAGGACGCCCTCCACAGCGCCCGTGGCGAGACGAGCCGATTTGGGTGGGAGTCGTCGCGAAAAACCAGAAAACGAGGATCCGGCAACCGCCCCCGCACCAGCCCCCAGCAGCCCCCAGACGACTGCCGCCACGACCCCGAACCCCGCGTAGAGAAGCGTCCATTGCGCTGCGGCGGCGACACCGTCGTCCGTCACGATCGTCGCTACGAACACCCCTTCGGCGAACAGCATCGGGACGCCGTACGCGCTCAGGGCGCCGACGAGGGCACCCCGGAAGGCGAGTGTCACGACGGGGGAGCGGATGGCGCGCCGCTCGGTCGGAGCCGCACTCACCTCTGCCGACGCCTCCCGCGTCACTGGCGGTTGCGGCCGATGGCGCCGACGATGGCCGACGCAGCGATCAGGACTGCACCCGCAATCAAGCCCGAGCCACCCAGGATCGAGTCGACGACCGCACCGCCGTCGAGGGCTGTGGAGACGACGAGGACGAGGCCGAGGACGCCGAGTGGCACCCCGATTCCAAACAAGATCATGGTCGTGTCGGTGGTGCGGGTTGCGGTTTTGGCCATGGTCGAGAGCCTAGGGGTGGTGGGGCCGGATCCTTGTGCTGTGTCGTGTCGCGAGTGCTCGCGAGATGGCCGTGTCTGCGTCCCGCCGGCGCCGCGGCTGCAGATCAGGCCATCTCGCGGGCCTGCCCCCCCCCCCCCCGACGCTGACGTCGCGTGAATCGGCCGACCTCGCGCGCCGCGGCGCTGTGACGTTGGCCGATTCGCGTCAGGTTGCGAGCCAAGCCGGGCCACCCGGAGCGGCGCGCCGCCGACCTACCCGGCCGGGTTGCCCTCGCGCAGGGAGCTGATCATGGAGCGCAGGATCCTGAACGCCTTTGCCTGCTCGTCGCCCGACATGCCTGCGAGCATCCTCACCTCCACGGAGCGCACGGCCGCCGTCGCCGCCGACAGGTGCTGCCGACCCCGGGGAGTGAGCCGAGTGGGCAGGGTCTTGCCGACCGGGGCCTGAGCCGGTCGCGTGACGAAGCCGTCGCGCTCGAGGGCCTGCAGCAGCACGTTCATCGACTGGCGTGTGACGAATGCGCCACGCGCCAGGTCGGAGTTCGACAGGCCCGGCCGCTGCGCGAGGAGCTCGAGGCACGAGTAGTGGGTGATGGTCATGCCGAGGGGGCGCAGCACCTCCTCCATGGCGGCGCGGAGGGCGCTCGAGGCCTCTTTGAGCAGGTAGCCAAGCGAGGTGTCGAGGTCGATCGCGTCTCCGTCTTGACTCATGTCAGTATTCTGACATAGGTTGAGCTATGTCAGAAAGCTGACACGAAAAAGGAGAACCACATGCCCGTCACCGGCCCCGACTTCCTCTCGATCCAGGTTCACGATCTTGATGCGTCGCAGGCGTTCTACGAGAACTACCTCGGCCTCGTCCGCTCTAAGGCAGGCCCGCCGCACGCGGTCGTCTTCGAGACCACGCCGATCGCCTTCGCGCTGCGCGACGTCGTCGCCGGTACCGACCTTGAGTCGGTTGACCAGCCCGGCATCGGTGCGGCGATTTGGCTCCACGCGACCGACGTGCAGGCGATTCACGACGCACTCGTCGCCGACGGGCACACGATCGTTGCAGCGCCGATCGACGGCCCGTTCGGTCGCACCTTCACCTTCGCCGACCCCGACGGCTACCAGATCACGCTTCACGATCGCGCTTGAGTCAGCCGCCCTCGTCGTAACCGGCGACATCGCGCGATTCGGCCAACCTCGCGCGCCGCGGCGCTTTGATGTTGGCCGATTCGCGTCACCTCGCACTCGCTGAACGCTCGCGCCGGCGCTCCAGGCGCGTACGGTGAGCATCATGCAGAGCAGAATCGGGCGCATCGCCCTCGTGGCAGTCGGACTCGTCGTCGCAATCGTCGGCGCGGTCTTCGCGGGGCAGGGTCTCAACCTGATTCCGGGGAGCACGATGACGGGCGACCGGACGTGGCTCTACGTCGGCGCCGTGATGGTCGTGGTCGGCCTCATTCTCGTGTGGCTCGGACTCCGCCGTGCGCCGAGTGGTCGCGCCTGAGGCCGAACCAGCCTGCAGACCGATACCGGATGGATACATCTGGCCCTCGTGCCACGACGCGTGGTGAGTAAGACTCGGCTATATGCGACACCGTCCGCTCCTTCTGCTTCCGCTCTCGACAGTAGTGATTGCGTTGTCTGCACTGAGCGGCTGTGCATCATCGGGGGATGATCCGGCGGCATGCGTCCCTCTCGTTGATGTGACACCGAGGGCGGTCTCACCCGGAGACTCGATCACCGTGGTGATCGACAAGGGTTGCGATCGTCCCCGGCCCCGAGGTGGTTGGAGCGTCGCTGCCCGCCCAATTGGCAAACCCGAGCTTGCGGTGACGTCGACCTCAGATGCTCAGCTCGTCGACGGGTTCTCGGTGACGATGACCGTTCCCGCCTCGTTCCCGGCAGGAGAGGCATATGCCGAGATCGCGGGCTGGAATTACTCGCTCTGCAACGACAATGGAAGCTGCGCGAGCCCCTCCGGCTCGTTCACCGTCAGCGCCGGTCAGTGACCGAATCAGCCCTCGTTGCCGACCTTGTGCAGTACGTCCAAGGCGGAGTCGATCGCAGCCTCCAAAGGCCATGACGCTTTCTCGGGCTGACTCAACACGAGCCCGCCCTGAAGCGCCGCGAGAATGGCCACCGCGATTCGCTGAGGGTCGGCAGCGACGTCGACCCAGCCGGCGTCTTGCATTTTCGTGACCCCCGACGCCAGCAGCAACCTCCAGGTCGTCATACTCTCGGTGATGATTCGAGCCAGCTCAGGATCCGTCATGGCGGCTTGCGTCGCCATCGAACCGATCGGGCAGGCCCAGCGTCCGAGCCCGATGTAGTAGTCGACGAGGGCGTCACGCCAGGCGTGCCACGACTCCCAGCTCGAGAGATCGTCGATGTGCGGCTTCTGCGCCGCGAAGAGTTCACCGCCCTCCCAGACTGCGACCTCGCGCACCAGTTCGGCCTTGCCGCCGGGGAAGTAGTGGAACAGCTGGCTTTTGCTGGTGAGCGTCGCTGCTCGAACGGTGTCGAGGGTCGTCCCGCCGATGCCGGACGCGAGGATCTCGCGCCCTGTCGCCTCGATGATGCGTTGCCGAGTGGCCCGGCCGCGCTCAGTGATGTTCGCCTCCTGCATTGCTCAAGACTACCTCGATGGACTCACCGGTCCAATCCATGCTAGTAATGGACCATGAAGTCCAACGAAGAAGAACTCGCCTCCCTTACGCCCGACGCCCGCCTTGTCGGCCGAACCGCCCTCGTCACCGGATCGAGCAGCGGCATCGGCGAAGCCATAGCTCGCGTGCTCGCCGCCTCCGGTGCCCACGTCATCGTCAGCGGTCGCGACACGGCCCGCACACAGGGCGTCGTCTCGACAATCGAACGGGCCGGCGGCAGCGCCTCGGCACTCGTGGCCGACCTCGGGTCGTCGACCGCCGACATCCGCCGGTTCGCCGCCGAGGCCGTCTCTCTCGGTGGTGGCCGCATCGACATCCTCGTCAACAACGCCGGCATCTATCCCGCTACACCGACCGCCGATCTCGCCGACGACGACCTCGACGCCGTACTCGCGACCAACGTCCGTGCGCCGCACGTACTCGTAGCCGCCCTCGCGCCCGCCATGGCCGAGCGGGGGAGCGGATCCATCGTCAACATCGGTTCGTGGATGGCCCGCGTTGGCGTGCCCTTCGGGGCGATATACACGGCCTCGAAGGCGGCACTCGAGCAAATGACGCGCACGTGGTCGGCGGAGTTCGGCCCTCGTGGGGTCAGCGTCAACACGGTATCGCCGGGTGCGACGAGCACGCCCGGCAACGCCGAGAGCGCCGACGTCCTCGCTGCGATGACGGCCGGCACGGTGGCCGGCCATCCGGTGCGACCGGTCGATGTCGCCTACGCGGTGCGCTTCGCCGTCTCAGACGAAGCGGCTTTCCTGCACGGATCGGTCATCGACGTCGACGGCGGAATCGCTTACACCCGGCTCGCCTGACGTTCGACCCGCGGGTGGCGGGTGGCGACCGGCGGGTGGCGACCCGCGACCCGCGACCGGAGCGATGCTCGTGCTGACGGTGGGTTTCACGCTCGCGGGCCTCGTCTTCTTCACCGGTGCCGAGCGCGGAGTGGTCGCGGCGTACTACTTCGCGCTGCACATGATGCGCGGGCTGTAGCGGCGAGGGGCTCGTGTGCCGCTCGGTAGGCTTCGGTCGTGTCCAAATCACCCGCTGCCCCCGCGCCTCAAGGCCGCCGCCGCGCAAATATGACTCTTACCGTCACGGGCCTGGCAGTAGCCGTCTTCGGGCTCGTGGTGTTGGGGGCGGCCCTTCTTTTTAACCACAGCACCAGCAACGACGGTGGCGGCGCGAATATCGGCGCCGGGGTGCTGGCGTTGGTTGGTACGTTCATCGGCGTGTGCGGCCTCGTGGTTCTGCTGATTGCTGCGGCAATTGCTCTCGGGCGTCGTCGCGCTCATTGAGGGCTAGTGCTTCGGAGAGCTCACACGGGCTGGAGAGGCACGGCTTCGCCGGCCGGTAGCTCGACCCGAATCTCGTCGCCTGCACGAACAGTGCCACCCGCGACGACCACGGCCATCACCCCGCCCTTGCGTTCGACAGCTCCGTCTTCGGAGCGGCCGAGGACTTCCCGGAGCAACCCGGGCTCGAAGCCGTTGATCTGCTGGCAGGGGTTGCGCAGCCCGGTGACGCGGACGACAGCCTCCTCGCCGAGGCGAAGGAGAGTGTCAGCCGGGAGCGCTAGGAGATCGACACCGCGCGTGGTCACGTTCTCGCCGAGCTGGCCAGCCTCAACCCGGTAGCCGGAAGCAGCTACCTCATCGAACAGCTCGGCGTGGATGAGGTGCACCTGCCGCAGGTTGGGTTGGTTCGGGTCGCGGGCCACTCGCGACCGGTGTTGAACCGTCACGCCCGCATGGGTGTCTCCCTCGATACCCCAGCCGGCGACCAGCGTGATCTCGTCGACGACGGGCTTACTGAAACGATGGTCAGGATCCCGGCTCACGGCCACGACGGATCCTTCTGGGCTGATCGACGGCATGCGTCGATTCTCGCTTATCGTCCGGCCCGATCGAGCTCGCGGGCCAAAGTGACGAGGATCGGCCAAACCGACTCGGCGCGCCGGGTCGGAATGGCCGATGGGCGTCGCTTAGCAGTCCGGCTCGGGGAGCATCACCCAGCGTGCTGTGCCGCCGAGGGCCAGACGTCGTCGTCGGCGAAAACCGTTGCCCAGTAGTACGGATTCACGTCGAGGAGCGTACGACTTGACCAGCCCGCCGAGCTCGCCGGGTCGTGCACGCCGACCTCCACGCTCGGGCCCCACACGGCGAGCCTCTCCTGGCAGGCGCCGCACGGAGACAACACGGTGAAGCCAGTTCTGCCCGGCTCGCGGCTCACGCAGATCGACGCAACGATTCGCGCGCCCTGGGTATAAGCCGCACAGATCGGACCGGTTTCGGCGCAGAGGTTCATGGCGGCGTTGAAATTGTCGAGCGCCACCCCGGTGAGGATCGAACCATCCTCGAGATACGCCGCCGCCGCAACCGCTTCGGGAGCATCGGGCCAGCGGAGGTTCATCTGCTCGATGGCTCGGTCGAACAGTTTCTGATCAGCGTGCATCTGACGAGTCTTCCAGAGCCACCCTTCTCGCTCGTCGGAATAATGGGGGCATGCACGACACCGCCACTGCCCAGAGCGCCATTCGACCGGCCGCCGCTGCCGACATCGACCAGTGCATCGCGATCTGGGTCGACGCCTGCGCCGCACGTGACGGCACGGCGTTCCCCGGGGTGGCTGAGCGGGCGCGCCCGAAGTTCGACGGCAACGCCGCGTGGTTCGTCGCCGGGCCTACTGACGACGTCGAGGGATTTGTGCTGGCGACTGCTCCGGGGAGTGGTGAGCCGTCGGATCCTGAGGATGCTGCGATCGTGGGACTGCTTGCGGTCGCACCGAGACAGCAGACGCGGGGACTCGGGAGAGCTCTGCTGGGAGCTGCCACGGACGAGCTTTCACGGCGGGGGTACCGGAGGGCCGCGCTGCACGCGCTTCTCGACAACACCCCGGCGGTCCGGCTCTACGAGAGCGAGGGGTGGGTCGCTGTGGGCGAGGAGTACGAGCACTCCCTGCTGAAGCGCCCGATGCGCACGTTCGCGCGCCTTTTGTAGGGCCACGCGCCCACGAGACCTCACAAACGACGTGTCTCAGCCGCGGTGAGCAGTCAAATTTGAGGTCTCACGGTGCCGACGGCAAGACGGCCGGGAGGAGGTCGGCCAGGAGCGCCTCGACGCGCGAGCGGATGTCGTCGCGGATGGGGCGTACCTCGTCGATCGCCTTGCCCGCCGGGTCGACGAGCTCCCAGTCGTCGTAGCGCTTGCCGGGAAAGATCGGGCAGGCGTCGCCGCAGCCCATCGTGATGACCGCGTCGGATTCGCGAACCTGATCGGTCGTCAGGCGCTGGGGAACGTTGCCGGTGATGTCGATGCCCACTTCGGCCATCGCGGCGACAGCTATGGGGTTGATTGCGCTGCCCGGTTCGGATCCACCGGAGAGCACCTCGACGCGGCCGCCCGACAGCTCTCTCATGAAACCGGCGGCCATCTGAGACCGGCCTGCGTTGTGGACACACACGAACAGCACTGTCGGCTTCTCGGCCATTGGTTCTCCAGTCAGTGACTCTCGCCGTAGGCGTTCATCTTGTCGGCGGGCAAGCGCCCCGGCAGCACGGTCTTGGCGCCTCGACGCGTAACCAGCCTAGGCGGGATCGTAGGTGTCGGTCGGCGAGACGGCGAGAGGTGGGGTCGATGGGGCCGGGTCGATGTGGCCGGGTCGGCGTCGCCGGTGAGGCCATACTCGAACCATGACCCGCGCACTCCTCCTCGTTGACATCCAGCTCGACTACTTCCCGGGAGGCGCCTTCCCCCTGGCCGAACCCGAAGCGGCAGCGGTCGCCGCGCGCACCGTTCTCGACTCGTTCCGCGAATCGGGCGAGCTCGTCGTGCACATCTTCCATGTGGCGACCGCCCCCGACGCGACGTTCTTCGTGCCCGAGACCCCCGGCATTGGCTTTCACCCAGCGGTCGCGCCGCTCGACGGGGAGACAACTCTCGAAAAGCACCAGCCGAACAGTTTCATCGACACCGGGCTGGAGACAGTGCTTCGCGAGGCCGGGGTCACCGAGCTGGTCATCGTGGGGATGATGAGCAGCATGTGCATCGACTCCACCACCCGGGCCGCGCACGAGCTCGGCTTCGTCTGCACGGTCGTCTCGGATGCGTGTGCCGCCCCCGATCTGACCCTCGGCGAGACCACCGTTCCCGGTGCCAGCGTTCACGCTGCATTCATGGCCGCCCTCGACGGAAGCTTCGCGACAGTCACGCCCAGCGCGTCGCTCGTGTGACAACTGGTGGGTGCGGGGCGAGCGACGTGGGCTAAACCCCCGCGCGGCTCCGGCCCCGGCAGATGAACCCCCTGCGGCGACGGCCCCGGCAGCTAAACCCCCGCGCGGGTCCGGCCCCATCAGCTGAACCCCCGCACGGCCAGGGCGGCCTGGCGCAAGGTGGGTCGCCAGACCGCACGGGGGTGCAAGTGCGGTCGCAACCCGGTCGCGGGCTCGCGCACCAACCCGGGCTCAAGCTCGCGCACCAACCCGCGCCCAGGCTCGCTCACAACCCTGCGAGTCGACGCACCCGACAAGCGAGATGTCCCATCCCGGCAGACATCGGAGCGCCGGTGCCCTAGATTCTCGGCATGGCCTTTGAGCAGAAGTACGACGCCGCGACTCGCGAAGCGGCGACAGCCCGTGTCCTCGAACGCCGCGCCACGAATCCGAAAGACCGGCACGTCTTCATGGTCGTCGCCGATGAATTCGGTGTCGGCCAGCAGTCGCTCCGCGCCTGGGTCGCTGCTGCGACGCCGGAATCCGACAAGCCAGCACGAAAGAAGCAGCGACCGCGATTCTCGGCCGTGGTCACGACAAAGGTGGCCCCAGACGACGAACCGGCCGCGGCGTCCGACGAGATTGAGGCGGTCGCGGATCCTGAAATACCCGTGTCTCGTTCCGCGATGACACCGGACAAGGATCCGGCCCCGGCCGACACAAAGGTCACCGCCCTCGAGGCGGAAGCAGCCGATCTGCGCCGCGGCAACGACGCTCTCAAGGCGGCTATGCGGCTGCTGCTCGACGCGTGACAGGCGAGAGGCCGCCGTCGCCGGCGGGCCCGCCGACAGGGCCGCCGAAAGCTACCTATCCCTGACCGCGACGCGGCCGAGACATCAGTCAGCCCAGACGTTTTCGGTGATCTTGCGCGGGGGGTTCGCCCCGACGGGCGCGTAGCCGTCGGTCGTGAAAAGGTAACCGTGCTGGGTCTCATCGGACATCCCGGTCACCTGGGCGGCCTTGTCCATGTGGTCGCTGGAGCAGATGGTCCAGGTGTTTGCGCTCTTCGGGTTGAGGTTGTGCGCAATGAGGCAGGCACCGCCCGACTTCGTCTCGGCGATCCAGAACGTCGTGCCGTGGTCGGATCCCGCGCGACGCTGGCTGTTCAGAACGACCTCGTCGTCCTCGACGGCGGCGGTGTCATCGGGGAGTGCATCGGTCGAGGTGAAGGCACGGTGCAGGATCGCGAAGCGGTCTTCGGCATTGGCCTTGTGCGCTGCCGCGGCGACGGTCTTGTGCGAGGACGGCTGCACCGTGGGCGGCGCGAAAGCGGTACAGCCTGCGGTGGTGAGCGCTGCTGCGACGACGGCGACGGAGCAGAGAATGGTACGGCGATAAGACATGGTTCCCCCTTGTTGGGCCCGAGCCTAGGGGCGACTCAGCCCCCGGGGCAATCGTTGCTGCCGGAGAAGCAGGGGCGATAGTCGGCGGGGAGAGGCTCGTGGACTGGATCCTGGTTCCACCGGTTCTGTGGCACGGCCAGCACGTACGCGAATCCGAACATGCCTATGGCCAGAGCTAACGAGCAAACGACTGCGAGCACTTTCCGGCGCAAGAGAGCCAGCACCAGGCTGGCAGCAACCACCGTGACGCCGAGCCCGGCCGTGACGAGGTAGCGCAGGCCGTCACTGGGCGCCGCGGTGGGGACTGTCCCGCCAATGGCGAAGTAGACCTCGAAGAACTGCCATGCGAGGGCCGCCATGATGCTGGAGCCGAGCACCCCGAGGCCGGCCTGAATACCGGCGTGACCGATCGGCTGACGGCTTGCCGCCATGGCATCGTGCTCTCCGTTCATGGGTCGAACTTACGGCGTGGGCCGCACGGCGGCATCCCTCTCAAGGGGGAGCCGCGGGCGCGCCGAGGGGGCAGAAAATGCTAGGTTCGCGAGCCAAAGGGCCCCTAGGATCCGGGTATGAGTGATTCTCGGGTCGTCCTGGCCCCCGCTTCCGCTCCCGCACCCGAGCCCTCGGGGTCGGCCAGGCGACGGCGACCACGCCTGATCGCAGCCGTGGCCATCGCGGCCTTGCTGGTCGCCGCGGCCGCGGCCATTGCCTGGCCCGTGAGCACGGCGATCGCCCGCGACGGCGTCGTCATCCGTCAGGACGCCCGCCCGTGGGCCTGCGCCTCGGGCGCGATCACCACGCAGCCCGTTGACGACTCGCTCGACGACGGTCAGCAGCAGTTCGACTCGCTCGTCACCGTCACGAAAGGGCTCGACTGCCGACTGCGCATCGTCGTCGACAACACCGGCGGACGCGCGGTCTCGATCGGCCGTCTCACGCTGCCGCTATTCGGCCCGGGCAGCCGTGTCGACGTCGTCGCAACGCAGCTCGATGGCGACATCTCGACGGCTTTCCCGGTGCGGACGGCGGGTGACGACCTCGACGCCCGCTTCGATATCGCCGGCGGCCTGACGATCGACCCCGACACCGCCGAGGTGCTCTCGGTCGAAGTGAAGTACAGCAAGAAGGGCTACGGCTGCTCACTGAGCGCCGGAAGCAGCATGTCCGACTTCCGGCCGGTCGTGCAGGTCACCTCCCGGGGGATGACGGGCGACGTCGTCGCAAGCCACGGCTGGTTCGGCTTCGCCGGTGCCGCAGGCTGCCCGTAACGTTTCGCCACCGAAAACGGGCCACCACCCGTGTGCGGCGATCTGCCATGATCTACCCATGACCCCCTGGTGGTGCGCTCTCTACCTCACCGGCTTTGCCGTCGTGAGCCTCACGCCCCTGCTCCGAGCACGCCGCGAGCCGGGCCGGTGGAAGTGGAACTGGGGCATCGACAAGGGCCAGCCCCGACTCGAGCGCTGGATCGACACGGCAGCCACGGCGGCGATGTTGTTATCAGTCGTCATGGTCCAGCTGCAGATCGAGTTCTCGCCCCTGGTGTCGGGAGCCGTGGCCGGCCTCAGCGTGATTGTTCCCGGGCTTCTGTCCAACGTGATCCATAACATTGCGGTCACGCGTCGAGAGCGCGGCGCTCGGGTTCTGACAGTCGACTAAAGCGCAGGATCCGGGCCGACCCCGAGGTCACAACCGCGGGTGGGCCGCCGACGTCCGTCGGATCGGCGGTGCCCCGGGATCCTCGTCGCCCTAGTCGCTCGCGAATGCGCACAAACGGCCGCTCGCCGGTGGACTGAGGGCACCTTCTGTGCTCTCGCGGCACCCACCCCACGTCAGCGTGACCAGACGCCGAGAGCGGATCAGCCCTTCGGTACCCGCACGGTCAGACCACCGGGCTTGACCCGTGTGCGGAATCCGACGGCCTTGCCGAATCCGTCGCCGTCGATCTCGATGTCTTCGGCGTCACGCAGCTTGACGGTCACCGACTTGACCTTCACGTAGCGGAGCTCTTCGTTCTCGGTGCCCTTGAGCTTGTCGGCGAAGGGCAGTCGGCGGATGACCCCGTTCTCCCAGAACACCTTGTACAGGATCTTGAGCCAACCGAGCACGCTCTCCGGGCGCAGCAGGAGCACGTCGAACAGGCCGTCGTCGATTGCCGCATCGGGTAGCAGCAGGATGTTAGCGGGTAGAGCGCCGCAGTTGCCGATGATGATCGTGTTCGCCCGCATGGAGCGAGCGGGCTTCCCGTCGAAGCTGTAGCGGAAGTTCAGCGAGTTCTTCTCGAGCAGGGTGGTGACGAGCGCCTTCGCGTAGGCGAGCCATCCGACGCGCTTCTTGAGGTCGGCGTCGGTGTTGGCCAGCATGCGGGCGTCGATTCCGAGGCCCGCCATGACGACGTAGACGTGCTTCGTGACCGAGTCGTCTTCGCGGCGGATGTCGATCAGGCCGAGGTCGATGGCGCGATCATCGCCGCTGAAGGCGGTGTGGAGCGAGTTGTCGAGATCCTCGAGGGTCAGCTTGAGGTTGCGCGCCAGCAGGTTGCCGGTACCGGACGGCAGGAGCGCGAGCGACGCCTCGCTGTCGTGCATCGCCTCGGCCACCGCGCGCACGGTGCCGTCGCCGCCGGCAGCGATGATCATGTCGGCGCCCTGCTCGAGCGCCTTCTTGGTCACCTCCTGGCCGGCGTCCTCTTTCGACGTCTCGAACCACAGGGTCGTCTGCCAGCCGGCTTCACGCTCGGCGGTGGCGACGGCCGCTCTCACGGCGCCGACGTCGATCTTGATCGGGTTATAAACGACAGCGGCACGGCGGGCGGCTGATGAGGAGCCGGAGGCGGAGGGCATGCGCTCAACATAGTGGGGGCGGTCGGGCGGAGCCCCGGGAGGGTGTACCCCGGCGCCTGCAAATTCGAAGGAGAAACCGCCGACGGGCCCCCGCCGATCGCGATGTCCTCGTCGCCGGGAGCGCGTTTCTCCTTCAAATTTGCAAGGGGGGCGGAGGTGCAGCAGTAGGGGAGCTACAGGCCGAGGGCGCGAGCGACCCGATCCCACCACGCGTCGGAGGCCGCGCGGATCTCGGCGACCCGCGACTCCCACGCCGAGCGGATCCCGTCGGCCGACGACCACACGTCGAGCACGCCGGCCACCGCCGACCCGTCGATCACGTCAGAGGCGGTGAGCACACCGGTCTGCCCGAAGTTGCCGAGGGCTCCGGTCAGCTTCACGGTCGTGTAGTCGTCGACGGCGATGCCCACGGTCGGTACGCCGGCCGACACAGCGAAGATCGCCGGGTGGTAGCGGCTCGATACCGCGAGCGACGCACCGCGAGCGAATCGGGCCGCGGCGATGCTGTCGGTGGTCGGCTCGATGCGGCTCGGCTGCGTCATGCGGTCGATCACGCGGCGGTGCACGAGCGAGTCGCCCGCCTCCGGAGCAGACCCCGAAGAAGCAGAGTCGGAAGAAGCAGGCCCAGAAGAAGCAGACCCAGAAAAAACAGACCCAGAAGAAGCAGACCCAGCAGGATCCGCGACACCGCCGCCGAGAGCCGCGAAGTGGGCGAAGAAGACGATCTCGAGTCCGGCCTCCTCGGCCACCCGGTCGAGCAGCTTCGCCATGCCCTCGGCGAAGGCGTCGCGGTCGAGGCCGCCGACGTGGGCGGCGAGCGTCACGGCGCAGTAGGGCCGAACCGGTTCGACCCCGGCGTCGTCAGCGTCCGAGGAAGCGGGAGAAGCGGAGGATCCTGCCCCTTCTGCCCCGAGGAAGCTCGCGTCGTCGATCGTGCCCGTCACCCGATCGCCGGTCACGCCGAGCTCGTGCACGAGTGCCAGCGACGCGGTCTCGCGGAGCCCGACGAGCTTCGCCGAGTCGAGGAGGCGGGCGACCAGATCGCGGTCGTCGCCGGTCAGCTCGGGGCCGATGGTCTGCCCGCTGACGACGAACGGCTTGTCGAAGTGGGCGGCGAGAGCAGCGAGGGTGGCGCGCTCGAAGATGTGCATCGGCCAGATGGAGGCCATGTTGCCGCCGCCCGAGACGGCGACGCCGTCGGCGGTGCGGACGGCCTCGATGACGGCCCACGCCCAGTCGTCAGCCGGCAGGGCTTCGTCGTCGCCGTCCGCCGCGGCGAGAACCCGCCGCATCCGATCCTCCTGCGCGGTTCGGAGCGCCTCGCCGGTGACCGCAAAGCTCGACGGGGCGAAGTCGACGTTGCGGATCGCCTCGACGCCGTAGCGCTGGCGGGTCTCGGCCGGGTTCGACGAGAGCGAGACGATCTCGACCCCGGCGTCACGTCCCCGCAGCTGCCGTACGAACTCCTCGAACATCGCTTCGTCGCCGATGTGGATCATGTCGGAGAGCACTCCGACGTCTCCGAGAAGGACAATTCGCACAGCGGTCTCCGTGACTCGTGGGGTTGCAGAACAGGGCCTCCCGATCGTACTGACTTCGCATTCGGCTGAACGACACCTGGAAGGCTTAGAGTTCGGTCGCAGGATCCGCGACGCCCTGTACCCCGCCTCGTACCCCGTCTGAGGCGTCTCCGTCCTGTCGCGCTCCACCAGAACTGCCCCGAACGAAAGGGGAATCGCCATGGGAATCCAGACCTCCCTCGACGCCCTGCACACCGCCGACCGTCTGATCGACGCGATGCGCCTCGCCGACGACCTCGCCTTCGAGGCCGGGCGAACCGGTGGCGTCCGCACCATCAGGATCCTGGCCGCGGCCATCGCCTCAGACGACCAGCTGACGGCCATCGCCGCCACCCATGCTCTCGCCGAGGTCATCGACGAGCAGGTCGACGGCATCCTCTCGGCGCTGCTGTCGAGTGAGCGGGGATTCCTGCGCGAACACGCGGCCAGCGCTCTCGGCTCCCGGTTGCCCCGGCCCGACACGGTGGGGCGCCTCATCGGCCTGATCAGCGGCGGCGGGTTCGGCGGCATGGTCGCGCAGCGCACTCTCGAGCAGTGGTCGCCGCAGGTTCCCGACCTCGTGGCCGTCGGCCTCGAGGGAGCATTGCTCGGGGTTCGTGAGCCCGCCGCGCGCTACCGCCTCGTCGAGACCCTCGGCCTCGTACGCGGTCGTGTCGCGACGCGACCGCTCCTCGCGATCGCTGCGGACGCCGCTGAAGAAGAGCGGGTGCGGGTTGCCGCAGTCGCGGCCCTCGGCCAGCGGCGCGGACACCGCAGCATCGCCGGTGTCGTCGAGCAGTTGGCGGTCGGCGACGGGTTCCTCGCGCAGGCGGCACGCATGGCCCTGGTCGACCTGGCTGCCGGAAGCGACCAGACCGGCCGACCCGACGACGGCCGCGACGACGAACCGCGCGAGCGCGAGACCGGTGGCCTCACCGTGGCTCAGCTCTTCCTCCACGCCGACATCGATGCGGGGCTGACCCAGGCGGGCAGCGGCGACAACGGAGGCATCGCGACCCTCCTGGTGCGTCTCGGCGACGAGCTCGTCACCGGCGACACCGTCGACCGCGTCCTCACTCTGTCGCGAGGCTCGGTCGCCGGGGCGCTCGAAAGCGTCGCAGCGATCGCAGGATCCGACACGGGGCACCTCTACGGGCGCATTCCGCTTCTGAGCGACCCGGTTCCGTCGGCTGAGGCCTGGCCGCTGCGGGTGGCTGCGCGTCGCGGCATCCGCCGGATCCTTCGCGCCTCGGGTGGCGTCGACATGCTGCACCTGCGCATGGCCGATGTGGGCAGCCTGGCCGCCGCCGATGTGGCGCGCGAGCTCGACATTCCCGTGGTGTTCACCGTGGCGCCGGATCCGCACGCCGTCATTCAGTCGCTCGACCTGGCCGGCTCGCTGACGCGCTGGAACTTCGGCGACCTCGACGAGCGCGAGCACTTCTGGTTCCGCAGCCGTCTGGTTCAGGAGCTCGCGGCGGATGCCGCCCACACCGTGCTCTTTCCGCGGCCGAACCTCGAGACCGACATGCGCGAGCTCGTCGGCATCGACGTCACCGCGCACCCCGAGCGACACACGATCGTGCCCGAGGGCATCGACCTCGAGGTCGTCGATCGGGCCGTCGCCGAAGCACGCTCGCACGCGGCGGGGGAGGCGCCCTCCGGGGCTCTCGTCGAACTCCGCGGCCTCGTCGAGGCCCTCCCGGAGGAGCGTCGTGGGCTTCCCCTCATCGTCAGCGTCGGTCGGTTCCACCGGGTGAAGGGCATGGCGACGATCGTCGCTGCATGGGCGTCGCGCGATTTGAAAGACCGTGCGAACCTCCTCCTGATCGGCGGAAACCTCGACCAGCCGAGCCCCGACGAGCGCGAGCAGCTCGGCTTGATGGATGTCGTCGTGCCGTCGGCCGACCGAGCCGCAGCCGGTCTCCTGCTGCCGGGGCACCAGCCGAACGACACAGTCGCTCGCTGGGTCGCCGCGGCCCGCTTCGGTCTGCCCGGGCTGAGCGCCGCCCAGGGCGTCTACGTCTGCGGAAGCCTGAAGGAGGAGTTCGGCATCGCGCTCCTGGAGGCGATGGGCTCCGGGCTGCTCGTGGTCGCTCCGAACGGTGGTGGCCCCGCCACCTACGTGCACGACGGCGACACCGGGTTCCTCACCCGCACCTGGGATGCCGCACTGTTGCACGACGCGATGCTGTCGGCGCTCGACGCTGCCGCACGCGAAGACTCCGACGAGCGGGCCGACCGGTCGCGCGCGACGGTGGAAGACAGCTTCACCATCCAGGCCATGGCCCGGTCGCTTTCGGAGGTCTACGGAGACGTTCACGACGATGAGGTCGTCCTTCACGACTGGAGCCTCGCGACCCGATGACCCTCTTGATCATCAGCCCCGACTACGCCTCGCACCTTCTTCCGCTGGCGACTCTCGGCACCGAATGGCGCGACCGCGGTGACCGCGTCGTCGTCGCCACGGGCCCTGCGACGGCCGCCATCGTCGAGTCGTTCGGATTCGAGCGCGTCAATCTGCAGCTCGCCCGCGGGTCGAACCCGGGTGTCATCCGGGCGGAGGAGCAGCCCGAAGGCGAAGACGACTCGCTCCGTGGCTTCTTCGACGCCACCCGCGAGGGCATGGTCGAGACCCTCGCGTATCAGGCCGCAGAGCGCCTCACCGACCTCATGTGGATGCCGGTCGACACGGCCCGGCAGGTGCAGCGCGTCGTCGCCGAGGTGCAGCCCGACCAGATCATCGTCGACCACCTTGCGTTCAGCGCGAGGCTGGCGTTGACCGCGGCGCGCATCCCCTTCGCCGACGTCGTGCTCGGTCACCCCAGTGCGCTGCCGGTAGCGGGAGAGGTCTACGGCTACCCGCCGGCGTGGCCGGGGGCGTTCGAGCCGGATCCTGCGTCGTTGACCGCTTTGCGCGAGCTTTGCGACCGCGTCAGCGACTCCTTCACCCGCGAGTGGAACACCGCTCTCGCCGAGCTCGACCCGCAGGCGCCACCGAGCGACTCGGCGTTCGCGGAGCATGGCGACCTACTGCTCTACAACTATCCGGCTGAGCTGCACGACCCCGCGAGGGAGCTGCCGCCCCACGCGTTCTTGGGCTCGGCCGTGCGCGACGAGCCGGTCGATGCCGAAGTCGAGGAATGGCTCGCCTCGTCCGATTCGCCGTTTGTCTACGTGAGCTTCGGGTCGTTCCTGTCGGTGCGCTCCGACGTGGTGGCCCGGGTCGTGGACGCTCTCAAGTCGCTCGGCCTTCGGGCGGCGGTCGCGGTCGGCTCGGCCGATCGCTCCGATCTCGGTTCCCTCCCGGGTGACTGGTTGGTCCGGGAGTTCTTGCCGCAGGTGCGACTTCTTCGAGCTGCTTCGGCCGCCGTCACGCACGGGGGCAACAACAGCGTGACCGAGGCGGTGACCGCGGGCGTGCCTCTGCTCGTGCTGCCGTTCTCGACCGACCAGTTCGCCGGTGCCGAGGCCATAGAGCGTGCGGGGTTCGGCATCGCTCTGGCTCCGAATACGGCTACCGTGCCGCAGCTCGGCACGGCTCTCCAAGCGGTGTTGGACTTGCCCCGCGAGAAACTCGACGCGTTGTCGGCCTCGCTCGGTCAGACGCCCGGGCGCACGCGAGCGTTCGATGCGCTCGTGTCGAACACGAACCTGGCCATGTCGTCGGAGCTGCCGGACGCCTCGCGGTAGCTCTCCATGAGGGTCGCGTTGGCGTCGTAGTACGGCCCTTCGCGCACCTCAGCCGTGTGGTGCAACGCATAGACGGTCCCCTTGTGACGCTGGGGCGGGGCGCCGAGCAGCGTCTCGTGAGCGACGAACCAGGCGGCGTCTTCGAAACCCCAGCCGCGGAAGCGCTCGTCCTGCCCGCCGTGGCTCCACCAGGTCGCGGGCGTCGTGACGTAGACGCCCGAGCAGGCGCCGCGCACGAGTTCGAACTCGCACTCGGTGAGCGGCGTTCCGGCGTGGAACTGCTCGGTGCCGTCGCGCCCGAGCCAGTGGTACTCGGTGTACGGGAGTTGCACGAGCGGCGACGTGCGGGCGGCGGCGATCGCGGATCGCAGCGGGCGGATCTCGGGGAGCGTGTCGGCGTCGCCGATCACGACGACCTCGTCGGCGTTGCGTGCGGCATCGGTCACGCCGATGTTGCGGCAGCGGGCCAGGTTGAAGACCTCGTCACCCGAGTCGACGGTGACGATCTCGGCCTCCGGAAGATGCTCGCGGTACCAGGCGACGACGCGCTCGAAGGCGTCCACTCGAGAGGGCTGAGGGCGCCAGGGGAGCACGACGGTGACCATCCGTCGAGCCTAGCTGTGCGGTCAGGGCCGGGAGCGCAGGATCCGGCACACGTCGCTCGGATCCTGCGCCCGTCACGCCTCGAACTGCGCTCGGCCCTGCCGCCTGCAGGTCTGTGGTTCGTTTGCAAATTTGAAGGAGAAACCGCCGGTCAACCCCGCCGATCGCGATGAATGCGTCGGGTGCCCGTGCATTCTCCTTCGAATTTGCAGCCTGTGCGGGTCGTTCCCGCCGGCACGGTCTCGTGCGGCAGAATACGAATATCGGTCTGGGAATCCAGGCAAGCCTAGGCCGGACTCGAAGGATAAAAGAGAAAAACCCCTGCAGGAACAGGGGTTGATCTCGCCTCGTGAGAGGCCAGTGGTCTGAGTTGCACGTAAACTCGGATAACTGACTATCCGAGTATACGTGTATCCCCTTCCTTCCGGTAGGGGTGCGCAGACCGCAAGCCTCCTGCCCTGGTGATACGGCGGCCCCGAGTCCACTCGGGGCCGCCTCGCCGGCTTCGAACCGCTCAGCGGCGGTGTGAAACGACCTTGACGACCTTGGCCTTGCCGCCGGTGCTCAGCACGGTGACCGTCTTGTTCTTGTTCAGCTGCACGGTCGCGCTCGTGGCGGCCGCGAGGTTGAGGCGCTGCCATGAGCCGGTCGCCTTGCGAGTCTGGTCGAGCGGGTAGCCGGACGAGATCTCGGTCTGAGCGAGCACCGAGGTGCGCTGGGCCGCGGTGAGGGTCGGGAACGCGGTGTGCAGCAGGTTGCCGGCGCCGGTGGGCACGGAGGCCTTGAGGCCGCTCGTGCCGACCTTCGGGATTCCGTACGTGAGGCGGCTCGTGTAGACCTTCACGGCCGACTTCCGATCGGTGACGACCTGAGCCGTTCCGCCGGGCAGCTTGTTTCCGGCGTAGGGGTTGTTCGTGTAGTTCTTCTCGGAGGCGATGCACTTCGCGAGGGAAGCTCCGCACTGCTTCGAGAGGTAGCTCGTGAGCTCCTTGCGCGCCGGGGTCAGAACACCGTCGACGTACGCCTTGTCCGACCAGCGGGCAGCCAGCGCCGCCTCGCCGTCGATGCGACCGCCGATGATGTCGAGCGGGTAGTGCACCCCGAGGACGATGCGGTTGTTGCCGGCCTCGGAAGCCCGGGTCAGGATCTCCGGTGCGAGCTGGGGGAGCAGGGTCGCGAGCGTGATTCCGGCCTGGTAGGCCGTCGTCGTGTGGCCGCTCGGGAACGACCCTCCCGTGCAGATGCCCGTCGTGCTGTAGCTCGGCGACAGGGCGACATCGCTCGACGAGAAGCGGTGGCTCGAGTCGACCGCGTCGGCAACGCGCACGATCTTGAGGTTGCCGGCGGCGTCGGCGTAGCTGTGGCCGACCCGGTTCGCCAGGAGTGACGAGGCGTTGACGACGGTGGGGGAGCAGCCGGCGGCGTCACCCGCGACCGGAGTCGAAGTGGAATCGGTGGGAACGAAGGGGCGCGGGTAGCTGAAGTTCGCCTTTGCGGCGCTCGTGCCGACGTAGGCGCCCGAGGTGCCGTTCGAGCTGTTGATCAGAGCCGACGTCAGGGGAAGAGCCCCCGAGTTGCGGCCCTTGATGTAGATCGCGGCGAGCTTCGAGCCGAGTGCATCGGCGATCGTCATCGACTGGTCGTACGCCGTGCCGGTGGCGTTCTGGTACTCGGAGTCTTGTAGCGCCCGGAACTTCTGTGCCGTGGTGGCGTGATTGTTGATCCAGACGGCGAGCTTGTCGTTGGCGGCGAGAGTGGGGCCGTCCTCGACCGTGCCGTGCAGGTCGTTCTTGCCGGTCGACGTCCAGAACTGGTTGTAGCCGGTGAGCAGCGGGATGAGGTCGGGGGCGGTGGAGTCGCTCGGGTAGGTCGTCGCCGCGGTAGCGGACAGCGGGGTCGCGACAAGAGCCGCGACGGCGACCGCGGCAGCGATGCCGAAGCCGGCGCGAGTCAGTGCTCGGGAATGCGTGGGTGTGGGCATGAGTCCTTCTCCGGTTCGCCAGTGTCGCGGCAGAGCGGCACCGAGGGGGTGGTGAGGGATTGACGCTAAGACACGGAGTTGACCGGCACCCCACGAACTGGGGTCACGCAGGTGAACATTATTGCGCGGTGTGCACTATCGCGGGTCGGCGGCGAAGGGCCGCGGGGCCACGGGGCCGCGCTGCAAATTCGAAGGAGAAACCGCCACTCGACCCCGGCCGATCGCGATGTCTTCGCCGGCCGAGCGCGGTTTCTCCTTCAAATTTGCAAGAGGGGCTAGACGGCAGACGCGACCTGCCCCAGCGCCGCCCGTGCCGAACCCCACGACGCCAACCGCTCGCGCACGTCGCCACGCTGCTCGACCTCCAGCGCCGAAGCGAGCGACGCGTCGAGCACATCGTCGATCAGGATTCGTCGGCCCTCGTTTTTCGAGGCGATGGCCGCCTCGACCATGGCCAGGCTCAGCACGTTGCCGTGCACCTCGCCGTCGGGGCTCTCGCCCGTGCGGAGGGCACTGACGAACGCCGCGAGGGATCCTGCGATTTCTACTCCGACCGATCCGAGAGCGTCGGGGTTGCCCGGCTGGCCGTCGATCTCGCTCACGGGAGCGTCGTCACCGCTCCAGGTCGCGGCACCGGCCTCGCCCGAGACCCGCCAGGAGCCGTTCCACGACGTCTCGAGGCCGGGGCTGCACCACGAGCCGTCGTACGTGTAGCGCAGGCCGCCCTCGAATTCGAAGATCGCCGACGCCGCCGCATCGCCCCGGTACCACGACCACGACGGGTTGAACGATTCGCAGTAGACGGCGACCGGCTCGGCGTCGAGCAGGTAGCGGGCCGAGTCGAAGGCGTGGATCGCCATGTCGAGGAGGAGGACGTCGTCCATCTCGTCGCGGAACCCACCGAAGTGCGGGGCCTTGGCGAACTGTGTGCTGAGCAGGCCGAGCCGTCCGAGCAGGCGGGCGTGCTGCTTGAAGGCGACGAGCTGGTCGTTGTAGCGGCGCGACTGCGACACCATGAACAGCTCGCCGGTGATCTCGGCCGCAGCCACCAGCGAGAGGGACTGCGCGACGGTCGGTGCGACGGGCTTCTCGCCGAGCACGGGCAACCCGAGGAACAGTGCCTGGGTCGTCACCGGGTGGTGCGCGACCGGCACGGTGATATCGAGGATCGCGTCGGGCCGGGTTAACTGGACGAGGGTTTCGAGATCGGCGTCTACCGGGAGTGTCGGGTCGCCGTAGAGGGCGGCACCGGCACGCGCCGTGTCGAGATCGAGATCGACGATGCCGACGAGTTCGACGTCGGGGGAGGCAGCGATCACCTCGAGCCACGCCCGACCCATGCCTCCGGCGCCGACCTGGATCACCCGGAGTGGCCGGTCGGCGGAGTCGACCCGGCGGAAGGCGCTCACGCGGAGACCGAGGATCCGGCCGACGCCGCGACGTCCGACCCCGAAGCGGAAGCCTCCGCCGGAGAGGCAGGGGCCTCGAGCGGGTGGTCGAACGGCCCGGCGTAATGCTGCCCGTCGAAGTATTCGCCGAGGTCGTAGCGACGGAGCGTCGGCATCTCACGCGGGCGCTCGGGGCGTGCCCACTCGCAGCCGTTGGCGAGCACGCGACGGACGTCTTTGTGGAAGTAGACGGGGAAGTCCTGGTCGCCGGGCGAGAAGTAGAAGATCTTGCCGAGCCCGCGACGATAGGTCATTCCGGAGCGGAACACCTCGCCGCCGGTGAAGCCCGAGATGAAGATGAGCTCATCGGGCGTCGGCACGTCGAAGTACTCGCCGTACATCTCTTGTTCGGGGATCACAATGGGGTTCGGCACGCCGCGGGTGATGGGGTGCTGCGGGTTGACTGTCCACACGAGCTCCTGGTCGTGCTCGCTGCGCCAGCGCAGCGTGCAGGTGGTGCCCATGAGCTTGCCGAAGATCTTCGACCAGTGGCCCGAGTGCAGCACGAGCAGGCCCATGCCCGAGAGCACGTGGCGGTGCACACGATCGACGATGAGGTCGTCGACGTCGGCGTGGGCCGCGTGCCCCCACCAGGTGAGGACGTCGGTGTTTTCGAGCAGCTCGTCGGTGAGGCCGTGCTCGGGCATGTCCATCGTCACGACGGTGATGACGGCGTCGGGAAGGTTCTCTTGGATGCCGGCGGCGATGGCCCCGTGCATGCCGTCGGGGTAGCGCTCGGCGACGTGAGCTTCCACCTTCTCGTGGACGTTCTCGCCCCAGACGGTGATTCGAAGGGGCGCAGCGCGGAGGGGTGATGTGGTGTCAGTCATGGGGAGTCCTTTACTTGACCGCGCCACCGGTGGCACCGGCGGCGATGAATTTCTGGGCTGCGAGAAGCAGCACGATGGCGGGGATGGAGGCCATCACGGCGGCGGCCATGACGGTCGACCAGTCGGAGGTGAACGTGCCGATGTACTGGTAGATGCCGAGGGTGATCGGCTGGACGTCCTGCGTCGTCGTCAGGGTGAGGGCGAAGAGGAAATCGCTCCAGGTGAAGAGGAACGTGAACAGCCCGGCGGTGATCAGCGAGTTGACGCTGATCGGCAGCACGATGGAGCGGAAGGCCCGGAAGTTGCCGGCCCCGTCGACCTTCGCCGCCTCGATGATCGAGGTGGGGATGTTCAGCATGAAGGCCCGCATGATCAGGATCGCGAACGGGATGCCCGCGGTCGAGTCGGCGAGGATCAGCCCCGGGATCGAGTTGAGCAGACCGAGGTCGTTGTACGCGGCGTAGAGCGCGTTCGCGACCACGATGCCCGGGATCATCTGCGAGATCAGGATCCCGAACAGGAGGGCGTTCACGCCCCGCACCTTGAACTGGGCCAGCGCGTAGGCAGCGGGCGTCGCGATCACCAGGCTGATGATCACGCTCCCGAGAGCGACGAGCAGGCTGGTGACGAGGTTGCCTGCTTGATCCTGGAACGCCTGCACGTAGCCGTTGAACTGCGCGTGGATCGGGAACCAGGCCGCCTCGATGGCCGGCCCGGCGGGCTGCAGCGAGATGTTGATCATCCAGTAGACCGGGAAGAGCATGACAGCCAGGATGAGCACGCCAACGGCGGTGAGGAGGTACTTCTTCCCGTTCCCGCGGACGCGGGGTTTGGGCGTTGCCCCGCGGCCGGCGGGGCGCCGGAGGGGGAGTGCGGTGTCAGTCATCGACGGCCTTCCTGTTGAGGCGGAGATAGACGATCGCGAACAGGGCCGAGATCACGATGAGGATGTTGCTGAGAGCGGCTCCCGAGCCGAAGTCGAACTGTTTGAACGACAGGTCGTACGACTGGGTCGCGATGGTCTGCGTGGCATTCGCCGGGCCGCCGTTCGTCAGGCCGAGGATGATGTCGAGCACCTTGACCGTGTAGACGACTCCGAGGACGAGCACGACGCTGACCACCGGTCGCAGCATCGGCCAGGTGATGTGGCGGAACGCCTTCCACCCGGTTGCGCCGTCGAGCGAGCCCGCCTCGTAGAGCTCTTCGGGGATGTCTTGCAGCCCGCCGTACAGGATCGTCGTGTTGAAGGGGATCCCGATCCAGATGTTGACCAGGATCACGGTGATCAGGGCCACGCTCGGGCTTGTGAGCCAGGGCACGGGGCCGATGCCGACTCCGCCGAGGAACTGGTTGAGAACGCCGGAGTCTTGGTCGAGGATCCACTTCCAGACCGCGCTCGAGACGATGAGCGGCAGCAGCCAGGGCAGCAGCAGCAGCGAGCGGAGCACGCCCGACAGCGGGAAGTTGCGGCGGAAGAACAGGGCGAAGAGGAGACCGATCGCGAACTGCCCGACGATCGAGCCGATCGTGAAGAGGGCGGTGTTGAGCAGCGCGGTGCCGAAGAGCTGCGAGCCGAGCACCTTGACGTAGTTCTGCAGGCCGACCCAGGGGGCTTCGCCGGTGTAGAAGGTCGTCGTCGTATAGGCCTGGAAGCTCATGATGACGTTCTTCACGACGGGGAAGCCGAAGAAGAGGAGGAGGTAGACGGCGGCCGGCACCAGGAACAGGAGTTGGAACAGTCGCTCCAGCTTCATGCCGCCCGGCCTCCGCCGGGGCCGCGGCGACGAGACGCGAGTCTCGTCGGCCGCGGCCCGGCGCGTGGTGCGCGCCTGAGCGGTGGAGGTCATCGTCAGTTGCTCGACTGGGCGTTCTTCAGTGCGTCGGCGGGCGACGACTGACCGGTGAGCGACGACTGCACGGCGGTGTAGATCTTCGTCGCGGCCTTGGGCCAGTCTTCGCCGAGCTCGCCCGTCCGGGCACGAGCACTGGCGACGAGGTCGACGAACACCTGTTCTGCGGGAACGTCTTTTCCGAACTGCTCGGCCGCGGCGGTCTTCGAGGGGATCGTGTAGCGGAGTTTCGCCATGCCGAGCTGGTTCTTCTCGGAGTTCATGCAGTCGACGATCTTCGCCGCGACCTTCTGCTTGGCCTTGTCGCCGGTGTTCGGCACCGTCCAGACCTCGCCGCCGAGCGGGGCGACCGCGGTGTCGCTGGCCGACTGCACGGGGATCTGGGCGATCCCGTAATCGACCTTGCTGTCTTTCAGGCCGGGGATCTGCCACGGGCCGTTGATCATCATCGCGGTCTTGCCGGCGATGAACTGGTCGTTCACGTCGGCCTGCGTCCAGTTGACGACGCTCTTCGACATCGAGCCGTCTTTCACGAGGTCGGTCCAGAGCGACAGGGCCTCCTCGGTCTGGGGCGTGTTGATGTCTTTCTCGTCGCCGCCGTTCGACCACATGAACGGCAGGAACTGCCAGGTGCCCTCGTAGGTGGCGTTCGCGTCGACCGCGAATCCGTACTGGCTGCCCTTGGTGAGCTTCTTCGCGTCGGTCTTCAGCTCGTCCCAGGTGGTCGGGGGAGTGATGCCGGCCTTGTCGAGGATGTCTTTGTTGTAGAACAGCGCGATCGTGTTGACGGTGGGGGCGAGGCCGTAGACCTTGTCTTTGTAGGTACCGGCGTCGAGCACGCCCTTGGCGTAGCCGTCGGTCGAGATGCCGTAGTCGGTCAGCGGCGACAGGGCGCCGGTCGCGGCGATCTGCTGCAGGTCGGGGTTGTCGAGCATCAGCACGTCGGGCAGCGTCTTGGAGGAGGCCTGCTGGAGGACCTTCTGGATCAACGAGGATCCCGGCACCAGGGTCCGGTTGATCTTCACGTCGTTCGCGGCCCCGCATTTGTCGAGGTAGTCGCCGATGACGGTCTTGTCGTTGCCCTGGTTGTAGTAGTCGAGGACGGTGATGGAGTCGACCTTGCCGGACGACGTCGAGCCTCCGCTGCCGGAGCAGCCGGCGAGCACGAGGGGGATGGTGGCAGCCATGGCGACTGCTCCAAGGGCGGTTCCGAATCGGGATCTAGGCTTCATTGCTTAGCTCTTCTCTTGATGGGTGCAGGGCACGGCATCGTGACTGCCGCGATCGGGAGCCGCGGCCGGATCGCTTCGTCGCGTTCCCGAGTGGGCACGACCGTAGCAGTAAAGCGCTTAGCCAGTAAAGCGCTTAACGCAGATTTTTCGTGAGTGATTCACGAGTACAGTGACTCCACCGGGACCACGAGGGGGCAGGCATGGCGACCATGCAGGAGGTGGCGATCCGCGCGGGCGTCTCGATCGCGACCGTGTCGTTCGTCGTGAACGGCACCAAGAACGTCTCGCCGGGCACGCGCGAGAAAGTCACGACGGCCATGGCCGACCTGGGCTTCCGCAACAACGTGGTGGCCCGGGCGCTAGCCAGCCGTCGCACCCGGATCCTCGCTCTGCTGTTTCCCGCGCTCGAGCACCGCCTCGGCAGCACCGCGCTGCAATTCGTGTCGAGTGCGGCGGCCCGCGCCTCCGAGCTCGGCTACCACCTCGTGCTCTGGCCCGCCGGCACCACCGCCGACGACCTCACCGAGCTGCTCTCGGGCGGTCTGGCCGACGGCGTACTCGTGATGGAGGTCAAGATGACCGACCCGCGCATCGAGAAGCTGGTCGAGATGGACGTGCCTTTTCTGTCGATCGGGCGTACGTCGGATCCTTCGGCTCTGCCGTTCGTCGACATGGACTTCGAGACGACCGTCGAGAACGGCCTCGACTACCTGCAGGGTCTCGGCCACCGACGAATCGGTCTCGTGATCGAAGACCTCGAGGGCACCTCGATGGACGGCTACGGCCCGCACATCCGCGTCGAGCGGTCGTTCCGGAGCGGAATGCTGCGCCGCGAACTCACCCCGGTGGTCGTGGCGTGCGGACCCTCGGCGCGCGGCGGGCGGGAGGCGGCCCGGATGCTGCTCGAGCAGGATCCGAAACTCACGGCCGTCATGATCATGAAAGACGACTCCACGTTCGGGCTCGTGAGCGGCCTCACGTCAGCGGGGCTCAGCGTGCCGGACGACGTCTCGATCCTGGCTGTCGCCTCGTCGAACGAATCGGGTGCCGCGACCGAGCCGGTGCTCTCGACGATGAACGCCCCCGGCCACGAGCTCGGCGGCCTGGCCGTGGAGGCGCTCGTCGCCCGACTCGACACCGGATCGACCGAGCTGCCGCACGTGCTGCTGCCCTGCGTGCTGAACGTCGCCGACTCGACCGTGGTGGCGCGCGAGCGGTAGCTCCGAGCAGCCGGCCGGTCGCTCAGGCGCCGGCGATTCCGAGTCCCACGAAGACGAGACCCGTCACGGCGAGCGCTGCCGCGAGCAGGCGGCGGAAATCCTGCCGACCGAGCCACGAGGATCCGCGAGCCGCCAGCCCGGCCACCCCGGGCAGGCGCTCCCACAGGAGGCCGAGCACGAGGTACGGCCCGATCATGGCCGCGACGAAAACGCCGTAGGCCGCGATGCGCAGGCCCCAGTCTGGGCTCAACCCGGAGATGACGCGGCCGGTCACGTACATGGTCACGACGCCGCTGATGCTCACGAGCGTATTGGCGAAGCCGAGGGCGACGAGGTCGACGGGTCGAGTTCGCCGGGTTCGGGGCCGCCTGATCTTTCGGGGTCTCCTGCTCAGACGAAAGACGACGAAAGCCGTCAGGAGAAGGAGGGCTGCTGCGACGAAGTCGACCGATCGGCGGATGAGAGCCGCCTCGACGCGTCCGCGATAGGAGTCGATGAACGTCTGCGGGTCGACGCTCCGGAACGCGACGAGGAGAAGCGTTGCAGCCACGACCATGCCGAGGCAGAGGCTGCCGATGAGGAGGAGGGGGTGTCGGTCGCCGCGGGTCAGCACGCGGAGGGCTATGCCCGTGAGGGCGGGGCTGAAGCCCATGACGAGCCCCAGGCTGATCAGGGGAACCACGGGTGGATGCTAGCGGGCTTCTCAGACGAGCGTGAGCAGATCGTGTTCGACCACGTCGGTCACGCCGAGCACTTTGTAGCCCTCGCTCTCGAAGAACACGGTCACCCGGTCGCCGTCGGTGCTCATCACGGTGCCCTCGCCCCAGGCCGCGTGCGTCACCCGCGAGTCTGTGGGGAAGACCGCAGGATCCGGCGTGCCGTCTGCCGAACCGGTCGCCCCGTCGCTGCCCGGCTCGCTCTCCGCGCGCTCGCAGTCATCGCAGTTGCCGCAGCGCTCGGGCGAGTCCTCGCCGAAGTAGCCCAGCAGGCGCCGTCGCCGGCATCCTGGAGCCTCGGCGAATGTACGCATCATGTCGATCCGCGACTTCTCGACGCGCTCGCGGGTCTTGGCGATCGCGCGAGCCGCCTCGGCGGCACCGCGCGCGTCGAAGTCACCGACGACCTCGAAGCCGTCGGTGCTCTCGGCCAAGGTGCCGGCTTCGAGCAGCAGGTCGATGAGCCTCGACACCGTGCGGGAGCCGAGGGCGAGCTGGTCGGAGACCTCCCGACGGGTGGCGGGTCGGCCGGCGGCCTCTAGGGCGGTGAACACGGCGCGGATCTCCGAGCGACGGGGGAGCCCGGACGCGAAGAACGAGCGGAGCGAGAGATCCTCGGCCCGGTAGTGGAGAGTCGCCAGCGCGGGCTCGCCGTCGCGGCCAGCCCGGCCGATCTCCTGGTAGTACGCGTCGAGGGAGTCGGGAACATCGGCGTGCACCACGAAACGGACGTCGGGCTTGTCGATGCCCATGCCGAAGGCGCTCGTGGCGACCACAACGTCGACCTCGCCGGCGTGGAAGCGCTCGTGCAGCTCTCCGCGCTCGGCGGACCGCTGGCCGCCGTGGTAGCCGACGACCGTCCGGTCGGGGCATCGTTCGGCGATCTCGGCGGTGTAGCTCTCGGTCTCCCGGCGGGTGGCGACGTAGACGATGCCGGGGGTGACTTCGTCCGCGACCTGATCGACGACGGCCCGGATCTTCTCGTCGTCGTCTTCGTGGCGGACGACCTCGAGCCGGAGGTTCGGCCGGTCGAAGCCCCGGCTGAGGATCAGCGGGTCGTCGAGACGCAGCCGCTCCACGATCTCGTCCCGGACCGGGCCCGACCCGGTCGCCGTGAGGGCGAGGACTCCTGGCCGTCCGAGACGCTCCACGATCTCGCCGAGGTGCAGGTAGTCGGGCCGGAAGTCGTGCCCCCACGACGACACGCAGTGCGCCTCGTCGACGACGACGAGCGCCACTCCCGCGTCCCGCAGTCGATCCACGGTCTCGTCGCGGGCGAGCTGCTCGGGGGCGAGGAAGACGTACGTGATCTCGCCCGCCGCGAGGCGGTCCCAGCTCTCGTCGTTCTCGGCGTCCGTCCGGCCCGAGTTGACGGCGACGGCGGCGGGCGCGTCCGGGCGTCCGATGAGGCCGGCGACCTGGTCGGCCTGCAGGGCGATGAGCGGTGACACGACGACCACGGGTGCGCCGAGTACGGCCCCGGCGACCTGGTAGATCGCTGACTTGCCAAAGCCCGTCGGCATGATGGCGAGCGTGTCGCGTCCGGCGACAACGGCCTCGATGGCTTCGAGCTGAGCCGGGTGGAGATCGTCCCAGCCGAAGAGGTCGGCCGCGGCTCGGGTGATGCGCTTGGTGTCGGTCTTGGTGCGGGTGTCGCTGTGGGTGGGCGTGCTGCGGCGGGTGCGGGCGGTGCTCATGGCGTCTCTTTCGAACGGGAACAGACGTTTAGCCCAGTCCCGCTCGGATCGACACGCCGACCACTGTCAGTCGTTCCCTGGCCGACTCGTACCCCGTCGGCGGCGCGGTCGGGAAGCGTACCCGGTCGACCGGTCGTGCGCTCCCGTCCACCCGCGAACCGGCCTCAAGTGAGCGGCCGGCCGCGAAAAGGGCGGCAACGTGACGTGCCCGACTCGGGCTACCGGCGCCCCGCACCCAACTCGGGGAAATCGGTGTCGCGCCACTCGCCGGTGAGGGGCTCGGCACCCGGCAGAACGGCGCGGTCTTCGCGCTCGCGGAGCTCGACCCGGCGGATCTTGCCCGAGATCGTCTTCGGCAGCGGCCCGAACTCGACGCGCCGGACGCGCTCGTAGGCGGGCAGTGCTGAGCGGGCATGCCCGAGCACGGCAAGGGCGGTCTCGGCGGTGGGCTCCCACCCGGCGGCGAGCGTGACGTACGCCTTGACGACATTCAGCTTGATGTCGTCGGGCGCCGGCACGACGGCCGACTCGGCGACGGCAGGGTGCTCGAGGAGGACGCTCTCGACCTCGAACGGCGACACCTTGTAGTCGGACGACTTGAAGACGTCGTCGGTGCGCCCGATGAACGTGATGAAACCATCGTCGTCGCGCGAGGCGACGTCGCCGGTGTGGAAGACGCCGTCCCGCAGGGCGGCGGCCGTGCGGTCCGCATCGCCGAAGTAGCCCGACATGAGATTGACCGGGCCCGCCGAGAGATCGAGACAGATCTCGCCCTCGGATCCTGCCTCGCCGGTGACCGGGTCGATCAGGGTGACCGCGACGCCGGGAAGGGGCTTGCCCATCGAGCCCGGCTTCACGACGTCGCCCGGGCGGTTGCCGATGATGGCCGTCGTCTCGGTCTGGCCGTAGCCGTCGCGGATCGTCAGACCCCAGGCCTTCTCGACGCGGGCAATGACCTCGGGGTTCAGGGGCTCGCCCGCCGAGACGATCTCGCGGAGGCTGCTCGGGCGCGCACCGAGATCGGCCTGGATCAGCAGACGCCACACCGTCGGCGGCGCACAGAAGGTCGTCACACCGGCCGATTCGAGCTGCCCGCGCAGAGCCGCGGCGTCGAACCTGCCGTAGTTGTAGACGAACACGGTCGCCTCGGCGATCCACGGCGAGAAGAAGCAGCTCCACGCGTGTTTGCCCCAGCCGGGCGAGCTGATCGCCAGCTCGACGTCGCCGGGTCGGAGGCCGAGCCAGTACATCGTGCTCAGGTGGCCGACCGGATACGAGACCTGCGTGTGAACGACCATCTTCGGTCGGGAGGTGGTGCCGGAGGTGAAGTACACGAGGCACGCGTCGTTGCGGCCGGTGGTGATCGACGGGCGCGCGGATCCTTCTGTCGCTTCGGGGTCGAGGGAATCCGGATAGTCGACCCAGGTGTCGTCGGAGGCCGCAGCCGCACCGCCCACAGCGATGCGGGTGAAGTCGCCGGTGACCGTGTCGAACTTGTGCGTCTCGTCGGCGTTCGTGATCACGTGGCGGACGGCGCCGCGATCGATGCGATCTTGAAGGTCGTGCGACTCGAGCATCGTCGAGGTCGGCAGGATGACCGCGCCGAGCTTGATCACCGCGAGCATGGTCTCCCACAGCTCGAACTGGTTGCCGAGCATGAGCAGCACGTGGTCGCCCTTGCCGACACCCAGCCGGTACAGGTGCGTGGCGAGCTGATCGGAGCGGGTGGCCATCTCGTCGTAGGTGGTCTGCGACGAGCGGCCGTCTTCCTCGACGATCCAGAGGGCCACGCGGGAGTTGCCCCGCGCGATCACATCGAACCAGTCAATCGCCCAGTTGAACGTGTCGCCGACGGCCGGCCATTCGAACGAGTCGACTGCTGCGGCGGCCTCGGCGGCCAAGTCGGTCGAACCGGCGGAGTCGGTCGAACCGGTCCAGTCGGTCGAACCGATCAGTGAATCACGGGCGGCTCGGTAGGCAGCGGTGCCCGGAGATGTCGTCATGAAGCCATCTTGCCCGCTCCACCTCCGAGTGGGTTTCCCGCTAGCGGGCCTGTACCCAGGGCGCAACCGGGGGCGCCGAGCGCGGCGACTCGGCATACTGGACCCGTAGAGCCGCCCGTGCGACAGGAAACGAGACGACGATGACCCTCCCCGATCAGGAGAGCGGCGACCCGGTGCGCATTCTCGGTGGGCGCTACCGCCTCGAGAAGGTCATCGGTCAGGGCGGCATGGCCGTCGTCTACCGCGGTCACGACGAGACCCTCGACCGGTCCGTCGCCGTCAAGGTGTTCCACGCCGGGCTCGTCGACATCGCCCGCCAAGAGGCCGAGCAGGGGGTGCTCGCCTCCCTCGAGCACCACAACCTGGTCAGCCTTCTCGACGCCGGAGTGACCGAGACCAACGGTCGGCCCGAGCGATTCATCGTCATGCCCTTCGTCGCCGGGCAGAACCTCGAGGAGCGACTCTCGGCCGGGCCCCTTGCGGCACGTCACGTCGCCGAGATCGGCTACGACCTCGCCGAAGCCCTCGACTACATCACCGCGCACGGTATCATCCACCGCGACCTGAAGCCGTCGAACATCCTCCTCGTCGACTACGGCAACCCGACCGATCGTGCCCGCGCCAAGCTGACCGACTTCGGCATCGCGCTCGCCGACGACGTCGAACGCCTGACCGCTGACGGCATGACCACCGGCACGGCGGCTTACCTCAGCCCCGAACAGGCCCGCGGAGCCCACGTCGGCCCGGCCAGCGACGTCTACTCGCTCGGTCTCGTGCTGCTGCAGTGCTTCACGCGGCGCCGCGAGTTCCCCGGCTCGCTCGTCGAGTCGGCGGTCGCCCGGCTCTCGCGCGACCCGGTGGTACCCGAGCCGCTTCCGGCGCACTGGCGGCACGCTCTCACCGTCATGACAGCGCAGGATCCGGCGGCCCGCCCAGTGGGCCCCGCGCTCGTGGCGCTACTTCGCGACGTGGTCCTCGCCGAAACCGCCGCGTCAAGCGAGGGGCTTGTCGGCGGTGTCGAGGCCGCTTCGGCCGCCGCCGCTCCTTCCACCTCGGCCTCCGCCACGACCGGCGCACACCCGGCAGCTCTCGACACGCTGCCGGGCGAGGCGCTCGAGCGGCTCACGACGCTCGCGGCCCGACTCTTCGACGCGCCGATCGGTCTTCTCAACGTGATCGATGACGACCGCGTCTGGTCGAACTCCTACTTCGCCGAGGGCGTCGACGACGCGGCCCGGAACATCGCCTTCGACCCCGCATCGCCGATCTCGACCGTTCCGGTCGTCATCCCCGACGGCACGGCTCACCCCGAGATGCGCAACAGCCCCCTCGTCACCGGGTCGCTGGGCCTCCGGTTCTACATCAGCGTTCCCGTCACTCGGCACGACGGTCAGACCATCGGCACGCTGTCGGTGCTCGACGTGGTCGCGCGCAGCGTCACCGAGGGCGAGCTGGCGAACCTCGAAGATCTGGCCGCTCTCGCGGCGTCGCAACTGGAGCTGCGCCAGGAGTCGCTCCGCACCACGAGCGATGCGCTGTCGCTCGGCGACTGGGATCAGCAGACCCAGGCCATGTGAGCATGGCCGACCCCGCGGCGAGCTACCCGATCGGGTAGGGAGGCGGCGGGTAGGGTGGGCTCGTGAACGAGCTCGCGGATCCTGATGTCCATGCGTCTCGCGAGCTCCTCCTCGAGCACGCGCGCACCGTTTCCGAGCAGGCCGACCGGCATGCGGTGACGCTGGAGTCGATGCTCGCCATCCTCCGATCGGGGCGCCTCGACGACCGGGCTGCCCGAGCGCTGGCGATCGACGTGGCAGCGGCCTCGCTCGTCGAGGCGCGGATGGCGACCGACCAGCAGCGCGAGGCGATGCTCGAACCCGTCGTCGGCGCGTTCGCCCGGCTTCGAGCCGACCTCCGGCCGCTCGTGCGGTTCGGTGACCTCGACGTGCAGTTCGTCGAGCCTCCCGTCACCGGCCGAGCCCTGCCCGGCGAGGTCGCCCATGCGGCACGGGCGATCGTGCGGAGCGCCGTGCTGGCCTTCGTCGACACGGGCGAGAGTCGTCGCGTGCGCATCCAGTGGGACTGCGACGGGCTCAACCTGCTCATCGGAATCCGCGACGACGGGCTCGGCGAGTTGACCGTGCACGACGATTCGCTCAGCCCGATCGCCGAGCGGGTGTCGGCTCTCGACGGCGAGCTGCGGGTGTCGTCGACTCCGGGCTGGGGGTCGGAGCTGTCGGTCGCCCTCCCGCTCGATCCGCCAGCCGAGCCCGATCCGCTGCTCGAGGCCGTCGAGTTGAGCCCGCGCGAGCGCGAGGTGCTGCGGCTCGTGGCGTCGGGTGCGCGTAACCACGACGTCGCTCAAAAGCTCGGCATCAGTGACAACACGGTCAAGTTCCATGTGTCGAACCTGCTGCGGAAGGCCGGTGCGCGGTCGCGGGCGGAGTTGGTGGCGCAGGCGCGCTAGCCGGGTGCTGATTTCTGCGTGTCTGCTCGTCGCATTCGTCGAGAGTGCGCAAATGGGCCCTACTGCCCCGCCCGGAGGCTCATTTGCGTACTTTCGCCGGCCGTCGGCGACAAAGGTGGCTAGGCGAAGGTTGGTTAGGCTAACCTAACTACGTGACCTCCCAGGATCCGAACTCCCTCCTCCTGACTGTGGGCGACGACCTCTCGGCCCAGTCGATCGACGTCGCCTACGACGGCGTTCCCGTTGTCCGGGGTGCCGACCTTACGTTCGAGACCGGCCGGGTCACGGCTCTGGTCGGCCCCAACGGCAGCGGCAAGTCGTCACTGCTCCGCACCATGGCGCGGCTGCAGAAGCCCGCGGCCGGCGACCTCCGTCTTCGCGACTCCGACGCCCTCTCGCTCTCGATTCGAGACTTCGCGAAGCGGGTCGCGCTGCTCACTCAGGGGCGCCCCACGCCGGGCGGGCTCACCGTCCGCGACGTGGTCGACTTCGGGCGTCACCCGCACCGCAGCCGCTGGGGTCGCTCTGACGCCGGGGGAGCGGCAGCGATCGACCACGCGCTCGAGGTCACCGGCATGACGGCCTTCGCCGAGCGAAGCGTCGAGCACCTCTCGGGCGGTCAGCTGCAGCGTGTGTGGCTGGCGAGCTGTCTTGCACAAGAGACGGGTGTCGTGCTGCTCGATGAGCCGACGACGTACCTCGACCTCCGCTACCAGGTCGAACTGCTCGACCTCATCCGCGATCTCGCCGACGACAAGGGCATCGCAGTCGGAGTCGTGCTCCACGATCTTGACCAGGCAGCCGCGGTCGCCGACAGCGTCGTGCTCCTGGACGCGGGCCGCGTTGTCGCGACCGGCGCACCCACCGACGTGCTCACCTCCGACCTTCTGACCCGGGTCTACGGCATCCGCATCGATGTCGACACCGACCCCGCCACAGGCCGTGTGCGCACCCGCGCCATCGGCCGCCACCACACCCGCAGCGAAAGGCTCCACACCTCCTCATGATGAGACGACGACTCCTACTGACCGCCGCCCTCGCCACCTCCGCCGCGCTCGCGCTCAGCGCGTGCGGCACCACCGAGGCTGCGGCCCCCGAGACGAAGGCGGCCGCGGCGGCGATCTCTCTGACCGACGCGAGCGGCACGAAGATCACCCTCGACGGACCGGCCACGAAGGTCGTCGGAACGGAGTGGAACGTCGTCGAAAGCCTGCAGTCGCTCGGCGTCGCTCCGGTCGGTGTCGCCGATGTGAAGGGCTACAACGCCTGGGATTCCACCGTTCCGGTGGCCGCCGACACGAAAGACATCGGCACCCGCGGCGAGCCGAGTCTCGACACGATCGCCACCCTCGCTCCCGACCTCATCGTGGCGACGACCGATCTGACCACGGCTTCGCTGAAGCAGCTGCGCAAGATCGCTCCCGTGCTGGAGGTCCGCAGCGCGAACGGCACCGGCCAGATCGACCAGATGTTCGAGAACGTCGACCTCATCGCCAAGGCCACCGGCACCGAAGACAAGGCCGCCGAGCTCAAGAAGTCGTTCGACACCACGATCGCCGACAGCAAGAAAGCTCTCGCCGACGCTGGCCTGGACGGCGCGAAATACACCTTCGCCGATGGCTACGTCGACGCCAACCAGGTGAGCATTCGCCCGTACACGGCGACGTCACTGATCGGCGAGGTGAGCAGCGAGCTCGGTCTCGAGACCGCCTGGAAGCTGAAGGGCGACGCCGACTACGGT
The DNA here is from genome assembly GCF_049472575.1 of Frondihabitans sp. 4ASC-45. Classification (NCBI taxonomy): domain Bacteria; kingdom Bacillati; phylum Actinomycetota; class Actinomycetes; order Micrococcales; family Microbacteriaceae; genus Frondihabitans; species Frondihabitans sp. 4ASC-45. The sequence goes on along the minus strand of NZ_JBCEBN010000002.1, from coordinate 7,246 downwards.
CTCGCCGCCACCGATGTCGAGGGTCTGACGAAGCTCGGCGACGTTCAGTTCCTCTACGCGACCAACAAGGTGGACGGCGACGATCCCTTCGCGAAGACGCTCGCGTCGAACGCGGTGTGGAAGTCGCTCCCGTTCGTCGAAGACGACCAGGTGCACCGCCTGCCCGACGGAATCTGGATGTTCGGTGGCCCGGAGTCGATGGAGGCCTACGCTGACGCGGTCGTCGCCGCCCTCGTGAAGTAGCACCGTGACCGCCACCGCCGAGAAGACCGCCGGCACGAGCGCCGAGACGCCAGCGATGCAGGAGTCGACAGGGACGACCTCGACGACCGCGACGACAGCGACGAGGATCCGGCCCGCCGCCCCGAGCGATCAGCCGCTCCCGCGCCTCCGACTCACCGCGGTGGCGGTCCTCCTCCTGGCGCTCGTGGTCGTGCTCGGCCTGATCGACATCGTGCAGGGCACGGCCGCGGTCGGACCGGCGGAACTCTGGCAGGCCCTCACCGGACGGGCGAGCGAGAGTGGTTCGGCCGTGATCCTGTCGTCGCGGCTGCCGAGGATGGAGGCCGGGATCCTCGTCGGTCTCGCCCTCGGAATCTCGGGCGCCGCACTCCAGGCCATCAGCCGCAACGTCCTGGCGTCGCCCGACACGCTCGCGGTCAATGCCGGTGCGTACTGCGCCCTCGCTGTGGCCGCGGTCACCGGTTTCTCGCTGCCGCTGCTCGCATCGAGCGGCATCGCGTTCGTCGGCGGCCTCGTGGCTGCGGCCGTCGTGCTCGCCCTGTCCGGTCTCGGAAGCGGCACCGTGCGCTTGGTCCTCGCCGGCAGTGCCCTGGCACTCGGCGTCGGTTCGGTGACGAGCGCCCTGATCCTGCTGTTCCCCGAGCGCACGATCGGTCTGTATCAGTGGGGCGAGGGCAGCATCGGCCAGAGCGGCCCGGAGGGTGTGCTGCAGATGCTGCCGGTGGCGGTCGTCGGAGTGCTCGGCCTCCTCGCCCTCGGCCGCCGGATCGATGCGCTCGGCCTCGGCGACGACGCGGCACGGAGCCTCGGCGTCGGGGTGCGCTCGACCCGGACCGCCGCTGTCGTCTTCGCCGTGCTCCTCGCCGCGGTCGCCGTGACTCTGGCCGGCCCGATCGGGTTCGTCGGGCTCGCCGCGCCCGCGCTCGTCCGCCCCCTGATCCGTGTTGTCCCGGGTCTCGTCCGCTCCCGAGCCTTCTTTCCCATCGCGGGGCTCGCCGGTGCCGTGGTCGTCCTCGCCTCCGACGTGCTGCTCCGGCTCGTGATCGGTGCCGACGCGTCTGTGCGCGTGCCGACCGGGGTCGTCACCGCTTTCGTCGGCGCGGTCTTCCTCGTCGTCCTGGCGTTCCGGTCCCGCGACTCCGGGGGAGTCGTCGCGACCGACGGTCACCCGGTCAGGTCGAGGATCCGAGTCGCCACGACGATCGCGATCCTCGCGCTGGTCTTCCTCGTCGTTGTCATCGCCTCTGCCCTCCTGGGTGACGCGAAGCTGCTGCTCGGCGACGTCGCCAACTGGATCCAGGGCCGATCGGGGCAGGTCGTGACCTACGTTCTCGACACGCGGGCGCCACGCGTGCTGGCGGCCGTGGTGGCGGGTGCCGCGCTTGCGTTGGCCGGCACGATGGTCCAGGCCGTCACCCGCAATCCGCTGGCGGAGCCAGGGATCCTCGGTGTCTCCGGCGGAGCCGGCCTCGGTGCTGTGCTGCTGGTCACAACCGTGCCCGCGGCCGCGACCTGGGGAGTGGCGGGAGCCGCGTTCGCCGGCGCCACGATCGCCGCGCTGATCGTCTTCGGCCTGTCGGCTCGCGGTGGTTTTCAGCAGAACCGCCTCGTGCTCGTCGGCGTCGGCGTCTCGGCCGCCACCACCGCGCTCATCAGTCTGCTCATCGTCCTCACCGACCCCTATAACGCCGCGAAAGCGCTGACCTGGCTGTCGGGATCGACCTACGGGCGCACTCTGCCCGATGTCGCGCCGGTCGCGATCGCCCTCGCGGTCGGTCTCGTTGTCTCGGGGTTCGGCCACCGCGAGCTCGACCTCGTGGCGCTCGACGAAGACACGCCGCGCCTGCTCGGGCTCCGGCTGTCGTCGACCCGGCTGGTCTTCCTCGCGGTGAGCGTGCTGCTGACCGGCACCTCGATCGCCTCGGTCGGGGCCATCGGGTTCGTCGGCCTGGTGGCGCCCCACGCCGCGCGGGCACTGGTCGGGCGCCGCCACACGCGGGTGATCCCCGTCGCCGTGTTCCTCGGGGCGATCCTCGTCGGTCTCGCCGACGTCGCCGGCCGCACCGTCATTGCGCCCGCGCAGCTCGGCGCCGGGCTCTTGACGGCGCTCATCGGCACTCCGTACTTCGTCTGGCTGCTCTGGCGGTCGAGGCGCTGACGCGAGCTCGGCAAAGCCCGGTGAACCTCGAACGCCCCGCGGCAATAGAGTTGATGGCGGCCCGCCTCGCAATGCTGTCTGAGCCGCGGGCCACGTACTGTTCCGGTATCCAGGAGGACCCCTTGACCGAATCCGCCCCCGTCGACCCCACTTCGACCGACGCGTGGAAGCAGCTCGCCGGCATCGCCGACGGCTTCACCCCCGACCTCCGCGGCTGGTTCGACGCCGACGCCAGCCGGGCCGACCGCTACACCTTCCAGGCCGCCGACCTCACCGTCGACCTGTCGAAGGGCCTCGTGACGGAGGAGATCCTCGGCCACCTGCTGAAGCTCGCCGAAGACACCGGCGTCGCCGACCGCTACCAGGCCATGATCTCGGGTGAGCACATCAACGCCACCGAAGACCGCGCCGTGCTGCACACCGCCCTCCGCCGCCCGAAAGACGGCGCCGGCCTCGTTCCCGAGAAGGGCTTCGTCGTCGACGGCCAAGACGTCGACAAAGACGTGCACGCCACCCTCGACAAGGTGTTCGCCTTCGCCGACAAGGTCCGCTCGGGCGAATGGGTCGGCGTCACCGGCAAGCGCATCGAGACGGTCGTCAACATCGGCATCGGCGGCTCCGACCTCGGTCCCGTGATGGTCTACGAGGCCCTCAAGCCCTACGTGCAGGCCGGACTCGAGGCTCGCTTCGTGTCGAACATCGACCCGACCGACGTCTACGAGAAGACCGCCGACCTCGACCCCGAGACCACGCTGTTCATCGTCGCGTCGAAGACCTTCGGCACGCTCGAGACCCTGACCAACGCCCGCCTCGCCCGCGAGTGGCTTTGGAAGAAGCTGGCCGATGCCGGCGTCCTCGCCGACAGCGATGACGCCCGCAAAGGCGCCGTCGCGAAGCACTTCGTCGCCGTCTCGACCGCCCTCGACAAGGTCGCCGCGTTCGGCATCGACCCCGAGAACGCCTTCGGCTTCTGGGACTGGGTGGGAGGCCGTTACTCGGTCGACTCGGCCATCGGCACCTCCGTCGTCATCGCGATCGGCCCCGACAACTGGCGCGAGTTCCTTGCCGGCTTCCACGCCCTCGACGAGCACATGCGCACCACGCCGCTCGAGCAGAACGTGCCCGTGCTCATGGGCCTGCTCAACGTCTGGTACTCGAACTTCCTCGGCGCGCAGAGCCACGCGGTGCTTCCGTACGCGCAGTACCTCAGCCGCTTCCCGGCCTACCTGCAGCAGCTCACCATGGAGTCGAACGGCAAGAGTGTCCGCTGGGACGGCTCGCCCGTCACGACCGACACCGGCGAAGTCTTCTGGGGTGAGCCCGGCACCAACGGCCAGCACGCGTTCTACCAGCTGATCCACCAGGGCACGCGCCTCATCCCCGCTGACTTCATCGCCGTGGCCAACCCCGGCCACCCGCTGAAAGACGAGACCGGAGACGGCGCCGGAGTGGAGCCCGGCCAGGATGTGCACGAGCTCTTCATGGCGAACTTCTTCGCTCAGACGAAGGCGCTGGCATTCGGCAAGACCGCTGAGGAGGTGCGCGCCGAGGGTACGGCCGAGTCGGTCGTTCCGGCCCGCGAATTTAGCGGCAACCGTCCGACCTCGTCGATTCTCGCCCCGGCGCTCACCCCGAGTGTCGTCGGCCAGCTGATCGCACTGTACGAGCACATCGTGTTCGTCGAGGGCACCATCTGGGGCATCGACTCGTTCGACCAGTGGGGCGTCGAGCTCGGCAAGCAGCTCGCCCTCCAGGTGACGCCGGCCGTCGGCGGCGACGCTGAAGCCCTCGCGGCTCAAGACTCGTCGACGAAGGCGCTCATCGAGAAGTACCTCGCGCTGCGCAAGTAGACGGCAGACGCCATCGAGGCCGGGTCGCTCCACTGGGAGCGGCCCGGCTTCGTCGTCTTTGTGCGGCGATTGCCGGATCCTGCGCGGTATGGGCCCGAAGTTACGCGCCGCAGGCCCGAACCTGCGTGGCGCACAGGCGCGGTGCCTATCGTTCACGGAGCACTACCGATAGGAGAACCTCATGGACACCATCAACGGCGCACCCGACCGACGCGACAGCGACGACCCGACCTTCGACAGCCCGCGATCGGAGGAAGCCACGGAAGAGCTGCAGAACACCGACATCACGGATTCGCCCGCCGTGGACGGCGACACCGACGTCGACGCGGTGAAGGCGCTGCCCGGCACCGGCGGCCCCGACGACGGCGGCGACATCGAAGTCGACGAGTCGGAGCTCAACCTCTCGGGCGATTCGATCCCCGGTCACCCCAAGCCCGGCGATCGCCGCGCGCACTAGCTCGCACGGCTCGTTCTTGCTGCTCTGCTGAGGGGCGAGACTCCCCGAATGGCCCATCCGCACCGACGCGGATGGGCCATTTCTGGAGTCTCGCCGAAACGCGCAGGCGGCCGGAGCATACTGGGAGCAGGATCCGCCACAGGTGTCGGAGAACGACCTCGGGCAGCGCTCTCGCGGAGGAGGAGAAACACTCATGAAGGCACTTCGATACACCGCCATCGGCCAGGCTCCGGAGGTCGTCGACATTCCCGTTCCGACACCGGGCCCGGGGCAGATCCTGCTCAAGGTCACTGCGGGCGGTGTCTGCCACTCCGACGACTACGTCATGGGACTCAGCGAAGAGGAATACACCGGCGCGGGCTACCCGTTGCCGATGACGCTCGGTCACGAGGGCGCGGGTATCGTCCACGAGCTCGGCGAGGGCGTCGAAACCGTCAAGGTCGGCGACGCGGTCGCCGTGTACGGCCCCTGGGGCTGCGGCTACTGCCACAACTGCTCACAGGGTCACGAGAACTACTGCACCAACGCCGCCGCACTCGGCATCACGCCTCCGGGGCTCGGAACAGACGGCTCGATGGCCGAGTACATGCTCGTCGACGATGCCCGTCACCTCGTACCGCTCGGTGACCTCGACCCGATCAAGAACGTCTCGCTCACCGACGCCGGTCTGACGCCCTACCACGCAATCAAGCGGAGCCTGCCGAAGCTCGGCGCCGGCACGTTCGCCGTGGTGATCGGAACCGGCGGTCTCGGTCACGTGGGCATCCAGATCCTGAAGGCGCTGTCCGGGGCGACCGTCATCGCGCTCGACGTCAGCGACGAGAAGCTCGAGCTGGCTAAGCACGTCGGTGCCGACGTCACACTGATCAGCGACGCCTCTGCGGCCGAGAAGATCCGCGAGATCACCGGCGGTCTCGGTGCGAACGCGGTGTTCGACTTCGTCGGCGCAAAGCCCACCATCCCGTTGGCTGTGTCGGTCGCGGGGATCGACTCCGACGTCACGATCGTGGGCATCGGAGGCGGCGACGTGAACTTCGGCTTCGGCACCATCGCCTACGACGCCGCCGTGCGGGTGCCTTACTGGGGGTCGCGGAGCGAGCTCATCGAGGTGCTCGATCTGGCGCGCGCCGGCAAGATCGACGTCGAGGTGCAGGAGTACTCCCTCGACGACGGCGCTCGTGCTTACGCCGACCTGGCTGCAAGCACGATTCGCGGCCGGGCTGTGATCGTCCCGTAGCCGGTCCGCCCCCGACTGGCGGCGAGACTCCAGTAGTTGCGGGTGCTGGGCGCCCGCATCAGCAACTACTGGAGTCTCGGCGTCGAGCATGACGGGGCGGACGGGCAGCGTGGCGGCACCGCCCCGGAGGTCGACTCTCTAAAAGCGTGATTGATTCCAGAGTCAATTGCGCTTTTTTGAGGGGCCGGTCCCCGTGCCGCCAGCAACCCGGCAGGCCGCGAGTCACCCACCTAGGTCGCCAGTCACCCACCGAGCAGCAACCCGGCAGTCCGCTCAGCGCGACGCGAAGAGCGCCAGCGTCGCCGCGTGCCGAGCAATGCCGGCAGCGACGATGTCGGGGTTCGCGGCGTACCACTCGAGGTGCTCGCGGCGAACGAGCTCCGCAGAGACGTCGGCACCGTCGACGACCCAATGGTCGCGAGGCGCGTCGGGCAGCCCGAACGCCTCGACGACGACGGGCAGGCGCGGCGCGTGCACGCGGTTCAAGAGCGGCCGCCCAGGATCCGCGACCCGTTCCGAAAGCCCGAGCCGCGCGCGCACCCGGCCCGCGAGGGCTTCGAAGACAGCGTTGCCGGGGTGGTTGATGGTCCGCATGAGGTCGAACGATGAGGGGGTGGCGAAGAGGTCCGAGACGGTGATCGTGTCGTGCGCCTGCTCTCGGCGCGTGAGCTCCGCGATCGACTGGGCGGCGACCGCGCGGACGACCTCGACCGACGGGGGCGCGACGGGTGCCCCGGCCGCCTCGGCGAGCAGCAGCAGGTCGTGGTACTCCACGAGGGGCGGCACGAGAGACGCGTCACGCGGCGGGCGCACGATCGCGTGGGTCGGGTACAGCCCGGCGAAGCGGATCACCGGCACGGTCACCGTGCGGCCGTGCGGCATGCGCGCTGTGAGCTGACGCACGCCGAGGGGGAGGCCGTGGTAGTCGTCGCGAACGGGCTGACTGATCAGGAACGAGGCGCGGGCGAGCCACCGATCGAGGTGCGGGAGGTCGGATGCGGTGAGCTCGTGCACGGCGGGCATGCGAATCGTGGTGAGGTCGGGGCCGGAGAGCAGGATCCTCGTCGATTCCGCCTGGCAGTTACCGACCACCAGGGCGACCGGGCCCGTGTCTTCCGGCTCGTCGAGGCCGTAGAAGTGCGAGTAGTGGAGGGTGCGCGGATCGGTCACCCTCCCCATCTTCCTCGCCGCAGACGGGCCGAGTGCGATTTGCGATACCCGTGGGGAATTTTCGAGCGGTGGCCGGTTGTTGACGGGCGGAGGCGCAGGTGCGCCTCCGCCCRWYACAGCATCGAGAAGGT